>NZ_CP048814.1:681428-1362857 GCF_014217785.1 Rhodococcus triatomae | reverse complement strand
CCTGGTGATCCGGCCGTAGTCGCCGTTGCCTTCGGAATCGACGTGGCGCGCGCGCACGTAGTTCAGCGCGGTCCGTCCGTCGAGATTGTGGTTGCCCGCCGCAGGGAGCACGGTGCCGAGGATGCCGTCCTCGAGTGGTCCGGTGGTGCAGATGTTCACCCCGCCGATCTCGTTGACCATGCTCTCGAAGCCGGCGAAGTCCATTCCCACGAAGTACCCGATCTTCAGACCGGACATCTTCTGAATGACCTTGACCAGGCATTTGGGGCCACCCAGGGCATAGGTGGCGTTGAGCTTGTCCCCGTAGGCCGACGGGTAGGTCTCGTCCGAGTAGGTGCCGGTGTCGTTGTCCCACGCCTCGCACTCGGGGCGTTCGACGTCGAGGTCGCGGGGAAAGGACACGGCGACGACGCGGCTGCGGTCGGCGGGAATGTTGACGAGCATGACGGTGTCGGCACGGGCGCCCTCGGCGTCGTCGATGGTGCCGGCACCGATCTCGCCACTCGCGCCGACCCGGGTGTCCGTTCCCACGATGAGGTAGGTCTCGTCACCGAGCTGCCCGTGGGCGTCGATGATGTCGTCGGATTCGATGTCCAGCGCGGCGATCTGCGAGAACTTGCCTTCGGTGGTGCGCAGGTAGCCCCAGACGAGACCTGTCGCGCCGAGGGCGACGACCGAGACGAGAGCGACGAGCGAGCGAGCCGCGATCCGCAGTCGCTTGCGGCGGCGATTGCGGCTCAGCGCGAGACGAGTGAGGGTTCCTGTTCCCACTGCCTGGGGGACGGCCGCGGTTTCGATCGTCTCGGCGGCCCAGTCCACCGCGGCCGGATCGGGGCGACCGGGCGGCGGGAGAGATGGCGGGGGAGCCGGATTGTCGGGGGGAACAGTGCCGCTGGGGGGAACAGAGCCGCCGGGCCGGGGAGCGTCGTCGGTGATCGGCGCGATGACCTCGGTGCGGTCCGGGTCGTAGGGCACGGGATCCTGCGGTTCGTCCTCGTCGGCGACCTTCTTGACGAGGTCCGCGACGGACAGCCCCTCGGTGGGGGGCTGTGCGCGTCGGCCGAGTCGGCCGGACGAGTGACTTTCGCGGTACCGGCGGTCGGCGAGCGCTCGCTCCCACGGCGGTAGGGGGCCGGGAGCGGGGGGATCGTGGTCGTCACCCACCGGCTCACCCCGCTCTCTCTCCGTCGACTGGCTACCCGCCTGTGGTGCGGGCTGCAGCCATAGTACTGATCGGTGGACGACGGACCACGTCTGCCGCGCGGGCGCCGACCACCGGGAACGTCATCCGCCGGAGTGCATCAGGTCCGCTCCGGCAGGAACGACCGGATCGTCGGGATCGTCGAGCCACCCGTCCGGAAGTGCGACCTTTCCGGGCGAGCCCTGGCGCCCACGGGGGCCTTCGGCGTCCTTCGGGAAGGGGATGGTCGGGTCCAGTTTCGTCAGCAGGTCGTCGAGTTCGGTGAGATTGCTCACCAGTGCCATGGCGACGCGGAGTTCCGACCCGGCCGGGAACCCCCGCAGATACCAGGAGACGTGCTTGCGGAGTTCACGCAGGCCCTTGTCCTCGCCGTGGTGCGCGGCGAGGAGTTCCGCATGGCGACGAATGATGGAGGCGACCTCGCCGAGCGTCGGCGGGGTCGGCTGTTCACGCCCATTCAGCGCGGCGCTGAGCTCGGCGAACAGCCACGGTCTCCCCAGGCAGCCACGCCCGACGACGACCCCGTCGCACCCGGTGTCCGCCATCATCCGGGCGGCGTCCTCGGCGGCGAAGATGTCGCCGTTGCCGAGGACCGGCACGTCGGTGACATGCTCCTTGAGTCGGGCGATCTCGCCCCAGTCCGCGGTACCGGAGTAGCGCTGGGAGGCGGTGCGTGCATGCAGGGCGACGGCTGCGGCCCCCTCCGCGGCGGCGATCCGGCCCGCATCCAGGTGGGTGTGGTGGTCCTCGTCGATCCCCACCCGGAACTTCACGGTGACCGGGATGTCGGTGCCTGCCGTGGCCTTGACGGCGGCCGCGACGATCCGCCCGAACAGGGTGCGCTTGTAGGGCAGGGCGGCACCGCCGCCCTTGCGGGTGACCTTCGGTACCGGGCAGCCGAAGTTCATGTCGATGTGGTCGGCGAGGTTCTCGTCGACGATCATCTTGGCGGCCGCATAGGTGGTGTCCGGATCGACCGTGTAGAGCTGCAGCGAGCGCGGTGTCTCGTCCGGACCGAAGGTCGTCATGTGCATGGTGGCGGGCTGCCGCTCCACCAGTGCCCGCGCGGTCACCATCTCGCAGACGTACAGACCCGAGGTGCTCCCGGCCCGCTCGATCTCGAGTTCCCTGCACAGGGTGCGGAACGCCACGTTCGTGATGCCCGCCATCGGCGCGAGGACGACGGGGCTCTTCAGTTCGAGCGAGCCGATGCGGAGGGGCGACACGACGGTGGACCTGCTGCTTTCTTCGAGAACGGGAAAAGACTGTGCCCGGTACCGAGGATCCGGTACCGGGCACAGGATATCTGTGGAACGGGGTGCGGCGCCGGTTCCGGTGCCGCGGGCTACCTCAGGAGGCGCGCTGTTCGCGCTTCTTGGCCTCGCGGGCGAGCATCCGGTCGCGCTGCTCCTCGAACTTCGTGGCCTGACCTTCGAGGTTCTCGAGGAAGGCTCCGAGGCTCTCCCGCACCGCTTCACCGCGCGCGGTGAAGTCGGTGCGCTCGAAGATGTTCCACTTGCGCAGAACGGGCATGACGACCTCTTCGAGGTGCTGGCGCAGGTCGTAGATGCCGTGCTTGGCCATGAGAACGCCGTTGCGGCGGAAGTTCGGCATGCCGGCGCCGGGCATCTGGAAGTTCTGGACGATGTTGTTGATCGCCTCGAGGGTCTGATCGGGCGCCAGGTCGAGCGCGGCACCGCACATGTTGCGGTAGAAGATCATGTGCAGGTTCTCGTCGGCCGCGATGCGCTGGAGCATCTTGTCCGCGATCGGATCCTTGCAAGCCTTGCCGGTGTTGCGGTGGCTCACGCGAGTGGCGAGCTCCTGGAACGTGACGTACGAGACCGAGTGCAGGAAGCCGGCACCGGACTCGTTGATCTCGTCCGGCGTCGCGAAGCCGTTGGTCATGTGTTCCATGCGGGCCCGCTCGAGCTCGACGGGGTCCACCGCGCGGGTCACGACCAGGTAGTCGCGCATCACGATGCCGTGGCGGTTCTCCTCCGCGGTCCACCGACCGACCCAGGTGCCCCAGGCGCCGTCGCGGGAGAAGTTCTCCGCGATCTCACGGTGGTAGGAGGGCAGGTTGTCCTCGGTGAGAAGGTTGGTGATCATCGCTGCCCGGGCGACCTCGTCCAACTGGGACTGCTCGATGTCCCAGTCCACCCCGCCCATCGCGGCGAAGTTGCGGCCTTCGTCCCACGGGACGTAGTCGTGCGGGTGCCATTCCTTGGCCATGGAGATGTGGCGGTTGACGTTCTCCTCGGCCACCGGCGCCAGCTCTTGCAGGAGCTCGAGTTGGGTCAGGTCCCTCGCCATCAAACATGCCTCCGTGTACGCGAATTGACTGTGGCCCACCCTACGGCACCGTAGGTGGTTGGTAAACGCCTTGTCGGCGGCGGGCCCAGGCGGGCTACTCGACCGTAACCTCCGTGCCCGAACCTCCGTGCCGGGACTACGTCGTCGAGACGCGGTGGCCCGTTACACAGTGTACTGGCCATATGTGACGTGGTCTGGTTTCCGCACCGCGCCGTCGTATTCCGGGGGACAATATTGGCCGGCCTCACAAACCTGCCACCGATTCGTTGGATGGAGTCAGTGAATGACCACACCGGAGAGTGCTCCACCACAGGAAGCGTCGACGCGAGCGGGAATGCCGCCCTGGCTGAAGAAGACGATCTGGATCGCGGTCCTGGTCGTCGTGCTCGTCATCACCTATTTCGTCCTGTCCGCATTTCTGCCGCGGTGGTGGGCGCAGCGTATGGGTGGACTCGCTTCGGCGAGCATGGGGCGGGGGGTCCTGTGGGGCCTGTTGTTCGGCACCCTCTGCACCTTCACGCCTCTGGTGATGTTCTGGTTCGCGTGGCGGATGCGCAGACGCCGCAAGGTCCGATGGCTGGCGATCACCGTCGCGGTACTCGGTCTCGTCGCGGCGATCCCGAACCTGCTCACGCTCACCGTCGTCCTGGGCGGTGGAAGTGGGGCGCACGCGGGGGAGCGGATCATGGACGTCGATGCGCCGGGATTCCGTGGCGCGAGTCTGGTCGGCGCGATCGCCGGGGCAGTGCTGTTCGCCGTCGTGGTCGCCTTGAACGTGATGTACCGGCGACGGGGGCGCGAGGTCGACGAACTGCGCACCGAGCGGCTGGCCGAGGGGCCGACGGATCCGGTGTGAGTAGCGCCCGAGTCCTGCGGGCGCCGGGGGTCGTGCCGCATCGGTGCGGAACACTCGACCAGGCCCACCAACCTCGACGGCCGGGCGGCGAGACACCTCGCCCGAGCTGCTCGTCGAGGGGAGGTGCCGGTGTGACAGGCAATGTTCTGGTGCCCCCACCAGGGCTCGAACCTGGGACCTGCGGATTAAAAGTCCGTAGCTCTACCAACTGAGCTATAGGGGCGCGGAGCCAGAGTCTAATGGGCGGTGCGGCCGAACGCGTAACCGTGTCCGAACCCCGGCCCGGGTGCGGGTGAGCTCGGGTGCGCACCCCCTGAGGCGCACCCGAGCCGATCGAAATTATACCACTTGGTGTGTTTTCAGCGAGTCGAGCGATTTCCCTGCGGGGCGCTGATCGCCGTGATAAAGGCCGTCGACGACGGACTGCTCACGGAGGGTGCCCTGTGGTAGTGAATACTGGGTGTCGAGGGTCTTCGGCCTACCAGGCGGAGGACTCGACACCCTGCTGGAGGGATCGACCGCATGGCACGTCAACAGGAGCGCGCGAAACGCACCCGTGCGGCGCTGGTGGAATCGGCGGCAGTCGAGTTCGCCAAACGCGGGTACGCGGCTGCGTCCGTGAACACGATCCTCGAGGGTTCGAACGCGACCAAGGGCGCGATGTACTTCCACTTCCAGTCGAAGGAAGACCTCGCCAAGGCCGTTCTCGCGGCGGGGGGTCGGCCGGTTCTCCGAACTCACCCGGCGCTGGACCGAGCGCACCGATGTCGGCGCGCTCGAGGCGCTGCACGGACTCGTCGTGGATCTGGCGAATCTCTTCCGGTCGAGTGTGATCGTGCGCGCCGAGTTCCGTCTCATCGTCGAGCCTGAGTTCTACCCCGACGTCCAGGAGGGCGGATCGAAGGTGTGGGGCGGCGCGGCGTACCAGCTGGCGATGCGCGCGGCGGACGAGGGCACGCTGCGGCCTGGAGCCACGCCGGAACGATTCATGCGAGTGCTGTCGTCGAGCCTGGCCGGGCAGCGGTTCCTGACGGACTTCACCAAGGAGGACGATCTGCTGGCGGAGCGGTTCGAGGAGGCGCTCGAAGTGATCCTCGAAGGAATCGCGGCGCCGGAGTGGCTCGAGAAGTTCCATCGCGACGGCTGGCCGCCGATCGTGTCCGAGGTGGTGGGGTAGCCGCGTTCGGAGTGGGCGTCCCGGGGTGCGGGCAATGCCTCGACCTGCCGCTCAGGGTCGTCGACCTGCTGATTTGGGAATTTCCTTCGCGGTGTCCTAAGCTATCGGAGCTCCCAACGGAAGCCGTTGAGAAACAGGTTCGGAGAGATCCGGCGGGCCCCCTTCGTCTAGCGGCCTAGGACGCCGCCCTTTCAAGGCGGTAGCGCGGGTTCGAATCCCGTAGGGGGTACGTTCGACTGTGTCGAGCGTGCAGTAAAGTGTGACGAGCAAGAATGTGACAAGCAGGAACGCAGTACAAGCAAGGCCCTGTGGCGCAGTTGGTTAGCGCGCCGCCCTGTCACGGCGGAGGTCGCGGGTTCGAGTCCCGTCAGGGTCGCAAGGACGTCGGAAACGGCGTCGTGCGTAGGCATTCGGTTCGGGTGCCGTCCGGCCAGGTAGCTCAGTTGGTACGAGCGTCCGCCTGAAAAGCGGAAGGTCGCCGGTTCGATCCCGGCCCTGGCCACCATTCGGTACACAACTTCACACGAATTCGCGGCCCTTCCCTGGTGGGAGGGCCGCGAACTCGTGTCACGGGTCGTGCTCAGTCACCGAACACCGGGTTGACGATGCGGCCCCACGTGCTCTTGTTGCCCCAGATGTTCTGGCGCAAGCCCTCGAGCTGCAGCACCTGGGAGTGGTCGACGAAGAGGTTGACCTCGTTGCCGTAGTTCTTGATGTACCACTCGAAGACGAGCGGATCGGCCGCCTCGAACATCACGTGCTCGAGCCCGACGCCGTTGATGATCTGCGCGACCGCGCCGGTGTTCCAGTCCGTCACGTTCTCGGTGATGCCCTCGGACTCGATCATGATGATGTCCGCCCCCGCGTCCAGGGCTCGTTTCGCCCGTTCGATGAGGTCACCGACGTCCTTCTTGCCCTCGGCGGCGAGTTCGGCCTCGGTGGAGTCGCCGCCCGAGCCGAACTGGATACCCAATTCCGGCTTGGCCTTCAGCCCGGCCTTCTTCACCTTCTCCACCAGGCGCAGCAGTCCCGACGTCGGGACGGAGATGAATCCGGTGGAGATCTCGATGACGTCGAACCCCACCTCCTTGGCCTCCTTCAGGTAGGCGTCGACATACTGCTCGCCGTAGCGCAGCACGGTCTCGATCCACCCGCCGGACGAGATGTAGGCGCCGTGTTCGTGGGCGACGTCGCTGAACGCGCGCACCTGCTCGCGGGGCAGGAGGGCGAACGAGCCGCCCGCCCACTTGACGCCGTCGACCCATTGGCCGGCGACCTCGAGGACGTCCTGCAGGTGGCGGGTGCCGTAGGTCGAGTAGTAGGGCCCACGTACCTCGGTGAGCCCGTAGGTCCGCGGCTTGGCCGGGCGGTGCGCCCGGGGGACGAAGTCGAAGGCCGTGGTCGGTGTCGTGGTGGTCGTGCCGATGGTGGTGGTCGGGCGATCGTCGAGTGTGGTCATGGTCGATCCTCCTGTCGGTCGATCCGGTGGTGGGGGTGTGCGCTCGGGACGTGTGCTCAGGTGGCCGATTCGGTCAGTTCCGCGACGGTGCGGGTGGTTCCGACCTCCGCGAGAAGGGCGGTGACGTCGGCGACCCGCCGGTTCTCGAGGTCGGCGACGGTGTCCGCGATGCGATCCCGGAGCTCCGAGGGAGCGAACGGCGCCGCGAGCGAGTCGAACTTCTCCCGTGCCACGGTCCAGTCGAGCGGGTCGGTGAAGAATCCCTCGTAGTCGTCGCGGCTCGCGGTGAACACGGTGCCGTCGGCGAGGACCACCCGCAGTTCCGCCGGCAGCAGCCCGGGGAACCGTGCGGTGAGCTCGGGATCCGGTTGTACGTGCACCTTCGCGAGCAGGTCCTGGACGTCGTCGGCGACGATGCGCTCGGGTTCGTACTGGTCGGGTGTCACGCGGCCGTCGAGCAGTGCGACGGCGAGCATGTACGGCAGGGAGTGGTCGGCTTCCTCCTTGGTCCGGATCGTGTGCTTGCCGCCCTCCTCGCCCCCGCCGATGATCGAGTACGCGACATCGAAGGTCTTCAGTTCCACCCGGTCGACGGCACGGACCGAGAAGCCGTCCTGGGCCCGGATGTCGAGGGCCGCGTCCAGTGCGGACTGGGAGTGGATCTCGGCATTGTGCTTCTTGACGATGGTGCGTAGCACCGACTCGAGATCCTCTGCGGACCAATCGATCTCGAACTCGCCTGCGATGGTGTGCTTGAACCCCTTGTTGCCCTCGAACACCTCCTCCGGTCCGGTGATGCCGCGCGCGGCGAGGAGCGCGGCGAAGACCCCTTCCTTGGCGGTGTTGGGGTAGGCCAGGCCCTTCCAGTGCGACAGGTTGCCGGTGCGGGTCACCCGCAGCGCGTTGTTGGCGGTACCCGCGATGGCGATCGCATTCGCGACCTGTTCCGTGTCGAGGCCGAGCGCCTTGGCCGCGGCCGCCGCGGCTGCGTAGGCGCCCTGGGTGGTGTGATCGAACCCCTTGTCGCGCACGGGCGCAACGTCCGACAGGCGGGTGTGGACCTGGTAGGCGACGGCGAGCGCGGTGAGGAACTCCCGGCCGTCGGCACCCACGCTCTCGGCGGATGCGAGCACGGCACCGAGGTTGTCGGACGGGTGGTTGGTTTCCTTCGGTGCGATGTAGGAGTCCATGTAGTCGAGGTAGCGGCTGAGTGCGCCGTTGTAGAACGCGGCGCGATCGGGTGCGGTTCGCCCGCCGCCGACGAGTGTGGCGGACGGTGTGCCGCCGAGGTCGTCGATCAGTTCCCTGATCGCGATCAGTGGTGGGGCGTCGAGGGCGCCGATGGCGACACCCAGCGTGTCGAGGACGCGAATCTTCAACTGCTGCAGCGCGGTGTCGCTGATCTGGTCGAATCGGGCGCGGGTGACGAACTCGGCGAGTCGGTGTACTTCCGTCATTCTCGTTCTCCTTCTGCGATGCGCCGCCTCGGCGCGAAGGCGTGATCCACTCGGCCGTGACGGCCGAGTCGGAGAGATCCGTAAGGCAAATGAGTAAGGATTGCCTTACTTCATTTACAGTACGCCTGTACTGCTACCTGTCAAGGTGCTCGTCTCGGACCTCGGCCGGGTGACGGATCGGGCGGTATCGCAGAAGGGGGGCGAGCGAGCCTCAGTTGCCGATGGCTGCCGAGAGGTAGGCGCGCAGTGCCCTCTTCAGCTCCGCGGTGAGCGGGCTGGCGAGGGGATCGTCGGCGCGGGCGACGACGGGCATGATTCCGCGCGCGATCTGCAGCGCGGTGAGCGCGATCAATGCGATGTCGGCGGAATCCCGGCCCGGGGCGTGGGTGGCGATCACCTCGTGGACGCGTGCGGCGAGGGCTTCCTGGAGTGGGGCAATCGCCGTGGTCAACGCCGTCGGCGCGTCCGCGCGCATGAACAGCGCCAGAAACACCGGGTGTTCGGCGTTGAACGCCACCATGCGATCGACCGCGCGGGTGACGAACACATCGAGCTCCTCCGCATCGTCACCGCGCGCGCCGACGGCTGCTTCCTGAGCCGTGGTCAGGGCGTTCGTGTAGCGCTCCGCGAGTGCGGCGGCGATCTCCTCCTTGTTCCGGAAGTACTGGTAGAGCGACCCCGGTGAGATCCGGGCCGCCTCGGCGATCGCGTTCGTCGTGGTTCGCTCGAATCCGCGATCCGCGAAGACCTGTTCGGCCGCGTCGAGGATCTCGGCGCTGCGTCGCCTGCCACGGGCCTGCCTGCGGGGCGTCTGCGTCTGGTCGGTGTCGGGCACGGCACTCCTCGTCGGTGGGCGTCTGGTCGGTGACGGCTGGTCGGTGGAAACAGTGTCGCAGTAGTCGGTGTGAGGTTCCGCTAGACAGTACGAGCATTTGCTCGTATTCTGGTCGAAACACGAGCAATTACTCGTGTTAATTCCTCGAGCCTCCCAGGGGGACGGTATGGTCGGCCGATTCGTCACCACGCGTCCGCGACGAGTCGTCGCGATCGCCCTGCTGCTCCTGCTGGTACTCGGCGGCGCGGCCGCCGGAACGATGAATGCGCTGTCGCTGAATCGGTTCGAGCCCACCGATGCGGAATCCACGGTGGCGGAGAGACTGGCGGAGGAGCGGTTCGGTGCGGCGACACCGAACATCGCCGTACATCTCACCCCGCGTGACGGCCGCACCGTGTCCGACCCTGCCGTCGAAAACGAGACCGTGACGGTGATGGACGTGCTGCGCGAACAGAACGGGGTCGACGCCGTCTGGTCGTACAGGGACCCGGATGCGTCGCCCACGCTCACGGCGGAGGACGGCACCTCCGCGTTGATCATGGCGTGGGCGCCCGGAGACGCGGACCAGGTGCGGCGCAACGTCCTCCCGGTGGTGGAGGAGCGCCTCGACGCGCTGTCGACGGACCTCGAGGCCATCGACATCGTGCTCGCCGGAGGCGATCAGGTGTTCCGGGCCGTCGCGGAACAGGCGCGCGCGGACTTCCTTCGTGCGGAACTGCTCATCGCCCCACTCGTCGTCGGCCTGCTCTGGATCGTCTTCCGCAGGCTCGGGCTGGCACTGGTCGTGTTCGGCATCGGAGTGTTCTCCGTCGTCGCGTCCCTGGCGATCCTGCGCGGCGTCACCCTCTTCACCGAAGTGTCGACATTCGCGGCGAACATCGTCCTGGTGATGGGCATCGCCCTCGGGGTCGATTACGGGCTGTTCCTCGTCTACCGCTTCCGCGAGGAACTGAGGGCCGGGCGAGAGGTGGCCGACGCCGTACGCACCTCGCTCGCCGCGGCCGGGCGCACGATCGTGTTCAGCGGAGCCACGGTCGCCGCATCGCTGTCGGTGCTGTTCGTCTTCCCGTTCCCGTTCCTCTCGTCCTTCGCCTACGCGGGAATTGCCGTGGTACTCACCGCAGTAGCCGGTGCCACCGTGATCCTTCCGGCCGCGTTGATGCTGCTCGGCCGCCGCGCGCTCGCGCGCCGTGACGGCCCGAGCGCTTCGGCTGCCCGCTGGGGCAGGCTCGCCGCCGCGATCACGAGGCGCCCGCTGGCGGGAGCGTTGGGCGGGGTGACCGTCCTCGTCCTGCTGGGCGCCCCTGCGCTCGGCGTGGTCTTCGGGCCTCCCGACGACCGGGTCCTGCCCGCCTCCCAGCCGGTGCGCGCGGTGTACGACACGATCCGCGCCGACTTCCTCACCGAGGATGCGGACGCCGTCACGGTGGTGCCCGTGGCCACCGGGCCGGTGGACCTCGCCGATCACGCGGCGCGAGTGGCGGAACTGCCCGGAGTGTTGCGGGTGGACACACTGACCTCCGTTACCGGCGACAGCGCACTACGGGTACTGCCCACTGCGGCCCAATTGGATCGGGGCGCGGACGAACTGGTGGACGACGTCCGGGCGATACCGAGCTCGCACGAGGTGGTGGTCGGAGGAGCACCTGCCCTGCTCGCCGACTACAACGACGGCGTCGTGTCGCGGTTGCCTCTGGCGGCGGCACTGATCGCGGTGGTGAGCTTCGGCGTCCTGTTCCTCATGACCGGCTCGGTGGTCGCGCCGCTGAAGGCGACCGTGCTCAACCTGCTGTCGCTGTCGGTGATGTTCGGCGTGCTGGTGTGGGGGTTCCAGGAAGGCAACCTGGCTTGGTTGTTGGGCTTCACACCGACGGGCTCGATCGAGTCGAGTATTCCGATCCTGATGTTCTGCATCGCCTACGGCCTGTCGATGGACTACGAGGTGTTCCTGCTCTCGCGTATCAAGGAGGAGTACGAGCGCACCGGGGACACGACACTGTCCGTCATCCGGGGAGTGTCCCGTTCGGCGCCCCTGGTGAGTGCGGCCGCGCTCGTCCTGGCGGCATCCTTCGCCCTGTACGCGACGAGCGGCATCACGTTCCTCCAGCAGCTCGGAATCGGCATGGCCCTGGCGGTGCTCGTCGACGCCACCGTGGTGCGGGGCGTCCTGGTGCCGGCGCTGATGACCTGGGCGGGGCCCTGGAACTGGTGGGCTCCCGCGCCGCTGCGTCGCCTGCACCGGCGGATCGGAATCGGCGAGGGGATCGCGCCGGAGACGGCGACACCGTCCACGGAGCGAACGGGCGCCGATGTGCCGGGGTAGTCGGACCGTATAGTGGGCGGCCATGGAGAGTGTCGAAGGAACACCGGCGGCAGTCGGCCGCGACGGTCTGTTGTCACTGCTCCGGGACGGTGAACTACCATCTCGCGACGCCAAGCCCTCGCAGCGCGAGCGCTATCGACGCATCGTCGATTCCGCGATGGAGCTGGCGAGTGAAGGCGGCTACGACGCCGTGCAGATGCGTGCGGTGGCCGACCGGGCCGGCGTCGCCCTCGGCACCGTGTACCGCTACTTCCCGTCGAAGAACCACCTGCTGGTGATGGGCATGCTCATCGCATTCGAGGGGATGCGGGCCAGGCTCGAGCAGGCCGAGATCCCGGGCGACACCCCGTCGGAGCGGATCCTGTTCATCCTGCAGAAGAACACGACGGTTCTCGAACGCGATCATCCGAGGTACGAGGCGATGGTGCGTGCCTACATGTTCGCCGATGCGTCGGCGTCCGCCGAACTGGATGCGATCGGTGCGCTGATGGGCCAGATGTTCGGAAAGGCGATCGGGGCCGCGGAGCTGTCGCCGGTGCAGCTCAACGCGGTGCGCGTCATCGGCGACGTCTGGATGTCGACGCTCGTGTCGTGGGTGGCCGGGCGGATGTCGGCGGAGGATGTCCTGGAGCACCTCGCCTCGGCGGTGCGCCTGGTGTTCCGCCGACTCGGGGGCTGATCTCGGGCCTGGGACGAGAGCCCTACTTTCCCCACAGCGGCTCGATGTCGGGTCCGTCGCCGTCCCGCATCGGGTCCTCCTCCTCGGAACCGCGGAATCTGACGGCGAAGACGATCCAGCCGATCACCGCCATGAGGAGGAAGCTGACCAGTCGGTAGATGACGACCGCCGAGACCGCCTGGGCGCCGGTCAGTCCCGCCGCGGTCAACGCCGGAACCAGAACCGCGTCCATCACGCCGAGACCGGCCGGGAGCAGGGGAATGGCCGAGCGTGCGGTGTTCCCCGCGGCATACGCGACGGCGAGGCCGGCGAGCGCAGGAAACCCACCGATCGCGTAGCACGCGAAAGCCAGGCAGCTGGCATCGGTGATCCAGTTCAACAGAGACCAGCCGAGCGACCGGGTGGCATCGGTGCGGTTCATTCGCACCGCCCCGATCTGGTCGACGATCCGCTTCCATCGCCGCACCCCGTTCAGCGGGGGCTTCTTCCGGATCCAGTTGAGCGCCTTGACGGCCGTGATCCCGATGCCCTCGAGCGCGTCGGGTCGGGAGGCGGCGTACTGCGCGAGGACGAGGAACGCGAACACCGCACCGACCGTGAAGATCAGCGAGAACGGATTGGTGCGCGCCCCGACGAGCAGGGCGCCCGAGACCCCGATCAGTGCCAGGCCGATCGCCTGCAGGGCGCCGGCCATGACCAGCTGCCAGGTCGCGACGACCGGGGTGGCGCCCCAGATCCGGGTGCGCCGGTAGGTGAACGTCGTCGCCAGTACCGGACCGCCCGGCAGGGTCACGCTCATCGAGTTGGCCGCGAACGCGACGGCCAGCGAATCGCGCTGACGGATGTGGACGCCGCCCACCCCGAGCAGCGTTCTCTGCACTCTCGCGAAGCTCCACATCGACGCCAGTGAGGCCAGTACCGCGGCGACCATCCACGGCCACGAGATGTGCCCGAGAGTGCGTACGCTGTCGGACAGTTCGGGCCAGATCAGTACGACCTCGACGGTGAGGACGACGACGAGCAGGACACCGAGGACGATTCGGGCCCGGCGCCACCGGCGCCGGGGAGCCGGAGGTTCGGGATCGGCCGGGTGCTCGGGATCGCTGTCCGTCATCGCACCCATTACACCAGCGGAGTGGCTCGCACTGCCGTGTTTCGGACCGGCGCGGTCAGTCCTGTTGTCGGCACACGGTGACCGAACAGCGGGCGTGGTGCAGGATGTTCTGGCTGGTGGATCCCATCATCGCACCGAGAAGCGGGCCGCGGCCGTGGCTGCCGACCACGATCAGCTGGGCGCCGGCCGCCTCGCGCAGGATCGTGTCGGCCGATCCGCCCTGTTCCGCGACCCGACGCACCGGAACGTCGGGGTACTGCTCGGCCGTCCCGGACAGTCGTTCACCGAGGAGGGCCTCCTCCTCCTGTGCGACGGTGTCCCAGTCCACGAGCAGGCCGGTGCCCCCGGCGCCGAGAGACGGCGAGCCCTGCCAGGTGTGCACGGCCACGATCGGGGCGTCGAAGAACGACGCGAACTCGAATGCGGAGTCGACGGCGGCGGAACTGAGGTCGCTGCCGTCGACGCCGACGACCACGGGGGACGAGTCCGGGTGGGTGTGGGTGCCGCGCCACACGGTGACGGGGCACGGCGCCCGGTTCGCGACGTGCAGTGCCGTGGAACCGAGCAGCAGCGAGCGGAAAGCGCCGGACCCGGTCGATCCGAGGACCACGGCCCGGGCGTGGGCGGCCGCATCCACGAGGAATGCTCCCGCGGGTCCGGCACCGACCGAATGCTGCACGTCCACGCTGGGATACGCCTCGCGTACGGCGGCGAGTGCGGCGTCGACGATCGCTTCCGCGTCCTCACGGAGTTGACTGATGAACTGGGACTCGGCCAGTACCGCCGCGGGACTGTAGCGGGTGCCGTCCTGGGGTATCGCATGGGCGACGACCAGGGTGCACCCCCAGGTGGACGCGAGCGCGGCAGCCCACAGTGCGGCTCCGGTCGAAGTATCGGATCCGTCGACGCCGACCACGACGTGGTGGCGATGAGCCGGAGCGTTCATGACCTCGGTTCCTTCCCGACGGGGGTGGCTGTCAGAGTGCCTCATCGCCAGATCTTGCGGGCCGCTTTGCGGGCGGTACGCCATTCGCTGCGCACTCGGCTCGACAGCTGATCGGTGAGGTCGAGTTCGCGCCGGTACACCATCCCGAGTCCGAAGCCGACGATCGTGGAATGGTCCTGGGAATCGGACATCACACGCAGATGCTCGGCGGCGACCACGGAGTCCTGGTGTTCGCCCAGGAGGTCCTGGAGGCCGGTGAGCTTGCGTACCGCGCGCTTGGCGTTCTTGCCGGTGTAGGGCCGGCTCAGTTCGAGGGCGTACCGGAGCTTCTTGGCGCCCTTGCGGACTCGGTGAATTCTCTCGTCCCGCTCGGTGCGGTCCGATGCTCGCCGGACGGCTCGGACCCGGGAATCGACCGAGTGGGTGAGGCGTCGGAGGTCCTTGCGCACCGACTTCGCGGGCCGCGTCCTCCCGATCACGCCGGTCGAGAGCTGGGCGGCGAAGGTGTCGAGGGCGTCGCGGAACTCGAGGTATCGGGCCGAGTCGAGGGTGTCCGCGATCTGTTCGCGGGCGGTCGCCTCCAGTGACGAGAAGTACTCGTCGATCCGGGCGCGCACGGCTTCGCGGTCCGGGACGTCGTCGAGGTCGTCGAGACGGTCCACCAGCCGCTTCCACTGCACCTCGATATCCCGTGCATCTCCGAGTTTCTGACCGGCCCAGCGGAGTTCGTCGACGAGTGGCCCGGCCGCCGCCTCGAGATCGAGACGCTTCGCGGAGGTCTGCAGGGCGCTGCGCACCCGCCGGGAGGCTACCCGGAAGGCATGTACCGAGGCCCGCGGGTCCGCCCGCAGTGCCAGATCCGCCGTCGACAGCGACTGCGCGTGGTCGGCGACATAGCGCCGCAACAGCTCCCGCGCGTCCGGTGTCCCGGAGCCCGGCGCGGCATCGGCTGTCGGGGCGGCGGCACCGACAGCCCGGCTGAGCTTCGAGGGGAAGGCGGAGCGGACGAATCCCGCCTCACACAGGCGGGCGTCGATCGCATCCGCGGTCTCGTGCCCGTCCGGGGCTTCCTCCACCTCGATCTCGCGCCACACCAGTTCCTCGTCGGCGCCGCTGCCGCCGGCGCTGACGACCACGTCGGAGACCACCTCCACCAACGGCGCGCCCTCGGTGTCGACGACGCGGTGCCGCTGCCGGTCGGTGGTGATCAGTGCGATCGGCACGATCGGGTGTCCACGGGTGACACCGCGGACGAGATGGACCAGCGCTTCCGGGACGTCGTCACCGTTGCCGGTCTCGTCCTCGGCGCCGGGGGAGTGCCATTCCGATCGGGTGTCGCCCCCGGCGGGGATCTTCAGGTGCCAGCCCGCGTCCTCGCCGCCCTCGCGGCGACGCAGCGTGATCCCCGCCGCCAGCAGGCGATGATCGGCGGTGTCGTAGTAGAGCGCGGACAGCTGCACGCTGTCGACGTGGGGATCGCCCGCGGCACCCGGCAACCCGGACAGGCTGGGGAGACTCTGTTCCGACGTCGCGTCGTACTTGCGTTCGGTTTCCCGCAGGACGGTGGGGGCGTCGGCTCGGCTCATGACCTCATCCTGCCCAGTTTCCGCACCGGGCGAAAGGGAACGAGGGCCCTAGCGTCGCGTTCGGCCCGGCTCCTCGTCCGGCCAGGCCAGGGTGCGCGTGCTGGTGAACTCGCGGCGGCGACCGGAGAGCGGGTCGGTGAACGACAGGGACCGCGACAGCAGCCGGAGCGGGCACGAATAGTCGTCCGGCGCAACGTCGTCGATCCGCGGGTAGAGCGGGTCACCGTGCAGGGCGATCCCGAGGGAGTTCATGTGCACGCGGAGCTGGTGGGTCTTCCCGGTTCTCGGTGTCAGGCGGTAGCGGGCGAATTCGCCCCGGACGTCGAGGCGTTCGATCAGGCTCTCGCTGTTGGGTTCGCGGTCCACCTCGAAGGCCTGGAGGGTGCCCGGTGTCTTGACGATGTGACTGCGGACGCCGGCGGGCAGCGTGAGATCGGGGTCGTGGCGCGCGATCGCCTCGTACGTCTTGTCCGTCCGGCGCTGCTCGAACAGCTGCTGATAGGCGCCGCGGACCGCGGGCCGGACGGTGAACAGGAGTACCCCTGCGGTGAGGCGGTCGAGCCGGTGTGCGGGACTCGCGTCCGGCAGGTCCCACTCCCGCCGTAGCCGTACCAGCACCGATTCCGCCACGAATCCGCCCCGCGGCATGGTGGCGAGGAAATGCGGCTTGTCGACGACGACGATGTCGTCGTCGCGGTACAGGATCTCGATCTCGAAGGGGATCCTCGTCTCCACCGGCGGGTCCCGGTGGAGGAACACCGCAGAACGGGGCCGGAACGCGGTGTCGGTGCCGATCGGCCGCCCGCTCTCGTCGACCACCTCTCCTGCGGCGACCTTCTCCCGCAATCGCTGCTCGTCCGCGGGGAATCGGTCCACCAGGTGTTCCAGGATCGTCTGCCACGTGCCCTCGTCGGGCAGGCGCACTCGGGACGGTCCGAGGCCGTCACGAAGCGGCAACGGCGCACGGGACATGGGGTCGACGGTACCCCGCCGCCGGTCAGGCGGAAATCGAGCCTCCGAAGGCCCTCCCGGACGTCGCCGAGTTGGTAACAATTCTGTGTGTGACCCGATGTGCTGACTGTGCCGGGATATACCGTGACGTGGCACACCCGGCTCGGGGACGTCTGTCAGGAGGCTGATCCAATGGGCACAGTTGCGAAGAAGCGTGGGAGTGCGCGGCTCCGCGTACTCGTGCAGCTACTCGTCGCGGTGCTGATCGCGCCGGCTGCGTTGATGCTCGCAGGTACCGCCACGGCCGCGGCTCACCCGTACGACCGTTTCCGTGAGGACTGGGTGCCCGCGCCCGGCGGTGTCGGGCACATCAAGGTGCGGATGTGGCTGGCGAACAACGGCAGCAACAAGGCCGTCTACCTGCTCGACGGACTTCGCGCCACCAACGACGTCAGCGGTTGGGAGCACGAGACCAACGCCGCGTGGCTCTCCGACCACGGAGTCAACGTGATCATGCCGGTCGGCGGCGAGTCCAGCTTCTATGCCGACTGGTACGCACCCAACAACTTCACCAACCAGCCGTACACGTACAAGTGGGAGTCGTTCCTCACCCAGAACCTGCCGAATCATCTGGCTGCCCGGTACGGGATCGACCGCAGCAGCAACGCCGTGGTCGGCCTGTCGATGGGCGGTAACGCGGCGTTGATCCTGGCGGCGCACCACCGGGACAAGTTCCGCTTCGCCGGGGCGATGTCGGGATACCTCAACCTCTCGGCGCCGGGTATGCGGGAGGCGATCCGCATCGCGATGCTCGACGCCGGACGTTTCAACGCCGACGCGATGTGGGGACCGCCGTGGGATCCGGCGTGGCTGCGCCACGACCCGCTGGTCCAGGCCGAGCGGTTGCGCGGTCTGCCGATGTGGATCTCCGCGGGCAGCGGTCTGCCGGGCCCGCACAACCAGCCGGTCACCCCGATCGACTACTTCAACACCGCCACCGGAATGGGCTTGGAAGCGTTGTCGCTGGCCAACACCCGCTCGTTCGAGGTCCAGCTCGCGATCATGGGTATCGGCGCCCACTACGACTACCCGCCGGTGGGCACGCACAGCTGGCCGTACTGGCAGGACCAGCTGTGGAGGATGTTGCCGATGCTGAAGGCCTCGATCGGCGCCTGAGCCCTGCCGCATCCGGGAAGACGTCCGTACGCTGGGGCGCATGACCCAGTGGACAGCCGCGGACATCGACGATCAGCAGGGCCGGACCTTCGTGGTCACCGGCGCCAACAGTGGGCTCGGCGAGGTCGCCGCCCGCGCTCTCGGGAAGGCGGGCGCGCACGTCGTGCTCGCCTGCCGGGACACCGAGAAGGGGGAGAGGGTCGCGCGCTCGATCGGTGACAACGCGGAGGTCCGCAAGCTCGACCTCGCGGACCTGGCGTCGATCCGGGAGTTCGCCGACGGAATCGACGAGGTCGACGTGCTGGTGAACAACGCCGGCGTGATGGCGCTGCCGCTGCGGCGCACGGTCGACGGTTTCGAGATGCAGATCGGCACCAACCATCTCGGCCATTTCGCGCTCACCGGCCACCTGATCGACAAGGTGACCGATCGGGTCGTGACGATGTCGAGTGGACTGCATCAGATCGGCAGCGTCGATCTCGACGACCTCAACTGGACTCGCCGGCGGTACTCGCGGTGGGCCGCCTACGGGCAGTCCAAGCTCGCCAATCTGCTCTTCGCCTACGAGTTGCAGCGTCGTCTGACCGCCTCGGGTTCCTCGGTGAAGTCGGTGGCCTCGCACCCCGGGTACGCCTCGACCAACCTCCAGGCGCACACCGAGTCGATCCAGGACCGGGTGATGGCACTCGGCAACCGTTTCCTGGCCCAGTCCGCCGAGATGGGTGCGCTGCCGTTGCTGTATGCGGCGACGGTGCCGAGCGTCGCGGGCGGTACCTATCTCGGACCGGATGGATTCATGGAGCAACGCGGCTACCCGCACGTCGTCTCCTCCAACAAGAAGTCGCACGACGTCGCGAAGGCCGCGGGGTTGTGGACGTTGTCGCAGCAGTTCACCGGGGTGGCGTTCCCCTTCGACTGAACGCGAACCGGTGCGCCTACACTGGGCGCCGAAAGTGACACGGGGTGCTGCCACCAGGCGGCTGAGAACACACCCGTCGAACCTGAACCGGGTAATTCCGGCGAAGGGATGTCGCGTGGTGCGGGCGATTTCCGGTAGCGGAGTTCGTGGGTGCCGATGTTCCTTCGCCCTTGTGAAAGAGGCGAGAGATGCGTATCGACGAACAAATCGTGCTGGTCACCGGTGGGGCCCGAGGCCTCGGCGCCGCGATCACCCGGGCCTTCGCCCGCGAGGGTGCCCGGGTGGTGGTGAACTGGTATCGCAGTGAGGACGCGGCGGCACGGTTGGTCGCGGAGATCGGTACCGACCGCGTCGTCGCGGTGCAGGGGGACGTGACGGACGCCGAGTCGGTGTCCGCACTGGTGGCCGCGGGGCAGGAGCGGTTCGGTGGCGCCGTCACCACCGTGGTCAACAACGCGCTGCCGGAGTTCTCGTTCAACGGTGATGCCAGGGAGAAGGCCGACAGCATCGGGTGGAACGCGTTCGAGGCGCAACTGCGCGGCAGCGTCCAGGGCATGCTCCACACGACGCAGGCGGCGCTGCCGGGCATGCGGTCCGCCGGCTTCGGGCGGATCGTCAACGTCGGTACCAATCTGTTCCAGAATCCCGTCGTGCCGTACCACGACTACACGGCCGCGAAGGCGGCGGCGCTGTCGTTGACCCGCACGCTCTCGAGCGAACTCGGGCCGGACGGGATCACCGTCAACATGGTCTCCGGGGGGCTGCTGCGCACGACCGATGCCAGCGCCGCCACGCCGGAGGAGGTGTTCGACCTCATCGCGACGAGCACCCCGCTGCGCAGTGTCACCACACCCGACGAGTTCGCGGACGCGGTGCTGTTCTTCGCCGCGCCGTGGTCGCGCGCGGTGACCGGCCAGAACCTGGTCGTCGACGGCGGCCTGGTGAAGGACTGAGATGCGGCAGTTGCACTTCAACGCGTTCCTGTGGGGATGCGGGCACCACGGGGCAGCGTGGCGGCACCCGGACTCGCCGGCCGAACGACTCGGCGACATCGGCTACTACGAGGAACTGGCCCGGACCGCGGAGCGGGGCCTGCTCGACGCGGTGTTCTTCGCGGACGGCCACGCGGTGCGCGATCCTGCCGCCGGTGCCTGGTGGTTTCTCGAACCGTTGACCGCGCTGTCGGCGATGGCCCGCGCGACCGAGCGGGTCGGGCTGGTCACCACCGTCTCGACGACGTTCTCCCAACCCTTCCCGGCCGCGCGGATGCTGGCCTCGCTCGATCACATCAGCGGCGGCAGGATCGGGTGGAACGTCGTGACGTCGATGTTCGATGCGGAGGCCCGCAACTACGGCCTCGAGTCCATGCCTGCCCACGAGGATCGCTACGCACGGGCCGGAGAGTTCGTCGATGTCGCTCTGGCCCTGTGGGATTCGTGGGGAGAACAGGCACTCGAGTTCGATCGGAACGGACGGTTCGCGGATCCGGACCAGGTGCGGTCGATCGATCACCGGGGCGCGCACTTCCGGGTCGACGGGCCCCTCACCGTCCCGCGCTCACCGCAGGGGCGGCCGGTGCTGTTCCAGGCAGGGGCGTCGGGTCCGGGACGGGATCTCGCCGCACGCTGCGCCGAGGGCATCTATTCGGTGGCCTACGACAAGGATTCGGCAATCGGGTACCGCCGCGACGTGAGGCGACGGGTGCGCGACGCCGGGCGTGATCCGGATGCGGTGACGGTGATGCCTGGCCTGGTGACGTACGTGGGTTCGACGGTCGAGGAGGCGCGGGCGAAGAAGGCCGAACTCGACGCGTTGCTGCCGACGGCCCAGTCGCTGGATCAGCTGTCGCTGTTCGTGCAGCAGGATGCACATGCGTGGGATCTCGATGCCCCGGTTCCTCCACTCCCGCCGCTGTCGGAGTTCACCGGTCCCCAGGGCAGGTACCAGACGATCCTCACGATCGTCGAGAAGGACCGCCCGACGGTGCGGGAGCTGTTGGGAACGCTCGCGGCCGGTGGCGGCCACGCCACCATGATCGGGACGCCCGAGTCGATCGCCGACGAGATCGAGGACTGGTTCCGCAGCGGTGCGGCGGACGGGTTCAACCTCATGCCTCCGCGGTACCCGGACCATCTGGAGGACTTCGTCGACGAGGTGATCCCGGTGCTCGCCCGTCGCGGCCTGTTCCGCACCGAGTACACCGCGGCCACGCTGCGCGGCCACCTCGCCGGCTGATCTCCTGGGTGAAGGTGGCCTTCGACCGGTCAGACCGGTCGAAGGCCACCTTCACCCGAGTAGGGGAGGGTAGGGGGAGGCAGGGGGCGGTCAGTCTTCGGTGACCTCGAGGGTCACGTCGATGTTGCCGCGGGTGGCGTTGGAGTAGGGGCACACCTGGTGGGCTTTCTGCGTCAGTGCCAGCGCCTCGTCGTGGGGGAGATTCGGGAGGGTGACTTCGAGGGTCACTGCCAGCCCGAATCCGCCGTCACCGTTCGGGCCGATACCGACCCGTGCCCCGACCGCGGAATCGGTGGCGTCCGCCTTCTCCTGGCGGGCGACGAGTTGCAGCGCGGAATGGAAGCAGGCGGCGTATCCGGCGGCGAACAGCTGTTCCGGGTTGGTGCCGTCCCCGGACCCGCCCATCTCGGTGGGTATCGCCAGTTCGAGGTCGAGCCGGCCGTCGGAGGTGCGGGCGTGCCCGTTGCGTCCCGCTCCGGTGGCGAGGGCCTCGGCGGTGTAGACGATGTTCATGCGTTCTCTTCTCCGTGTGTCGGGGTGGGGCGGGGTGTGTCTCGCAGGGAGCGGGTCAGCCGGGTCAGCAGCTCCCGCAGTGCGACGTGCTCGTCGGGTGACAGCCCGGTCGCGCACGCGAGTGTGGAGGGGAGGGGCGCCGCCTTCTCGCGCAGCGACGTCCCCGCCGATGTCAGCCGGATCTCGACGCGGCGCTCGTCGTCGGACTGCCGGGTGCGTTCGATCAGTTCCAGCTTCTCGAGCCTCTTGAGCAGTGGCGACAGGGTCCCGGTGTCGAGGTCCAGCGCCCGGCAGATCTCGCGAACGCCCCTGCCGTCGTGTTCCCAGAGCACCAGCATGACCAGGTACTGCGGATAGGTGAGCCCCAGGTTGTCGAGCATCGGCCGGTAGGCGGCGGTCGTGGCACGGGACGCCGAGTACAGGGCGAAGCACACCTGGCGTTCGAGGGCGAGGTCGTCGATCACGTCCATCAATGTAGTGCACAACCAAGTTGTGCACAATGTATCTGGATTCGATCTCGCGTCTCGGCTCCGCGTGGGATGCTCGGCACTCATGGAGCTGGAACGCTCACGGGACCTGGACCGCGTACTGACCTTCGTCGATGCGATCGTGGCCATCGCGATCACCTTGCTGATCCTGCCTCTGGTCGACATCGCCAACGACCACGACGGTGGGACGGCAGACCTTCTCCGCGATCATGCCGGCCAGCTCGGCGCCTTCGCGCTCAGCTTTCTCGTGATCCTCCGATTCTGGTGGGGCCAACACAGAATGCTGCGCAATGTCGTGAAGGACGATCGGCTGTTCGACGTCGCCCTCATCTTCTGGGCGTTCACCATCGTGTTCCTCCCCTTCCCGACCGCGCTGGCGGCAGACGGAGCCGACGACGTCGCGACCCGCGCGCTGTACATCGGAACGATGGCGGTCAGCGCGCTGGCCCTGACGGCGATCGCCTGGTCGCTGACGCGAAACCCGGAGCTGACCGGCGGGCTCGCCGCACCGTCCGTGGTGCCGGTGGCCGTCATCGCCGGCCTGTTCCTCGTCGCGCTCGTGCTCAGCGTGGCGGTCGATGCCGTCGGTTACCTGAGTCTGCTGCTGCTCTTCCTGGCCGGTCCGATGGAGTCGCTGCTGCAGCGCCGGGCCGGGAGCGGGGCCGCTGCGCGGTAGCGGTCACCGCCGTAGTTCCGTCACCGTGTCCAGTCCTCCGAGCTTGTGCGGGTTGCGCACGGCGTAGATGCGGGTGATCCGGCCGTCCTCGACGACCAGACTCACCGCGGTGGGGGTGGTGCCCGGGACGTCGATGCGAGCGGCCGGCATACCGTTCAACCAGGTGGCCGTCGCGACGAAGTTCGTGATCCCGGCCGACCTGGCCAGGAACGTCGCAACCCGGGTTGCTCCGACGATGGGCTTGCGGGCTGCCGTCGCGATGCCGCCGCCGTCGGCGATCACCACCACGTCCGGGGCGAGAACTTCCACCAGTGCCTGGACGTCGCCGTTCGAGACGGCGGCCAGGAACTTCTCGACCGCCGCCTGCTGTTGGTCTCGGTCGACCCGCATCCGCGGCCGGCGCGCGCCGACGTGTTCGCGGGCGCGGTGCGCGATCTGCCGGACCGCGGCCGGCGTCTTGCCCACCGCCTCGGCGATCTCCGGGTACGGCGTCTCGAACACCTCGTGCAGTACGAACACGGCCCGCTCGACCGGGCCGAGGGTCTCCAGGACGGTGAGCATCGCGATCGAGACGTTCTCCGCCAGTTCGATGTCCTCGGCCACGTCGGGAGCGGTGAGCAGCGGCTCTGGCAGCCATTCGCCGATGTACTCCTCCCGTCGGCGGGACACCGTGCGGAGCCGGTTCAGTGCCTGTCTGGTGACCACCCGGACCAGATAGGCGCGCGGGTCACGAATCTCGGACCGGTCGACGTCCGCCCACCGCAGCCAGGTCTCCTGGACGACGTCCTCGGCGTCGGCGGCGGAGCCGAGCATCTCGTAGGCGACGGTGAAGAGCAGGCCGCGGTGGGTGACGAACGGGTCGTCGCTCATGTGGTCGAGGGTACGGCGAGCGGCTCCAGGCCACACGCAGTCGAGAAGCCCTGCGATTCGATGCCGAAGGCGGTGTTGGTGCGGGTCATGAAGTTCGCCAACGCGATGTATGCCGTCAGCTCCACCAGCGCGGGTGCGCCGAGCTGTTCGAGCAGGCGCGCGGACATCTCGTCGGTGACGGTCGGCGGGGTCCGGGTCATCGCTTCGGCGTACCCCAGCACCTCGCGCTCCAGCGACGTGAACACGTCCGACTCGCGCCAGCGCGGCACCTCGCGGGCCTTGGTCAGGTCGAGCCCGTCGTTGCGGGCCTGGAAGTAGCCGAAGTCCAGGCAGAAGCTGCAGCCGACCAGGCCGGCCACCGCCATGTGGGCGAACGACTTCAGGTTCTCGTCGCACCGGTCCCACTTCTGCGCCTTGCGGCCGACGGTGAAGCTGAAGTTCAGCACCTTCCGGTTGTGCCACGCCACCTCGACCGGCTCGGCCACCTCGCCGAGCATCTTGCGGGACATCCGCTTGACCATCGCGCCGTAGACGCCGGTCAACTCTGCCTTCGGGATCCTGGTATTGCCGGTCATGATTCCTCCTGTCGAGTACGTGCTCTCGGCATGGAGACACCGGCGACGGCCCGGGTGTGACACCCGGGCCGGAAGTCCCGGGTCAGGCGATGGAGGGGAGCCGGACGACCTGCCCGGCATAGGCCAGCCCGGCACCGAAGCCGAGCAGCAACGCGGTGTCGCCGGGCCGGGCACCGCCGGAGCGGAGGAGCTGTTCCATGGCCATCGGGATCGACGCCGCACTGGTGTTGCCGGACTCGGCGATGTCGCGGGCGACGGCAACGGCGTCGGGCAGGCCCAGCGTCCTGATCAGCGCATCGGTGATGCGACTGTTCGCCTGGTGCGGCACGAACGCGTCCAGGTCCTCCGCCGTGACACCGGCCTTCTCCAGCGCGTCGCGGCAGGCCTTCTCCAGGAAGGTCACCGCCCAGCGGAATACCGCCTGGCCGTTCATCCGGATGTAGGGACGTTCCGTGGTGCCGCCGGTGGCCTCGGCCTCGGCGACCTCGGCGAAGTACTGGGCGAAGTCCTTGTCCTGCTTGATCGCCGCGGTCTGGGTCCCGTCCGAGCCCCACGCGACGGGGCCGATTCCCTCGGCGTCGGCGGGACCGACGACGACCGCGCCTGCCCCGTCGGCGAAGATGAACGCGCACGTCCGGTCGGCCGTGTCGAGCAGGTCGGACAGCCGCTCCACACCGATCACCAGGACGTGGCGTGCCTGGCCCGCGCGGACGAGGCTCGCGGCGTTGCCGAGCGCGTAGCAGAAGCCCGCGCAGCCGGCGGAGACGTCGTAGGCGGCGGTGTCGTGCATGCCGAGCTCGGTGGCGACCACCGCGCCCGCCGACGGCCCCAGCACCATCTGCGAGGACGTGGCCAGTACGACCGCGTCGATCTGGTCGGCCGCGAGACCCGACGCGGTGAGCGCGTCGCGGGCGGCCGCGACGCTCATGGAGACGATGGTCTCGTCGGGCTCGGCCCAGCGGCGAGCGGTGATACCGGAGCGGGTCTGGATCCACTCGTCGGAGGAGTCGATGCGGTCGACGATCTCGGCGTTGGGGACGACCCGTCGGGGCCGGTACACCCCGAGACCCAGGAGGGCCGTGTGGGCGACGGGATCGGCGGTGGCGATGTGGGTGGGCATGACATCCTCTCGATGTGAACCGATCGGTTCACGACTAGGTCTAACATGAACCGATCGATCCACACAAGCGCTTGGAGGGAGCACCCGTGACATCGGCACGACCGCGCGCTCGCCTGCTCGCGAGCACTATCCCGATGGTGCAGGAGTTCGGGGTGCACGCCGCCGGGCTGACCGAACTGCTCGCCCGCAGCAACACCTCGCGCAACTCTCTGTACCAGCACTTCCCCGCGGGTAAGGGCGAACTGGTGGAGACGGCGACCCGGATCGTGTCCCGGCTGGTGCAGTCGCACCTCGGTGTGATGGCGGAGAAGCTGCCGGGTACGCCGTCGGTGGAGCAGTGGCTGGACGAACTGTTCGCGTTCTGGCGTGAACCGCTCGAGTCCAGCGGCTACCGGCTGGGCTCGTTCATGATGGCGGCCGCGCTGGACGAGCCGGACCCAGCTGTGAAGTCCGCTGCCGGTCAGGCGTTCACCGACTGGACCACCCGGCTCGCCGACGGCTTGATCGCGGCCGGAGTCGAGCGAACGGCCGCGAACCCGATGGCGGGGCTGCTGCTCTCGGCGATCGAAGGCGCCATCGTGCAGAGCCGCGCACTCGAGTCGAGTCGGCCCTTCGACGATGCGCAGACCCAGCTGCGGGTCCTGTTGGCCCACCACCTCTCCTGACGTCGGGCCGACTCACCGGCCCGAGTGACGCGAATCACGGTGCCGAAAATGCCTTCTGAGCTGCAGTTCTGCTGCCGCGCGCGACATCGGTTCTTGACGGGGAATTGATGGACCGGTTAGCACGTTAGTTGAGTCAGTAACACTCAACTTCTTCAGGAGGCTTCGGAATGCCAGCATTCTTCGGGCCCGAGGGTCCCGGCCGCATCGACATCAGCCGGCTCATGAGCCGGTCCACCCAGGAGCTCATGGGCGCCGCCGCACGTTTCGCGGCGGGCCGTGGGGACTCCGAGCTCGATGCGCTGCACGTTCTCCGCGTCATGGCGGAGCAGGATCCGGTCTCGGGCCTGATGCGGCGCGCCGGTGCGGACCCCGCCGCGGTCGCAAACTCCGCGGAGTCGCGGCTGCCCCAGGGTCGCACCCCGACGGGATTCGCCACGCCCGCTCCCGCACTGAGCCCCGCACTCAAGACCGCGCTGCTGGAGGGACACCAGCTCGCGCGAGCACTCGGCTCCACCTACATCGACCCGGAACACCTGTTCCTGGCCTTCGCCTCCGACCAGGATCACGCCGTCGGGCGGCTGCTGGCCGAGAACGGCGTGACACCCGAATCGCTGCAGCGCGCCGTCCAGGCGGGCCCGGGTGAACCGGAGGCGGCCAGCGAGACGCCCACACTGGATCAGTACGGCGTCGATCTCACCGAGCGCGCCCGCGCCGGCGAGATCGACCCGGTGATCGGTCGTGCCCTCGAAATCGAGCAGACCGTCGAGATCCTCTCCCGCCGCACCAAGAACAACCCCGTTCTCATCGGTGAGGCCGGCGTCGGCAAGACGGCGATCGTCGAGGGCCTGGCCCAGCGCATCGTCGACGAGGACGTCCCGGAGCGTCTGATCGGCAAGCGCCTCGTCCAGCTGGAGATGTCGGCCATGGTCTCCGGCACCCGCTACCGCGGCGACTTCGAGGAGCGGCTGACCAAGCTGGTCGACGAGATCACCGCGCACAAGGGCGAACTCATCGTGTTCATCGACGAGATGCACACGATCGCCGGGGCCGGTGCGGGAGCGGAAGGTGCGATGGATGCCGGAAACATCCTCAAGCCGAAGCTCGCTCGTGGGGACCTGCACATCGTGGGTGCCACCACACTCGACGAGTACCGCAAGTACATCGAGAAGGACTCCGCCCTCGAGCGCCGGTTCCAGCCGGTGATGGTCGAGGAGCCCACGGTCGAGGATGCCGTGACCATCCTGTCCGGTCTGCGCGACCGGTACGAGGAGCATCACGGGGTCCGGTACACCGACGAGGCGATCGTCGCCGCCGTCGACCTGTCGCACCGCTACATCGGCGACCGGTTCCTGCCGGACAAGGCCATCGACCTCATCGACCAGGCGGGTGCCCGGCTGTCGCTGCGGTCCCCGAAGGTGGACACCGAGGCGTTGCGGGCCGAACTCGAGCAGCTCGAGAAGGACAAGGAGCAGGCGGTCGCCGACGAGGCCTACGAGCAGGCGTCGGAGTTGCGGGACCGAATCGGCAAGCTGCAGAAGCGAATCGACGGTGCCCCGGAATCCGTGTCCGTGGACACTCCCGAGGTGACCGCGGAGCTGATCGCCGAGGTCGTCGCGCGGGCCACCGGTATCCCGGCCAGCCAGATGACGCAGGAGGAGAAGGAACGCCTGCGCCTGCTCGAGGACGAACTGCACCGCCGCGTCGTCGGCCAGGACGATGCCGTCCGGGCCATTGCCCGCGCCGTGCGCCGTTCCCGAGTCGGCATGAGCGACCCGGATCGCCCGGTCGGCAGCTTCCTGTTCCTCGGCCCGACGGGTGTCGGCAAGACCGAGCTCGCGAAGTCGCTCGCGGCGGCGCTGTTCGGTGACGAGAACAAGATGATCCGCTTCGACATGAGTGAGTTCGGCGAACGCCACACCGTCTCACGGCTCGTCGGCGCCCCTCCGGGGTACGTCGGGTACGACGAGGCGGGCCAGCTCACCGAACAGGTGCGACGCAACCCCTACTCGGTGGTGCTGCTCGACGAGATCGAGAAGGCGCATCCGGACGTGTTCAACACCCTGCTCCAGGTGCTCGACGACGGGCGGCTGACGGACGGTCACGGCCGCACGGTGGACTTCAAGAACACCGTGCTGATCATGACCAGCAACCTGGGTTCGGACATCATCTCGAGCAAGGGCGGTGCCCTCGGCTTCACCACGGGCGATGAGGCCGCGGCCGAGAAGCCGCTGCGCGACCGGGTGATGGCCCGGCTGCGCGAGTCGATGCGGCCGGAGTTCCTGAACCGGATCGACGAGATCGTGATGTTCCGCAAGCTCGACACCGATCAGCTGCATCGCATCACCGACCTCATGCTCGAGGACAGCCGGAAGCGGCTCGGTGACAAGGGCATCGAGATCACGTTCAGTGACGCCGCGGTCGACTGGATCGCCGAGCACGGGCACCAGCCCGAGTTCGGGGCCCGTCCGCTCCGCCGGTCCATCCAGCGGGTGGTCGACGATCGGATCGCCGACATGCTGCTCGACGACCTGATCCTCGAGGGCGGCAAGGTCACCGTCGACGTCGAGGACGGGGAGCTCGACCTGCAGGTCGCATAGGCGCACTCGACCTGCAAGGTCGCATGGGCGCACGGGGCGTCAGCACACGGAGGAAGGCGCGGCACCGGTGAACCGGTGCCGCGCCTTCACCTGTAGTGGGCGGGCCCGACGTCCCCCTGTCACGTCCGGCCGAAACCCCTTTGGCGGCACGATGTCACATCGGTTCGATCTGAACGAACCGATGTGACATCGTGCCAGCAGCTCACAGTTCGGCGCGGACCCGTTCGGTGGCGGCGACGAGGTTGCGCAGGGACGCTTCCACCTCTTCGTTGCCACGCGTCTTCAGGCCGCAGTCGGGGTTGACCCACAGCCGCTGTGCCGGAACCGCCTTCAGAGCAGCGCGGAGCGACTCGGCGATCTCGTCGACGCTCGGGACCCGGGGGGAGTGGATGTCGTAGACACCGGGGCCCACACCGAGATCGAAACCGACGGCGTTGAGGTCGTCGAGCACCTCCATACGCGAGCGGGCCGCCTCGATGGACGTGACGTCGGCATCGAGGCCGGCGATGGCGTCGATGACCTCACCGAACTCCGAGTAGCACAGGTGGGTGTGGATCTGTGTCGCGTCGGTGACGCCCGAGGTCGCCAGGCGGAACGACCCGACCGACCACTTCAGGTACTCCTCCTGGTCCTTCTTGCGCAGCGGAAGCAGCTCGCGCAGGGCGGGTTCGTCGACCTGGACGACGCGAGCCCCGGCGGCCTCGAGATCGATCGTCTCGTCGCGGATCGCGAGCGCGACCTGGTCGGCCGAGTCGGCCAGCGGCTGGTCGTCCCGCACGAACGACCACGCGAGGATGGTGACCGGGCCGGTGAGCATGCCCTTGACCGGCTTGTCGGTGAGGGACTGCGCGTACCGGTACCACTCGACGGTCATCGGGTGCGGCCGCTGGACATCGCCGAACAGGATCGGCGGCCGCACGCAACGGCTGCCGTAGCTCTGCACCCAGCCGTTGGCGGTGGCGAAGAAACCGTCCAGCTGCTCGGCGAAGTACTGCACCATGTCGTTGCGCTCGGGTTCCCCGTGCACCAGCACGCCGAGCCCCAGCTTCTCCTGCAGAGCAACGACATCCGCGACTTCCTGCTGCATGCGGCGGATGTACTCGGCCTCGTCGATCTCGCCCTTGCGCAGCGCGGCGCGGGCCACTCGGATCGCGGTGGTCTGCGGGTAGGACCCGATCGTGGTGGTCGGCAGGACGGGCAGCCCGAGCTTGTCGGTCTGGATCTCGCGACGTGCGTCGGCGCTCGCGCGGCCGCCGTCCGAGGAGGAGATCTCGTTCAGCCGGGCCCGCAGCGCGGCGTCGTGCAGCCGTCCGTCGTTGGCGCGGGTGGACTGCGCGGCGCGCGCGAGCGCGAACTCGTCCTCCACCTCGTCACGTCGACCGGCGAGCGCGGTGGCGAGCGCGACCACCTCGCGGACCTTCTCGGAGCCGAATGCCAGCCACGACCGCAGTGCCTTGTCCAGGCCGCTCTCGGCGTCGAGCGTGTACGGCACGTGCAGCAGCGAGCAGGAGGTGGACACGGCGAGTGATCCGGCGGAACCGAGCTGCGTGCCCAGCTGCCCCAGCGCCTTCTCCAGGTCGGTGCGCCAGATGTTGCGGCCGTCGACGACGCCGGCGACGACGTGCTTGTGCGCCAGCGCCGGCACGCCCGCCAGGTTGTCGGACCCGGCGACCAGATCGACGGCGATGCCTTCCACCCCCGTCTCCGCGAGCGCGGGCAGCGCCTCACCGAGCGAGCCGAAGTACGAGGCCAGCAGGATCGCCGGACGGGTGTCGACACCGGACAGGTGGTCGTAGGCGCGCCGGGCCGCCGCGATCTCCTCCTCGCTCCGGTCGGCGACCAACGCGGGCTCGTCGAACTGCACCCACTCGGCGCCCGCTTCGGCGAGCCGACCCAGCAGATCCGCGTACAGCGGCAGGATTTCGCCGAGGCGGCCGAGTAGCGGCTCGTTCGTGTCGACCGGCTTGGACAGCAGCAGGAACGTCACCGGGCCGACGATCACCGGACGCGCGGGAATGCCCAGAGCGAGTGCCTCACGCAGTTCGCCGAGCACCTTCGAGGCGTCGAGCGCGAACGTGGTGGACGGAGCGATCTCCGGGACGATGTAGTGGTAGTTCGTGTCGAACCACTTGGTCATCTCGAGGGGGGCGATCGTGTCGTTGCCTCGGGCCGCGGCGAAGTAGCGGTCCAGCGGATCGGCGATCCCGGCAACGCGCTCGGGCAGGGCACCGAGCATGACGGCCGTGTCGAGGACGTGGTCGTAGTACGAGAACGTGTTGACGGGCACCGAGTCGATGCCGGCATCGCGCAGTTGCGTCCACGTCCGGCGGCGCAGGCCCTCGGCGACGGATTCGAGAGTGGCGGCATCCGAACGCCCCGCCCAGTAGGACTCGACGGCCCGCTTGAGTTCGCGCTGAGGACCGATGCGCGGGGAGCCCAGCACGGTTGCTGTGAAGGTGAGTGTCACGGTGTTTCTCCAGTTGCGTAACCGAAAGGCCACCACCGGCAGACGGGTATACCTGTCGAGCCCGAATTACCCAGCCGCGATCAGGTCTACACGCCCATTCCACGAGGCGGTGGACCGCCGGATGCGGCGCATCCGACACAGCCGGCAGGTCTTCGGACTCACAGGCACCCCGGGTGTTGCTCACACTCCGGACCTACTGGCCGTCGCTTCCCAGGCAGGTGGCCCAGTGCAGATGACGGCGGTCGTTCCTGCATACCGCTGCGGGACAGTCCCGGATTCTCACCGGGTTCCCTCTCACGCACGATCGCTCGTGCGCTTCGACGCCGACGCCGGTCTTCGGGGCTCCTCACGACCGCGCCGGGCGAACCAGCTGCGTGGCCCAGCATAGCGGTAGCGGGCCCCGGCCCGGGCATGCCGTCACTCGGGCAGGCTCTCACCTGGGCCGGTACCGGACGGTCGGATAGCCGTCGGTGGGATCGGCGGTGACCGTCGCCTTGACCTGGTACACCCTGGAGACGAGGCTCTCGTCGATCACCTCGGTCGGGGTCCCGGCCGCGACGACGGCCCCCTGCTCGAGCACGATCACGCGATCGCAGAACATCGCTGCCAGATTGAGATCGTGCAATGCGACGACACTCGTCAACGGCAACTCCCGGACCAGGGCGAGGATGTCGAGTTGGTGGGCGATGTCGAGATGATTGGTGGGCTCGTCGAGGAGCAGTTCGGTCGGCTGCTGGGCGAGTGCCCGCGCGATCTGGGTGCGCTGCCGTTCACCGCCGGACAGGGTGCTCCACCGGCGTCCCCGCAGTCCGTCGGTACCGGTTGCGAGGAGCGCGGCTTCCACCGCCTCGGCGTCTCCGGCCTCGTCCGATCCGAAGATCCCACGGTGCGGGATACGTCCGAGCCGCACCACGTCCTCGACGGTGACGTCGACCTCGGTGTCGGAGTGCTGGCTGACGACGGCGATGCGCCGGGCGATCCGCGCTCTGCGCATTCCCTGCACATCCTCTCCGTCGAGTTCCACCCGGCCGGAGTCGGGCCTGCGGATTCCGGCGAGGACACGCAGCAGCGTCGACTTGCCGGATCCGTTCGGGCCGAGCAGCCCGATCGTCTCGCCCGCACCGGCGGCGAAGGTCACCGAGTCGAGGATGCTGCGGCCACCGAGCGAGAGTGAGATCCGTTCCGCGGACAGCGTCATCGGCTGCTCCGCATCCGGAACAGGATCACCGCGAACGCGGGGACACCGATGAGGGCGGTGACCACGCCGACCGGGATCTCCTGCGGCTCGAAGACGGTTCGGGCGATCGCGTCCACCCACACCATGAAGATCGCGCCGGCCAGCACGGTCGCCGGGAGCAGCCGATGGTGGCTCGGCCCGACGAGGAAACGTGCGGCGTGTGGCAGCACGAGGCCGACGAACCCGATCGCCCCGGCGGCGCTGACGAGCACCGCGGTGATGAGCGCGGTGATCGTGAAGAGGACGGCACGCACCCTGGGGACCGAGACGCCGAGCGCTGCTGCGGCGTCGTTGCCGAAGGTGAATGCGTCCAGCGCGGACGCATGGAGGTAGCAGACCACCAGCCCGACGGCGAAGACGGATGCGCACAGCGCGACGTCGTCCCATCCGGCGCCGCTGAGCGATCCGAGCAGCCAGAACAGCACGCCCCGCGTCTGTTCGGCGTCGGCGGAGGAGATGACGATGAACGAGGTGAGCGCCGAGAACAACTGGGTGCCTGCGACGCCCGCCAGGATGACGCGTGAGGTGCCGCCGCCCGCGCCCGCGGCCAGCAGCATCACCAGGGTGAACGACACCGCGGCACCGAGGAAGGCGCCGGTCGACAGCGACAGGATTCCGCCGCCGAGCCCGAGTACGACGACGAGAACCGCGCCGGTGGACGCACCCGACGAGATGCCGAGGACGAACGGATCGGCGAGCGGGTTGCGCAGCAGCGACTGCATGATCGCCCCACACAGGGCCAGCCCGGCCCCGCACACGGCGGCCAGAAGCGTTCGGGGCAGCCGCAACTGCCAGACGATCGCGTCCTGCAGCCGGGTCACTCCGGCCTCCGCGAGCCCGAGGTGTTCGAGGATGACCGCATAGACGTCGCGCACCGAAAGATCCGCCGGTCCCAGGGTGACGGCGAGCGCCACGGACAGCACCAGGACGACGAGCCCGGCGGCCATTGCCGTCGCGAAGGCAGGTCGTGCCCGGCGCCGCGGGGCGACCGGAGTGGAGGTCGCCTGGTCGATCACCCGTCCATCTCCCAGTCACGCAGTGCTGCAGCAGTTTTCTCGATTCCGTCGACCGTACGGATCGACGGGTTGAGGTCGGCGCCGTGGATCACGATGTAGCGTCCTTCGCGGACCGCCGTCAGCTGTGAGGCGACCGGATCGGATTCGAGGAACGCGATCTTGCTCTCGAGCGCGTCGCCCTCGATGCTGCGGCGACTGAGGTCCGCGAGCACCAGTGCCGTGGGGTCGCGATCGAGGATGGTCTCCCAGGAGACCTGTGGCCATTCGTCGGTGGTGTCCGCGAAGACGTTGCTCGCGCCTACCGATTCGGTGATGATCCCGGACGAGCCGCAGCACTCCGCCATATAGGGGGTGCGCAGGTCGGCGAACCAGAAGCCCAGCGACGTCCCGGCGGCGGCGATCCCGCGTGCGGCGGCATCGAACCGCTCCCGCAGTTCGGCGACGAACTCCTCGCCGCGCTCACGGACGTCGAAGATCGCCGCCAGATCCCGGATCTCCCGATGGATGGTGTCCATCGTGAGTGGTTCCGTGCGGGCGCCGTCCGCGTTGACACTGTCCGACGTCTTGCCGTCGCAGTCCGTCGGCGACAGATAGGTGGGCACACCCAGCTGGTCGAACAGGTCACGGTCGGCCACACCGCCCGGACCGAGCGTGCCGCCGAACGAGGCGGACACGAAGTCCGGTTCGGTGTCGAGCACGACCTCGAGCGAGGGCTTGTCGTCGGCGAGACGCGGAACCGTCCGGTTGTCGGCGGCCAGGTTCTCGCGGACCGGGTCCGTCCAGGTGGCGGTGCCGACCATCCGGTCCGCCAGTCCGAGCGACAGCAGAATCTCCGTGGAGCCCTGGTTCAGGGACACCGCGCGCTCGGGGGGAGCATCGATCGTCACCTCGCGGCCGCAGTTCTCCAGGGTGAGGGGGAAGTGCGAGTGCGACCCGCCGGGTGAGCTCGGCTCGTCCACCTCCGAGGAACCGGTGGAGCAGCCGGCGACGGCCAGCAGGGCAGCGGTCGTCACGGCGGTGCGACGAAGGAAGGCGTGCATGGAGGAACTCTCCTCGCTCGGGGCTCGAACGCGGAGCCGACAGCATGGATACCGTCAGCGAGCATTCGGGCTCCGCCCGAGCGGGCGTCACCGTTGCGCGTCAGCCCCGGATTCGCACCGGATTCCCTCGCCGCAGGTAGACCGCCGAAGCGGTCATCGCAGCCTATCCGGCGGACACCGCGTCGTGGTGTCGAGGGCGGTCTCGTTCCTCAGGATGCGCCGATGTTCACCATCCACGGGATCCCGAACTTGTCGGTGAGCATGCCGAAGGAGTCGCCCCACGGCGCGGTGTCGAGCCCCATCACGTCCGTCGCGTCCTCGGCGAGTGCCGTCCAGTAGCCCCGCAGCGTCGGGTCGTCGTCGCCGCTGAGGGAGACCGCGAAGTTGGTGCCCGCGGTCTGTTCCATGACCTCGGGGGTGTCGGCGCCCATGAGGATCAGCCCCAGGTCCGTGGTGAGCATCGAGTGCATGACCTTGCCTTCCTCGCCGGGGTAGTCGGTGATCCCGGCCTCGCCGAAGGTGGTCAGCTCGAGGGTCCCGCCCAGAACGGACCGGTAGAACTCCATCGCTTCTCGTGCCGAGCTACGGAAGGACAGGTAGGGGTTGAGTCGCACGGTCATCGTCGTCTCCGTCGTCCGAGGGTGGGGCCCTCGGGTGGGTGCCCGAGGGGATCCGTCTGTCTATACGGACCTCGAATACCCCCGGAAGTCATCGCCCACGCGTAACGAGCCCACCGCCGTGGGCGAGCCCTCGTGTACAGTGGCCGACGTGTCAGCGACCTATTTCTGGTTTAGCAGGCCGGCCCCGGGTGGGTCGGTCGGCGTAACCACGCGCTGACTTCTTCCACCCCGAGCCGGACAGCCGGCTCGCTGGGTTTCCATCTCATGTCGGGTCGGACTGATACAGACCACGACACCGAGAGAGAATCATGACTGCCAGCCTCGATCACCATTCTCGCGCCGACGCTGCGCGCCTCGACGACCAGCGCACGGTGAGCATCAGCCCCCTCGTCGCCCCCTCCGTGGTGCGCACCGAGTTCGCGCCCGACGACGTCGCCTCCGCCACGGTGCGGACCGGTCGTGGCGCCGCCGTCGACGTCCTGAACGGGACCGACGATCGGCTGCTGGTCGTGGTCGGCCCGTGCTCGGTACACGATCCGGTGGCCGCGATGGACTACGCCCGGCGCCTCGCCGCGAAGGCCGACGAGGTCCGCGACGACCTGCTCGTGGTGATGCGCGTCTACTTCGAGAAGCCGCGCACCACCCTGGGGTGGAAGGGCCTCCTCAACGATCCCCACCTGGACGGCACGTTCGACATCAACACGGGCCTGCGGATCGGCCGCAAGCTCCTCCTCGACATCGCCGGGCTCGGCTTGCCGACCGCCTGCGAGTTCCTGGACCCGATCATCCCGCAGTACATCGCGGACCTCACGACGTACGGCGCGATCGGCGCGCGCACGGCGGCGAGCCAGGTGCACCGCCAGCTCTCGAGCGCGCTGTCCATGCCCGTCGGTATCAAGAACGGCACCGACGGAGACGTGCAGGTGGCTGTCGACGGCACTCGTGCGGCGGCCGCCAGCCACGTCTTCCCGGGCACCGACCTGGACGGCCAGGCAGCGCTGATCCGCACCACGGGCAACCCGGACTGCCACGTGATCCTCCGGGGTGGCACCGACGGCCCCAACTACGACGCCGGGACCGTCGCCGACACGAACGCACGGCTCGCGAAGGCCGGCCTGCCCGAGCGGGTCGTCATCGACGCCAGCCACGGCAACAGCCGTAAGGATCACAACAAGCAGGTGGACGTGGTCACCGACGTCGCCGCCCGGATCGAGGGTGGCGAAGAGGGCATCGTCGGGTTGATGCTCGAGAGCTTCCTCGAAGCCGGTCGTCAGAACCTGACCCTCGGACACTCGGACGAGCTGGAGTACGGCAAGTCCATCACCGACGCCTGCATCGACTGGGCCACCACGGAGGCCCAGCTGGATCGGCTCGCGGCGGCCGTCGTGAACCGGCGCGCCCGGTAGGGGTGGGTTCGGCGGCGGCCTCGCGCCGCCGCCGGACAGGTCGTGGTCCTTTACGTCGGCGCAACCTGCGTCCACACGTCGATAACCTCCCTCGGTTATCAATAGGGGCCGAGTCCGCCTCGCCGAGACGTGGACACCGACCTCGGAGGGGAACACGTGTTGTCACTCGCCGGGGCGTACCGGGCCGATCTCCGGTCCCACGCCCACGCGACGGCATGGCCGAAAGGCCAGATCGCTCACGGTCGCTAGCGGCTGCTCGGAATCGCAGCACAGCCGCGCGGACATCTCGTCCCGCGGTCCCTCCCGTGTACCCACGGGAGACATCCGAGCAGCACCTGCCGAATCGCACAGGAGAGTGCACAACCGTGTATCGCGTGAAGAAACCCCTCGCCCTCGTTGTCGGTGTCGTGGCCGGGACGAGCGTCGTCGCCTGCTCGTCGGGCGCCGCCGCGCCCGCCGACGCGCCGGACCGAATCAGCCCGAAAGTCCTGGCCGTCACGCTCTTCGGCGCCGAAGCTCAGCCGTGGCTCGACGATCGACCACTGACCACGGAGATCGCCGTTCCCGGGTTGTCGGCGGAATTTCCCACCGTCGCGTGCGACGGTGACGACCTGTGCATGGTCACCACCGCTATGGGCTACGCGAACGCCGCGAGTTCGGTGGCGGCACTGGTCGCCAGCGACCGATTCGACCTGACGAACACGTACTTCGTCGTTTCGGGGATCGCCGGCGTCGATCCCGAGCACGGAACCCTCGGATCCGCGCACTGGGCGGAGTACGTCGTCGACGCGGGTCTTCGCCACGAGATCGACCAGCGACAGAGCCCCGAGGACTGGGCGTCCAATGTCTTCGCGCTGGGGACATCGCAGCCGGGTGATTCGCCGGGGTGGGGTGCGGGAACGGAAGTCTACGAGCTGAATCCGGACCTGGTCGATGCCGCATTCGCGGCCACCCGGGACGTGGATCTCACCGACAACGAGACCGCGGCGGCCTATCGGGCGCACTACCCTCAGCAGGCGGCGTCGTCGGCACCGTTCGTGAGCGTGTGTGACACGCAGTCGGCTGACACCTACTGGCACGGTTCCCTCATGGCGCAGGACGTCGGCAACTGGGTCGGACTGCTCACCGAGGGCCGGGCTACCTACTGCACCACCCAGATGGAGGACAACGCCGTCCTCACCGCTCTGACCCGCGGGGCGGATGCGGGGTTGATCGACCTCGACCGAGTGGCCGTTCTGCGGGCGGGCTCCAACTTCGACAGGGAGTATCCGGGCCAGTCCGCCGTCGAGTCGATCGAGGCCGAGTCGGGTGGACTTCCGATAGCGACGCGGAACGCCTACCTCGTCTCGTCGACATTCGCCGACGAGATCATTTCGGCGTGGGATCAGTGGCGCGACGGGGTGCCGACCGCCGAGTGACGAACGTCCGGCCCGCCGGATATACCCGGCGGGCCGGACGCTCTCAGTTCTCGAGGAGCGTTCTTCCCAGGTAGTCACCCGCTGCGTAGTCACCCTCCGCGACGCCCGGTGGGATCGCGTACACGGCCGACCCGATCGGGGTCGTCCACTCGTTGAGGGCGTCGTGATCGGCCAGGCGCTGTTGCACCGGCAGATACTGACTGTCGATGTCCCGCTGGAACGCGGCGAAGATCAGTCCGCTGTTCGACAACTCGCCGGGAGTCGACGGGCCCGTGGGGGCGTCGTCGTAGTTGTACGCGCGACGGAAGAACCGTTCGCCCTCGTGGGTGAACCGGGACCGTGCCACATGGGATCCCGGCGGAATCACCGGGATCCCGAACTGATCCCTCGCCGTCAGGTCCGGGGTGTCGAACTCGTCGGTTCCGGTGAGCGGCGCCCCGTTGGCGAGGTTGCGGCCCATCGTGAGTTCTCTTCCCGGACGGTCGAGTTCGTCCCACGTGTCCAGTTCCATCCGGATCCGACGCAGCACCAGGGATGTGCCCCCGGCGAGCCAGGGGTGCGCTGCGCCGTCGTCCCAGACGAGCCGATCGAAATCGCCGTCGGGGCGCAAATTCTCGGTGCCGTCGACCTGTCCCATGAGATTACGCATGGTGTGTCCCGGGTTCTCGGTGCCGCGAGCGCGGCGGAACCCGCGCTGCACCCAGCGCACATGGACCAGGGTGCGTACGTTCTTCACCAACTCCCGCAGGGCGTGGGCGACCGTGACCGGATCGTCCGAGCAGATCTGCACCAACAGATCGGTCTGTCCCCAGGCGGGGTCGAGCCGGTCGATCGTCGGATAGGCCGGCAGCGGCCGCAACCACTCCGGCGCCCGATCCCGCCGTCCGACGGCGTCGAACACCCCCGGCCCGAACCCGACCGTGACCGTGAGCCGGGCCGGGAGACGGGCGAGTTCAGGTTCGGTGTCGGTGAGCGCCGGGCTGCCGCGGGTCAGCCGAACGGCGTCCTCGGTCCACACCTTCATGATCCCGGTGACGCGCTCGCGGTCCGCACCCTCGGCGAGGTCGAGGCCCACGAACGCGGCGTATGCCTGTGGTGCCGTGGCGATCCCCGCCTGGTGGATGCCGTGGAACGGCTCGGTCTGCGAACCCGCCGGCCCGTCCGTGCCGTGATTCGTCGCGGTCGCGGTGCCCCAGCCGAGGCCGGCCGCACCGAGTGCGACGGCACCACCTCCGAGAATCGTCCTTCTGCTGAATCCGGTACGTGCCGGCACGCCGTCAGTTCCCATGACCTGGTGCGTACTCCTCCCGATTGCCCGCGAAGTCGCGCACCTGGGCGGAGAAGGTGGTCGAGGAGCCGTCGTCGAACGTCACCGTGATGTCGGTGTCCGAACCGGCGATCAGGGGAGCCGTCAGTTCCATGAGCATGATGTGGTCGGCACCGGGCTCGAGGGACCGGGTGTCGCCGGTGGGTACGAGGAAGCCGTCTTCGACTTCCCGCATCACCGGTGTGCCTGCGTCGCCGGTGGCCATCTCGTGCAACTCACCGCGAGCAGAGGCCGGGCTGTCGACGGCCACGATGCGGATGTCCCGGTCACCGGTATTGGTGAAATCTGCGAATGCGCCGGTCATCCCGGTTTCGGCGGCCTTGACCCAGGGGGCCGCGACCGTGATCGCGTCGGCAGCGCGTGCGGTGTTCTCCTGGGGGTCGGAGTCGGTGCCGCATCCGGCGAGGGCGACACCGGCGAGGATCGCGACGCCCAGGGCGGACGTGCGGAAGTACTTGGAGGTCATCACATGGTCCTTCGTCGTACCGCTGCCGAATTCACGGCAGCGGGAACAGAACTCACCGGAGTGCCGGTGAGCCGGGGGAGTAGGTCTGTTCAGGCGAGGACGGGCGGGGCACGGGTCCCGCCGGTGGTGCGGACCAGTAGCCAGTGAGTGAGTCGCCGGTGGGCCGGTGTCGTCGGCGCGATGGCCGAGCACGTATCCACCGCGGGCAGGAAACGGGTGGGGAGCAGGCGCCGGAATCGGCGCACACCCAGCGTGTGCGACGCAGCACCGATCGCGACGGCACAGACGAGCGTGGCGGCGGCGTGTGCGGACAGCATCGCCGGGGTGAACGTCGCGGTCGCCCCGTGGGCGTGTCCGGCACTCAGCGTGAGCACGCCGTGTCCGAGGAACTGTCCACCGGCCAGTGCCGGGACGAGGAGTAGGGCATCGGAGTCCGTGCGCACCACCGAGAGCATCGCGCCGAACGCGGCGCAGGCGGCGACGAGCAACACGATCGAGGACTCGTCCGGAGCGGACCCACCGGCCGCGGTGTGCGCGGCGATACTCACCAGGCCGGAGAACGCCGCGACCGCGGCGCCCCGGAGACGGCCGACAGCCGCGCGCCTCTGCGCGATGCCCGACTGCCGTGAGCCCATGGCGTCACCCTACAACTACTACTTGCGATAGTAGATCCCGGGTCAGCGCACCCCGCGCGTGCGGAACTGCACGCTGATCCGTGGGCCGACCGGCCTGGTGGTCTTCGGGACGGCGTGCTCCCAGGTGCGCTGGCAGGAGCCTCCCATCACCAGGAGATCGCCGTGGCCGACGGTGTACCGGATCGACGGGCCGCCGCCCTTCGGTCGCAGCAGCAGCGGGCGCGCCGCCCCGAGCGAGAGGATCGCCACCATCGTGTCCTCCGTGCGACTGCGCCCGGTGTCGTCGCCGTGCCAGGCGACGCTGTCCTGCCCGTCCCGGTACCAGCAGAGCCCGGCCGTCGCGAAGTTCTCGCCGAGTTCGTGGCGATAGTGGCTGCTCAGCGCCTCACGTGTCGCCTCCAGTACCGAGTCCGGAAGCTCCGCGCCCTCGGGGTAGAAGCAGACCAGCCGGGGCACGTCCACCACCCGGTCGTACATCCGGCGGCGTTCGGATTGCCACGGCACCTCGCCGGCGAGCCGATCGAACAGTGCATCGGATCCCGTGAGCCAACCCGGGCGCACGTCCACCCAGGCGCCCGCCGTGAGCGCCCGGCGTCGCACCGTGGGGCCGAGCCGACCCAGCGTCGTGCCGTACGCCGCATCGTCGAACAGGGAGGCCTGCAATCCGTTCACGACCTCCAGGATACGCGATCATCGAACGTGTGTTCGCACTATTCCTGCAGTCGGCATGCCGTCCCGGTGGCCGCCCCCGGCACGATCGTCCCCGCGGGGAGACGAGCATCGGCGCCGCCCTCGCCGTGAGGCGGGGACGACGCCGATGCTCCACCGGGGCCGGGTGTTCGGTGATCCGGCGTGATGGTTCGGTTCAGGTGTGATCGTTCAGTTCACGGGCGTGAAATCGCGGCTGCCGAGGTAGGACGGACGCGGCGCCGGTGCCGCGAACGGCTCCTGGAGGGTGTTCTCCACGCTGTTGAACACGATGAACAGGTTCGAGCGGGAGAACGGGGTGATGTTGCCGTTCGATCCGTGCATGCAGTTGGAGTCGAACAGGGTTGCCGAGCCCGCATGCCCGGTCATCGTCTCGATGCCGTATTCGTTCGCCATCCGGGTGAGCATCGCGTGGTCCGGTGAGCCCGTGGGCGGTACGTCCACGACGAGCGATTCCTTGTAGTAGTTCTCCGGCGTCTCGCCCGGGCACGACACCCACGCCTTGTGCGAGCCCGGCATGATCATCAATCCGCCGTTGTAGCCGTAGTTTTCGGTGAGCGCTATCGAGATGCTCGCGGCCCGTGGGGTGGGCATCCCGTCCTCGGCGTGCCAGGTCTCGAAATCGGAGTGCCAGTAGAAGGGGCCACCGCTGAAACCGGGCTTGTAGTTGAGCCGGGACTGATGGATGTAGACGTCGGATCCCAGCACCTGGCGGGCCATTCCGACCACCTCGGGCCGACGCACGATCTCGTCCACGACCGGGCTGAGCTGGTGGACGTCGAACACGGAACGGACGTCACCGGTACCGTTCTCGCGGACGACCCTGTCGTCACCACGGAGTTCGTCGGCCCCTGCGAGCCTGTGCATCTCGTCGACCAGACGGAAGACGTCGTGTGGGGGGACGATGGTCTCCACGGAATGGAACCCGTTGCGCTCGTAGGCGGCAACCTCGTCCTTGTTCAGTGGCCCGTTCCTGGCATCGCCCCAGACGGTGGGATCCCGTCGGATCGTGCTGGTGCATTCGGAGCGGCCCCTGGTCGGGTAGTTGTCGGCTACGGCCGTCATACGCATATCTCGTGTTTCACCCTTTCGGACTCGACGACGTGTACGTACTTCGACGTTCTCACTGGTCGTCCCCGAATGCAAACCCTTCGACGGGCTCGATGCGGCGGGCTCTCCGGGTCCGAGCGGGGGACCAGCGGGGACGTGGACGGTGCGCGTGTCGAACATGTTTCCCCCTGGCGGAGAGAAGTGGGCCCCACGGCGCTGTCCGGGCACGACGGTTCGCAGATCGTAGCCGAGCGTGCGTGGGTGCGCCCGCCGCGCGAGGACCGGGTCCGTCCAGCCGTGCGCAACTGGACCGCGACGAACGCCGGATGTGCTGTGACGGTGGGGCAATGGTGGAAGTGACGGCGGTGTCCGCGGTGGCGGTGATCGCTCTGGGAATGGTGCTCACCCCGGGGCCGAACATGATCTATCTGATCTCACGGAGCCTGGCACACGGGCGCCGGGCCGGCCTCGTGTCGTTGGCCGGGGTCGCGGCGGGCTTCGCGTGCTATCTGTTGGCTGCCACCCTCGGTGTCTCGGCCGTGTTCGCGGCGGTACCGCAGCTGTACACGGCGGTGAAGACGGCCGGCGTCGCCTACCTCGCGTGGCTGGCGTGGCGGACGTTCCGTGGGGGATCGGCGTCGACTCTCACGCCGGCTCCCGGCGGCGAGTCCGATCGCAGGTTGTTCGCGATGGGCCTGGCGACGAACCTCGCGAACCCGAAGATCGCGCTCATGTACGTCGCCCTGATCCCGCAGTTCGTGACACCGGATTCCGGGGCGGTGTGGGTGCAGAGCCTGCTGCTCGGCGGCATCCAGATCGTGGTGGCGCTGACGGTCAACGCGATCGTCGTCCTCGCTGCCGGCTCGCTCTCCCGTGTCGTCGGCGGGGGTTCGGGTCGGGCGGCGCGTTGGACGACGGGATCGGCTCTGGGCGGTATGTCGGTGTGGCTTGCACTGGACCGATCCCGCCCGGTGTGATCCCCCCACTCTCCCTGGGTGAAAGGACCATTCGACCCGTCAGATCGGTCGAATGGTCCCTTCACCCAGAGGGGGAGCGGGCGGGATCGGGAGCTAAGGGGTGCGGGGGCGGCGGAGGACGCCGATCACCGTGTCGATCACCAGGAAGGCCGCGAGGCTGATACCCAGGAGCGGCACGAACCAGCCGACCAAGGCCGCAACGACGGCCGCGGACACGAGCGCGGCGGGATGCAGCCGCCGGAGTGTGCCGCGCCGCGGCGGCGAGCCGAACGGACGGGACCCGGTCCGGGTCGGTCGGCGGCGCCACCACAGCACGTAGCCGCGCACGACGACCGTGCCGAGCGCCACCGCCAGGGCCAGGAGAGCGAGTTGACTGACCAGGCCGAACAGCAAGCCCATGTGCAGCTGGATCGCCCAGGACGTCAACTGGGCCGCGAAGGGCCACTGCGCGAATCGTGAGACGTCCGTGACCTCGCCGGTTGCCCCGTCCACCGCCACCGAGTCGTTGGAGAACACCCACGGCTGCCGCACCTCGGACACGACGAAGGCCGCCTCCGACGTCGCCGGGAACGTGACCTCCACGGCGGAACGAAGGCCCTCCGCCCGGCCGGCATCGAGTACCCGGTCGACGGCAGCGGGATCGACGTCGGCCGTGACGGGCGCCGCGGTGCCGTGGCCGTCGTGGCCGCCGCCGCTGCCGTGATCCGCCGGCGCGTCCCCGAGCACAGTCGAGACGGACGGGGTGGTCCAGTTCAGTGACTGGCGGACCTCGCCGATGTTGTCGCCTGCATACTTCGACCAGGTCAGGCCGGTGGCGGAGAGGAACACCAGCCCCACCGCGATCCATGCGCCGACCGCGCCGTGCCAGCCGAGAGTGCGCCGACGCCCGGTGGCACCGCGATCCGGCGTCAGCAGGTGGGCACGTTCGGGATTGCGTGCCCGCGTCCGCAGGTACCGCCCGACCCACAGGTACAGGCCGCCGAGGGCGATCACCCACAACCAGGACGCGGCGAGTTCGCTGTAGATCCGGCCCGGCTCGCCCAGGTGCAGGTTGCGGTGCAACTGGCTGATCCACGTCCGCATCGGCAGTGCGCTGCTGCTGCCGTACACGGTGGATTCACCGAGTACCTCCGCGGTCGACGGGTCGACGAACACGGCGCGCTTCTCGGACTCGCCGAGAGCCGGATCGGCGAAGAGCACGCGGGTGGTGTCTCCGGGTTCGGGTGCAGGGCGCACACCGACGACGCCGAGGTCGGGCCTCGCCTGCTCGGCGGCGGTGATCTGGTCGGAAACCGGTAGGGCGCTTCCGGTGTGCGCGGTGGTGAGCAGATCGCGGTAGACGAACTGCTCGAGAGTGGGGGCGACGGCGTACAGGCCGCCGCTGATCGTCGCGATCAGCAGGAACGGGGCGACGAGCAGGCCGGCGTAGAAGTGCAACCGCAGCGCGAGCGGCCGCAGGCGAGCCGGTTCGGGGCGGGGAGGATCGGCATCTTCCGGGGGAAGTGCGCGGTCGAGCGCAGTCTGGGACATGGGGATCTCGATTCTGCTCACGAGGGAATGCCTCTGCACACCGTGAGGTGGGCACAGGAGAGGACGACGCAGCGGCGCGTCGTCCGCGTCGCTACGTGAGGGCGAGGGCCAGACGCGAGGGTGGGCCCCGGGTTCCGGCGCCCGAGCCGGCGAGCAGCCGGAGGACGACACGCGGGTGGTAGGTGAAATCCGGAGCGGAGCGCGGTGTCTCGTCCGGTGAGGCGACGACGAGGAGGGCCGGGCGGAGCCGGCGCAGGCGGGCGAGGGCGCGTCGTCCACCACGTTCGGCGGCCGCGATCGCGGCCGCTGCGACGACGGCGGCCAGCACGTGCGCGGTCGTCATTGCGGGAGTGAGGGAGGACAGTGGATCGTGCCCCGAGGTGAGCGACAGACTGACGTGGCCGGCACCTTGACCGGCGAGAAGCAGGGCTGCCATGTGCAGGAGCCGGTGCCCGGTGCGCGCCGACCCGGCGATCGCACCGACGGCGCCGCACGCGGCGACCAGCAGGGCCAGCGAGTTCGTGGACATGGCGGCGGCGTGCCCACCGCCGATGCCGTGGGCGGCGATGCTCAACGCGCCGGACACGGAGCCGACGAGGCCACCACGCAGCGGTGCCGTGCCGGAGGCGCGCGACTGCGCCGTGCCGGAGGCGTGCGACCGCGCCGTGCCCGAGGGGCGCGCGGTGCCCACCGAGCTCCGTTTCACCCGGCACACAGTACCGGCCCCCTGCCCGGGCGCCGCACCGAGCAGCATCCGGAGGAGGTGGGGGTGTTGCGGGAGAAGGGGGAGGGCTGTCGGGGGCCGGCGGTAGCGTCGGTGCATGGGATACGAATTTCAGGTCACGGTCGACGCGGCAGACCCCCATACGCAGGCGAAATGGTGGGCACGGGCGCTGGAGTGGGAAGTCGAGCCCAGCAACGAGGACTTCATCCGCGGTCTGGTCGAGGCGGGTCGGGCGCAGGAGTCCGACACGACGGTGTTCGACGGCGTGCTGGTGTGGAAGGTCGGTGCCGCCATCTCGGATCCGGTGCACCCCGGCCGGCCCCGCGTCCTGTTCCAGCTGGTGCCGGAGGGCAAGACGGTGAAGAACCGCATGCACCTCGACATCCGAGCGGGGGATCGGCGCGAGGAGGTGGCGCGCACGCTGGAGCAGGCCGGTGCCTCGGTGCTGTACCGGGACAGCCAGGGCCCGTTCGAATGGGTCACGATGGCCGATCCGGAGGGCAACGAGTTCTGCGTCACCTGAGCGTGGGTGTCACCCCCGCAGTGTCACGCCGCTGCAGTGTCGGCAGTGCCGCTGCGTCAGCGGTAGGTACTCGGCGTGCTGCCCGTCCACCGTTTGAAGGCGCGGCGGAACGCGCTCGGTTCCGAGAATCCGAGTCTGCCGGACAACTCGTCGACGCTCTCGCCACGGCGTAGTCCGGCGATCGCGGCGTCGCGCAGCACCTCCTCCCGCAACTGATTGAGTGACGTACCGTCCTGGCGGAGCAGTCGCCGCAGGTGCGGAACGCTGATCGAGAGCATGGACGCGATCTCCTCGGCGGTGGACGTACGGCCCTTCACCCCGAGCTCGAGAACGCGCCGGACCTGCGCCGACGCGGTGCTGTCGTAGTCCCGCTCGGACAGCAGCAGCGTCGGTGATTCGCGGAGATACTCCTCGAGGGACTCCTCGGTCTGGATGATCGGGGCACGCAACACCGCGTTGTCGATCTCGAGCGCGGGGACGTCGGCACCGAACGTCACCGGCACGCCGAAGATGTGGTCGTAGTTCTCGGCGAGCATCGCCTGTGACGGCTGGGGATAGGGGAGATCCACGGCCAGCAGGCGCACCCGCTTGCCCACCAGCCACGCGGCGAACCGGTGTAGCAGGATCAACAGGAAGTCCGTGATCACCCGCGTCTCGTCGCTGGGCCGTTCGCTCGCGTCGCGCAGTTCGATCGACACCCGGGTGGTGGCCGAACCGCGCTCGATCCGCAGCGGCGCGAGGGTCGGCAGTGCCCGCAGGACGTCGGACATCCGCTCGAGGGCCGAGCCGAGGTCGGGAGTGTGGATGAGCGTCAGGCAGACCATCCGGAACGTTCCGCGGGGCACCGGCGCGGGGGCCAGCCCGAACAGTTCGTCGTCGGTGATCTGCCAGGTGGCCTGGACGAATGCGGTCACCTGCGACGGAGTGAGCCGGTACAGGGGATCGGCCATCTCCTCCGGGGTGATACCCGCGGCGCGCACCGCGGGAGTCAGATCCACCGAGCCCTCGCGGTGCGACAGCTCCACCGAGCGACGTACGAAGTCCGACGGGATGATGCGGTCGGTCACGGCGCGGACGCCCCCAGGGTGCCGAGGCGACGGGCAGCTTCCGCGAGGATGTGGTCCTGTTTGCAGAATGCGAAGCGCACCAGGTGGTTCCAGTCCTCGGGGTGGTCGGTGAACACGCTGATCGGGACGGCGGCGACGCCGATGCGTGCGGGCAGTTCGCGGCAGAACTCGACGCCGTCGTGGGCGCCCAGCCCAGTGATGTCGGCGCAGAGGAAGTAGGTGCCCCCGCCGTGGCACACCGCGAACCCCGCGTCGGTGAGCGCGGTCCGCAACAGGTCGCGTTTGCGCTGCAGATCGTCCCGAAGGCCCAGCACCCACGCGGATTCGTGCTCGAGAGCGTGGGCGACGGCCGGTTGCAGCGGCGCACCCGCGGTGAAGGACAGGAACTGTTTCGCCGCCCGCACCCCCGCGATCAGTTCCGACGGGCCGCACGCCCAACCGATCTTCCACCCGGTGACGTTGAACATCTTTCCCGCGCTGGAGACCGTGACCGTGCGCTCGGCCATGCCGGGAAGGGTCGCGATCGGCGTGTGCACCCCGCCGTCGAAGACGAGATGTTCGTAGACCTCGTCACTGAGCACCAGCAGGTCGTGCTCGCGGGCGAGGTCGGCGACCGCGTGCAGTTCGGCGTCGGTGAGCACGGCTCCGGTGGGATTGTGCGGGGTGTTGAGCACGATCATCGACGTCCGGGGAGTGACCGCCGACCGCAGTCCGTCGAGGTCGAGGGCGAATCCGTCGCCGTCCACCCGCATCGATGCGGTGGTGCGCGTCGCGCCGGCCATCGCGACGGCCGCGGCGTAGGAATCGTAGTAGGGCTCGATCAGCAGGACTTCCTCGCCGGGTTCGACCAGACCGACGATCGCGGCGGTGATCGCTTCGGTGGCGCCCACGGTGACGAGGACCTCGCCCTCCGGGTCGTACTCGACGCCGTATCGCCGGGCACGGTCGGCCGCGACGGCCCGGCGCAGCTCGGGTGTGCCCGGGCCCGGGGCGTACTGGTTGACCCCGTCGGAGATGGCAGTCCGCGCGGCCTCGAGCATCGAGGCCGGGCCGTCGGTGTCGGGGAAGCCCTGCCCGAGGTTGATCGCGTCGTGTTCCGTCGCGAGCCCGGTCATCTCTGCGAAAATGGTGGACGTGAACGGGCGCAGGCGCGCGACCGTCGTCCGGTTTCGGCGCGTTGCGGGCATTACTGCAGCGTAGCGGGTGTGTGGGAGCCGGTGGGACTCGGCCGTGTCACGTTCGGTGGGGCTGTCTCGTCCACGAATCGTACGGCGAAGAAGTCGCCTCGACAGTGGGAGGACATCATGGCTCGCATCGCAGGAGTGCCACCGCAGGAAGCGAATCGGTTCGTCAGGCTCGCCTACAAGGCAGCAGCCCGTCGGTTCGGGGAGGTTCCGGAACCGTTTGCCGTGGTCGCGCACCATCCACGGCTCCTCGTCGCGTCGGCGGTGGCGGAGACGGCCGCGGAGAAGGCGTCGACGGTGCTTCCGGCGAACATCCGGGAGATCGCGGTGTACCGGGTCGCCTGGACCGTCGGCTGCTCGTGGTGCGTCGATTTCGGGACGATGTTGCAGCGCCTCGACGGCCTCGACATCGATCGGTTGAAGGACATCGGTGACTACGCGACCTCTCCGAGGTACAGCGACGACGAGCGTGCCGCCATCGCCTACGCCGACGCCATGACCGCGACGCCGATCGAGGTCACCGACGAGCAGGTGCAGGATCTGGTCGACCGGTTCGGACACGCGGGCGTGGTCGAGTTGAGCTTCCAGATCGGCCTCGAGAACCAGCGGGCCCGGACGAACTCGGCGCTCGGGATCACCGACCAGGGTTTCAGCACGGATTCCTGCCGGGTGCCGTGGGCTGTGGACGAGCCCGTCGAGACGGCGGCGGTGACAGGTCAGGACGCGTCGAACGGGCGCTGACCGCCGAGCACGATGCCGTGGAACTTGTCCGGGTTCGCGACGTCGTAGGCGGCGCACACCCGGCCGTCCCGAACGGCATAGGCACTCACCCGCGGCGCGACCGGCGGGTGGGTGCCGTCGCCGTCGGCCCTCTCTCCGTAGAAGCCGAGGCGACCGTTGACCAGGACCGGTGTGCGGGTGGCCAGTAGTGCCTCCCACCCGTAGCGGCGCACCAGTCCGAGGAAGAATCGTGCGAACTTCTCCGGTCCCCGGATCACGTTGATCGCCGTGCCGGTCTTTCCGTCCGCGTCTCCGACCATCACCACATCCGGATCGAGCGTGGCGACGATGCGGTCGATGTCGCCGGTGGCCATTGCCTCGACCAGGCGCAGGACCGCTTCGGCGTGCTGGTCCGCGGACACCGGTGGGGGTGCGGCCGCGGCGGCACGCCGGCCACGGGACGCGAGCTGGCGTGCCGTGGCCGTCTCCACGCCCAGGATCGCGGAGATCTCGTCGAAGGGCACGGAGAATCCGTCGTGGAGTACGAACGCGATGCGCTGCTGCGGGCTCATCGTGTCGAGCACGACCATGGCGGCCATCCGCGCGTCCTCGTCCTGGACGAGCGTCTCGAGCGGATCGGGGCGGGACGAGGGATTCACGTCGGTGACGATCGGCTCCGGAAGCCACTGCCCCACATAGCGTTCCCGGCGCACGGCGGCCGAGCGCAGGTGGTCGAGGCAGATTCGGCCCACCACGGTGGTCAGCCAGGCGCGCAGATCGCGGATCTCACGGACGTCGGCGTGATCGAGGCGCAGCCACGATTCCTGCACGGCGTCCTCGGCATCGGTCACGCTGCCGGTCAGGCGGTAGGCGACGGCGAGCAGATGCCTGCGGTGTGTCTCGAAGTCGTCGACGACGTCGGTGGAGGCCACGATCGGAGTGTACAAGCGAACGCGCGATGCGACATTCGCGTGCCGCGCCGTCAGCGTTCCGGTGTAGGTGTCCAGGACGGCGTCGGCACCGAGCGTCACGGCGTCCTGATCGGGAGCACCGTCTGCCCGATCCCGTTGTGCCCGATCATCAATCCTCCGAGCACCGGAACTCCCAGTGACCCGAGTCGATCCCGGAGAACATCGAGGATGTTCCAACCGCGGGCGGTCCGGTGCGGCAGAGTCATCGCGTCATCCTCGCGGACGAGTGGTCCCGCGTCGTTCGCCACGCGATGTTCGGATTCCTCACGGACCTGCGGGACCTGCTGGTGTGCCTTAAAAATCCCGAGTGCGAGAAATGTCGACTCTCCTCGGGGCCGGACGTATGTTTTTGCGACCACACCACGCCCCGGGAGTCTGCTCATGCCCCAGTGTTCCAGCTGTCGTAGCTGACAGCTTTCGCATCTCGCTCCGGCTCGTCGCCGGCTGCCGCGACCTCCCGACTCGCGGCACACACTCTCGGCTCTACTCGACCGCGACTCTCGCGGCCTGAAACAAGGAAGAATTTCGATGACTCGTACCCGTTTCACGCGGGCTCTGACCGCTGCCGCTGCACTGCTGACCGCCACCAGCGTGGTGGCGGCCTGCTCCGGTCAGTCACAAGCCACCCAGACCGAGGACGGCAAGACCGTGCTGCGGTACGAGGGTTCCGCCTCCCAGGTCGGGTTCGTCGAGCTGGCCGAGGACCTCGGTTACTTCGAGAACGTCGAACTCGAATGGGTGGGTGACCAGACCAGCGGCCCGCAGAGCATTCAGAACGCCGCGACTGGAGAGACCGACTTCGGCGGGGCGTTCAACGGCGCCGTGCTCAAGCTCGCCGCGGGCGGCGCGCCGATCACCTCGGTCATCTCGTACTACGGGTCGGATCAGGAGACCTTCAACGGCTACTACGTCCTCGAGGACAGCCCGATCCGCTCGGCCCGCGACCTCATCGGCAAGAAGGTCGGCATGAACACCCTCGGCGCGCACCACGAGTTCGTGGTGCGAGAGTGGCTCGAACGGGAAGGATTGACCCCCGACGAGATTCGCCAGGTCGAACTGATCGTGGTCCCCCCGGTCAACACCGAGCAGGCACTGCGCCAGGGCCAGATCGACGTGGGCACTCTCGGCAGTGTGTTCCGCGACAGCGCCATCGAGCGCGGCGGCATCCGCCCGCTGTTCACCGACGAGACGCTCTTCGGTTCGTTCAGTTACGGGACGATCCTGTTCCGGGACGACTTCATCGCGAAGAACGAAGACGCCGTCGCCGACTTCGTCCAGGGCACTGCGCGGGCGATCCGGTGGACACAGACCCAGCCACGGGAAGCGGTGATCGAACGTGCCAAGGAGATCATCGAGAAGCGCGGCCGCAACGAGAACACCGACCTCGTCGAGTACTGGAAGAGCCCCGGAGTCGCGGGCCCCGGTGGAGTGATCACCGAGGAGGAGATCCAGACCTGGATCGACTGGCTCGAGCGCAACGGTGAGCTGGAGCCGGGTGCCACCGCCCCCGGCGACGTCTACACGAACGAGTACAACCCGTACTCCAACGGAACCTATTCGCCCGAGAGCGGACCCGACGGCGAAGCACTGGAGGGCTGAGATGACCGGCACCACGAGCAAACTCAGTATCGAGCACGTCAGCAAGACCTTCCCGATCCGTGGCACCGGTGAGCAGTTGACCGCGATCGAGGACATCGACATCCGGGTCGCCGAGGGGGAGTTCCTCGTCCTCGTCGGCCCCAGCGGCTGCGGAAAGTCGACCCTGCTCGATCTGCTCGGTGGGCTGACGACGCCGAGTACCGGCCGGATCCTCCTCGACGGGGTCCCCGTGTCCGGTCCCGGTCTCGATCGCGGAATCGTCTTCCAGCAGTACGCGTTGTTGCCGTGGCGCACCGCCCGGCACAACATCGAGTTCGGGCTGGAGGCGAAGGGCCTGCCGAAGAAGGAGCGGCGCGAGATCGCCGACCACTACCTGGAGCTCGTCGGGCTGAGCGGGTTCGCGGAGCGGTACCCGCACGAGCTGTCCGGGGGGATGAAGCAGCGGGTGGCGATCGCGCGCAGCCTCGCCTTCGACCCCGAGGTGCTGCTCATGGACGAGCCGTTCGCCGCGCTCGACGCACAGACCAGGGAGTCGTTGCAGGACGAGCTGCTCCGGATCTGGAAGACGACCGGCAAGACGATCCTGTTCATCACGCACGGAATCGACGAGGCCGTGTACCTCGGACAGCGGGTTGCGGTCCTCACCTCGCGTCCCGGCCGGGTGAAGACGTTCGTCGACGTGGACATCGATCGTTCCGGGGAGGACACCCGCTCCTCCGAGCAGTTCCGCGAATACCGCCACCGCATCTGGAGCCTCCTGCACGGTGAGGTCGAGCGCGCCCAGAAGAAGGAGATCGCCCATGTCTAGCGCACTCGCGACCCCACCGGTCGAAGAGCCCACGGTCTCGCCGACGCCGGCCACCGCAGCCCCCGAGCCGCCGGTGGTCCGTGGTGCCGCGACGCGAGCGGCGCTGTGGCGGGTGACCAAGCCCTCGATCGCGATCCTGGCGTTCCTCGGCTTGTGGGAACTCGCACCACGGGTCGGGCTCGCCGACGAGGTCTTCCTGCCGCCGTTCAGTACCGTCATCGACGCGCTCTTCGGTCTCGCGTCCTCGGGTCAGCTGTGGGAACACCTGTCGGCCAGCCTCACTCGCGCCGTCATCGGATTCTCGATCGCCGTCGTGATCGCCATTCCGCTCGGTATCGCCATCGCGTGGTACCGCCCGGTCTCGGAGTTCCTCAGCCCGATCCTCGAGGTGTTCCGCAACACCGCGGCACTCGCGTTGCTGCCGGTGTTCGTCCTCATCCTCGGCATCGGCGAGGAGTCGAAGATCGCGCTGGTGATCTTCGCCTGCACCTTCCCGATCCTGCTGAACACCATTTCCGGGGTGCGCACCGTCGACCCCCTGCTCATCAAGTCCGCCTCCTCGCTCGGCCTGCCTCCCGTGCGGCTGTTCCAGAAGGTGGTGCTGCCCGCCGCGGTGCCGACGATCTTCACCGGTATCCGGATGGCTGCAGCGGCATCCATCCTGGTGCTCATCGCCGCCGAGATGGTCGGCGCGAAAGCGGGGCTGGGATACCTGATCACCGCCTCGCAGTTGAACTTCCAGATCCCCGACATGTACGCGGGCATCGTCGCGATCTCGATTCTCGGGGTCACGCTCAATGCCATCCTCGTCACTATCGAGCGCAGGCTCTCACGGTGGCGTGAGACCAACTAGAAGAGACGGTTCATGACCAAGCAGTTCCACCTCAACGCCTTCCTGATGGGCGTAGGTCACCACGAGGCGGCGTGGCGGCATCCGCGCACCGACGCCCGCCGGGTGCTCGACGTCACGCACTTCCAGGAGTTGGGCCGTATCGCCGAACGCGGCAAGCTCGATTCGGTGTTCTTCGCGGACGGGCTCGCGGTCGGCCCGCGGATCAAGCACAACTCGCAGGCGATCTTCGAGCCCGTCACGCTGTTGTCCGCCATCGCCGTCGTCACGGAGCGGGTAGGGCTCATCGCGACCGCCTCGACGAGCTACGGCGATCCCTACCACCTCGCTCGCAAATTCGCGTCCCTCGACCACATCAGTGGAGGACGCGCGGGCTGGAACATCGTGACATCGGCGGGCGCCGACGAGGCCGCGAACTTCGGTCTCGACGGCATCCCACAGCACCGAGGGCGCTACGAGCGGGCCGAGGAGTTCGTCGATGTCGCGCTGGCCCTGTGGGACAGCTGGGAGGACGGTGCGGTCGTCCTCGACCGCGAGAGCGGTGTGTTCGCGGACCCGGTCAGGGTGCACCCCGTCGACCACGTCGGTGAACGTTTCCGGGTGCGCGGGCCGCTGAACTCGCCGCGATCCGAGCAGGGTCGTCCGCTTCTGGTCCAGGCCGGATCCTCGGAGAGCGGCAAGGAATTCGCCGCCCGGCACGCCGAGGCGGTCTTCACCGCACAACGGTCCCTCGATCAGGGGCAGGAGTTCTACCGGGACCTGAAGGCGAGGGTGGTGCGGCACGGCCGGCACCCGGACGAGTTGAAGGTGCTCCCGGGAATCGTGCCCTTCATCGCGGACACCGAGGAGGAGGCGAAGGCGCTCGAACAGTCCTTCACCGACCTGATCTCGCCGGAGTACTCGCTCCGGCAGCTGTCGACCCTACTCGGCGTGGACCTCACCGAGCACGCTCTCGACGCGCCACTGCCCCCGTTGCCACCGCTCGAACAGATCGAGGGACACAAGAGCCGCTACCAGTTGGTACGTGACCTCGCGGAGAGCGAATCACTCACGGTGCGTGAGCTGATCGCGCGTCTCGGCGGCGGTCGCGGACACCGTACCTTCGCCGGCACACCCGAGCAGATCGCGGACGAATTGCAGGTCTGGTTCGAGCAGGGCGCCGCGGACGGATTCAACATCATGCCCCCGTATCTGCCCGGTGGGCTCGAGGACTTCGTCGACCGAGTGGTGCCGATCCTGCAGCAGCGAGGGCTGTTCCGGACCGACTACGCCGAGACGACGCTGCGCGGTCACTACGGGCTGGCGGAGCCGGGCAACCGGTTCGCCGCGGACGGAGGGCGGCACGCAGGGCGCGACGTGAGCGCATGACGCGGAGTTCGTCACCGCTGCGTCCCTTCTTCGGCACCGTGTTCGTCCCGGCCGCCATCTTCGGGATCGGCCAGGGTGCGGGCGCCCCGGTCATCGCGCTCGTCGCACGCGATCTCGGTGCGTCGGTGGCGGTGTCCGGCCTCATCGTCGCGGCCGTCGGGCTGGGTGCGGTGCTCGGCGACCTCCCCGCGGGCCGTCTCGTGGCGAAGTTCGGCGAGCGTCGGTCGATCATCGGCGGCAGTCTCCTCGGTGCCGCCGGTGTCCTGGTGGCCCTCTTCTCGGTGGCCCCGTGGATGCTCGCGGTCGGCGCGCTGATGACGGGCCTGGCGAATGCGGTCTGGGGGCTGGCGCGGCAGAGCTACCTCGCCGAGGCCGTCCCGATCGAGGCACGGGCCAGGGCGATGTCGGCATTCGCGGCGATGTGGCGGCTCGGGTTCTTCATCGGCCCCCTGATCGGTGCCGGCGTGATCCTCCTTCTCGGCGTGCGCGGCGGTTTCGTCGTGCAGTTCGTCGGAATCCTCGTCTCCGGCTGGCTGATGGCGCGGGTGCCCGACATCCCGCGAGCCGCCTCGGGCAGTGCCACGGGCCCCACTCACGCGACGTTGCCGTCGATCCTGTCCCGCCACCGGCGGTTGTTGCTGACGCTGGGATCGGGGTCGCTGCTCATGGGCGCCGCCCGTGCGTCCCGGGAAGCGGTGCTGCCGCTGTGGGCCGCGCACATCGGACTCGATGCGGCCCAGGTCAGTCTGGTGTTCGCCGTGGGTGCCGCCGTCGATCTGCTGTGCTCGTATCCGGCTGGACGGCTCATGGACAGGTACGGCCGCAGATTCGTCGCGGTGCCGTCCCTGCTCGTTCTCGGGCTGTCCTATGCGCTGATACCTCTGTCCCATGATCTCGTCACGATCATGGCGGTCGCGGTGGTGCTCGGCATCGGAAACGGCTTCGGGAACGGCGTCATCATGACCCTCGGCGCCGACACCGCTCCTCCCGCCACTCGCGCGGAGTTCCTCGCCGCCTGGCGACTGACCCACGACTCCGGCATGTTCGCCGGGCCGTTCGCGGTGGGCGCCCTGGCCGCGGTCGTCCCGCTCGGCGGCGCGATCGTCGCACTGGGCGGATCCGCGGTCCTCGGTGCCGGAATCCTGTTCCGGTACATCCCCCGTTACGTGCCCTGGCCGCCACCGCGTCCGGCCGTGCCGACGGAGCCGGCGAGCAGCCCGCCGGGCCGTTCCACCGCGGAGAAAGCCGCATCACCTCAGGCCACGACAGTGTAGATAGGATCCGGCACATGCGATTCGGTTTGTTCATTCCCCAGGGCTGGCGTCTCGATCTCGTCGGCGTCGACCCCGCCGACCAGTGGGCGACGATGCGTGATCTCGCGCTGCGCGCCGACCGCGGGCCGTGGGATTCGCTCTGGGTCTACGACCATTTCCACACCGTTCCTGCACCGACCGAGGAAGCCACCCACGAGGCGTGGACGCTGATGGCGGCGTTCGCGGCCGTCACCTCGGAGGTGCGGCTCGGTCAGATGTGCACCGCGGTGAGCTATCGCAACCCGGCCTACCTCGCGAAGGTGGCGGCCACCACGGACATCATCTCCGGCGGCCGTGTCGAGATGGGCATCGGCGGTGGCTGGTACGAACACGAGTGGCGGGCATACGGATACGGTTTTCCCTCGGCGGGAACGCGTCTCGGACGCCTCGACGAGGGCGTGCAGATCATGCGGCAGGCCTGGACCACGGGAACGGCCACCCTCGACGGCAATCACTACCAGGTGGACGGCGCGATCGTCCGGCCGCTGCCACTGCAGGACGGCGGCATTCCCCTGTGGATCGCCGGAGGCGGCGAGAAGGTGACACTGAAGATCGCCGCGAAGTACGCCCGATACACCAACTTCGACGGCACCCCGGAGGGCTTCGCCGCCAAGTCGGACATCCTGCGTGAGCACTGCGCCGACGTCGGCACCGACTTCGACGCCATCGTCCGCTCGTCCAACTACAACGTCGCCATCGGGTCCACCGAGGCCGAGGTCGAGCAGCGGTTGATCGATCTCCGGAACCGGTTGACGCCTCACGTGGGGGAGGCTGCCGCCGAGGGTGCACTGCAGGCATTCCGAGGGATGCCCGGTGTGGGCACGCCGGAGCAGATCGTCGAGAACCTCGGCCGGCTGAAGGAACTCGGCCTCGGGTACGGAATCTTCTACTTCCCCGAGGCCGCCTACGACACCTCGGGCATCGAACTCTTCGAGCGGGAAGTACTGCCCGCACTCCGGTGAACCCGGTCAGCGCAACTCGTCCGGCAGTTCGGCGATCGGAAGCACCTGCCGCTGTGCGCGGCTGGTCCGGATCTGCTCGGCCTCGTCGATGCGGGACGCGAGGAACTGCCATTCCACGTCCGGGATCTGTGCCTCGGCGCGGGCATGGACGGCGACGTCGCGTGTGCCCCACTCGACGGGCATCAGGCTGACCATCTCCCAGGTGTCGTCGCGATTGCGCTTGGTGCGGTCGTTGAGCAGGCCCACCGACGGCACCCGGTCGCCGACGCGTGGCCGCTGCTTCGGCCGCACCGGGATGTTGCGGGTCACCAGCGCATAGGTCGGCCCGTGGCCCGGCTTGGCGACGTCGATCAGCGACAGCAGCGTCACCCCGCGGGGATGCACCGTGCCGACGACGGCGGGAACCAGAGGCCCGTTCGCGTACAGGTCCTCGATGCTGCCCACCTTGCGCGGTACCCACAGCACCAGCCAGATACAGGTGAGGGCGGCTGCCGCGACGACGACGCCGAGGATCGTCGACCACAGGTCTCCGACCACGAACAGCACCACCGCCCCGACGGTGAGAGCGAGGGCCACCACGCCGGAGGACACCTGGAGGCGGCGCATGTCCGCGAGGGTCTGATTCACCGACCGGGCATGGCCGTGATCGACGGGGAAATCGAAATGTCGCACACGTCGAAACTATCGGATCGGGAGTGCGGCGTGCCCCGCCAGCCCGGTCGAAGCACTCGAGCAGAATGCACAGAACATCGCAATTGCACGCGAGCATGTTCGGACACTGTGTCCTGCCCCACACTCGACGGAAACCGCGACTCGGTAGACGCGGGCCCGAAACGAGAAGGTGGGCAACGATGCTCGTAGCACTCGGCTTCCTCATGGTCGCCACGTTCATGTATCTCATCCTGGCCAAGCGGGCGACGCCCGTCGTCGGGCTGATCCTCGTCCCGGTCGCATTCGGGCTGGTCGCGGGGGCAGGCACCGATCTGGGATCGATGGTTCTCGACGGGATCGAGAGCCTCGCGCCCACCGCGGCGCTGCTGTTCTTCGCGATCATCTTCTTCGGGATCATGATCGACGTCGGCCTGTTCGATCCGCTGGTCCGACTGATCCTGCGGCTGGTCCGCGACGATCCGGCCCGGCTGGTCGTCGGCACCGCAGTACTCGCGATGGTGGTCTCGCTGGACGGCGACGGGTCGACGACGTTCATCATCACCACGTCCGCGATGCTGCCGCTCTACCTGAAACTGCGGGTCAGCCCGGTGGTCCTCACCGTCGTGGCCGGGCTCTCGAACGCCACCATGAACATCATCCCGTGGGGTGGACCGACCGTGCGTGCGGCGAGTGCCCTCGGCCTCTCGCCGTCCGAGGTGTTCGTGCCGATGATTCCGTCCCTGATCGCCGGCCTCGTCGTCGTCATGCTGTTCTCGGTCCACCTCGGGGTGATGGAGCGACGGCGCATCGGCAAGCTGGTCCTCACCTCGGAGCCGATCCTCGCGGCGGCCGGCTCGACCCGGACACCGACCGGCTCCGCGGGTGGTGACGAGCCCCGCACCGGCGGCGGGTCCGGCGACGCCGGTGGCGGCGAGGTCGGCGAGGTCGGGCAGCTGGCGGGAGGCCTCGACCCGAATCGTGCCACGCTCCGGCCCCGTCTGCTGCCGTTCAATGCGGGACTCACCGCCGTACTGCTGGTGGTGCTCGGGCTCGACATCCTCCCGATCCCGGTGCTGTTCATGATCGCCGCGGGCATCGCCCTGGCCGTGAACTTCCCCCGCGTCGCCGACCAGTCCGAGGCGATCGCCCGGCACTCCTCGTCGATCGTCTCCGTCGTGGCGATGGTGTTCGCCGCCGCGGTCCTCACCGGAGTGTTCCAGGGGACCGGGATGGTGGAGGAGATGGCCCTGTGGCTCACGGGTGTCATCCCGGACGGACTCGGCCCCTTCCTCGCCGTGATCACCGGCGTCCTGAGCATCCCGTTCACGTTCTTCATGACCAACGACGCGTTCTACTTCGGCGTGCTCCCCGTACTCACCGAGACCGCCGCGCAGTACGGCATCGAGCCGGTGGAGATGGCCCGGGCCTCCATCACCGGCCAGCCGGTCCACATGCAGAGTCCGCTGGTTCCGGCGATCCTGTTGCTGGTGACTCTGGCCGGGGTCTCGCTGGCCGACCACCACCGCAAGGTGCTCTGGCGAGCGGCGCTGGTGTCGATCGTGATGCTCGTCGTCGGCGTCGTCCTCGGCCAGATTCCGTTGGGATAGCCCGGTGAGCCGTGCAGACTGAGGTGATGTGCGACCGGGAGCGAACGTGAGGCTGCGGACCCAGGTCCTCGTGTTGCAGACGGCCGTCGTCGGAGTGGCGCTCGTCGTCGGATACGGGTTCTTCGCCAGCACCACCGAGGGGCGGGTGACCGACGAACACGGTCAGCGCGCACTGGCCGTGGCGCGGTCGGTGGCCGCGGATCCGATGGTGCGCGCGGACGTCGGCCGCCTCGCCGCCGCCGACGACGGGGTGGTCGGCCCGGGAAATCCCGAACTCGTCGACGGCGTCGTGCAGCGCACCGCCGAGTCGATCCGGACCGCCACCGAGTCGCTGTTCGTCGTCGTCACCGACGAGAAGGGGCTGCGGCTGGCGCATCCGGACCCTGCTCTGCTCGGTCTGCGCGTGAGCACCGATCCGGACGAGGCGCTGGCAGGGCGTGAGGTCGTGGTCCGCGAACGGGGGACACTCGGGGACTCGGTGCGGGCGAAGGTGCCGGTCACCGATCCCGGCAGCGGAGCCGTCGTCGGCGAGGTCAGCGTCGGGGTGTCCACCGAGCAGGTGCGCGCGGATCTGTGGTCCGACCTGCGCTGGACGGCACTGGTCGCCGGGCTGGCGCTGCTCGCCGGCATCGTCGGGTCGGCGTTGCTCGCCGCCCGCTGGAAGCGCCTGACGCTGGGGCTGGAACCGGAGCAGCTCGCCCAGATGGTCCGCGAGCAGGAGGCCGTCCTGCACGGGCTCGGCGAGGGGGTCGTCGGTGAGGACGGCGACGGCACGGTCACGGTGGCGACGGCGGAGGCGGTCCGCCTGCTGCAACTCCACGGTGGTCCGGGCGACGACGTCGACGAGATCGGGCTGACGCCCCGGCTCCGGGAGGTGCTGCGCACGCTGCCCGACGAGCCGGTCGCCGCGGCGGTGGGGGACCGGGTCGTCCTCGCGATGGCCAGCCGGGTCGAACGCGACGGCATCGACCTGGGAACGGTGATGTCGGTGCGGGACCGCACGGACGTCCAGACCCTGACCCGGGAACTCGACGCGGTGCGTTCCCTCGGCGCCGTCCTGCGCGCACAGCGGCACGAGTTCGCGAACCGGCTGCACCTGCTCCACGGGCTGCTGGCCGGCGGCGAGACGGAGGCTGCGGCCGCGTACCTCGACCGACTCGTCGAAGGGGGACCCCTCGGTGAGGACCTTCCGGGCATCGAGACGGTCGAGGACCCGTATCTGCGGGCATTTCTCATGGCGAAGGCCGCGCACGCGCGCGAACGGGGCGTGAATCTGGTGCTCGGTGCGAACACGTGGGTGACGGGCAGTCTGCTCGAACCGGTCGACGTGACGACGGTGGCCGGCAATCTCGTCGACAATGCAGTGGACGCGGCGGCCGCCGGAGAGGCACGGCCCGCGGAGGTGGAGATCGAACTGGTCGAGCACGCCGGCGATCTGATCGTCACCGTGGCCGACACCGGCCCGGGCCTCGAGGTGGACGAGCCGGACGACGTGTTCCGCGAGGGGGTGACGACGAAACCCGCCGGAGATCGCCCGGGTGGCCGCGGTATCGGGCTCGCGTTGAGCCGGCAGCTGGCCCGCCGGTACGACGGCGACGTCGTCGTCGGCGACCCCGGCGGGAGGCGTACCGGCGACAATCCCACGGGCGGCGCGGTATTCGTGGCGACGCTACGGAACGTGTGCGAAGGAGGGACGGCATGAGTGGCGCCGAACTGGCCGTGCTGGTGGTGGACGACGACTTCCGGGTCGCCGAACTGCACGCCGGAACAGCCTCGGCGGTCATCGGCTTCCGGGTCGTCGCCACGGTGGGCACCCTGGACGCCGCACGCGCGGCGGTCGAGGAGCACGCGGTCGATCTCGCGCTCGTCGACGTCTATCTTCCGGACGGCTCGGGAATCGATTTCGTTCGCGAATTACGCTGCGATGCCTTCGTTCTGGGCGCGGCGACGGAGGGACGTGCGGTCCGGGACGCCATGGCGGCAGGTGCGCTGGTGTATCTGGTCAAACCGTTCACCAATACCGAACTGGCACGCCGACTCGGTGCCTATGCGCACTACCGCCGCATCGTCGACGCCGCCGAACTCGATCAGGGACGGATCGACAGTGCCGTCGCCGCTCTCCGGTCGGCTCCACCGCGGGAAGCGTCCCCGCAGCAGTCCGTCACGCGCCGGAAGATCGTCGACCTGCTCGCCCGGGCGCCCGAGCCGCTGTCCGCGGCCGAGGTCGCCGCCGCGATCGGCATCTCGCGGGCGACGGCCCAGCGCTACCTCGCCGCGCTGGTCGCGAAGGGACGGCTGCGGATGCAGCTGCGGTACGGCAGCACCGGCCGCCCGGAGCAGGAATACGCGCCCAGCGGCCGGTGACTCACCCGATGGCGGGGCCGAGGAGGTCGTCCGCGTCGGTGATGCGGTACGCGTATCCCTGTTCGGCGAGGAACCGCTGCCGGTGTGCCGCATACTCCGCGTCGAGGGTGTCCCTGGCGACCACCGAGTAGAAGTGCGCCTGGCCCCCGTCCTGCTTGGGGCGCAGGAGCCGCCCGAGCCGCTGCGCCTCCTCCTGGCGGGATCCGAAGGTGCCGGACACCTGAACTGCGACGGACGCCTCGGGCAGATCGATGGAGAAGTTCGCGACCTTGCTGACGACCAGCGTCTGGAGCTCGCCGGTACGGAACTTGTCGAACAGCTCCTCGCGTTCCCTCGTCTTGGTCGACCCCTTGATGACCGGCGCGTTCAGCGCCTCACCGAGCTCGTCGAGCTGGTCGAGGTACGCGCCGATGACGAGGGTGGGTGCATCGGTGTGCTTGGCGAGGATCGACTTCACGACCGGGATCTTCGTGTGCGCCGTCGAACACAGCTTGTACCGTTCCTCCGGCTCGGCGACGGCGTAGGCCATCCGCTCCGCGTCGGTCATCGTCACCCGGACCTCGACGCAGTCCGCGGGCGCGATCCAGCCCTGCGCCTCGATGTCCTTCCACGGTGCGTCGTAGCGTTTGGGGCCGATGAGGGAGAAGACGTCCCCCTCGCGGCCGTCCTCGCGGACGAGTGTCGCGGTGAGCCCGAGGCGCCGACGCGACTGCAGATCCGCGGTCATCCGGAACACGGGCGCGGGCAGCAGGTGCACCTCGTCGTAGATGACCAGGCCCCAGTCGCGCGAGTCGAACAGCTCCAGGTGCTTGTACTCGCCCTTGCTCTTGCGCGTGATGACCTGATAGGTGGCGATGGTGACCGGGCGGATCTCCTTCTTCTCGCCCGAGTACTCGCCGATCTCCTCCTCGGTGAGGGACGTGCGGGCGATGAGCTCGCGCTTCCACTGCCGGCCGGCCACGGTGTTGGTGACCAGGATCAGCGTCGTGGCCTTCGCCCTCGCCATGGCGGCGGCACCGACCATCGTCTTCCCGGCACCACAGGGCAGGACGACGACACCGGAGCCGCCGGCCCAGAACGAGTCCGCCGCCATCTCCTGATAGTCGCGCAGTTCCCACGTACCGTCCGCCGAGCCGGGCGTGCTGCCGTCGAAGTCGAGGTCGATCGCGTGCGCCTCGCCGTCGACGTATCCCGCGAGGTCCTCCGCCGGCCAGCCCACCTTGAGCAGCATCTGCTTGAGGCGGCCACGTTCCGACGGGTGGACGATCACCGTGTCCTCGTCGACCTTGGCGCCGAGCATGGGGGCGATCTTCTTGTGCCGCGTGACCTCGGTGAGAACCGCGCGATCCAGACTGACCAGGGTCAGGCCGTGTGCGGGGTTCTTCACGAGCTGGAGGCGGCCGTACCGTGCCATCGTGTCGACGATGTCCACCAGCAACGGCTGGGGCACCGCGAACCGGGAGAACGTGACCAGCGCGTCCACGACCTGTTCCGCGTCGTGCCCGGCGGCGCGCGCGTTCCAGAGCGCGAGCGGGGTGATGCGGTAGGTGTGGACGTGTTCGGGTGCCCGCTCGAGTTCGGCGAAGGGGGCGATGGCCTGGCGGGCGTCGTTCGCGTGCTCGTGATCGACTTCCAACAGCAGGGTCTTGTCGGATTGCACGATCAACGGTCCGTCGGTCACGGATACCTCCTCGTCGGGGCCGGGTGCGGCCAGCCTTTCCATTCTGCTCGTGACATGGGTGACTGCGCCACGTCGTCGTTGTCTCAACACCGCACGACGGAGTTTTATTCAGCGCTAGCGAGTCCGTTGACCAGGGTATTCACCGCCGATACGGTCGCCGTACCCAGGTGGAGTGGCGCGGGCAGTGTGAACGTGATCATGGTCCGCCCTGGTGCAGGTCCACGGCGAGCGACGTTCACGGAAGGGGATCCGATGCGGACCGATCGCGTCCCGGGTCGCTCCCGGGTACCCGGTGCCAGTGCCGGGACCGTCCTGCGTGCCGTCCTGGACCGTGGGCCCATCGCCCGGAGCACCGTCGCCCGGATCACCGGTCTCTCGCCGGCGACCGTCTCCACGGCGAGCAGCCATCTCCTCGGTCACGGCCTGCTCCGCGAACTCCCCGAGATCGCCGGACCCAGCGGCCTCGGCCGTCCTCATGTCCCCGTCGCGCTCGACGAGAACCGCTACCTCGTCTACGGCATCCATCTGGCCTTCACCCACGTCACCACCGCCCTGGTGAACCTGCGCGGCGAGGTCCTCGCGAGCAGGCGCGCCGAGCACACCGGTCGCGGACCGGCGCAGGTCCTCGCGGACGCCGTCGAGTCGCTGGACGGACTGGCCGACGAACTCGACCACCCGCACACCGCGATCGGGATCGGGTTCGCCGCCGGCGGATGGATCGACTCGGCGTCCGGGGTGGTCCGCGACCATCCGATCGCAGCGTGGCGGGGATACCCGGTGCGGACCGATCTCGAGCATCGGACCGGCCTCGCGGCCCGTGTCGACTCGCACGCCCGGGCGCTCGTCGACGCCGAGGTCCTCTTCGGGGACCCCCGCGCTCGCGAGAGTGTGGTGCAACTGTTCGTCGGCAACGTCGTCGATGCCGGCTTCGCCACCGGAGGAGTGGTGCACCGCGGCCCGCACGCTGCAGCCGGTGCCGTCGCGCACGTCCCGCTGGAGGACAGTCACGAGGTATGCGCCTGCGGACGCACCGGATGCGTGCAGGCGACCGTGTCGGACCGGGCGCTCGCGCGACGCGCAGTGGAAGCGGGCATCGTGGCGCGCCCGGTCTTCGCGGACCTGCTCGCCGCGGCCACCGGCGGGAGGCCGGAAGCCCTGGCGCTGCTCACCCGTCGCGCCTACACGGTCGGCGTGGTCGCGGCCCGGCTACTCGATCTCTTCGACCCCGAGGTTCTCGTCGTGTGCGAGCAGGGCGTCAACAATCTGCCCGCCTGCCTCGACGCGCTGCGACGCGGCGTCGCCGATGCGTCCGCGACCTGTCTCGATCCCTCAACCTCGGTGGTTCCCACCAGCTTTCCCGGACGGGCATTGCCGGTGTCGGCCGGGGCGGTCGTCCTCGCCGAGCTCTACCGATCCCCGCTCGACAGCTTCGTGCACCCGCTCGCCGACATCTCGTGACACGCATCACACGCGCCGACTTAATTCGGCAAGACGCAATGTTTACTCAGAATTCCTTGGAATACAAGGTTATTGATGTGAACACCTCGAGGATGCATGCTGCGCGCCGCTCGTGTCGGCGCCCGGGCCGTTGTCGGCTCACCGGCGTTCCCCGCTGTCGTCGCTGACGACCAGCTCGTGCACTCGGCCTGCAGAGCCGAATTCTCTTCTGCCTTCTACTTTCCCGTACTCCCTTCACCGAGGACCATCCATGTCTCGATCTGCCCTGCTTCCACGCGCTCGCCGGCTGTCGCGCATTGCGCTCGCCGGTCTGCTCGCCGTCGGAATAGCCTCCTGCTCAACAGGTTCAGGGGGCGATACGCTCTCTGCGTCGGATCCGATTCCCGACGAAGTGCCGGAGGGTGTCTCGCTCAGTGTCGCCGTGAAGACCGCCCGTATCCAGAGCCAGGTCACCGACCTGTTCGACGATCTGCCGTTCACCGTCTCGGACTGGCCCGACGTCCAGGGTGGACCCGACGTCATCCAGGCCTTCCGTGGTGGTGCCGTCGACCTGGCGACGAACGCGGCGATTCCGCCGATTCAAGCCGAGGCGACCGGTCTCGACGCGCGGATCGTTGCGGTGCGCGAGAAGGAGATCGCGTCGTACCAGATCGCGACGGCGCCCGAAACCGATATCGAAACGCTCTCCGATCTCCGCGGCAAGAAGATCGCCATCTCGCCCGGGCAGGCCCAAGGCGTCGTCGTCCTGCGTACTCTCGCGGCCGAGGGTATCGGACTCGACGAGGTCGAGTTCATCGAGCTGCCCAGCCCGCAGTTCCTCACCGCACTGCAAGCCAAGCAGGTCGATGCCGCCGTGCTGAGCGAGCCCGCGATCACCAAGTATCTCGACCAGTACGGCGCGGACGGTGCACGTGGAATCCCCACGGAGGCGCTCGATCTCCTGTCGATTCTGTGGGCACCCGTCGAGGTCCTGGAGGATCCGGCGAAGGCGGCGGCGATCAAGGCATTCATTCCGCTCTGGGCCCGTGCCGACGTGTGGACGTGGGAGAACAAGGACGAGTGGGCCCGGAAGTACTACGTCGACAGCGAGGGAGTCTCCGTCGAGGACGCCCAGCGGATCATCGAGACCGTCGCACAACGCCCGAACTATCCGGCCAGCTGGGACGAGGCGGTCGCCTGGACGCAGGAGACCATTGATCTGCTCGACGAGAGCGGCTATTTCGAGAAGTTCGACGCCGAGAAACTGTTCGACCGCCGCTTCGAAACCGTCGCGTCCGATGCGGTTCCTGCCGAGTACCGGACAGGAGTCGAGGGATGACGAACACGCTCTCCGCTCCGCCTCCGCCACGGCTGGCACCCCGGGAACCCTCGGTTGCCCCGGTCGCCGGAAGCAGCCGGGATGTCCGTCGGCTCGGGCTCCGCAAGTCCTTCCCGTTCGCGAGATTGTCGGGAGTATTTCTGCTGCTGGCGATCTGGGCAGCCGGCAGCGCACTCGGGCTGATCGACGAACGCAAGCTCTCCGCCCCCTGGACCGTTGTCGCCACGACGTTCGAGTTGATCTCCACCGGTGTCCTGCAGCAGCACATCGTGGCCTCGCTGGCCCGGGCGGTCACCGGTTTCGCGATCGGTGTCGTCATCGGAACGGCATTGGCGGTGGCAGCCGGACTCACCCGAGTCGGTGACGCCCTCATCGACGGGCCGATTCAGCTCAAGCGTGCGATTCCGACACTCGGCCTCATCCCCCTGTTGATTCTCTGGCTCGGCATCGGGGAGACGTTCAAGATCACGATCATCGCGCTCGGCGCGATCGTCACGATGTACATCCAGACCCACAACTCGCTGACGTCGATCGACAACCGATACGTCGAGTTGGCCGAGGTGCTGGGTCTGTCTCGTGCCACGTTCATCCGCAAGGTCGTCCTTCCCGGGGCACTGCCCGGATTCTTCCTCGGCCTGCGGTTGTCGATCACCGGAGCCTGGCTGACGCTGATCGTGGTCGAGAGCATCAACGCGATCACCGGTCTCGGGAAGATGATGTTCAACGCTCAGAACTACGGCCAGTCCGATGTCATTCTCGTCGGTCTCTTCGTCTACGGCGTCTTCGGACTCACGTCCGACGCACTGCTGCGCATCGCGGAGAGGAGGGCCCTGTCATGGCGCAAGACACTGGCCGGATAGATCGGCCCACCGTCGAGGTACGCGGACTGGTCCGCCGTTTCGGCGAGAAGGTCGTCCTCGACCACATCGACCTGGAGATCCCCGACGGCCAGTTCGTCGCTCTGCTGGGCAAGAGCGGCTCGGGCAAGAGCACCTTGCTGCGTGCCCTCGCCGGACTGGACTACGACGTGGAGGATCGTGAAGGTTCGTTGATCGTCCCCACCGACGTGTCGGTCGCGTTCCAGGATTCGCGGCTGCTGCCGTGGCTGCGTGTCCTCGACAACGTCACTCTCGGGCTCGGCAGTGGTGGCACGGAGCGGGGTGTCGCGGCGCTCGACGAGGTCGGCCTGTCGGGACGTGAATCGGCGTGGCCGAAGGAACTGTCCGGTGGTGAACAGCAGCGTGTCGCCCTGGCCCGCGCCCTGGTGCGTGAGCCCGCACTGTTCCTGGCGGACGAGCCGTTCGGAGCACTCGACGCGTTGACCCGGATCAAGATGCACGGACTGCTCCAGGAGCTGATCGACCGGCATCGCCCGGCTGTCCTCCTCGTCACGCACGACGTCGACGAGGCGATCATCCTCGCCGACCGGGTCCTCGTCATCGACAACGGTCGCATCTCGGTGGACGAGTTCGTCGACCTCCCCTCGCCGCGATCGCTCGCGGACAGCGCATTCCAGGATTTTCGACACATGCTGCTCGGCGCACTCGGCGTCGCAGCGGCAGCACACTGAGGAGCAACCATGGGTACATCACGACGGAAGCTGCATCTGAACGCCTTTCTCATGGCAACCGGCCACCACGAGGCGGCCTGGCGCCTGCCCGAAAGTGACCCGAACGCGAATCTCGATATCGATCACTACATTTCACTCGCACAGACGGCGGAGCGAGGCAAGTTCGATTCGGTCTTCCTCGCGGACAGCCCCGTGCTGTTCACCCACACCGAACGGCGCCCCAGCGGCAAGCTCGAGCCGACGATCATCCTCACCGCCATCGCAGCGGCCACGAAGAAGATCGGGCTGATCGCCACGGCATCGACCAGCTACAACGAGCCGTTCAACCTGGCCCGGCGGTTCGCCTCGCTCGACTTCGTCAGCGGTGGCCGCGCGGGATGGAACATCGTCACCACCGCCGGCGCCGAGGCCGCGCAGAACTTCGGACTCGACGACACCCCGGCGCACCGCACTCGCTACGAGCGCGCGGCCGAGTTCGTCGAGGTGTCGACCAAGCTGTGGGACAGCTGGGAGGACGACGCGATCGTCGCCGACAAGGACGCCGCCATTCACGGCGACTCGTCGAAGGTGCACGTCATCGGCCACGAAGGCGAGTTCTTCAAGGTTCGCGGTCCGCTGAACGTGCCGCGTTCGCCGCAGGGATACCCGCTACTGGTGCAGGCCGGGTCGTCGGAGGATGGCAAGGAGTTCGCGGCCAGGTACTCGGAGGCGATCTTCACGGCACAGCCCACCCTGGAGGAGGGCAAGGCGTTCTACGCGGACGTCAAGGACCGAGTCTCGCGGGTGGGCCGCGATCCCGAGCAGGTGTTGATTCTGCCGGGCATCGTCCCGGTCATCGGCGACACCGAAGAGGAGGCCCGAGAGCTCGAGGCGGAGTTGGAGCGGCTGATCTCGCCGGAGTACGCGCGTGCACAGCTGGCCTCGCGGTTCGGCGTCGAGCCGCACGAGCTGGCACTCGACGAGGAACTGCCCGAGGATCTGCCCTCCGAGGACGAGATCGAGGGAGCGAAGAGCAGGTACACGCTGATCGTCGAACTCGCTCGCCGGGAGAAGCTGACCGTGCGACAGCTCATCGGACGGCTCGGTGGCGGTCGTGGTCACCGGACGTTCGCGGGAACCGCGCAGCAGGTTGCCGACACCATCGAGCACTGGTTCACCAACGACGCAGCCGACGGCTTCAACATCATGCCGGCCGTGCTGCCGTCCGGGTTGGAGAAGTTCGTCGACCAGGTGGTGCCGATCCTGCAGGAGCGTGGTCTGCTGCGCACCGAGTACACCGAGTCGACGCTGCGTGGTCACTACGGTCTGGCTCGTCCGGAGAACCAGTTCACCGAGGAGTCCGCGCTGGTGTCTGCCCGGTGACGATCGCCAGTACGGGAGCTGCCGGAGCTGCCGCCGACACCGGTTGGCTTCGTTACCTTTTCGGCTATTGTCTGCGGCAACGTCGCGACTTCGTCCTCGCGTACGGTGCGGCGGTGGTTGCCGCGGCAGCCACCGCCGCCATTCCGCTGGCCGTCCGCCACGTCGTCGACTCCTTCGACGGCGTGGCGGACGAGTCGCCGCTCGGGATCTGGATCGCGCTGCTGGTGTTCCTGGCGCTGGTCCGGTTCGTCGCCGCATACACCCGGCGGTATCGATCGGGGCGGGTCTCGCTCGGCGTCCAGTACGAACTGCGCGGGGACGCATTCCGCTCCCTGCTGAGACTGGACGGCGTCAAGCAGGACGGGCTGCAGACGGGGCAGGTGGTGAGCCGCTCGATCTCCGACATCACGCTCGTCCAGATGCTGCTGCAGATGTTCCCGCACATGACGGGGAATCTGCTCATGTTCGTCATGTCGCTGTCCGTGATGGCAGTGCTGTCGCCGACTCTGACGTTGGTGGCGCTCGCGATCCTGCCTGCCCTCTGGTTCATCTCGCTGCGCAGCCGCGCCGATCTGTTCCCGGCGAACTGGCATGCACAGGAGCAGTCGGCGGTCGTCGCCGGTGGCGTCGAGGCGGCCGTCACCGGCGTGCGGGTGGTGAAGGGCTTCGGCCAGGAAGAGCGTGAACTCGCGGATCTGGAGGCCAGGGCGGGCAACCTGTTCCGTTCGCGGCTCCGTGTCATCCGGTTCACGAGCCGGTACAACCCTGCGTTGCAGTCGGTTCCGATGATCGGGCAGGCATTCGTCCTCGTCGTGGGCGGCTGGCTCGCGCTGCGCGGCGAGCTGAGTCTCGGCACGTTCGTCGCGTTCACCGCGTACCTCGCCGGATTCGCGGCCCCCGTCCGTCAACTGGCGACGTTGCTGACCGCGAGCCAGCAGGGGCGCGCCGCCGTCGAACGCATCCGGGAGGTCATCGACAACGAGCCCTCCGTCACCGACGCAGCGGATGCCGTGGCCCTGCCGCAGGGGCCACTGTCCATCGAGTTCGACGCGGTCGGTTTCGGATACGTGCCGGGACGTCGACTCCTCGACGGGCTGTCACTGCGTATCGAGCCGGGTGAGACGGTCGCGATCGTCGGATCGGCCGGATCGGGCAAATCGACTCTCGCCATGCTGGTTCCGCGGCTCTACGACGTGGACTCCGGCTCGGTGGCCGTCGGCGGCGTGGACACCCGCGCCCTGTCGTCGGCATCGCTGCGGTCGGCGTCGGGGGTGGTGTTCGAGGAGAGCTACCTCATGTCCGACACGATTCGTGCGAACGTCGCCTACGGCCGTCCGGACGTCGACGAGGAGCGTATTCGTGAAGTACTGCGGATCGCTGCGGCCGAGGACTTCGTGGACGCACTTCCCGAGGGGCTCGACACCGTGGTCGGCGAACAGGGTGTGACTCTGTCGGGCGGTCAGCGCCAGCGGATCGCGTTGGCACGGGCGCTGGTCACCGACCCACGGATCCTCGTCCTCGACGACGCCACGTCCGCAGTCGACGCCCGGGTCGAAGCGCAGATCCACCGAGGTATGCACGCCGAGACGACGGGCCGCACGACGTTGATCACCGCCCACCGACGCTCGACGCTGACGCTGGCCGATCGCGTCGCCGTCCTCGACGGTGGCCGGATGGTCGACATCGGTACCACTGCCGAACTGGACGAACGATGCGCGTTGTTCCGGACCCTGCTTCGCGGTGGGGAGGACACCGCGGAGGCCGTGAATCGCGCGTCCGTGCCAGCGGTGAGCGGAGAGTCCGACATCACCGAAGAACTGTGGCGCCGTGAGGATGCGGATGCCGGGGAAGGTGGCCTCGGTGCCCGGGCTGCGGCCGCGTTCGCCACTGCGGCGGCAGGTTCGAGCGGACCGGGACGCGGTGGTGCGGGGGGCGGCAGCGTGCTGTCCGCGGCCCCGCCCAGCGAGCAGGTGCTGGCACGGATTGCGGAACTTCCGACGCCGACCGGCGACCCGGAGGTCGACCGGGTGCAGACCCGTGCCGCCGATCCGAGTTTCGGGCTCGGCCGACTGGTCGCGCCGTTCGCGTGGCCACTCGCAGCGGGCCTCGTGCTGGTCGGGCTCGACGCTCTGGCACAGATCGCCGTCCCGGTACTGGTGCGTTTCGGCGTCGATCACGGTGTGCTCGACGGATCGGGCACCGTACTGGGGTGGGCAGCGGCGGCCACGCTCGCCGTCGTCCTCGCGAACTGGGCGGTGGGTGTCGCGCAGGTGCGGGTCACCGGGCGGACCGGCGAGCGTCTGCTGTACACCTTGCGGGTCAAGACGTTCGCACAGTTGCAGCGCCTCGGATTGCAGTACTACGAGCGCGAGCTCGGCGGACGCATCATGACGAGGATGACCACCGACGTCGACAGCCTGTCCAACTTCCTGCAGACGGGTCTGGCGACAGCGGTGGTGAGCGCCGCCACGATGGTCGGCGTCCTGATCACCCTGCTGGTGATCGACGTCGAGCTCGCCGCGGTGCTGCTGCTGATCGCTCCGATACTGGTCGTGGCGACGGTGATCTTCCGTCGTAAGTCGGTGCCCGCCTATGCCGAGGCGCGGGACCGGGTCGGCATCGTCAACGCGTATCTGCAGGAGAACGTCACCAACATCCGCGTCACCCAGGTCTACCGGCGGGAGGCGTACAACTCGGTCCAGTTCTCACAGCGCGCGTGGGCATTTCGCGATTCGCGGCTGCGGGCACAGCGTTACATGGCGCTGTACTTCCCGTTCGTGGAGTTCCTGTCGGTCGTGACGACCGGACTGGTGCTCGCGATCGGCGTGGGCCGCGTTCACGACGGGACGCTCACGGTGGGCACCCTCATTGCGTTCGTCCTGTACGTCGAGTTGTTCTTCGCGCCGGTCCAGCAGCTGTCCCAGGTCTTCGACGGCTATCAGCAGGCAGTGATCGGGCTCGGTAGGCTACGGGGCCTGATGCGCACGCCGACCACCACGCCGCAGGCAGCCAGACCGATACCGGCACCGCGGCTGCGGGGCGAGATCGAGTTCGACGACGTGCACTTCGGATACGGAACCGGCGCCGGTGAGGCGTTGCGCGGGGTGTCCCTGCACATCGCTGCGGGCGAGACCGTGGCGCTGGTCGGCCGGACCGGTGCCGGCAAGTCCACGGTCCTCAAGCTCCTCGCGCGATTCTACGATCCGACCTCCGGAGCGGTACTTGTGGACGGAACCGACACGCGAGCATACGATCTCGGATCGTTCCGGCGGCGACTCGGTGTCGTCCCGCAGGAACCGCACCTGTTCGGGGCCACCGTGCGCGATGCCATCGCCTACGGCCGTCCCGGGGCGAGGGATGCCGAGATCGAAGCCGCGGCACGGGCCGTCGGCGCACACGAGATGATCGCCGAGCTGGCACTGGGGTATCTGCAGCCGATCGGGGAGCACGGGCGCAACCTGTCCGCCGGTCAGCGCCAGCTGTTGGCGCTCGCCAGGGCCGAACTGGTGGACCCGGACATCCTGCTGCTGGACGAGGCCACCGCGTCGCTCGACCTGGCGACCGAGCAGCGGGTGCGTGCCGCCACCGATGTGCTCACCCGGCGCCGGACGACGGTGATCGTGGCGCACCGGCTGGCGACCGCGGTCCGAGCGGATCGTGTCGTCGTGCTCGGCGACGGTGTCGTTCTCGAGGTCGGCACCCACGCCGAACTGCTCAATCGCGCCGGAGCGTATCGAAAACTGTGGGACGCATACGCACCGAGCGGAGACGAGGCCGTCCCGGCCGGCTGACAGGGGCTGTAGGTCCGCCGAGGCGTCGGGTGGGTCTGCTTGGATGTGGGCATGACACAGCCACCGCAGCAGCCGCCGTTCGGGCAGTTCCCCGGTGGGCACTCCTTCCCGCCGGGCGGTGGATTTCCGCCGCCGAAGAAGTCACGCAAGGGCTGGATCATCGCGGTGGCCGTGATCGGCGTGATCGGCGTGATCGGCGTGCTCGTGGTGCTCGGCGCAGTGGCGCGGGTGGGTGTGAACGTGGTGGCGGACAGGCAGGCGACCGCATTCGAGGTCGGCGACTGTCTCGAGGCAGCGGTGCCCAGCGGGAGTGTGCCGCTCTCGGAACTGGATTCGGTGCCCACCCGGCGTGATTGTGCCGACGAACGCGCCATCTACGAGGTCGCGAACACCGGATCCGGTCCCGACGAATGCGGGGTGTTCGACAGCGTTCTCTCGCGAGACGGTAAGGCGCTCTGCCTCATGGCGAACTTCCACGAGGGACGTTGCTACGCGGTCAGCGAGGTCGGTGTCGAGATCGTGGCGGCCTCGTGCGCCGTGTCCGCGGGAGAGTCCGGAGCAGACATGGTGATCCGGGTGGTCCACCGGATCGACGACCTCGGTGGTGCCTCGTCCTGCGACGAGGCCCTCGCTCCGATGGAGTACGAGGAGTACGGACGACTGTATTGCTTCGAGGTCCTCTGAGTTTTCGATCACGCAGCGGTCCTGGTACTCCGCGTCCCGACTATGCCGTGTTCCGACTATTCCACGTCCCGACTATTCCACGTCCCGACTATTCCACGGGGCGCACCGAGATGATCCGGTGCAGGGTGAACCTGCGGACCGCGCCGGTGCCGGGATCGAAGGCCTCGAGTTGGCCGCCTCCCACCCCGATGGGGTCGACGATCCGGTGCATCGCCACACCCTGCGCATCGACGTAGCCGATCGCGACACTGGTCCGGTTTCGGGCGGCCGTCGCCAGCATCGCGACGGTGGCCGCGCTGCTGGCGCGGGACCCGTCCGAGCGGATGCCCGAGGTCTTTCCGGTGTCCGCGGCGAGGTCGCCCGCCCGCATGGTGCGTACCATCGAGGCCAGTTGCTCCGCGTCCGGAGTCGCGACTGCGCGGGTACGTCCCGAGCGGTTCCGCCGCACCGGCACCCGCGCGCCGCGGGGGCGCAGGTCGACCAGGGCTCCGGACGAATCCTCGCCTGCCGGAGCGAATCCCGCGGCGCGCAACTCCTCCAGCACGGCCCGCAGGGGCGCCTGGGACACCGCGACAGTGGGTGCCAGGGCGCGCAACGCGAGCGCCTCCGCGACCGGTGAGGCGAGAACCTCGGCGAGCAGAGCAGGATCTTCGCAGCGCAGGAACGACGACGCGACTCCGGCCCGGAGCCTCCCGTGTCGGCGCGCGACGTCGTCCACCAGGTAGGTGAGGGACTGGGGCACCGGTGTGCGTGAGTGGGTGCCGAACAGGGCGCGGATCTCGGCAGCGGTCATGCCCGCGTCGAGCGCCCGTCGGATGCTGTCCTCGCTGATCCGGTACATCGACGCCGCACCCGCGGACTCGATGTCCGCCACCAGGGTGACCCGGTCCAGCAGGTCCGCGGTGAGCGGGCCGGGCGCGACGATCGTGAGATCGGCCTGCACCAGTACGTAGTCGATCGGATCGGGCAGCACCTGCGCCATCTGGGCCTCGGTGTCGCCGCCGTGGAGCAGCGCTCGCCCCGGAGAGCTCAGTGCCCCGCGAGCAACCAGCCCCACCGCCGCGGCCTCGTGCAGCGTGTTCTCCACGGACCGGGTACGCAGCCGAGACGACCACCGGGGCCGCTGCCAGGAGAGGGAGACGCTCACGTCGGCCGGCGGAACCGCGTCGCCCGGTTCGAGCTCGGCGAGCACCGAGAGGATCGCGCGACGATCCTCGGGCGCCGAGGGTGCGCGGCCCTCCTCCGAGAGCGCTGCGATCGGCTTGTCGGCGGAATCTCGCTGGCCGATGAACCAGGGCATACGGGGCATCTCGTACCACGCACCGGCGAGCGTGTACCAGCGGTGCGCGGTGGACGCGTTCAACCACGAGTCGGCTGCCGTCGTCGGCGCCCAGTAACTGTCGCCGGTGTCGGACACCGGCGGATCGGGCGGGCCGGCGGCGACCAGCCCGGCGGCGACCAGGATCTCCACGACCACCCCGAGCCGGGTCTCGTCGATACCGGTCGCCTTCACCAGTCGCTTGAGCTCGCGCACCCCCAGCCCGCCGGCACGCAACACGGGCGCGGGGGAGGCCCCGAGTGCCGCGAGGACGTCCTCACCGTGCCGAATGAGCTCGAGCGCCTCGCCCGCGGCCGCCGCGTTCACGTCGGCGGGCTTGTGATGCGTCGTCCGCACCGGCGGTGGCCGCAGGCTCGCGGGGTCGTAGGCGACCTCGCCGCGGAGTACCTGACCCACCTCGTGGGGGAGTTCGACGGTGTCGTCGTCGATCCAGCGCAGTAGCTGTGCCGCCAGCAGGCGTTGCACCGGGCGGTCCGGGGGTGTGCCGGGCGCGGCGTCCCTGGTGCGCCCGAGCGGACTGGAACCGGCGAGTGTGTCGAGGAGGTTCCGTTCCGCGGGCTCGATCCGCTCCAGGGCCGCGACGATCTCGTCTTCACCGAGCGTCGTCGCTCCGTCGATGGCCCGTCCCACCCGCCAGGGCAGTGCCGACGTCGCGGCCGGGACGAGGCGCAGCCCGGTGTCGTCACCCCAGACGAGGGCCCGGGCGCGAAGCATGTCCAGCACCCGCCGCAATTCCTTGACCGGGACCCGCCCGTTGACGGCGTCCCGGAGCACGTCGAACGTGACCGGCGCCTCCTCGGCCCGTTCGAGCGCGAGCAGTTCGATGACGGAGAAGTGCAGCGACGTCAGGCCGTCCGCGACCCGCATCACCGAGGTGCGCTGTTCGGCTCTGCCTGCGAGTACGGCGACCGTCGCCGGGGGCGGCACCGCCAGGTCCGGTCGCAGCCGTAGCAGGTCGGCGAGTTCGTCGTCGCTGCGACCCGACAGCCATTCCGCGAGGTTCGCGGCAGGCTGCCGGGTGCCGCGAGGGCGCTCCGGTCGGGGGGCTGTGTCGGTCATCGCCCCTCAGATTAGTGACCTGGGCTGTACTGCGACGAAGGCTGGTGTCAAAATGTCTGCGTGGCTAACAAAGCGAAGAATCAGTATGTGGATCCAGGCTGGCCGGACGTCGCTGACGGTGACCATGCGGTGACGGAGTTGTCGTCGTCCCGTGCAGGCGGTCTGTCGCCGTTCGGTGAGGACACCGAATTCCCGCTTCCTGTCGAGTCCCTGCCCTACGCGCACCCGCACACCGTCATCAATCGCTGACACGGCATCCGACGGAAAGGCCCCGCACCACACCGGTGCGGGGCCTTTCCGTCGTGTTATGTCGCGTGTGCCGCGTGTGTTCGCTCGCGATCCGCGGGGTTCACGACAAGATGAATGGCACTTTCATCGCCTCAGGGGCGATGAAAGTGCCATTCATCCGGTGAAGCTGTCTTACTTCAGCAGGTGGCGGTTCGCGTCGATGAACGCGAGGACCTGCGGGTCGAGTTCGATGCCCTGCGCACGGACGGTCTCGATCGCGGTGTCGATGACGTCCTGGACCTGGGCGGCACCGTCGACGGTCGGAACCTCGGTGACGGCCGGTGCGGGAGTGGTCTCCGCTGCCGTTGCCGGGGCCTGACGCTGCGTCGGAGCGCTCGACAGGCCGAGGCTGGACGAGCAGGACGGCCAGGCGCCCCAGCCCTGGGACTCGAGGACGCGCTCGGCGACGACGATCTGCTGTTCGCGGCTGGCGTTGTGGGCGGAGGCGGCGAATTCTCCGCCGCCGTGTGCGTTCCAGGTGCTGGGCGAGAACTGCAGCCCACCCTGGTATCCGTTTCCGGTGTTGATGGCCCAGTTGCCGCCGGACTCGCACTGTGCGAGGCGGTCCCAGTCGGAATCGGGTGCAGCGTTGGCGGTGCCGGCGAATGCGGCTCCGGCGACACCCATGATGGCGCCGGTGACGGCGACCTTGGCGACGTTGCGGCCAGTGTTCGTGGGCTTGCGATGGCGTCCGCTCATGATGGTCGAGATCCTCTCCACGCGCGCCTGCGAGGTCAGCTGTCGGGTTCGAGCTGAGAGGTCGCTCGGCCTCGCCTTTCCTGGCGGGAAAGGGCCTGGCTTCACCCCGAGGCCGTGGCATGCGGTGCATGTCGCGGCCGGTGTCCTGTGCGGAAACCGGAGTCTCCTGGAGGACTGTGGGTCCCCCGTCCCCGTCCCTCGGATTGCTTCGTCGGGAATCCGGTTCCCACGGGACAGGGTTTGGCGCGGCGGGACCGGATCTGGCCGAGGTTTCCTCGACCGGAGACGACGGTAACGCTCCTCGGCCCTCGTGTCACCATTTGGTAACGCGGCGCGTCTCCCGTTGTTCCGGTCCGGCTTTCGGCCCGCATCGCCTCTTCCCAGCTAGTCGGCCCGAACGGTGGCCGAGAGCTGCCGTACACCTGTCCGTTATAGGCTCGTTATGTGAGGAAGGTCACATCGAGTGGGGAATGGTCGCGCTCGGTTCCACGTGCGGGTGGCACTCGGTTCCACGTGCGGGTCGCACTCGGTTCCACGTGCGGGTCGCACTCAGTTCCACTGCGTGGGCCGTGCGTCGACGTCGACGATGTCCTTGCCGAGTGGCATCAGGGAGATGGGGATCATCTTCAGGTTCGCGATCGCGAGGGGAATGCCGATGATCGTGATCGCCATCGCGATCGCGGAGACGACGTGGCCGATGGCAAGCCAGATGCCGGCCACGATCAGCCAGATGACGTTTCCGATCAGTGAGCCGACTCCGGAGGTCGGCTTGTCCACCACGGTCTTTCCGAACGGCCACAGTGCGTAGACGCCGATGCGGAACGCTGCGATCCCGAACGGGATGGTGATGATGAGGATGCAGCAGATGATTCCGGCGACGAAGTAGCCCAGCGCCAGCCAGAGGCCACCGAAGACCAGCCAGATGATGTTCAGCAGGATCCGCACGATCGAGTCCTTTCGAGGGGCCGGCCGGGGGTGCCCGAGGGCGTCACCGACTTCGGCGACCGGAGGTCAGGGCATAGACGATAGCGAGCAGGAACCCGAGCGGGCAGGCGAACATCGCGACCACGTAGAGCGCCAGGTTCGGGGCGTCGTCGGAGAACGCGTGCAGGAGGAAGACCGCCACGATGGCGGCGAGCCCGACCACGAACGACACGACGGCCGAGTAGAAGAGCGCTGGCGAGTGTTTGGGAGCTCTGGTCACGACTCCACGTTATGCCACTCCCGCTGCACAGCGACGTGTCGCCTACCGCGGCCCGCCCGCGCCCCGGGAAAGGGCGTGCCCGGCGCCCGGAGCACAGGCTAGACTCGAAGTATCGGCGCGTCCTGCAACCAGGTAGGGCGCGTTGTTTTGCATTATCCACGGGCCGCATTCACACGGAGTGCGGCTGCTGTCAGCGGAGCGGGTGAACACGGTGCCGACCGGCAAGGTGAAGTGGTACGACGTCGAGAAGGGCTTTGGCTTTCTGTCGCAGGAGGACGGTGAGGACGTGTATGTACGTGCGTCCGCGCTGCCCGCGGGCGTCGAGGGCCTCAAGGCCGGCCAGCGCGTGGAGTTCGGGATGGCCGCCGGGAGGCGCGGGCCGCAGGCACTGAGCCTGAAGGTGCTCGATCCGGCCCCGTCCCTGCGTGCGGCCACCCGTCGGGAGCCGGCCGCCAAGAAGCACACGCCGGACGAGTTGCACGGGATGGTCGAGGACATGATCACGCTCCTCGAGGCGAAGGTGCAGCCGGATCTGCGCAAGGGGCGCTACCCGGACCGCAAGACCGCGCAGCGGATCTCGGAAGTCGTGCGGGCGGTCGCGCGCGAGCTGGACAGCTGAGCAGACACCGACAGCGACACGACACGGCGAGGCCGCGGAGACCGAACTCGGTCGCCGCGGCCTCGCCGTTCGCTATGCAGCTCTGCCGTGTCGCTATGCAGCTCTGCCGTTCGCTACACCAGGGTCTGGATCGACCAGACTGCGTGCACGAACGGGCGCTCCTGCTCGTCCACCACGGAGGACGGAAGCTGGATCTCGACGCCGATCAACGGATTCTCGATCGACGAGGGCACCGTCACCGCAGAGGCGTCTCCGGGTGCGAAGAGCTGTTCCTCGACGGTGCCGCCGTCCGCGGTCTCGTACACGGCGAGCAGGCGCCAGCGCACCGAGGAGACCTCACTGGGCAGTGACAGCTGCAGCGGCGATCCCGGCCGGAGCTCGAGAATCGTGACGTCCCCCTCGGTGCAGTCCTGCAGATCCATGGTGCAGTACTGGAACGGCGGGACCGTCACGGACGTGCCGTCGGCGAACGCGGTGACGGTCACCGGCCGCGGATCCGAGTTGCGGATCAGCACCGTCAGCACCGCAGTGAAGGCCACCAGGGTGACGAGCAGCCCGGCGGCGACCGCGATGACGATCTTCTTGGTGCGTGCCTGCATGTTCACTTACTTCACGGTTCCCGTCGGTCGGTCGACCCGGTGGGTCGAGAGGGGCTCGGTCACTTCCTGCTTCGCGAGGTTCGGTCGCTTGCCGCCCAGCCCGGGCAGCAGTGTGCTTCCACGGTAGGACAGCACTGTCTGGAGCAGACCGAGGGTCAGCACCACCGACACCACGGTGAAGCCGATCCAGAAGGTGGTGGGCAGGAGCACCCCCAGGGTGCCGCCGACGACCCAGCTCAACTGGAGCACCGTCTCGGAGCGGCCGAATCCGGACGCGATCGACTCCTCCGGGAGATCGTGCTGGAGGGAGGCGTCGAGCGAGACCTTGGCCAGGGCGCTCGCCGCCGAGGCGACGAGTGCCGCCAGCGCCGCGGCCAGCAGGTTGTCGGTGACGGCGGCGAGGACGGCCACCACCCACACCGCGCCGGTGCAGCGGACGACGATGAGGGCGGGACGGCCCAGTCTCAGTCGCGCTCCGGTCGCGTTGCCGGCGAAGTTGCCGATACCGGCTGCCGCGCCCACCAGGCCCAGCATCGCGGCCTGCATCAGCGGTTCGTGTTCGGTGGTCGCCTTGGCCACGAAGGCGATGTACAGCGTGAGGAAGCCGGTGAGAACGCGGATGGTTCCGTTGCCCCAGAGGCCGACGATCACCGACCGGCCCAGCGGCTGCCGCCGCTTGTCCGGCTGGACCGGGGTGGTCACCGGATCGATGACGGCGGTGCGGGCATCGTCACCGTGATAGGTGATCGTCGCGGGCACCTCACCCTCGGTGACCTCGACCCAGGACGGGATCCGCATGCTCAGGTAGGTGCCGAGCGCGGTGACGAGGGCCGCGAACCACAGTGCACCGGCCGAACCGGTCAGCGCCGCCAGCGCCGCTGCGACGGCGCCCGCGCCGATCGTGCCACCGATGAGACCGAACACGGTCAGTCGGGAATTGACCCGGACCAGGTCGATCTCCGGGGGGAGCACACGTGGTGTCACCGCGCTCTTGAGCACCGAGAACGACTTGCTCAGCACCATCATGCCCAGCGCGGCCGGATACAGGATCCAACTGTCGAAGTTGAAGACCAGCAATATCGCCAGCACCGTGCGCAACGCGAACGAGGTGGCCAAGGCGAGCCTGCGTCCGTGCTGGAGCCGGTCGAGGAGCGGACCGATCACCGGAGCGATCACCGCGAACGGTGCGATCGTGATCAACAGGTAGAGGGCGACCTTCGTCTTGTCCTCGCCCGTCGCCGCCGAGAAGAACAGCGTGTTCGCCAGTGCGACGGCGATCGCGGCGTCGGTCGCGAAGTTCGCCATGACCGCGTACGTCAAGGCGGTGAGGCCGGACTTGTCCGCCCCGTCGGCCTTGGCGGCTCGCTGGAACGTCGCGATGCCCCTGTTGGTCAGTTCGCGGCTGCGCATCGCCGCGACACGGGTCACGGTCAGCTTGCGCGGCATCGGGGGAGCCTTCGGTGTGCCCTTCGGGTCGCGGGGGGTGTCCTGGGGGTCACGCCGGGCGCCGTTGTCGCCGACCGGGTGCAGCGGCGGGAGCGGGGTGCGCCGCGCCGACTGCCGACTGGCCGGTGGGTACCGGTCGTAGCCGGGGTGGGCCGACGGATCGCCCTCCATCCGGCGCGTCGGAGCCGGACCGTCCGGGCGCTGCCCCGACCGATCCCTGCCGGCGTGCCGACGTGGATCAGGTTCGTTGCGGTCACTCGGTCCGGTCACGGTTCCAATTCTGTCCTAGTCCGGGAGCGAACGCCCACACCCGCCCGCCGGTTACTGGTCACTCGGCCCGTCACGGAACGAATCGGACCTCGAACATGCTCGGCCAGTACTTGCCGGTGACCAGGAACCGATCCGTGCCGGGGACGGCGGCGATGCCGTTGAGGACGTCCGCGGGCCGCTCACCGGCATCGATGTCGAGTGACGCACGCAACTGCCCGGCGTCGATCCGCGCGGTGACCGCCCCGGTGCCGGGATCGATCCGCACGATCGTGTCCTCGGTCCAGATGTTGGCGTAGACCGCTCCGTCGTCGGTGCACTCGAGTTCGTTGAGTCTGTCGACGCCACCGGTGTGGTCCGTGACCCGGACCGTGTCCACCGGGTCGAACGTGTCGCGGTCGCGGAAAGTCAGGGTGTCGGAGCCGTCGGAGGTCACGAGCCGGTCGCCGCTGCGGCAGATGCCCCAGCCCTCACCCTCGATCGGGATCTGCCTGCGCTCGACGAGAGTGTCCCGATCCCGTTCGATCGCGATCCCGTTGCGCCACGTGAGCTGCCACAGTGAGTCCTCGTCCACCGTGATGCCCTCGCCGAACAACGGCGCGGGAAGATCCACCCGCACCCGCGGGGTTCCGGTGTCGAGGTCCCGGGCCTCGACCCAGGACTCGCCGACCAGGCCGGTGCCCTCGAAGATCTCGTCGCCGGAGATCTCGAGGCCCTGGGTGAAGGCATCCGGATCGTGGGGAAGGGTCCGCACCACCTCCACCCGCAGGTCGGTGACCGGGCCGTTCGCGGCGGCCGAGGCGTCCGCGGGCGGTCCGTCCTCCGCCGAGCAGCCGGCGACGAGCGCGGCGGCGGCGATCGAGACGACGGTCGCGGAGAGGGCGCGGCGGCGGATCATCGGTCCAGGATGGCAGCCCAGGTGAACGTCCGGGGCCCGGGTGCGGCAAACTGGACGGGTGAGTGTTGCTTCTTCGCCCGAACGCTCGGTACCACGCGTCCTCGCCGACGCGGTAGACCTCGCCCGAGATGCGGTGGTCGCACTGCACGAAGGCGGCGTGGGCGACTATCTCGGTGTCGCCTACGAGGACGAGTGGGCCGCCACGCATCGATTCACCGCCGACCTGGCCGGTTACCACGGCTGGCAGTGGGCGGTGGTGGTTGCCGCATATCCGGAGTCCGACCACGCGACGATCAGCGAACTCGTGCTGCTGCCGGGGCCGGACGCCCTCGTCGCGCCCGAGTGGGTGCCGTGGAACGAGCGGATCCGGCCCGGTGACCTGTCTCCCGGCGACCTGCTCGCGCCGTTCCCCGACGACCCGCGCCTGGTCCCCGGTTTCATGGCCACGGGCGACCCGGTCGTCGACGACACCGCGCTCGAGGTCGGCCTGGGCCGCGCCCGGGTGATGAGCCGGGAAGGTCGACTGGACGCCGCCGAACGCTGGTACGAGGGCGATCACGGCCCCGATACCGAGATGGCGAAGGCCGCGCCCTCCACCTGCGGTCTCTGCGGCTTCTACCTGCCCCTGGCCGGTTCGCTGCAGGCGGCGTTCGGCGTGTGTGGCAACGAGATGTCCGCCGACGGGCAGGTCGTCCACGCCGAGTACGGGTGTGGCGCACATTCGGACACCCTGCTGCCCACCGGTGGCGGTAGCCCGCGCTACGACGCGTACGACGACGGTGCGGTGGAGGTCGTCACGGTGACGACGTCCCAGACACCTGACACGACCGAGACGCCCGAGACCACCGAGACGCCCGAGAGTCCCTCGATGCAGGACAGCACATCGTCGAGCTAGCCGATCCGTTCGGCACCGCCGGCCTGCGTGCCGCGACGCTGGAGGGCTGGCGGAGTTCACCGACCCGGTTGCGTGAGGACGCCGCCACCGAGTCCGATCTCGTGCGGTCCGGGTATCGGGACCGATTGCTCACCGAACTGGCGCAGAACGCGGCCGATACCGCGGCACGCGCCGGTGTCCCCGGATTCCTGGACGTCCGGGTGGACGGCGACCTGCTGTCCGTGGCGAACAGCGGTGCCCCCCTCGACGAGCAAGGAGTGCAGGCGCTGTCCGCGTTGCGCGCCTCCGGCAAGCGAGAGGGGGTCGGCCGGTTCGGCGTCGGCTTCACCGCGGTGCGGTCCGTCGGTGACGAGGTCGAGGTGCGCTCGTCGACCGGTTCGATCGAGTTCTCCGCGGAGCGCACGGGGCGGGCTCTGACGGCGGCCGGACTGCCCGTTCCGGAGGACGGGGTACCGGTGCTGCGGCTGGCCTGGCCGTCGGCCCCGGCTCCGCGGGCGGGATTCGCCACCGAGGTCGTGATCCGGCTGCGTGCCGACATCGACGCGGACCGGCTCCTGGACGCGATGGCCGAGGAGGCCACCGATCTGCTGCTCGAGCTGCCGGCGCTGCACGCGATCACCGTGGGCGACACCGTGGTCGAGCGCGCCGAGCGTGCACTCGACTCCGGTCTCGTCGAGGTGCGGATCGGGAGCCGGACCTGGTGGCGGTACGACACCGAGCATGCGCGATGGTTCGTGCCGGTGCGGGACGGAATCGTCCGTCCGGTAGGGGAGGACGTGCTGCGGGCACCGACCCGTTCCGACGAGCAGCTGTCCCTTCCCGCCCTCGTGATCGGCGACGTGGCGATGCAGCCGGACCGCCGCCGCGTACTGCCCGGTGCCCCGGTGCAGCGGCTCGCCCGGGGCTACGCGGGGCTGGTGGCGGCCGTGCCCGCGGCACAACGCACCGCGCTGGTGCCGGCTCCGACCTTCGCACGCAGCGAGGTCGACGGCCTGTTGCGCGAGGCCTTGCTGGCCGAATTACGTGACGCACAGTGGCTTCCGGTCGTTCCGGATCCCTCCGTCGGCGGCGTGGCCGTGGTCGCTCCACCGCGGGCGCACCTGGTGCCCGGTCTCGACGACGCCCTGGCCGCCGCACTGTCCGACGTGGTCGGGGATCTCGTGATTCCCGACCTGTCGTCGCCCCGGCACCAGCAGGCGCTGGCCGCGGTCGACGTGCACCGGATCGGTCCCGCTCGCATCGCCGAACTACTCGCCGGAGTGCGACGTGAACCGTCCTGGTGGCGAGCGTTGTACGCGGCGCTCGAGCCGCTCGTCGTGGACTCCGTGGTCGCGGAGGAACTGTCGGCGATTCCCGTACCGCTGTGCGACGGCAGCACCGTGACCGGCCCGCGCACGGTGCTGCTGGGCACGGGGATGGATGCCGGACCTGTCGTCGACTGGGCTCGGGTGGTGCATCCCGAGGCGGCGCATCCCCTGCTGGCACGGCTCGGCGCCGCCGCCGCCACTCCGGTGGACCTGTTGTCCGATCCCGCGCTCCTGGCCAGGATCGAGGAGCTCGAGGACGGCGACTTCGAGGACGGTCACCCCGGCGGCGACGAGATCGAGAGTTCAGGCACCGCAACCGAACTCGCCGCGACCGTGCTGTCGTTGGCGAACGGCGCGGCGCCCGGGACGTTGCCGTCGTGGCTCGGGCGCCTGCCGATTCCGGACGCGGACGGCGAACTCCGCCCCGCCGACGAGCTGCTGTTGCCGGACGCACCGCTCGCCGACGTCCTCGACGAGGATTCCCCGTTCGGTTGTGTCGATGCGGCGTTCGCGGAGCGGGTCGGGGAGCGGGCGTTGCGTGCGGTCGGTGTCGGTGCCGGGTTCACGGTGCTGCGCGTCGAACTCCCGTCGGGGCCGGACCACGACCTCGACGACGAACAGGCGTGGTGGGGGAGTCTCGGCGAGGATCCCGAGGTGCTGGAGGCGGTCCGGGATCTCGATCTCGTCGATCCGGCCCGCTGGCGGCAGGCGCTGACGTTGCTCGCGCAGGACCCGTCGACGCGTCCGCTCCTGGCCGACCCGCACGGCTACACCGCGTGGTGGCTGCGCAGGCACGCGGTGCTCGACGGTGTCGCCTGGGGCACGCTCCGCGCTCCGGAGGACCGGGTGTTCGCAGGTCTGCTCGACATCGCCGATCACCCCGACGCCGAGGTCCTTCGTGCCACCCTGGCACCGGCCCGGGTGGATTCGGCGGAGTTCGCGGACCTGCTCCTGCAGCGGCTGGCGGACGCCACGCGCAGTCCCGCACCGGGAGTCGTGACCCGAGCCCACCGCTTGCTGGGTGAGGCGGCCCGCCACGGAGTCCTCGACCTCGACGACATCGACCTGCCGCCCGGCGTGCGCACGCTCGACGGGACCGTCGCGGACCCGGACGATGCGATGGTGCTCGACCGGCCCTGGCTCGCCGCGGTGGTCCCGCCGTCCCGGTTGGTGGTGGGCACCCCGGACACCGCGGACGCGTTGGCGGATCTTCTGGACCTCCCGACCGCCGGTTCGGTGGTGCACGGTGTCGTGATCGGGACCGGCCGCGTGACCAGGTGGGCGGACGAGCCCGGCGCCGTCCTCGCGGCGGCGCTGGCCGGCACCGATGTCCCCGACGGCCCGGTGACCGTCCACGAGCGACTCGCCGTTCGCGTCGGCGGAGCGGTCGACGGCGAGGTCGACGTGCCCTGGTGGGTGGACGAGGACGGCACCACGCACTGCACGACGGAGTGGCGGTGGCCGGTGGCGGCGAGTGAGGCCGCGCGTCGGAGATGAGCGTGGATCTCGAGGTACTCGACGGGGCCGTTCACGCCCGTTCGGCGTGGCTGGTGGATGCGGTCACCGTGTTCACGCACACCGGTGGGACGCTCGCGATGTGGGTGGCGTCGGCGGTCGTGGTGCTCGCGCTCTGGATCCGGGCGCGCCGGGCCGATGCCGTACTGGTCGGCGCCGGAATGCTGGGCGTTCTCCTCGTCATGAGCGGGCTCAAGCGCCTGTTCGCGCGGGAGCGTCCCCCCGTCCCGGAACGCCTCGTCGACATCGACTCGTACTCGTTCCCGTCCGGTCACGCCATGATGACGGCGGCCTTCGTGGTCCTCGTCGCCGTCGTCCTCGCCCGGACCCCACTGCCGGCACCGGTACTCCGGGTGACCTGGGTGCTGCTGGCTCTCTACACGTGTGCGATCGGGTGTTCGCGTCTCTACCTCGCCGCGCACTGGCTCACCGACGTCCTGGCCGGGTGGGTGTTCGGAGTGGCTTGGGCCATGGCGTGTGTCCTGATCGCCCGGTGGGTCTCGGCGCGCAGGCAACCGGCCTGACCGAGGCCCGACCGCTGTCCCGAGGGTGCTACACGAGGCCCTGCTGTGCGCCGCGGTCGCCGCGGAGCGCGGCCCGCCGTTGGAGTCGGAAAAGTCCGTATCCCAGGGCCCCCACGGCGATTCCGGCCAGACAGATCGGCAGTGCTTCCGACCACTTCTCACCCGTGACGATCACCACGACGACCGCGACCGCCCACGCCGACGTGCCCACGATCAGTGCTGGTCGAGGGTCGGAGAGACGGGCGAGGCGCTGCCTCGGGTCGGAGCGATCGTCCACGTTCGCGACTGTACCCCTCGCCGCGTGACTTATTCTCCCAGTGCGCGTCGGCGCGAGGCGCCCACACGTCCGCGTCACCAGCAGGCGTCAATCAGCAGGCGAAAGAAGAGACGATGAGTGCCGGGTCGAAGCTGCTCGACAACTATTTCAAGATTTCCGAGCGTGGCTCGACGATCGGTACCGAGGTCCGCGGCGGTGTCGTCACGTTCGTCGCGATGGCCTACATCGTCGTCCTCAACCCACTGATCCTGGGTAGCTTCTCGCCCGACGACGCGGTGGCCAAGACCGACGTCCTCGGCAACATCCTCCCCGTCAACCAGGTCGCCGCGGTCACCGCGCTCGTCGCCGGTCTGATGAGCATCGTCTTCGGGATCGTCGCCAACTACCCGTTCGCTCTCGCGGCAGGCCTGGGTATCAACAGCCTTCTCGCCGTGACGATCGCTCCGCAGGTCACCTGGCCCGAGGCGATGGGTCTGGTGGTCATCAACGGCGTCATCATCGTCATCCTCGCGCTCACCGGGTTCCGGACCGCGGTGTTCAACGCGATTCCGCCGGAACTCAAGTCGGCGATCGCCGCGGGCATCGGCATGTTCATCGCGTTCATCGGCCTGGTCGACGCCGGATTCGTCCGCCGGGTCCCGGACGCGGCGGGAACGACCGTCCCGGTCGGCCTCGGTATCGACGGATCGATCGCGTCCTGGCCGACGGCGGTGTTCGTCTTCGGCCTGCTGCTGATGGGCGTGCTCGTGGCCAGGAAGGTGCGTGGCGGCCTGCTCATCGGCATCGTCGTCACCACGGTCGTCGCCGCGGTCGTCGAGGCCGTCGCGAACGTCGGGCCCTCGCTCGGCACCAATCCGAAGGGCTGGAACCTGTCGACCCCGGAGTCGCCCGGTGTCGTCGCCGAACTTCCCGATCTCAGCCTGGTCGGCGAGGTCAGCCTCCTCGGCGCGTTCACCCGCATCGGTGTCCTGGCGGCCAGCCTGCTCGTGTTCACCCTCGTGCTGGCGAACTTCTTCGACGCCATGGGCACGATGACGGGGCTCGGCAAGGAAGCCGGACTGACCGACAAGAACGGAACGCTGCCGCGGGTCGGGCGCGCCCTCGTCGTCGAGGGCGCCGGCGCGGTCGCCGGCGGTACCGCGTCGGCGTCCTCGAACACCGTGTTCGTCGAATCCGCCTCGGGCATCGCCGAGGGGGCACGCACCGGCCTGGCGAACGTGATCACCGGCTTGCTGTTCCTCGCGGCCATGTTCCTCACGCCGCTGTACTCGGTGGTCCCGATCGAGGCGGCCGCCCCGGCCCTGGTCGTGGTGGGTGCGCTGATGATCGCGCAGGTGCGCGACATCGATTTCTCCAAGTTCGCGGTGGCACTGCCCGCATTCCTCACCATCACGGTGATGCCGTTCACGTACTCGATCGCCAACGGTATCGGCGTCGGCTTCATCTCGTGGGTCGTCCTCCACGCGGCGAGCGGGGGAGCAAAGAAGATTCACCCCTTGCTGTGGATTGTGGCGGCGCTGTTCGTGGCCTATTTCGCCGTCGGGCCGATCACCGACGCGGTTACGTGAGCTACTTCCCGGCTTCTGCACTATTGTCATGCGCGTGACCACGGATTCTCGCGCTCTCGCCAGCGACCTGTCCCTGGCGGTCGTGCGCCTCACGCGGCAGCTGCGCGGCCGTCGTGCCGACGCTCAGGTGACGCTGACGCAGCTCTCCGCTCTCGCGACGCTCGCCCGCGAAGGCGCGATGACCCCGGGGCACCTGGCGGCGCGGGAAAGTGTCCAGCCGCCGTCGATGACGCGCGTGATCGCCTCGCTCGTGGAGGCAGGACTCGTCGGGCGTGCACCGCACCCCACCGACGGCCGCCAGATCATCGTGACGCTGTCCGAGTCCGGTGAGGCGCTCATCGCCGACGAGACGCACGCTCGCGAGGTGTGGATGAACGAGCAGCTCGCCCGCCTCGACGAGGAGAAGCTCGCCACGTTGCGCGCCGCCGTCGACATCATGACCGAGATGCTCAGCGACTCCGAGTGACGTGTGACGCGGGTCGTGTGACCGACCCGGCGTAGAGCACGGGGAGGTCGAGCTCCACCTCACGTCGGTGCGGGTGCAAGATGGAACGGTGCCTGCCGATCCCGAGACCGAGCCCGCTCCGGCGGATCGGCCGGGAATGTTCGCGGCGCTGAGAACGCGGAACTACCGGCTGTGGGCGTCCGGGCAGATCGTGTCGCTGGTCGGCACGTGGATGCAGCGGGTCGCCCAGGACTGGCTGGTCCTGACTCTCTCCGACGGCAACGCCCTGGCCGTCGGCATCGTGATGGCGTTGCAGTTCGGGCCCACGCTGTTCCTGTCCGTGTGGGGCGGGGTACTCGCCGATCGGTACGACAAGCGCCGCATCCTCATGGTGACGCAGGTGGCGATGGCGCTGTGCGCGTTGGTACTCGGTGTCCTGGACGTCGGCGGCGTCGTCGATCTGTGGCACGTGTACCTCATCGCATTCGTCCTGGGCTGTGCGTCGGCGATCGACGCGCCGGTGCGGCAGTCGTTCACCATCGAGATGGTCGGCCCGGAGCGTCTGTCCAACGCGATCGCGTTGAACTCCATGACCTTCAACACGGCCCGGATCATCGGCCCCGCCGTCTCCGGCGTCCTCATCACCCTGATCGGCACGGGGTGGGTGTTCCTGCTCAACGTCGTCACGTTCGCCGCGGTCCTCGTCGGACTGCTGCTGATGCGCGTGGACGAACTGATGCCGGCGCCGGCGACGGAACGGGCGAAGGGCCAGGTTCGCGAGGGCTTCCGGTACGTGTGGGGGCGGGCGGATCTCCGTGTCCTCATGGCCGCGGTGTTCATGGTGTCGACGTTCGGCCTGAACTTCCCCATCAGCCTGGCGGTGATGGCGCGCAACACGTTCGGGCACGGGGCGGACGCGTACGGGCTGCTCTCGACCACGCTGGCGATCGGAACCCTCGCGGGAGCGGCGCTCGCCGCCCGGCGCAAGACACCGCCGCGGCTGCGGACCCTGCTCGGTGCGGCCGCCGGGTTCGGCGTCTTCGAGATCGCTGTCGGCGTGATGCCGACCTACGCCCTGGTCGCGATCATGCTCGTGCCGACCGGCGCACTGACTCTCACCTTCACCACCGCCGCGATGAACATTCTGCAGATGTCCGTGCCTTCCGAGATGCGAGGGCGCGTGATGGGGATCTATATGCTGTGCTTCCTCGGCGGCACGCCCCTCGGCAGCCCGGTACTCGGGTGGCTCGCCGACGTTCTCGATCCGCGAGCACCCCTCGTCGTGGGCGGGGTGATCTCGCTTCTCAGCGGGCTGCTCGCGGCGGCCTACCTGATGCGGCACGAACAGTTGCGGCTGAGAGTGCGCCGCCCTTCGTCGGGGCGGTACCTACCGATCGTCGAACTGCGCAATACGGTCGTCTGTGACGCCACGGAACAGGCCGTCGAGGCGGGAAGCGACGCTCGGCGAACATGAGAAGGCCGCTCGGCGCCCTCGCACTCGGCCCAGCTGTCTGCACCTCCAGTTCGTCCGTTGCCGGCTGGACGGGGTGCACGGAGCCGGAGAGGGCGCAAGGGTCGGGCCCCAGGTGAGAGGGTGCCGACGGGCGCTGATCGGGATACGGGACGATAGAGCGGTGGCACATGTTATCGACATCGACGACCCGGCCGATCCCCGGCTGGACGACTTCCGCGACCTGAACTCGTCGGATCGGCGGCCGGACCTGCCGGACGGCAAGGGGCTGGTGATCGCCGAGGGCGTACTCGTCGTCCAGCGGATGCTCACGTCCCGCTTCTCCGCGTTCGCCCTTCTCGGCGTGGATCGGCGTCTGGCCGAACTCGAGGAGGATCTCGACGGCGTCGACGTGCCGTTCTATCGCGCCTCCGCCGAGTTGATGGCCGAGGTCGTCGGGTTCCACCTCAACCGCGGGGTCCTCGCGGCGGCGCACCGCCCCGCCACGCTCTCCGTGGACGAGGTCCTGGACGGTGCCCGCACCGTCGCCGTACTCGAGGGGGTCAACGACCACGAGAACCTCGGCTCCATGTTCCGCAATGCCGCCGGGCTCGGCGTCGACGGGGTGCTGTTCGGCAAGGGCACCGCAGACCCGCTGTACCGGCGTTCCGTGCGCGTCTCGATGGGGCACGTGCTGCGCGTTCCGTTCGCGCACGTCCCGCGCTGGCCCTACGATCTGGAGCATTTCCGGGACAAGGGTTTCCAGTTGATCTCACTGACACCGGATCCCGGTGCGATCACTCTCGCGGACGCGATGACGGGGGAGAAGGTGGCGCTGCTGCTCGGCGCGGAGGGGCCGGGCCTCACCGAACACGCCATGCGTGCCACCGACGTCCGGGCTCGGATCCCGATGGCGCCGGGCACGGATTCGCTGAACGTGGCCACGGCCGCCGCGATGGCGTTCTACGAGCGGGTGCGGACCGGACGATGACGCGATATACGCCGTTTCGGCCGCCGACGCCCTGGGGTACCGGACTGCTCGTGTCCCTCTTCTCGACCGTGGTGGTGGCCACGGCCGCGATCGTGTTCGCGTCGCAGTTGGCGCGGGTCAGCGTGGTACTCGCGGTGGTACTCAACGTGATCGTCGGTGTCGGCGTGGTTCTCACGGTGTGGCACTGGCGGACCCGGCCGACCTGGCGGTGGGTGGTCTACGGAATCTGTGCGGGCATACCCGTCGGCTGGGTGGCCGCGCTCGCCGGGGCGTCCTGACATCACGCCTGTGCATTGTCGTCACGCCTGTGCATTGTCGTCACGCCTTGAAGCCCAGCCAGCGCAGCAAGCTCGGTGACCGCTTGGCCGGGGCCGGGCTCTGCTCACCGTGATCGGCCGGGGGGGGCCGGATCCGGATTCCGGGTTTCGGGGACCTGCGGCGGCGCGGGAGCGACGGGTGCTCCGGCCCGGAAACCGTGGACGAGTAGCCGGGCCGGGTCGATGGCGTCGTCGGGTTGTACTGCTGTGTAGCGAAATCCGAGCCATGCGCGGTTCGCGGCCTCGGCGAATCGCTGAGGGTGGAAGGGCAGCATCTGCGGGTCGGGGAACACGTCGAGCGGATACGTCATCGGAAACTCGCCCGCCCAGAACGGTCGCTCCCACACCTGCGGGACACCGATATCCTCGAAGATGTCGGCGGCATCGGCGCTGAACGATCGGCGCAGTTCCTCACCCCGCCACTCCGCGAAACCTGCGCGTGCGCCCGCCACGGACGAGGCGACGAACAGCGTGCGCCCGGACGATCCGGCACGTCGCCAGTGTTCCGGTAACTCCGACGGCAGCATCGTCGCGGGGAAATCGGCACACACCACTGTCACGCCCGGATACACGCCGACGTACAGGACATCGGGAGTCCCGGCCGCCACGTGGGCGAGGGGTACCTGCCCGAGGGGCGTCACGTCGTCGTCGAACAGAACGCGTGCGATTGCCTGCCCGGACCGCGCGTCGGGCGCGGGATACCCGCGTAATGCGAGCGCGGGGCGCGGCGAATCGACGTACCAGATCGTCGACAGCTCCGCCCCCACCGAACCTCCCTGTCCGACCTCAGGGTGCGCGTCTACGTGTCAGCGACCGCTGCTGCGGACGCCGAGCAGCACATCGTCCCACGAGGGGAGGGACGGCTTGCCGCGCTTGTCCTTGTTGGTCGCGTGATGCGGGGCGACCTTCGGGTTGGCTGCGGTCGCATCCGGTTCGGGCGCCGATCCGGATTCCGGTACCGGCGCATCCTCCACCTCGGTGGTTTCTGCGTCGATGATCTCCGGCTCCGGTCCCACCTCGGGATCGGACACCTGCTCGGCCGGGTACTCGGCGAGCTCGAGCTGGTCGGGATCGCCGCCCGCGACCGCGGAGAGCCCTCGCAGGGGGCGGCCGAAATCGGGATCGATCAGATCGAACGCGGTGTCGTCGAGGGCGACGATGGTGCCGCCGTGCGCATCCGGCTGGTACCGCCAGTGTGCCGAGTTCGTGGTTCGGCCCGCCTGCCACTGCAACTGGGCCACCCAGTGGTTCTCCTCGTCGCGCCATGCGTCCCACGCGGCGTCGTCGAGATTGTGACCGCGTGCACGGAACGCCTGGGCGACGATCTCGGACAGTGTTTCCACGGCGGGACCGTCGCCGCGGACGGGGTGGCCGCCCTGGGCCATGTCCGCCGCGCGGGAGCGCTCGAGCAGAACCGGGTAGGCGAAGCGTTCGACCTTGGCGAGGGGGATGCCTGCCTCCTCGGCGACTTCGTCGACGGAAGCGCCGGCACGGATGCGGGCCTGGATTTCGCGGGGCCTGAGCTGACTGTCCATTTCGATCTCAATCTGGCCGAGTCGAGCGATGTCTCCGCGGGAAGCCGCACGGAGCTTGTCATCGGCGGGTAGCCGGAATTTCTCGCCGGTCGACGGATCGGCGCAGACCACATGCGAGCCGTCAGGCTCGAGACCGATCACTCGAAGCTCTCGCACTTTGAACCTCCCTATCGCGCCGGCTCGCGATGTCCGTCCCGACTGTAATCGACTTGTGACGCACTCTCGGGGAGGACACGCACGCACCGGCGCGGAGTTGTCCGGTCAGGGGAGTCGCGACTGCTCGTCAGGGGAGTCCGTGTCGCGACTGCTCGTCAGAGGAGTCCGTGTCACGACTTCTCGTCAGAGCAGTCCATGCCTCGGCGGGAGCGTGCCGGACAGCGCCCATCGCCCGATGTGCTGCAGCTTCCAGCGTGTCGGGTCGTGCAGCGTGTGGGTGCGCGCGTCGCGCCAGTGGCGGGAGCGATTGGCGGACTCCGAAGCGCTTCGCGTACCGCCGAGTTCGAACAGGACGGTCGACGCCTCGAGCGACGCACGGGCCGCCGCGACCTTGGCCGCTGCCGCCGCGATCGACGCCTCGGCGGCGCTGTGCTCGGTGAGGTCACGTCGGGCGGCGTCGACGGCCCTGGCGCCCTCGCCCAGCAGCGCGAGCGCCCCGCGCACGGTGACCGTGGCCTCGCCCGCCGCCTGGATCAGCAGTGGATCGTCCACCGCACGATCGACGTCCGCCTCGAAGTATGGGCGGGCGGCACGGGCGGCGGCGACACCCTCGGCCAGGGCCGCCACGGCGATCCCGGCGTCGATCGCCGCGTGCAGGATCTGTGCCTGCGCGCCGTAGGTGGTGGGCACGTCGAAGATCGGCGAGTACGCGACGACGTGCGCCGCCGGGACGCTCACGTGGTCGAGGGTGACGGTGCCGCTGGCGGTGGTCTTCTGGCCCAGGCCGTCCCAGTCGTCCTCGACCGTGACCCCTGGGGTGTCCCTCGGGACGAATGCCACCGCCTTGGCCGGCCGCCCGGCGGGGGACTCCGCGCCGTCGAAGCTCGCCCGCACCGCGATCCAGTCCGCGAACAGAGCTCCGGTGCTGTAGTACTTGCGCCCGTCGAGAACGTAGTCCTCGCTTCGTGAGGTGAGGGTGGTGTCGTCCCGGTCGATCGTGGTCGTGCCGCGTTCGCTCTGGGCGTTGGCGAACGTCTTCCCGGCGAGGACTTCCCCGTAGAAGTAGCTGCGCTGGGCCTCGGTGGCCTGCAACCGGAGCACTTCGAGGAACGTGAAGTGGCTGTGCGGGATCTGCGCGACGCTCGGGTCCGCCTCGGCGAGGATTCGGAAGATCTCGGTCAGTGTCTCGGTGCTCACGTCGATACCGCCGTGCTCGGCGGGCACGGTCGACGCGAGCAGCCCGGACGCGGCGAGGGCACGGATCTGCTCGTGCGGCAGCACTCGCCGCGCATCGCGGTCGGCGGCTCCCGGGGCGAACTGTGCGGCGAGCTCGCGCGCCGTCGTGAGTGCGTGCTCGGGGCCGGTGAGGCGGCCGGGCGTCGTGGCGGACGTGCTGTCGACGATGGTCATGCGTACTTCCTGCAGGTAGAGGTGTGCCGGGCACAGCCTGACGCCGGTGAGTCCGGCGGGGAAGGGTTCGGTGCGTCACGATCACAACCCTGGGCGTCGAGTCGGTGCGCGCGTTCCATACAGCCATGTCTACCGAACGCGTCACGGACGAGGTCAAGTTCGCCTACTGGGTGCCCAATGTCAGCGGGGGTCTCGTCACGTCCGACATCGAACAGCGGACCAGCTGGGATTACGAGTACAACAAGAAGCTGGCCCGGACCGCCGAGGACAACGGCTTCGAGTACGCCCTCAGCCAGGTGCGATACGAGGCCAGTTACGGTGCCGAGTACCAGCACGAATCGACCAGCTTCAGTCTCGCGCTCCTGCTGGCGACCGAGCGGCTGAAGGTGATCGCCGCGGTGCATCCAGGGCTCTGGCAGCCGGCCGTCCTGGCCAAGCTCGGCGCCACCGCCGACCACCTGTCGAACGGACGGTTCGCCGTCAACGTCGTCAGCGGCTGGTTCAAGGACGAGTTCACGCACCTCGGCGAGCCGTGGCTCGAGCACGACGAACGCTATCGGCGCAGTGGCGAGTTCCTGCAGGTGCTCCGCAAGATCTGGACCGAGGACGACGTCGACTTCCGCGGGGACTTCTACCGGATCCACGATTTCACGCTCAAGCCGAAGCCACTGAACTCGCCGGAGCGTCCCAATCCCGAGTTGTTCCAGGGTGGCAATTCGTCGGCGGCACGGGTCAACGGCGGCCGCTACGCGGACTGGTACTTCTCGAACGGGAAGGACTACGACGGTGTCACCGAGCAGATCCTCGACCTGCGTCGGCATGCACGGGAGGCCGAGCGGGAGGTCAAGTTCGGGCTCAACGGCTTCATCATCGCGCGGGACACCGAGAAGGAGGCCCGCGACACCCTCCGCGAGATCGTCGACAAGGCGAACAAGCCTGCCGTGGAAGGATTCCGCTCCGCCGTCCAGCAGGCCGGAAACTCGACCGCCGACAAGACGGGTATGTGGGCGGATTCGTCGTTCGAGGACCTGGTCCAGTACAACGACGGATTCCGGACCCAGCTGATCGGTACGCCCGAGCAGATCGCGCACCGCATCGTCGAGTACCGGCGCCGCGGCGTCGACCTGATCCTCGGCGGGTTCCTCCACTTCCAGGAGGAGATCGAGTATTTCGGGGCCAACGTCCTGCCGCTGGTCCGCGAACTCGAAGCTGCCGAGAGCGGAGATCGCGAGCTCGTCGGCGTCTGACCGGCTGCTGCCTATTGCGACCGGTTGCGACCTGCGACAACGCAATGCGCCCCACCTTCGAAGGTGGGGCGCATTGCGTTGTCAGGAGCCGGAACCCGGCCGGTCGATCAGAGCTGGCCGACGACCCAGTCGATGGCCTTCGTCAGCTGCGTGACGTCCTCGGGATCGATCGCCGGGAACATGCCGATGCGCAGCTGGTTTCGGCCGAGCTTGCGGTACGGCTCGGTGTCCACGACGCCGTTGGCGCGCAGGATCTTCGCGACCGCGGCGGCGTCGACGGCGTCGTCGAAGTCGATGGTGCCGACGACCTGCGATCGCAGGGCCGGGTCGGTGACGAACGGCGTCGCGAACTCACTGGCCTCGGCCCACTGGTACAGCCGCGACGACGAGTCCTTCGTGCGTGCGGTGGCCCAGTCCAGACCGCCGTTTCCGTTGATCCACTCGATCTGGTCGACCAGCAGCAGCAGCGTCGCGAGGGCAGGCGTGTTGTACGTCTGATCCTTGCTGCTGTTGTCCACCGCGATGGGCAGGGACAGGAAGTCGGGCGTCCAGCGGCCCGAGTCCTTGATCTCCGCGACCCGCTCGAGCGCCTTCGGGCTCATGAGGGCCAGCCACAGGCCGCCGTCCGCGGCGAAGGACTTCTGCGGTGCGAAGTAGTAGACGTCCGAGTCGGTGACGGTGACGGGCAGGCCACCGGCGCCGGACGTCGCGTCGATCGCGACGAGCGCGTTCTCCGAACCGGCGGGCCGGGTGACCGGAACCGCGACACCCGTCGACGTCTCGTTGTGCGCCCAGCCGATGAGGTCGACCGACCCGTCAGCGACGATCTCCGGTGCCGAACCCGGGTCCGCCGACACGACGACCGGATCGCCGATGAACGGGTTGGCCTTCGCGACGGAGGCGAACTTCGAGGAGAACTCGCCGTAGGTGAAGTGCTGCGAGCGCTCCCGGATCAGGCCGAACGCCGCTGCGTCCCAGAACGCGGTGGTGCCGCCGTTGCCGAGGACGACCTCGTAGCCCTCGGGCAGCGAGAACAGCTCACGCAGCCCGGAACGCACGCGCCCGACGACGTCCTTGACCGGCTTCTGCCGGTGGCTGGTGCCGAACACCGACGCACCCACGTCGACCAGCGACTGCAGCTGCTCCGGTCGCACCTTGGACGGGCCACAGCCGAAACGTCCGTCGGCGGGCAGGAGGTCGGCGGGGATGATCGGTGTGGTCATCGGTGAGAGGTGTCCTTCTGGTCGTGGTCTGACTCGACGTGCGGTCTAGCTGTGCGAGATCTGGTCCCAACCCTCGACCGAATCGGGGTCGCGGGGAGCGGGGCCGGTGTAGATCGCGGCGGGGCGGACGAGCTTGCCCAGACGCTTCTGTTCCAGGATGTGTGCGCACCATCCGGCGGTGCGGCCACAGGTGAACATCGCCGGCATCATGTGCGCCGGCACCTCGGCGAAGTCGAGGATGACCGCGGCCCAGAACTCGACGTTGGTCTCGATCGCGCGGTCCGGGCGGCGTTCGCGCAGCTCCGCGAGCGCGGCCTGTTCGAGCGCGGCCGCAGCCTCGTATCGGGGCGCGTTCAGGCGCTTGGCGGTGGCGCGGAGCACACGGGCACGGGGGTCCTCGGCCCGGTACACCCGGTGCCCGAAGCCCATCAGCTTTTCCTTGCGGTCGAGGATGCCCTTGACCAGTGCGCGCGCGTCGCCGGTCTTCTCGGTCTCCTCGATCATCGGCAGCACCCGGGCCGGGGCACCGCCGTGCAGCGGGCCGGACATGGCACCGATGGCGCCCGACAGGGACGCCGCGACGTCCGCTCCCGTCGAGGCGATGACCCGGGCGGTGAAGGTGGAGGCATTCATGCCGTGCTCGGCGGCGGACACCCAGTACGCGTCGATCGCCTCGACGTGCGCCGGATCCGGCTCGCCCTTCCAACGGACCATGAACCGCTCCGTGACGGTCTTCGCCTCGTCGATGCGCTTCTGCGGAACGGCGGGCACGTAGATGCCGCGGGCGGACTGGGCCACGTAGGACAGCGCCATCACCGAGGCGCGGGCCAGGTTCTCCCGCGCGGTGTCGTCGTCGATGTCCAGCAGCGGCTCGTATCCCCAGATCGGGGCCAGCATCGCGAGTCCGGCCTGCACGTCGACGCGGACGTCGCCGGTGTGGATGGGGAGGGGGAACGGCTCGGCGGGCGGGAGGCCGGGGCCGAAGCGCCCGTCCACGAGCAGCGCCCACACGTTGCCGAAAGTCACCTGGCGGCCGACCAGGTCCTCGATGTCGACGCCGCGGTACCGCAGGGCACCGCCGTCCTTGTCCGGTTCGGCGATGTCACTGGTGAAGGCGACGACGCCTTCGAGTCCGCTGACGAAATCCTCCGGCACTGCGCTCGCTGCCATGCTCGTGAACTCTCCTCGGTCGAGTGCCCCCGGTCCGAGCGGCACTGTCCACACGTTCGTTGTCTGCGCTTCGGGTGCGCGCGGGATGAGCGCGCCGGGCCACGCAATCGACTGTTCCACCTGCACAGCTCGCGTCTGCGATGCCCCGTGCCAGATGATGTCGACGTGAACTCTAGCCGGTCTCACCACGCCGCCGACGGTCGCGTACCCAAGAGTAGCGTTCCGCTCCGTGGCATCTGATATCGATCCGACGAACCGCGGCCGCGACCTCGCGGGCATGCGGGTGGGATACGGGGAACGCGGGGCCCGCGCGGAGGAACCGCACCTCGACGCGGACGCGGTGGCCGACGGCTGGCTGCCGTTGCTGCGGGTCTGGCTCGAGGCCGCCGTCGAGGCGGAACTCCCCGAACCCAACGCCATGACTCTCGCCACCGTCGACCACGACGGTCGGCCTCGCACCCGCACCGTTCTCTGCAAGGGACTGAGCGAGGACGGCGTGCTGTTCTTCACCAACTACGACTCCGACAAGGCCCGCCAGCTCGCCGCATCCCCGTACGCCGCGGCGACGTTCACCTGGGCGCCGCTCGCCCACCAGGTGACGGTGTGCGGGCGGGTGGAGAAGGTGGACCCCACGGTCACCGAGGAGTACTGGAGCAGCCGTCCCCGCGGATCCCAGCTCGGTGCGTGGGCCTCACGCCAGTCCCGCCCGATCGCCTCCCGCGCCGACCTCGACGCGGCACTGGTGGAGGCGGGGCACCGGTTCGGTTCCGGTCGCATTCCGGTCCCGCCGTTCTGGGGCGGGCTGCTCCTGCGGCCGGAGTCGGTCGAGTTCTGGCAGGGCCGGGCCGACCGCATGCACAACCGCATCCGGGCCACGCAGGCGGACGGCCGATGGCGCGTGGAGAGGCTGCAACCGTGAGCGCGGTGCCGTGGGGAGTTCACGCCGGAGGAAGCCGGTGAGGCGTTTCCTCGCCGACACCACGCCGCTGCGCAACACGGACTATCGCCGACTGTGGACGGCGGGCATCGTCACCGTCATCGGCGGCCAGCTCAGCATCGTCGCCGTGCCGCAGCAGGTGTTCGACATCACCGGCAGTTCGGCGTACGTCGGCCTGACGGGGGCGTTCGCCCTCGTTCCGCTCATCGTCTTCGGGCTGTGGGGCGGCGCGCTCGCGGACGCGATGGACCGCCGGACCCTGCTGATGATCACCTCGGGCGGCCTCGGGATCACCGCCGTGCTGTTCTGGGCGCAGGCCGCGGCGGGCCTGGACAACGTGTGGGTGGTGCTGTCGCTGCTCGCCTTGCAGCAGGCGTTCTTCGCGGTCAACCAGCCGACGCGCAGCGCGATCATCCCGAGGCTGATACCGGCGACGCAGCTGCCTGCCGCCAACTCGCTCAACATGACGGTGATGCAGTTCGGCGCGATCGCGGGCCCACTGCTGGCCGGCGTGATGATCCCGGTCGTCGGACTGTCGACGCTGTACCTCCTCGACTCGGTGGCACTGCTCGCCACGCTGTGGGCGGCCTACAGGCTGCCCGCCCTCAGACCCACCGGCGAGTCCCGGCGGGCCGGGCTCCGGGAGGTGTTCGCGGGGTTCGCCTACCTGGCGACGCAGAAGGTGCTGCTCGCCTCGTTCGTCGTGGACATCATCGCCATGGTGTTCGGTATGCCGCGGGCGCTGTTCCCGCAGATCGCCCACGAGACGTTCGGTGACCCGTCGTCCGGGGGACTCGCCCTCGGTCTGCTGTTCGCGGCGATGTCCGTGGGCGCGGTACTCGGCGGCGTCTTCTCCGGCTGGTTGCCACGGGTCCGCAGACAGGGGCTCGCGGTGATCGTGTGCATCGTCCTGTGGGGCCTGGCGATGGTGGGCTTCGGTGTCGTCGTCGGGCTGGCCGCGCCCGGCTCGAGCGCGGTGTTCCTGTGGGCCGCGTTGGCCTTCCTGGCGTTCGGTGGTGCGGTCGACATGATCTCGGCGGCGTTCCGCAGCACGATGCTCCAGCAGGTCGCCACCGACGAGATGCGCGGCCGGTTGCAGGGCGTGTTCATCGTCGTGGTCGCCGGTGGCCCGCGGATCGGTGACGTCGCGCACGGTGCCGCGGCGTACGCGGCCGGAACCGCCGTGGCCGCCGCCGGTGGCGGAATCCTCGTCGTCGTGGGCGTGGTGATCGCGGCGTTCGCCTTCCCGATGCTGGTGCGCTACCGCGTGCAGCGCTGACGGCGCATCCGGACGACGTGGATCGTCGTTGCGGGACGGTGGAATTCGTGCACTATGGGTGCATGGCCGAGCCGGTGTCGTACGAGATTCGTGGTGGGGGATATCGCGCGGTCGTGCTCTCCGCCGGAGCCGCGCTCGCCGCGCTGGAGCGGGAAGGCACCGGAACGCCGCGCGCACTCACCGAGACGTGGGACGTCACCGCCCGCCCGCCGCTCGGCGCGGGCTCGATCCTCGCGCCCTGGCCCAATCGGATCCGCGACGGCCGGTTCGACTTCGACGGCGTCCCCCACCGGTTGGCGATCACCGAACCCGCACTCGGCAATGCCAGTCACGGGTTCGTCCGGCGCCTGCCGTGGCGGGTGACCGATCGCGCGCCGGACCGGGTCACGCTGGCCGTCGACATCGGCCTGCACGAGGGCTGGCCGTACCCGCTCCACACCACCGTGACCTACCGGCTCGCGGCCGACGGGCTGACCGTCACGCACACGGCCGTGAACACCGGCGTGGTGCCCGCCCCGTTCGGGCTGGGTGTCCACCCGTACCTCAGGGCCGGGGACTTCCCCGTCGACGAGTGTTCGCTCACCTTGGCGGCGGGTACCCGGCTCCCGCTGGACGATCGGATGATCCCTGCCGCGCCGTCACAGCCGGTCGCTGGTTCGCGGTTCGACTTCACCTCCCCGCGGCCGCTGCGCGGCGTCGTCCTCGACACCCCGTTCAGCGCGCTGCTCCCGGACGGCGACGGGCGGGCGCGGCACCGTCTGAGCTCGCCGGACGGCATCGCCACCGAGTTGTGGACGTCCCCGGCCTTCCGCTGGTTGCAGGTGTTCACGGCCGGGGACGAGGTCGGCAAGCCGTTCCCGGGCCGCGGGCGCGCCCTCGCGGTGGAGCCGATGACGTGCCCGCCCGACGCCTTCAATTCGGGTGTCGACGTCGTCGTCCTCGCGCCGGACCGATCGTGGGAGGGCAGCTGGGGCCTGGCGGCCGTGTGGGAGTGACGGCGGTGTGGGAGTGACGGCGGTGTGGGAGTAACGGCGTGGCGTCGGCTCTGATCCCACATTCTGCACGGTCGGTTGTGTAACGGCCTGCGGCCGTCTGCCGATAGTACTGGGCCCCGGTCCTGTGATAATCCCGGTTTGCGCAGGTAGGATGGGAAATCCGGAGGAAAGTCGTGCGAGGACGGGTCGCCGGATCCGGGTCGGACGAACTACCCTCCGTGGGCGCCTGTTCGCCAATGGGACTAGTTTCTCAATGACCGAAGGTTGTTACCCAAATGGTTTGAGCTTGAGAGGGATGCTTCGTGCCTGACAATGACACAAAGCCCACGCTTACCTACCCAGGTGGTGAGCACACGATGTCGATTGCCAAGGCAACCGAGGGCAACGACGGGATCGAGCTGGGCAAACTGTTGGCCAGCACCGGGTACGCCACCCTGGACCCGGGCTTCGTCAACACCGCCTCCACCAAGTCCGCGATCACCTACATCGACGGTGAACACGGCATCCTCCGTTACCGCGGCTACCCGATCGAGCAGCTCGCGGAGAAATCGACGTTCCTCGAGGTCAGCTACCTGCTGATCTACGGCGAGCTGCCCTCCACCGCGGAACTCGACTCGTTCACCGACCGCATCCGCCGGCACACCATGCTGCACGAGGATCTCAAGCGCTTCTTCGACGGCTTCCCTCGCAACGCACACCCGATGCCGGTGCTCTCGAGCGCCGTCAACGCGCTGTCGGCGTACTACCAGGACTCGCTGGACCCGGCCGACCCCGAGCAGGTCGAGCTGTCCACGATCCGCCTGCTCGCGAAGCTCCCCACGATCGCGGCCTACGCCTACAAGAAGTCCGTCGGGCAGCCCTTCCTGTACCCGGACAACTCGCTCAACCTGGTCGAGAACTTCCTGCGGATGACCTTCGGATTCCCCGCGGAGCCGTACGAGATCGATCCCGAGATCGCGCGCGCCCTCGACATGCTGCTGATCCTGCACGCCGATCACGAGCAGAACTGCTCGACGTCGACGGTGCGCCTGGTCGGTTCGTCCGACGCCAACCTGTTCACGTCGATCTCCGGTGGCATCAACGCGCTGTGGGGCCCGCTGCACGGTGGTGCGAACCAGGCCGTCCTCGAGATGCTCGACGACATCAAGGCTTCCGGTGGCGACGCCACCGAGTTCGTGCGCAAGGTCAAGAACAAGGAAGACGGGGTGAAGCTCATGGGCTTCGGGCACCGCGTCTACCGCAACTACGACCCGCGTGCGGCGATCGTCAAGAAGACGGCCCACACCATCCTGGAGAAGCTCGGCGGTGACGACGAACTGCTCGAGATCGCGATGAAGCTCGAGGACGCCGCGCTCACCGACGACTACTTCATCGAGCGCAAGCTGTACCCGAACGTCGACTTCTACACCGGCCTGATCTACCGCGCGATGGGCTTCCCGACGCGTATGTTCACGGTGTTGTTCGCTATGGGACGCTTGCCGGGGTGGATTGCCCACTGGCGCGAGATGCACGAGGACCCGACCACCAAGATCGGTCGCCCCCGGCAGATCTACACCGGGCACACCGAGCGTGATTACAAGGACGCGGCACACCGCTGAGTCCCCGACTGTCGAGGTTCTCGGCCGTGGCGCGGTCGATCTCGACGAGGAGAAGCATGAGCAAGCCCGAGATCGAGTTCCAGGGCGGACCGGCGCCCACGGATCTGGTGGTGAAGGACCTCGTCGTCGGCGAGGGCGCCGAGGCAATCCCCGGTGGCACCGTCGACGTCCACTACGTGGGCGTCGAGTTCGACAGCGGCGAGGAGTTCGACTCCTCGTGGAGCCGCGGCCAGTCCATCCAGTTCCCGCTGCGCGGCCTGATCAAGGGCTGGCAGGACGGCATTCCCGGCATGAAGGTCGGCGGCCGTCGCCAGCTGACCATCCCGCCGGAGCTGGCCTACGGCCCCGCCGGTTCGGGTCACCCGCTCTCCGGCAAGACCCTGGTCTTCGTGATCGATCTGCTCGACGCCAAGGAGTGAGCGCCGTCAGGCCCTGAGCACGGGGCCTGCGGTCCCTTCCGCACGTGTCCTTCCGGCCGAATGTCACCCGCCCCTGTTCGGGGACGGCGGTGGCATTCGGCCGGAGTCGTTCGGGGCGCTGCCTCGGGGTGCGCCGACCGGAAGTGCGGGTGCGGTTCAGTTCCCGTTCGGTCCGCGCGCGATGGGGAGTTCGACGACGAGGCGGGCGCCACCGAGCGGGCTGTCGGTGAAGTAGGCGCGCCCCCCGTGCAGGGCGGCCTGTTGGGCGACGAGCGCGAGGCCCAGCCCGGAACCGCTCTTCACGGCAGCGCTGCCGCGCCGGAACCGCTCGAACACCGCGGCGCGTTCGGCGTCGGGAATCCCGTGCCCGTCGTCGTCGACGAGGATTGTCACCATCCCGTCGGCGCCGCGGTGCAACCGGATCTCCACGGTGCGCGCCTGTCCGTGCCGGAGAGCGTTGCTGACGGCATTGTCGAGGGTCAGCCGCAGCCCGCCGGGCAGGCCACGCACCATCACCGGCTCGGCGTGGACCGTCACCGCGGCGTCGGGGAAGTGCCGCCGCGCGTCCTGTGCGGCGAGGTCGGCGATGTCGCGGAGGTCGGTGTTCGCGAAGTCCTTCTCGGTGGACAACTCGCCCTTCGCGAGCCGCTCCAGGTCCGACAGGGTCGCCTCGATCCGTAGTTGGGCTCGGGCCAGGTCGGCGAGGATCTCGGTACGCTGCTCCTCGGTGAGCTCGAGGGTGCTCAGCACCTCGATGTCCGTCCGCATGGCGGTGAGCGGGGTGCGTAACTCGTGCGCGGAGACCGCGGCGAAATCCCGGGCCGTCGCCAGCGCGGCCGTGGTGGCTTCCTGGGCGTCCGCCACGTCCCGCAGCATCGACTCGGCGGCCGTGGCGAGCGCGTCCGCCTCCCGGACGCCGGACGAGGCCGGGGTGAGGTCGGGTTCGCGGTTCGCGATCCGACGGGTCAGATCCACCAGCGGGCGCACGGCGCGGCCGCCGAACAGCCAGCCGAGCGCACTGGCAGCAGCCACCGCGAGGACACCGACGATCACCACCTGCTGCTGCTGGTCGCTCGTCACGTCCTGCGCCTCGGCGAACGGGACCGCGATCGAGATCCGGAAGTCGGTGGCGGGAACGGTCGCGGTGTAGGTGCGGAAGGCGATGTCGTCGATGCGTACGGTGTGGGCGCCGTTGTCGAGCTCGGGCAGCCGCGTCGGTGTGCTCGAGCGCACGCCGCCCCCGTTGTCCCGAATCGTCACGGCGAAGGCGCCCTCGTCGCCGAAGGCACCCAGGAAGGGACCGGCGATCGCGGCGTTGGGGACGAAGATGCTCGAGGCCGCTTCCAGCCGGCGGTCCAGTTGGGCGAGGTTGTTCTGAGCGATCGCGTGGGCGACGAGGACACCGAGTGCGGCGACGATGATCGTCGCGCCGAGCCCGGTCGCGACGGCCACGCGGGTGCGGAGCGACAGTGGCAGCCTCACTCCGGCTCCCGCAACACGAAACCCACGCCGCGCACGGTGTGCAGGATCCGCGGCGCCCCGTCGGTCTCGAACTTGCGGCGCAGGTAGCCGACGAACACGTCGACCACATTCGTGTCCGCGACGAAGTCGTACCCCCACACCAGTTCGAGCAGCCGCTCACGACTGAGCACGATGCCCTGGTTGCGGGCCAGTACGTCGAGGAGTTCGAACTCGCGTTTGGTGAGGGGGATCTCCGAGCCGTCCCGGCGCACCCGGTGACCGGCGAGATCGATGTCGAGACCGCCGATCCGTACCGGTGCCGTCGCGTCGGACGGCGGAGCGGCGCCGCGGCGACGCAACATCGCCCGGATCCGGGCGATCAGTTCGGCCAGCACGAACGGTTTCACGAGATAGTCGTCGGCGCCCGATTCGAGTCCGGAGATCCGGTCGTCGACGGTGCTGCGTGCGCTGAGTACACACACCGGGATGTCGTTGCTCATCGCCCGCAGCGCGGTGACCACGCCGGTGCCGTCGAGGACGGGCATGTTCATGTCCAGCACCATCGCATCGGGGCGGAGTTCGTTGACCTTGCGCAGGGCGTCCGCGCCGTCGACCGCCGTCACGACGGTGAACCCGGACAGTCGCAGCCCGCGCTCGAGCGAGGTACGCACGTCCTCGTCGTCGTCGACGACGAGGACACTGGTGGATTCGTTCACACGGCTATTGTGCACTCGTGCACGGGGTGCGGCGGTGCACTCGTGCACCGGATGGAGCGGTGCACTCGTGCACCGGTGGCGCCTTCGTGATCCGTACACTGCATGGGGATGATTCAACGACTGTCCATCGGGGAACTGCACGCTTTCGAACTGACCGAGACGAGCCGCACCTGGCTCGTGGAGCGGCCGATCCAGATCGCGGTCTACGTCGTTCTCGCGATCGTCCTGAGATTCGCTGCGCACCGGCTCATCGACCGGATGACCAGGCCTCGCTCGTCCGGTACCCCGCCGCTGTTGCGTCCCCTCCAGGAGCGGGCGCCGCGCGGCCTCAAGGATCCCGTGGTCGCCGAGCGACGGGCACAACGGGCCCGCACGATCGGCTCGGTCCTCAAGTCGACCGTGTCGATCGTCGTCCTGGTCTGGGTGGTGCTCCAGATCCTCGGCACGCTCGGGGTGAACGTCACGCCGTTCATCGCGTCCGCGGGCATCATCGGCGTCGCGCTCGGCTTCGGCGCACAGAACCTGGTGCGCGATTTCCTCTCCGGAATCTTCATGCTGCTCGAGGACCAGTACGGCGTCGGTGACGTCGTCGATCTCGGTGAGGCCACCGGCACCGTCGAGTCGGTGGGCCTGCGGGTCACCACCATCCGCGACGTCGGCGGCACGCTCTGGTACTGCCGCAACGGCGAGATCATCCGGGTCGGCAACATGAGCCAGGGCTACGCGGTGGCGGTGGTCGATCTTCCGATCGCGCACGCCGCCAACGTGCACCGTGCCTGTGAGGTGGCGCTGCGGGCCGTCCTCGAGTCCGCCCGCGCGGACGCGATCGTGGAGGACGTGCTCGACGAGCCGGAGATGCTCGGTGTGAACTCGGTGACCGCCGAGTCGGTGATGTTGCGGATCACCGCGAAGGTCAAGCCGGGTCGCCAGTGGGCGGTGCAGCGCGCGTTCACGCGGGCCGCTCTGGTGGCGTTCGAGCAGGACGACGTCGAGGCGCCCTACGTGTCGGTGCTCACCTCGTCCCGCAACGGGGCCTGACGGGGAACGGGGGCGGCAGGCGTGGGCGGAGTCGGCCCGACCGTGCTGTGGTTCCGCCGCGACCTGCGCCTCGGTGACCATCCCGCGCTGAGTTCCGCTGCCGGCGACTCCGGCGGCGACCACGGGGACCGCAGCGTGCTGGCGTTGTTCGTCCTCGACGACCGGTTGCTGTCTCCCGCGGGCGCTCGGCGCCGCGAGTTCCTGTTCGCCTCGCTCCGTGCCTTGGACCGGCAGCTGGGTGGGCGTCTCCTGATCGTCTCGGGTGACCCGGCCGCGGTGGTCCCGGCCGTCGCCCGAGCGGTGTCCGCGCCGGCCGTCCATGTCAGCGCCGACCACGGCCCGTACGGGCGGGCCCGGGACCGCGCCGTGGCCGAGCACGTCGATCTGGTCGCCACGGGCTCGCCGTATGCGATCGCGCCGGGTCGCGTGCGCAAGGACGACGGCGACCCGTACCGGGTGTTCACCCCGTACTTCCGGCGCTGGCTCGACCACGGGTGGCGTGGGCCGGCGCGCACCGGCGCCGACACCGCCTCCTGGGTGGATCCCGCACGGATCGACCTCGGGCAGGTGGCACTGTCGCGAATCGACGCCACGGCGACGTCCGCACCGCGCGTCGACCTGCCGGAGGCGGGGGAGGAGGCGGCGCTCGCACGGTGGCAGCGATTCCTGGACGAGGATCTCGTCGGCTACGACGAATCCCGCGACCGGCCCGACCTCGACGCGACCAGCGTCATGTCGGTGCACCTGAAGTTCGGGAGCATCCATCCGCGCACGATGCTCGCCGACCTGGCGCGCCGTCGCGGCACCGGAGCCGAGCAGTACCGGCGGCAACTCGCGTGGCGCGAGTTCTACGCGGACTTCCTCCACCATCATCCGGAGACGGCCCGGCAGAACTACGATCGCCGATTCGACGCGTACCGCTTCGACAGCGGCCCGGACACCGAGGAGGCCTTCCGCGCGTGGACGTCGGGACGGACGGGATACCCGATCGTCGACGCCGGTATGCGCCAGCTCGCGCAGACCGGCTGGATGCACAACCGGGTCCGCATGATCGTCGCGTCGTTCCTGGTCAAGGATCTGCACTTACCGTGGTGGCGGGGTGCCCGTCACTTCATGTCGGAACTGGTCGACGGCGATCTGGCCTCCAACCAGCACGGCTGGCAGTGGACGGCCGGGACCGGGACGGACGCGTCCCCGTTCTTCCGGGTGTTCAACCCGATCAGCCAGGGAGAGAAGTTCGACCCCGACGGCGACTACATCCGGCGGTGGGTGCCGGAACTGCGCGGCGTCGCGGGTTCGGCCGTGCACCGCCTCCGAGAACGCCCCGAGGGGTACCCGCCACCGATCGTGGACCACGCGGACGAACGCCGCGTGGCGCTCGCCCGCTACGACCGGATCCGCCGCTGACGCCCACGACGGCATGCGGGGGTCAGCAGTCGGTGATCAGGGCTCGAGGGTCGATGCCAGCCACGGCACGGTCTGCATACCGAAGAGGTCGGTGCCCCAGCCGTAGAGGTCGGTGAGGAACCGGATCATGCTGCAGTCGGTGGGTGCGTACGTGACCTCGGTGCCACCGGCGCGGTACTTGTCGGCGAGGTCGCGGGCGTCCTGCGCGGGAACCAGCGACATGGGTGAGTCGTCGGCGGCGCACGAGGCGATGAGCACGTCGGACCGCGGCGCCCGGGTCCCGAGCTGGTTGTCCTCGTAGACGTGCTGGAACTCGGGGATGTCGGCCGGGTGCAGACCACTGGTGAACAGCGTGTTCAGCGGCAGGAACGGTGCCGTGAAGTAGGCCGGGGTCTGGCACTGCGTGCGGTAGTAGTCGGCGAGGGCCTTGCCTGCCGGGTTGAGCTTCTCGTCGATCCGCATCTCGGGGTACTTCGGTTCCAGCCCGAGGAGCGTGGCGAACCCGAATCCCGAGCCGATCGAACCGTCGGCGGTGGCGAGGAAGTTCTTCTGGTTGACGACCATGCCCTCGAGGACGGTGGAACGAATGTTCAGCTCGGGCGCGTAGTCGTCGTGTGCCTCGGCCGCGAACGCGGCGCCGACACCGCCGCCTGCGATTCCGAACAGGGAGATCGGCGAGTCCGCGCCGAGTCCGGCCTCGTCCACCGCGAGCGCGGCACGCAGGCCGTCGAGGTTGGAGTGACCGGCGAACTTCCCGGCGAACACGCCGTGGGGTTCCGGGTCGCCGTCGTTGCCGACGTCGGTGATCATCACCGCGTAGCCCTTGCCGAACAGCAGGGCCAGGGGACCGAGTGCGGACCAGGAGGCGCCGTCGAGCGGTGCACCGCCGGTCCACTGGGTACTCGGGTGGCAGTAGGCGCCGACGCTGTCGTTCGCCTCCTGGTATCCGATGATCGGGCGGGTGGCGTCGTCCCTGCCGTCGTCCGGGATCATCAGGATCCCGGTGCTGATGTCCCGGGTCTGCCCGTCGATGTCGGTCGTGACGTACATCAGCTTCCAGGCCCGGAGATTGCCCGGCTGGTATCCGGTGAACTGCACCGTCACGGGCTGGGCGGCGAGCAGTGTCCCGGGTGCCTCGTCGCCGCGGAGGACGGGCTCGTCGTAGAACGGGTCGCCGGGCTGGAGCGCCTCGAAGATCTCCTCCGGTGACCCCATCCGTCCCTCGGTCATGGCGCCGACGACGTAGCCGTTGAACACCTCGTCGAGGCCGGGGGTACGGGGAGGCTCGTGCGCCGGATCCTGCGCCTGCGCGGGAGCGGCGAGCCCGGCCCACGTGATCGCCGCGGCTGCGGCGACGGGAACGATCCGTCGGACGAGGGTCCTCGGGCTGTGCTTCATCGTCGATCCTCTCGCCGGACGCACGGTGGCGCCGGTGTCGTGCAGGTGGAACGGGTTGCAGAACACTGGTGTTGCTGCGTCCGTGTGCCCGGACGGTGCTCGGGCGCGATCACGGTAGCCGACAGTAGCCGTCTACGTTCCCTCGGGATGTGGGGGCGGTGAGGGCGCGAGTCCCCGAGGGGCGGGACTTCGGCCCTCCATGGTGATGCTCGCTTTCACCAGGCTGTTTGTTACTTTCTATGGCGAGTATCACATATGACTCGGCAGGTTACCGGTATCGTCCCGGAATTTGCTACACAGTTGCGAGTCGAGAAGTCCCGGTGCAGTGCCGGAGACGCGTTCGGCGAGATCGATGTCAGGAGCACACGTGAAAACCCGTTCTCTCGTCGCGGCACTGGCGGTCGCGGTGTCCACCGCAGCCGCCATGCTGGCCGCTCCCGTCCACGCGCCCGCGTCCACTCTCGACCGGTACCTCGACGCGCCGAGGAGCAACGAGCAGGCCGAATACGTCGGCGGGGTGAATCCGGAGTTCTCCACCGACCCGGCCGTCCTGGGTGGGCTGCTGGAGGAGGCACGCTCGTCGGGGATTCCCGCGCAGCGCTACGCGGCCCTGCTGCACCAGTACTGGCTGACCGTCGCCACCACCAAGGCCGGCCTCGACCTGAACCGGTGGGACCCGCAGCTCGGCCTGGCCGCCAACGAACAGAACATGTCCGACACGTTCGCCTACTACCAGGCGCTCGCCCTCGAACACCCGGACTTCCTGTGGACGGGGCAGGGCGGCATGGCCGGCCCGTCCTTCGCCGCCGGAATGATGGACGTCGACCTCGGCCGGCTCGTGCTCGAGGTCCGGGAGGCGCGAGATCTGGTAGCGGGCATCGTCGGCACCCTCGACGAGGCCGCCGCACCGGCGACGGCGCATCTGCCCTCCGACGTGCAGGCGCTGCTCGAGGTCGGGGCGCTGATCACCGCGGAGGACATCGCCCATTTCCAGGTGCAGGTCGTCGCGATGAGCAAGCACATCTTCATGGACCTCATCCCGCAGCACGAGGCGTATCTCGCCGGCGGGATGACGGCGATCGACGAGTACCACCGTGCCGGTCTCATCGACGACAACGCGTACACGGCGTGGAAGCTCATCGCCACCGGTGATCCCGAGAACATCGTCGTCGGTAACCAGGATCTGCTCTACCGCGAGCAGTTCCAGTCGATCGGGGACCAGTGGGATCGGGTCGCCGCCTACGGATCCGACGAGGGGCGGGGAGCGGTCGGCCGGGCGCTGACCTACCTGAGCACCATCGGCGCGGACCCGGCGATCCCGGGGGTGGTACCGCCGCGCGAAGCCTCCCCGTTGACGTTGACCACCGACGACATCGGTGTCCCCGCAGGCTCGCCGACCTGGCACCTGCAGACGCCGCTGCCCGACTTCAACTGGGCGGACCGCGAATCCCGGTGGGAGTACATCACCGAGCGCATGGTGCCGCAGTACCGCTCGCTCAAGGAGAATCAGCCCGACGTGTGGCGGGCCGCGATGAGCAAGCCGATGTCGCAACAGATGTTCGAGCAGCGCGCGTTCGTGCGCCTGCCGCAGGTGCTCTCGTCGGTGGCGGCGACCACCGCGCTCTGGTACGGCTGAGCGCGGCGGTTCGGGCCGGCCGTCACCGGGCGGACAGCTGGGCCGCCAGGGCGTCGAGGACCGCGGGATCCTCGATGGTCGACGGCACCGTGTACTCCTCCTGGTCGGCGATCTGCCGCATGGTCTTTCGGAGGATCTTGCCCGAGCGGGTCTTCGGCAGGGCGGCGACGACGGTGACGTCCCGGAAGGTGGCGACGGCACCGATCCGGTCGCGAACCATCGCGACCAGTTCTTCGCGCAGGCGTTCCGGATCGATGTCGGCGCCTGCCTTCAGGACGACGTACCCGCTGGGGCGCTGGCCTTTGAGCTCGTCCCGGATCCCGACGACGGCGCATTCGGCGACGGCCGGGTGCGCCGCCACGACGGCCTCCATGGATCCGGTGGACAGCCGGTGCCCCGCGACGTTGATGACGTCGTCGCTGCGGCCGAGGACGTACACGTAACCGTCCGCATCGATGTACCCGGAATCACCGGTGAGGTAATAGCCCTCGAACGTCGACAGGTACGAGCGCCGATACCGTTCCTCGTCCCGCCAGAGGCCGGGGAGGGTGCCCGGAGGCAGGGGCAATTCGATCACGATGTTGCCTTCGGTGCCTGCCGCCACCGGAGCGCCCTCGGCGTCGACGATCCGTACCCGATAGCCGGGAACCGGAACGGACGGTGAGCCGGCGACGATCGGCATCGGTTCCAGGCCACGCAGATTCGCACAGATCGCCCACCCGGTCTCGGTCTGCCACCAGTGGTCCACCACCGGCCGGTCGAGAACCCGGCCCGCCCACTCGTAGGTGTCGGGGTCGAGTCGCTCGCCGGCAGCGAACAACGTACGCAGCGAGGAGATGTCGTACTGCGCGAGCAGTGCCGCATCCGGATCTGCCTTGCGGATCGCCCGGATCGCGGTCGGCGCCGTGAACAGCGCACGCACCCCGTGGTCGGCGACGACCCGCCAGAAGGCGCCCGCGTCCGGAGTGCCGACGGGCTTGCCCTCGTACATCACCGACGTGGCGCCGGCGAGGAGCGGCCCGTACACGATGTAGGAGTGGCCGACCACCCATCCGACGTCCGAGGCTGTCCACCACACATCTCCGGGCGAGATGTCGTACAGGTACCGCATCGACCACGTGAGGGCGACGGCGTGACCGCCGTTGTCGCGCACCACTCCCTTGGGTTTGCCCGTCGTTCCCGAGGTGTAGAGGATGTACAGCGGGTCGGTCGCGGCCACGGGAACGGCGTCGACGGGAGCGGCCTCGGACATCGATGCGTCCCAGTCCAGCCAGTTGGCGCCGTCGGTGGCGTCGGCCGCCGAGCCGGGGACCTCGGGCCGATCCTTCACGATCACGGTGCGCGGGGGAGTGGCGGTGAGCGCCAGCGCCTTTGCCACGATCGGCAGATATTCCACGGTCCGCCCGGGTTCGAGCCCACCCGAGGCAGTGACGAGGGCGACGGGTTCCGCGTCGTCGATGCGGGCGGCCAGCTCGGCCGCGGCGAACCCGCCGAACACGACGGAGTGGACGGCGCCGATGCGGGCGCAGGCGAGCATGGCTATCGCAGCTTCGGGGATCATCGGGAGATACACGACGACGCGGTCTCCCGCGGCGACACCCTGGGCGCGCAGCACTCCGGCGAACCGTGCGACCTCGTCGAGCAGCTCCGCATAGGTGTAGCTCCGGCACTGTCCCGTCATGGCGGAGTCCCAGATCAGCGCCGCTCGATCACCGTGACCGGCGAGCACGTGCCGATCGAGGGCATTGTGGGCGGTGTTGAGCCGACCGTCCGGAAACCACCGATACAGCGGTGCCGCCGAGTCGTCGAGCGCGCGCGTCGGCGGGGTGGCCCAGTCCAGGGCTTCCGCCGCCTCGAGCCAGAATCGCTCGGGCTCCTCGATGCTGGCGCGGTAGACGTCCTCGTATGTGGGCCGGGTCGAGCTCATCGGGCACCCTCTCGTTCGCCTGGGCTCCAGGCTCCTGCATTTCTCGTCCTGTGTCTCAGGCCACAGTAGGTCAGCGTCGGCGCCCCGGGCCACGTCCCGGGGGTCCGGAGCGCCCGGCGGCGTTCGGTCCGCGCCGAACGGTCCGTGGGCCGGTGGCAGCAGCATCTTGGCGAACGTCCGTCCATCTGCAAAGGTGAGCCTGAGCTAAGTCGCAACGGAGGTGTCCTGTGGGCCGAGGGAAATCGATGCTGGTGGGGATCGTGGGTGTTCTCGCGCTCGTGTCGGCGGGATGCAGCGCCGACGAGGAGTCGACAACGGAGTCGGACCGCACCACCGTCGTCGAGCACAAGTTCGGAAGCACCACCGTCGAGGGGATACCCGAGCGGATCGTCGCGGGCGGTAGCCAATGGGTGGACGCACTGCTCGAGCTCGGTGTCGAGCCGATCGCCTATCTCTCCGCCGGGGACCAGGGTGACGAGCGCGGGCTGTATCCCTGGCAGGAGGACCTGAGTGAGGACGCGCAGGAACTCGATCGGTCCACTCTCACCCAGATCGGTGCGCCGTTGCCCGAGGAGGAAATCGCGGCGCTGCAGCCCGATCTCATCCTGGCCTCGTTCGCCGTCACCTCGCAGACCGGGTTCGACCGGCTGAACACCATCGCGCCGACCGTGTCCGAACTCGGCGACGCGCAGGTCGATTCCTGGGAGGATCAGCTGACCGTGCTCGGCCGGATCCTCGACAAGGAGGACGAAGCAGCGAAGGTCATCGAGGAGCGCAACGCCGCGATCGACGACCTCGCCGCCGAGTTCCCCGGTCTCGAGGGCAAGACTGCGGTGCTCTCCCAGTACATGTTCGCCACCAACCAGCTGATCGTCGTCGCGGATCCCGACGACGGTGCCGCGCAGACCTTCCGGCGACTGGGGATGTCGGTGCCGCCCGCCCTGGTGGACGAAGCCGGGGCCGTGGGCGGGAGGCTGACGCTGAGCCCGGAGCGGGTCGATGCACTCGTCGCGGACCTGGTGGTGATGCTTCCGAACGGCGGCACGCAGGAGCAACTCGAAGCCTTGCCCGGGTTCGCCGATCTGCCCGCGGTGCAGGGCGGCGGTCTCGCCGTGGTGGACTACCCGACGGTGGTCGGCTTCAACACGCCGTCGAGCCGATCGGTCGCCTATTCGCTCGACCAGATCATGCCTCAGCTGGAGGCGGTGGCCAGGGCCTGACGATCCCGGATTGTTACCCTTTCGTCTGCTGCGTAGGTGGGGCAAGCACCGTACCGTGATCGCATGACGCTGCTCGCCGAAGATCTGCTGCTGCTCATGCTCGACGAGGAATCCGGGAAACCACTGGTGGACAGCACGAAGCTGCCTCGTGTGCTCGCCGGTGCGGTGTTGCTGGATCTGGCGTTGACCGGGGTCGTCACCCCGGCCGAGCCCGGTGAGGACGCGCGCAAGGGCCGGCTGGTGATCCGCACGCAGGAGTTCCCGGAGGATCCGCTGCTCCGGGATGCCGTCGAGATCGTGGGTAAGGGTCGTCCGCTGAAGCCGGAGAGCGCGATCGAGAAGTTGTCCAAGGGTATTCGGGACAAGGTGGCTACCCGCCTCGTCGCGGACGGGTGGGTGAGGGAGGAGCGCTCGCGGATTCTCGGGCTCTTCCCCTCGGTGCGGTGGCCGCAGGTGGACGGCAGCCGTGAGCACGCCTTGCGCGCCGAGATCGGTGCGTCGCTCGTCGACGGCATCACGCCGACTCATCGCACGGCTGCATTGATTTCCTTGATCGCAGCCGTCGACGTGGCTCCCAAGCTCTTTCCGAATGCGGACAAGAGGGCGATGAAGAAGCGCGCCAAGGAGATCGCCGAGGGCGATTGGGCAGGCAAGGCCGTTCGCAAGGCGGTGGATGCGGTGAATACGGCGATCATGATCGCCGCGACAACTCCGGCGATCGTGGCAGCAAGCAGCTGATCGACCTCACGGCGCGTGGGTGCGTTCTCGTGCCCCGTTGCATCGGAACCGTTGTCCGGCAGCGTGCCGGTGTCCCGGGACGCGGCGCCGGTGCGGGCTCACGCTCGCCGGTGGGGTGAATACCGGGTGCCTGGTCTTGCCGATCGTCACTTCCCAGTCCGTGGTGTGGAGTAGTCGGTGGTGGGTGCCGCAGAGCAACACGAGGTTGTCGAGGTCGGTGGGTCCGCCGTCTGCCCAATGTCTGATGTGGTGGCCCTCGCACCAGGCGGCGGTGGCTCCGCAGCCGGGGAAGGCGCAGCCACCGTCTCGGGCGGCGAGGGCCTTGCGTTGGGCCCTGGTGACGGTGCGGTGGGTGCGTCCCACACTCAACGGGGCGCCGTGCTCGTCGAGGATGATCGCCGTCACCTGCGCATCACACCCCAACAAGCGTGCGGTGTTGACCGTGAGGGGCCCCATCCACGGCGACCACGCGATACCCCGCACATCGGCAAGACCAGAGAGGTCAGCGACATCAGCAGGATCACCAGGATCGGCGGGGTGCGTGTCTGTGTTGTCGGCCGGCCGTGTTCTGCGGGCATATTCTTCCCGCCGGTCCTGGCCGAGGTCCCGCGCGTGTACGTGTACCGACAGGTGCGGACGTTCCCCACCCTCGACCCCCAACTCGCCGAACGCGAGGAGCATCGACAACAACTGGGCGAGCCCGTCCGCGCGACGTCGGGACGGTGTGCGCGGGTCACGGGTCCCGTCCGCTGCCGGGTGTGGTGCCGAGTATTTCGACAGGGCGGTCAGCAGCATCTCCCCGGTCACTGCGTCCACGTCACCACGAATCGCGACCCGACCATTCAACGTCTTCGATACATACAGCTCGTTACGGTCGGTGTCCTCCGACGCGGGCTGGTCATCGGATTCGAAGATCGCCTCCAACTTCGCAATCGCCGTGCGGACTCCGTCGGTACGCGCCAACGGCCCGTCCGCCGCCGCCAGCAACGCCGCCACACACCCCGGTAGAGCCTCGGCGGGCATGCCTTTCGGGGGCTTCGTGCAGAACCGGACGATCACCAACGCATGCTCGAACGCGATCCACCCCGCATCGAACGCCTCCGCTACCGCGGGATGCTCGGCCAACCCGGCACCGAGTTCCACGATCCGCCCCGCCGCACCCGGCGACACCACCGTCACCGACGACAACCACCCCTTCGTCGACGCGAACCCGTGATCCTCCCGCGTACACCGGCGCTCGACCTCGGCGACCACAGCCACCCGCTGCGCCTCCCACACCGCGATCTTCGCGCTCAACGCGACAGCGTCACACAACAACTCACGACTGGTCCGCTCCCGGAAACGATCCCCCTGATACCCCATACACGAACATTACCTCGAAAGAATGTTCGAAACAAGAGTGGGTGTCCGGCGAAATGTTAAGTGCAGCAGTTCGGGTCGAGGATCGAGCGGAGGGCGTCGAGAGCGTCTCTGCGGGCGCTGTAATACACGTTCATGCCTCGGCGAGTGGACTCGACCATGCCGGCCTTGCGGAGCTGGCCGAGGTGATGGCTTGCGGTTGATTCGGTGAGGCCGATGCCGGCGGCCAGATCGCAGGTGCAGATCTCCCCGCTCTCCGTGGTGAGCAGGATCGACATGAGCTTTATCCGTGCCGGGTCGGCCAGGGCCTTGAGGCGCAGTGCGACCTGGAGTGCTGCGTCGTCGTTCATCGGCGCGGCCGATATGGGGTTGCAGCAGACGGGTGAGCTCACGTCGATGGTCGGCAGCGCCTTGGGCATGTGCTCGATCCTACGCGAGATCTATTGACATATGTCGAAAAGGTCGTCAGCCTTGCCTGCGTACCTATTCGACATATGTCACACACCTGGAGGCTGTCTCATGTCACGCGCTCAACTCGCTCTCGATGTCGACGACTTGCCGAAGGCGGTCGCGTTCTATTCCGCGCTGTTCCGCACCCGTCCGGCGAAACTGAAGCCGGGCTATGCGAACTTCGTCGTCGCGGACCCGCCGTTGAAACTGGTGTTGCTCGAGAACCCGGGCCGAGGAGGCACGATCAACCATCTCGGTGTCGAGGTCGAATCGTCGGCGGCAGTGCACGAGGAAATCGCACGCCTGAGCGGAGAGGGACTGTTCACCGACGAAGAGATCGGTGCGACATGTTGCTTCGCCACCCAGGACAAGGTCTGGGTCACCGCTCCGGATGGGGAGCGGTGGGAGGTGTACACGGTGCTGTCGGATTCGGACACGTTCGGCTCGAGCGCCGCGACCGACGTGCGGTAGCGGCTCGCCGTCACTCGTCGAGTAGTCGTGTGGCGAGATCGTCTACGCGAGTGGCGATCTCGTCCCGAATCAGTCGCATCCGCTCGATCCCGTCGACACCGCGCAACGACGGTTCTTCGATGTTCCAGTTCTCGAGCCGGACTCCCGGCCCGACATCGACGCGCGCTTCGCTGCCGAGAGTGACCACGACGTCCACTCGGCGGATCAGGTCGGGATCGAGCGGCTTCGGACGTTCGTCGGTGATGTCGATCCCGACTTCGATCAGGGATTCGGCAGAGAGAGCGTTGATCTCGCTGCCGGGGCGGGTTCCGGCCGAGTGGACCTCGACGGTATCGGCCGTTGCCACGCGCATGAGACCGGCTGCCATCTGTGATTTTCCGCCGTTCTTGACGCATACGAACAGCACGCTCGCGGTGGCAAGCATCGTTCAGAACTCCTTCGTGAGTGCCGGTGCTCGGCGTGTATCGGGGAAGCGTGCGCGCAGTGCGAGGGCGACGTAGACCAGGCCGACCAGTACGGGGACCTCGATCAACGGTCCGACTACCCCGGCCAGCGCCTGGCCGGAGCTCACGCCGTAGGTGGCGATCGCCACCGCGATCGCCAACTCGAAGTTGTTGCCCGCGGCGGTGAACGCGAGAGTGGTGGTGCGGGCATATCCGAGCCCCATCGCGGCGCCGAGCAGGATGCCGCTGCCCCACATCACCACGAAATAGACCAGCAGCGGAACCGCGATACGCACGACATCCAGTGGCCGCGAGGTGATCTGGTCGCCCTGCAGTGCGAACAGCACGACGATCGTGAACAGCAATCCGTACAGCGCCCACGGTCCGATCCGGGGAAGGAACCGGTCCTCGTACCAGGTGCGGCCCTTGGCTTTCTCGCCGTATCGGCGGGTGAGGTAGCCGGCGACCAGTGGGATGCCCAGAAAGATCAGCACCGACTTCGCGATCTGCCACGGTGAGGTGTCGATGGTGGCCTGTTCCAGTCCCAGCCACCCCGGCAGCACGGACAGGTAGAACCAGCCGAGACCGGCGAACATGATCACCTGGAACACCGAGTTGATCGCGACGAGTACCGCGGCGGCTTCCCGGTCCCCACCCGCGAGGTCGTTCCAGATGATCACCATCGCGATGCAGCGCGCCAGGCCGACGATGATCAGCCCGGTCCGGTACTCCGGAAGGTCCGGAAGGAGTAGCCAGGCGACCGCGAACATCAACGCCGGGCCGACGACCCAGTTGAGCGCGAGGGAGCCGATCAACAGGCGGCGGTCGCCGGTGACGGTGTCGAGCCGGTCGTAGCGAACCTTCGCGAGCACCGGATACATCATGACCAGCAGCCCGACGGCGATGGGCAGCGATATCCCGTCGAGCTCCACTCGCCCGAGAGCCTCGCCGAGCGTGGGAACCATCCTGCCGAACAGGAGGCCTACCACCATGGCGCCGCCGATCCACACCGGCAGGAACCGGTCGAGTACGGACATCGTGCCGACGACCGCGGCGGGCCGGTCCGTCCTGGTCACCGGAGTGTCGGTGCTTGTGCTCGTGGGGACGACGATTCCGGAGACAGCACGGCGGACAGCTGGGCAAGAGTAGGCGCGACCACCCGGTAGTACACCCACGTGCCGCGGCGCTCGCAGTCCAGGACCCCGGCCTCCCGGAGGATCTTCAGATGGTGCGAGATGGTCGGCTGCGACAGATCGAACGAACCGGAGATGTCGCACACGCACGCCTCGCCGCCCTCGTGGCTGGCCACCAAGCTCAACAATCGCAACCGCACCGGGTCGCCGAGCGCCTTGAATGCTGTGGCCAGCTGGGCGGACGACTCCGCGGACAGCGGCTCGCGCACCAGCGGAACACAGGATTGGCCGGACGGCGTCAGTTCCCCTTGATTCGACACCGGTCAATATTGACATATTTCGAACCAGCCGGCCATTCTCGGGCTGTGACCTGCTGTGACCTGCTGTGACCTGCTGTGACCTGCTGTGACCTGCTGTGACCTGCGGAGTCCGATGAGAGCGGCTCCGCACCTTCAACCTACCGCGCACCCCGGGGCTTGTGGCAAGACCGGGGGCATGCGCCAGAATCGCTGGCCGAGGCCGAAAGTCCGAGGCGGCAGGTGCGCTCGGAACGTTCACGGAATCGGCTACTTCACCAACGCAGAGTCGAGGATTGTCATGATCGATGTGCTCATTGCCGGAGCGGGGCCGACAGGCTTGACGGCAGCCGCCGAGCTGCGGCTGCGCGGAGTGCAGGTGCTCGTGCTGGAGAAGGAAGCGCGGCCGACCGAGGTCGTCCGAGCTCTCGGCCTCCACGCGCGCAGTATCGAGATCATGGACCAGCGCGGCCTGCTGGAACGGTTTCTCGAACTCGGCAGGCAGTACCCGGTCGGTGGCTTCTTCGCCGGGATTCCCAAGCCCGCGCCCGAGCATCTCGACACCTCGTATCCGTACGTTCTCGGCATTCCGCAAACCACCACCGATCGTCTGCTGCTCGAGCACGCCACCGCGCTCGGCGCCGAAATACGCTGGAGTTCCGAACTGGTCGGCCTGAGCCGGGACGACGACGGCGTGACGGCTGAGGTCTCCGGCCCGGGATCGCTCCGGAGGCAGGTCCGTGCCCGCTATCTCGTCGGCTGCGACGGTGGACGCAGCACGGTGCGCAAACTACTCGGTGTCGGCTTTCCCGGCGAGCCCTCGAGGACCGAGACGCTGCTGGGAGAGATGGAGCTGGCCGCGGATCCGGAGACGATCGGCGCAGTGGTGTCCGAGGTACGAAGGACCCAACTACGTTTCGGTGCAACGCCTCTCGGAGAAGGTGTATACCGTGTCGTCGTGCCCGCCGAAGGGGTCGCCGGAGATCGCACGGTCCGGCCGACCCTGGACGAGGTGCGGCAGCAGATGCGGGTGGTCGCCGGTACCGATTTCGGTGCGCACTCGCCCCGCTGGCTGTCCCGGTTCGGCGACGCGACGCGGCAGGCCGAGCGTTACCGGGTGGGCCGGGTGCTGCTGGCGGGCGACGCCGCGCACATCCACCCGCCGACCGGAGGGCAAGGGCTCAACCTGGGGATCCAGGACGCGTTCAACCTCGGCTGGAAACTGGCAGCCGTGGTCGGCGGCTGGGCGCCGTCCGGCCTGTTGGACAGCTACCACACCGAACGGCACCCGGTCGCCTCCGACGTGCTGGACAACACTCGTGCCCAAATGCAGTTGATGTCCCTCGATCCCGGTGCCCAGGCGGTGCGCCGCCTGGTGTCGGAGCTGATGGACTTCGAGGACGTGAACCGGCATCTGATCGAGAAGATCACCGCGACAGCGATTCGCTACGACTTCGGTGAGGGGCACCCACTGCTCGGTCGTCGGCTCCGCGACGTCGATCTCGGCCGCGGTCGCCTCTACGAACTGATGCGCGGTGGCCGGGGGCTGCTGGTCGACCGCACCGGTCAGCTCTCGGTGGCGGGCTGGACGGACCGAGTCGATCATGTCGTCGACGCCGGAGCCGAACTGGAGGTACCGGCGGTCCTGCTACGGCCGGACGGCCACGTGGCGTGGGTCGGTGACGATCAGCGGGCGCTGGCCGGTCCACTCGCGCGATGGTTCGGCGCCGCGACCGGGTGAGGGAACATCACTGGCTCAGGGAAGCCCGAGTCCGCGGTAGCGGCCCAGGCGTGCGGACATCCGTTCCTCCGCGGGCGACGCGGCGAGGGCGTGCAATGACGAGGCGATGGCGCTGCCCACTCGTTTGGCGAAGTCCACCGGCTCGTCGGCGGCGTCCGGAAGCTCCGGGACGATCGTGTCGACGATCCCGTCGCGCAGCAGGTCCAGGGATCGGATCCCCTGGGCGGCGGCCATGTCCGGGGCATGCGCGGTGTCCCGGTGAACGATGGCACTGGCCCCCTCGGGAGGAAGCGGTGCGAGCCAGCCGTTCTGGGCGGCGACGACACGATCCGCGGGCAGGAAGGCGAGCGCTCCGCCGCCTGTGCCCTGCCCCAGCAGCACCGAGACCGTGGGAGTTCGCAGCGTGACCAGATCACTGATGCATCGGGCGATTTCGGGTGCCAGCCCACGCTCCTCGGCTTCCTTCGACAACGCCGCCCCGAGGGTGTCGATCACCAGGACCAGGGGAAGTTGCAGCTCCTCGGCGAGCTTCATGCCCCGGCGTGCCTCGCGCAGGGCGCCCGGCCCCATCGTGTGCCGCAGGGACTGCCCGCTGCGGTCCTGGCCGAGCAGGACACACGGCACGCCGCGGAACCGGGCGAGCGAGAGGAGGACGGTGCGGTCGGCCTCGCCCTGCCCCGTTCCACTGAGCGGGACCTGTTCGGTGGCCGCATGGCGCAGGAGTTGCCGGATGCCGGGGCGATCCGGGCGTCGGGACAGCAGGACCGACGCCCACGCCGGCCGGTCGGGGATCGGTTCCCGGTCGGGCGCGGCGTCGTCTCGTGCCGAGGGGGCGTCGACGAGGACACGGAGCACCCGGTGTACGAGCGTGCGCAGTCGCCGGGCGGGAACCACCCCGTCGATCACGCCGTTGCGGTAGAGGTTCTCCGCGGTCTGCACGCCCTCGGGGAACGGCTCGTTGTAGAGCGCCTGGTACACCCTGGGCCCGAGAAATCCGACCAGGGCGCCGGGTTCGGCGACGGTGATGTGGCCGAGCGAGCCCCAGGAGGCGAACACGCCGCCGGTCGTCGGATTGCGCAGATAGACGAGGTACGGCAGGTGCAGGGCCTTGTGCGCGGCGACAGCGGCCGCGATCTTCACCATCTGCACGAATGCGACGGTGCCCTCCTGCATCCGGGTGCCACCCGACGTGGGGGAGGCGAGCAGGGGAAGCCGCTCCGCGCCGGCGCGTTCGATCGCGGCGGTGATCCGCTCGGCGGCAGCGACCCCGATCGATCCGGCGAGGAACGAGAATTCGCATGCGATCACCGCGACGGTGCGACCCCGCACCGTGCCGGCACCGGTGATCACCGACTCGTCCGTTCCGGCGCGTTCGGCCGCCCGCTCGAGATCGGCGCGGTACGCGGCGCCCGGGCTCGTGTCGACGGGTGCTCGATCCCAGGAGACGAAACTCCCGGGATCGAGCACCAGATCCAGGATCTCGCGAGCCGCGATGCGGGTGGCCATGACGCGAGATTAGCGGAGGATCAGGATCGTCCGAGCGCTTCCTTCCACGACACCACCTTGCCGATGCGCAGGATCGACCGCTGGTAGATCTTCGCGGCCAGCACACTGAGTGCGGCGGTGACCGCGATCATCAACAGGGCGGTGCCCACGATCTGCGCCGGGCTCGCCACTCCGGCCGCGATGCGCAGCGGCATGAGGATGGCGGAGAACGGAGGTATCCAGCTCAGTACGTTGCTCAGCGTGCCGTCGGGGTTGCCGATCGCGGTGAAGGCGCTGAAGAACATCGCGAGGATGACCAGCATGAGCGGTGTCGCGGTGGCGTTCACGTCCTCCTGACGCGAGACCATCGATCCGGCGGCCGCATAGAGGACGGCGAAGAACGCGAAGCCGAGGACGAACCATCCGATGGTGCCGAACAGGACACCGAATGCGGTGCCCGTGACGGTGAGGACCCCGGTGGCCAGCCCCGTCGCGACGCCGGCGATCCCGTACACCACCAGCTGGAGCAGTCCGACCGCACCGATGCCGATCACCTTGCCCCACAACAGCTGCAGCGGCCGCAGTGTCGACAGCAGCAGTTCCACGACGCGGCTCGACTTCTCCTCCACGACGCCCATCGCGACGTACATGCCGAATCCGAGGATCTGCATGTACAGCAGGATGACCACCGTCACGGACAGTGCCACCCGCTGCCCCTGTTCCGGGTCCGGCGGGTCGAGTGCCTCGACGGTGACGGTGGCCTGCGAGGTGGCCTCGGCGAGCGCGGCGGAGTCGACGCCCTGCTCGGTGAGTGCCCGCGCCTGGGCGTTCTGGGCGACAGCCGAATCGACGACGGCACGCAGGTTCGCGCCGATCTCCTCGTTCGTGACGGCCGTGGCGGCGCCGGACGGCTCGGTGAGGACGGCGACGTCGAGGTCACCGTCACGGACGCGGTCCCTGGCCTCGTCGGCGGAACCGATCTCGCTGACGTCCACGGGCGTACCGATCGCGTCGCCGGTGGCGACGAGGACGGGCGCCAGTGCCTGGTCACCGACCAGGCCGATGGTCGCGTCCTCGTCGTCGCCACCGGAGAAGATCGAGAAGGCGATGATGCCGCCGACGATGACCACCAGCACGATGGCATTCGAGATGACGAAGCTGCGCTTGACGACCTGGGTGATGAACTCGCGACGGGCGACCAGCGCGATCGCGCGGGCCGGACTCAGCGGGGCGCTCATGCGGCCACCACCTCTCGGAACAGTTCGGTCAGGGACGGCCGGTGCGTGGAGAATTCGTGGACCGGGCCGGTTTTCAGTGCGGCGTGCAGGACGGTCTGGTCGTCGGTGCCCGGTGCGAGCTCGAGGACGGTGCGTCCCTCGCGGTGTTCGAGGACGGTGGCGCCGTCCAGATGAGCGGCCCAGCCGACGGGCGCGTCCGGGGCGTGGACCTCGAGCCGGGTGCTACCGGAGCCGCGTAGTTCGTCGACGGTGCCCAGGGCGCGCATGCGGCCCCTGCCGATGATCCCGACGCGGTGGCACAGCCGTTGGACCAGGTCCAGCTGGTGGCTCGAGAAGATCACGGGAACACCGGTGGCGGCCTTCTCCTTCAGCACGTCGCTCATCACGTCCACCGCCACCGGATCGAGCCCGGAGAAGGGCTCGTCGAGGACGAGTACCGCGGGATCGTGCACGAGGGCCGCCGCGAGCTGTACTCGCTGCTGGTTGCCGAGCGAGAGGGAATCGACCGTGTCGCCGACGCGTTCGGAGATCCCGAGCCGTTCGGTCCAGCGCTCCACCGCCTCCCGCGCCTCGGCGCGGGAGAGGCCGTGCAGTTCGGCCAGGTACGCCAACTGGGCGCCGACCTTCATCTTCGGATACAGACCACGCTCCTCGGGCATGTATCCGATGGTGCGGCGGACGTCGAGGTCGATGTCCCGGCCGCCGAGGAGGGCGCGTCCGGAATCGGCGGACAGCACGCCGAGCACGATCCGCATCGTGGTGGTCTTCCCGGCGCCGTTGCTGCCGACGAAGCCGAACAGCTCCCCGGGCCGGACGTCGAAGCTCAGGTCGTCGAGCGCGATGACGTCGCCGTAGCGTTTGGACAGTCCGTCGATCGTGAGGGTCTCGGGCATGAGGTCCTTCCCTGGGGTGCGGTCGTCGGTGTTCGTGATGGTGGCTCTCGGGTGGAGGTTCCTGCTCAGCGTTCCGTGGCGTCCTCCGGTTCCGGGTCGGGGCGGGTCCACGCGAGGATCATCGCAGGGGTGCACCCGCCGATGATGAGCGTCGTCAGCACCCACAGGCCACCCGCGTAGGTGCTGGCTCGGCCCGAGGACTCGAACGCCGCCGAGGCCACCAGGAAGATGGCCGGAAAGATCGTGAGCACCTGGGTGACGGTGAGTCCGATGGAGCGTGCGCTGTTGCGCTGCTGGATCTCCCACTCGTCGAGGGCGTCCCGAGGGGCGTCACTCTGCCGTCCGGAGACGATCTGCAGGATCGTCCAGGTGGGGAGGAAGATTGCCACGGCGACGAGCCACAGCAGCGGTCCGACGATCATGTCGAAGAGGCAGACGACCCCGACCGCGAACACGAAGGCGAATGTGGCGGCGAGGACGACGACCAGGACACGGCGGCGAGCCTGGGTGCGCCAGCCCGGGAGCCAGGTGCGGAACTGGTCCTCCTGCTTCAGGAACTGCCGGGTGCGGTGCTGCTGATAGCGCCCGAGCAGACTGGTGTCAGCCGGTGAGGTCATCGTCCTCGGCTCCTCGTGTCGATTCGATCGGGGGACGGCGATACAACTCGGTGGACAGCGGGCCGAACTCCCTGCGGGAGAACACGGCCTCCACCGGAAGCTCGAACACCGCGCAGATGCGGAAGGCGAGGTCGAGGCTCGGGTAGTGGTCGCCTCGCTCGAGTACGCCCACGGTCTGAGGATTGACGCCGACGAGCTCGGCCAATCGGGCCCGGCTCATCCTGCGCTCGGCGCGCAGGACTGCAATCCTGTTGTGAATGGGGAGTGTTTCTCCCCGTCGGACCGGAGACATGCATCATAGTGTTGTAAAAACACAACGCTTTGTCAATGTCTTCGTATGAGGTTTGCCTTAGCGGGAGGCTGATTCCGGAGGTGGCAGACTGGAAGTCGTCGATTCGCCCGGTTGGGCGCGAATCCACGAGGCAGGAAAGGTCAGGATCGCGGACGTGACGTACACCATCGCAGAACCTTGCGTCGATGTCTTGGACAAGGCGTGCATCGAAGAATGCCCCGTCGACTGCATCTACGAGGGTGGCCGGATGCTCTACATCCACCCCGACGAGTGTGTGGACTGTGGCGCCTGCGAGCCCGTGTGCCCCGTGGAGGCGATCTTCTACGAGGACGACGTCCCGGACGAGTGGGTCGAGTACACGAAGGCCAACGCGGACTTCTTCGACGATCTCGGCTCGCCGGGCGGAGCCGCCAAGCTCGGCAAGGTCGACTACGACCCACCGTTCGTCAAGGCGCTCCCGCCCATGGGCGAAGACTGACGGCTCCGCGCTCCGTCACACCTCCGACAGCTGTCCCGACTCCACCCGCCAGCGCCTCGTACTGCGGGTGGAGTCGAGCATTCTGCGGTCGTGGGTGACCAGTAGCAGGGTGCCGTCGAACCGGTCCATCGCCTGCTCGAGTTGTTCGATCGCCGGCAGATCGAGGTGGTTGGTCGGCTCGTCCAGGACCAGCAGGTTCACGCCCCTCGCCTGCAGGAGTGCCAATGCCGCACGGGTGCGCTCACCGGGGGAGAGTGAGGCGGCGGGGCGCAGGGCCTGAGGGCCGCGGAGACCGAACTTCGCCAGCAGGGTCCGTACCTCGGCGTCCGGCCAGTCGGGTACGTGTGCCGCGAAAGCTTCCGACACCGTCTCCTCGGCGGTGAACAGCGCCCGTGCCTGGTCGATCTCGCCGATCAGGACGCCGGAACCCAGGGCTGCGCGGCCCTCGTCGGGTGCGATCCGGCCCAGCAGCAGACCCAGCAGGGTGGTCTTTCCCGCCCCGTTCGGCCCCGTCACCAGTATCCGATCGCCCCAGTTCACCTCGGTGGTGATCGGGCCCAGAACGAAACCGCCGCGCCGGACGAGCGCGCCGTCCGCTGTGGCGACCACCGCGCCCGAGCGCGGTGCCGCCGCGATCTCCATCCGCAGCTCCCACTCCTTGCGGGGTTCCTCCACGACGTCGAGGCGTTCGATCCGGCGCTGGGTCTGCCTCGCCTTGGCAGCCTGCTTCTCGGTGGATTCGGCGCGCAGGTTCTTCCCGAGCTTGTCGCCGTCCTTCGCCTTGCGGCGGGCGTTGCGGACGCCGTGCTCCATCCAGTTCCGCTGCATCCGCGCGCGATCCTCGAGCGATGCGCGGGTGTCCGCGTACTCCTCGTACGCCTCGCGCGCATGCCTGCGGGCGACCTCCCGCTCGGCGAGGTAGGACTCGTACCCGCCGTCGTACACGTCGATCTTCTGCTGGGCCAGATCGAGTTCGACGACGGACGTCGCGGTGCGGGCGAGGAACTCCCGATCGTGGCTGACCACCACGATCGCCACCCGCGTCTCGGCGACGAAACGTTCGAGGAGTTCGAGCCCGGCCAGGTCGAGATCGTTGGTCGGTTCGTCGAGCAGGAGGACGTCGAACCGCGCCAGCACCAGGCTCGCCACCCCCGCACGGGCGGCCTGACCTCCCGACAGGGCGGTCATGGGGGTTTCCAGGGGGACACCGAGGCCGACGTCCGCGGCCGCCTTCTCGGCGCGCTCGGCGAGGTCGGCGCCGCCGAGCGAGAGCCACCGTTCCAGGGCCGGGGTGTACTCGTCCTCGTGCGGTGACGCATCGTCGGTGCCGAGCCGTTCCGCTGCGGTGTTCATCACCGTCTCCGCGTCGGCGACACCGGTGCGACGGGCGAGGAATCCCAGCACCGACTCCCCGGCGATCCGGTCCGGTTCCTGCGCGAGGTAGCCGATCGTCGCGTCGGCGGGAGTGCGCGTGACGGTCCCGGTCACCTCCGCGTTCCCGATCCCGGCGAGTGTCGTCAGCAGCGTCGACTTCCCGGCCCCGTTGGCACCGACCAGGCCCACCACCTCGCCCGCGGCCACGGTCAGGTCGAGTCCGGAGAACAGGGTCCGGTCACCGCGCGAGGCGCCGAGACCGTCGATGCGAAGAGTTGCCGTCACGACCGTCGAGTATCCGGGTACGCCGGGCCGGGGGCGACGTCAGGTCCACGTCCTGCGAGTCAGGAGCGGACCAGCAGGAACCAGCGGGGATCGACGGACCGCAGCGGCGGCGGTAGCCAGTCGGTGTCTGCATCGGTGTCGGCCACGAGCGTCCATTCGGTGAATCGCCGTTCGATGTTGGCCCGGGACGTCCCACTCGGCAGTGGTCCGCGGTAGCCGCGTCCGAAGGCGAACATCAGGAGCGACGCTCCGGGAGCGGCGAGGCGCCCGACCGACTCGACGTACGCGGTGCGCTCCTCGTGGCTCAGTCCGTGATAGCAGCCGACGTCGAGCAGCAGGGTGTAGCCGCCGTCGAGTGCGTCTCCGGGGTCGGTGATGTCCACCCGGCGGAAGTCGATCTCGACGTCGGCCCCGTGCGCCCGTCGCCGGCCCTGCTCCAGTGCCCGTTCCACGACGTCGATCGCGGTCACGTCCCATCCTCGCCTGGCGAGTTCGACGGCGTGGTAGCCGCGGCCGCAGCCGATGTCGAGGGCCCGGCCGGGTTCCGGCTTGGTGTAGGTACCGCACCCGAATCGGGGTTCCGGGGAGAACAGCCGGTCGACGTCGCGCTCGAACCGCTCGGCGCCGTGCTCCCAGGGGGCCCACCCCAGGCGGTACATCATCCGATACATGAGGCTCACCACGCCTCCTTCCCGACCTGCTGGTCGGTAATACCCCGAATGTCCGTCCCTGACACCTCCGGCCGGAATCGCGTCGCCGCACGTCGACGCTCCGGTTCCGCGCTGGTGGCCGCGGGTCCGGTCACCGTCCGGTTACCCTCAGGTATGACCTACAACAGTGGTAACAGTCAGGTGCCCACGATCGTGCTCAACGACGGGAAGGTCATTCCGGCGTTGGGGTTCGGGGTCTTCCAGGTGCCCGAGGACGAGACGTATTCCGTCGTGACGAATGCGCTCGAGGCCGGCTACCGCAGTATCGACACCGCCGCCGTGTACGGCAACGAGACCGGCGTCGGACGGGCGATCGGGGACTCGGGTATCGCGCGGGAGGACCTGTACGTCACGACGAAACTGTGGAATTCGGAGCAGGGGTTCGACTCGACCCTGCGGGCGTTCGACGCCAGCCTGAGCCGGCTCGACCTCGACTACGTCGACCTCTATCTCATCCACTGGCCCATGCCGTCGAAGCACCTGTACGTCGAGACCTACAAGGCGATGCAGCGGATCCGGGACGAGGGGCGTGCCGTGACCATCGGCGTCTCGAACTTCACGCCCGAGACCCTCGACGTGCTCGTCGCCGAGACCGGCGAGGTGCCGGCGATCAACCAGATCGAGTTGCACCCGGGATTCACGCAGGAGGAACTGCGCGCCTATCACACGGGTAAGGGCATCGCGACGGAGGCGTGGAGCCCGCTGGGGCAGGGAACCCTGCTCGAGAATCCCACCATCACCGCCATCGCCCAGGCACACGGCAAGACCCCGGCGCAGGTCATCATCCGGTGGCATCTGCAGATCGGCAACGTGGTCATCCCGAAGTCGGTGACGCCCTCGCGGATCGCCGGGAACTTCGACGTCTTCGATTTCGCGCTCACGTCGGAGGAGGTCACCACCATCGCGCACCTGTCCACGCCCGACGGCCGGATCGGCCCGGATCCGGAAACTTTCGGAGCCTGAACGGGATTCGCCGCGCTGCTCCCTCGAGATCTCACCTCCTACGAGATCTCACCTCCTTCGAGATCCCACCGAGGCCACCTTCACCCGCCCCCTCTGTCCGGGTGAAGGTGGCCTACGCCTCGTCAGACCGGTCGAAGGTGCCCTTCACCCAGGGGGAGGGGGTGCGGTGGTGGTGACGGGCCGGGGCTCGCGGGCGTCGTGACCGTCCCGTACCGCCCCGTCACGATTCGGTGGGGTCGGACGGGTGGGGCCGAGCCAGGCAGGCAGCCACCAGTTGGCGCCGCCCAGCAGGTACATCGTCGACGGCACCAGCACCATCCGGACGATCGTGGCGTCGATGAAGACGGCAGTCGCGAGACCGACACCCATCATCTTCACCGTCACGTCCGGGTCCAGCGCGAAGCCGGCGAAGACCGCGATCATGATGGCCGCCGCACAGGTGACGACCCGGCCGGTGGAGGCGAGGCCCTCGACCACGCTCGAGCGCGGGTCGCCGGTGACGAGCCACCGTTCCCGTACCCGGGACAGCAGGAACACCTCGTAGTCCATCGACAGGCCGAAGAGGATCGTGAACAGCAGGATCGGCACCCAGCTCGACACCGGAACCGCGTGGGGGAGCCCGAGTAACTGTGCACCCCAACCCCATTGGAACACCGCGACGAGAACGCCGTACGAGGCGGCCACGGACAGCAGGTTCATCGCCGCCGCCTTCACCGCCACCAGCGGGGCCCGGAACACGATCGTCAACAGCACCACCGAGACGGCCACGACGAAGCCGATCACCAGCCACAGCCGCTCGGAGAGGCGGTCCGAGATGTCGGCGAACGTCGCCGTGAGCCCGGTGACGTGGACACCCTCGGGCAGCTCACCGCGGATCCGGCCGAGCAACTCGGTGCTCTCCGGATCGCTCGGGCCCGTGGTGGGCTCGACGAGGATCAGGGCCGCCGTGCCGTCCGGGTTGACGAGGGCGGGTGCCACGCCCGCGACCCCGGGATCGGCGCCGAGAGTGGTCGACAGGGCGCTCAGCTGGGACGCCGGGACCTGCTCGAGGTCCACCGCGACGGCCAGCGGCCCGTTCGCGCCCGGCCCGAAGCCGTCGTGCACCAGGTCGTAGGCCTGCCGTGCGGTGTTCGACTCCGGCTGGCTGCCCGCATCCTGGGGCCACGTCCGCAGATCCAGGACCGGGGCGGCCAGCAGGAGCAGCAGTCCGAGTGCGGCGAGCATCCACAGCAGCGGGTGACGGGAGACTCGGACGGCCCACCGGTACGTCAGGGTCGGGCCCGTGTCAGGCCGTGAGCGCAGCCGGGCACTCGCCCGGCCCAGAACTCGCGGTCCCGCCAGCGCACACAGCGCCGGGACGAGGGTGACGGAGGTGAGCATGACGACGCCGACCATCGCGAACGTGGCGTAGCCGAACGACTCGAACATCGGCAGTCCCGCCAGGCGGAGCCCGAGCAGTGACACCAGGACTGTGGTTCCCGCGAACACCACCGACACCCCGGCGGTGGAGTTGGCGGCGGCGACGGCCTCGGGCGCCGGCATTCCGGCTCGCAGCCCTTCGACATATCGGGTGACCAGCAGCAGGGCGTAGTCGATCCCGACGCCGATACCGACCATGGTGGCGATCGTCGGCGCCAGCGTGCTCACCGTGGAGAAGCCGGCCAGGAGCATGATCAGCCCGGTCCCGATTCCCACACCGATCAGTGCGACGGCGATCGGCAGCCCGGCGGCCACGACCGAGCCGAATGCGAACAGGAGGATGACGAGCGCGACCGTGATGCCCACCGCCTCGGCGATCCCGGAGGGTTTCGAGATGTTCTCCGGCACCTGCCCGCCGAAGGCCACGTGGATTCCCTGCTCGGTGGCCGGGTTCGCGGCGGCCTCGAGCGCGTCGACTCCCTCGCTGCCCGTGAAGTCGGTGACCGGGATGTCGTAGAACACGCCGATCAAGGTGATGCTGCCGTCGCCGGACACGCGTGGTGGCGTCACCTGCGCCGCTCCCGGCATCGCACGGAGGCGCTCGGAGACCTCGCTCACCACGCCCCGGTCCACCGCTCCGTCGGAACTGTGTAGGACGACGCGGGCATCCGCTCCCGAGGTCTCCGGGAAGCGTTCGGTGAGCAGGTCGGTGCCCAGCTGCGCCGGGATTCCCTCGATCGTGTAGTCGTCGCGGGTCTCACCGCCGACCGCCGCCACTGCGCCGAACACGACGAACAGGAGCGCGACCCAGGTCACGATCACTCGCCACGGGTGATCCGCCGCGAAGCGGCCCACACGCGCCAGTAGTGCACTCATCGAGTGAAGTCCTCTCTCGGGAACGGCAGGCGAAAAGAATGCCCCGTACTGCTTGCAGACGTCTAGGAATGCTGGTGGAGGCGACGTTCGGCGGCCTCGATCCACTGTGGGCAGCCGCAGCGACGGGCCACCTCGTACGCGAGGGTGCGGTGCCGGGCGGCGTCACCGGGCCGTCCGGCGACCTCGGCGAGATCGGCCAGAACGGTGTCGACCGGGCCGATCGCATAGGCGCCGGTGTCCGCGCCACCCACCTGGCCGGAGCGGGCCGACAGCTCGGTGTAGACGGCCTCCGCTTCGGCTCCCGAGCCGACGCGCGCGACGACGATGCCCCGCAGCGCGAGCATCAGTCCGTGGAAGAAGTCACGGCGGACGGGCAGCACGGCCTCGCGGGTGCGGCGTGCCACGTCGATCCGTCCGTTCGCGGCCTGTGCGAGAGCCAGCAGGTCGGTGACGACGTCGGGCGCATCGCTGTCGACGGTGTCCGCGACGAGTTCGAATTCGCCCTCGCGGCCCTGTGTCAACCACATCGTCAGGGTGGCCAGCGCCAGGATGCTGTCCGCGTCCAGTCCCGCCCGGTCCATGAGCTCGTGCCCACGCAGGTAGTGTTCCTCGGCCCCGGCGAGATCACCCCTCATGTGGGCGAGCAGCCCGCGGAACATCGCGGCGGTGCCCCTCGCCTGGTGCCACCGGTATCGGTCGGCGAGCTCCGACTGGCGGGTGGCGTGCCACTCCGCGGCGGCGAGGTCGGCCGCCGCGGCGCACTGCCAGGCGTGCAGACTGTGCCCGAGCATCGTGAACACCGGGAGGCCGTGGTCCTCGCCGATGCGCAGTACTTCGTCCGCGATGTCGTCGCCGGTGACGAGGCTCCGGAACGATCCTGTGCCGCAGTGGAGTGCGTTGAGGGTGAGGCCCAGGAGCTCGGGGTCGCCGATGTCCCGTGCGAGGAGCTCGGCGGTGCGTGCCGCCGCGAGGGTGCGTGTGGCGTCCTCGCCGCCGAGCTCGTGGACCAGCGTGATCAGCAGCCGGCACCGGAGCGGGGCGTCGAGATCCTCGTCGAGGAGGGATTCGGCGACCGCGACGGTGTCCCGGTCGACGGCGCCGTACCGCCGGTTGACCCAGGGGGTGGGGGTGTCGACGAAGGCCAGGATCCGGGCAGCGAGGTCCCGGCGGTCGTGACGATCGGCGACCGCGAGAGCACGTGCGCGGGTGAGCATCCCGGCAGAGCTCATGCCCGCGGACAACTGGGTGCGGCTCAGCTCGGTGAGCAGGTCTACGAGTTGGTCCGGGGGTGGCGTGTCGTCGTCGGGGAGGTGTTCGGTGGCGGTCAGTGCTCGTTCGAGGAAGTCGATCGCTCCGTCGTGCGCGAACCGCCGAGCGGCCTGTTCGGCGGCAGAGATATTGTGCACGAGTGCCTTTCGTGCAGTGTCCGGGGACAGGCACGCCGAATAGTGGTGGGCCAGAGCGGAGCTGTCGGTGGGATCGAGGTGCTCGATCGCGGCCGCGACCCGCTCGTGCCATCGGTGCCTGCGCAGTCGGCTCAGATCGCTGTAGAGGGTCTCGCGGACGAGGGCATGGCCGAACCGCACGATGCCGGGCTCGGGTTCGGTCACCAATCGCGCGCCCAGTCCGTCCTCGACGGCATCCAGCACCGCGTTCTCGTCGAGATCCGATGCGGCGGTGAGGAGATCGACCGGCACCTCCCGTCCGACGACGGAGGCGAGCCGCAGCACCGAGGCGGATGCCTCGGGAAGCTGGGCGATCCGCCGCCGTAGGACGTCCCGGACCCCGTCCGGTACCTCCGAGGTGGCGACCAGTTCGCCCTCCGCGGCCAGGAGGCGGGCGCTCTCCTGCAGGTAGAACGGGTTACCCCCGGTGCGTTCGGTCAGTGCCGCGACCGTCGCCGGATCGGTCGCCCGGCCCGCGACGCGCCGGATCAGTGTGGCTGCCGAATCGACGTCCAGACCACCCAGCCGAACGCGGGTCGGGGAGAAGCGGGCGAGGTCCGCGAGTGCCGTCTCGATCCGTGAGCCCGGTTCGTCCGCACGGTAGGCGACGGCCACGAGGAGCGGCAGCCGTCGTTCGGCGACATGGGTGAGCAGTGCGAGTGTCTCGGCGTCCGCGCGGTGCAGGTCGTCGAGGATCAGTGCGGTCGGCCGGTGGGACAGTGCTGTCTCGAGGTAGTCGCCGACGGCGTGGTGCAGCAGGAAACGCCCGACGGAAGCGTCGGCCGCCGGCACGCCGGGTGGCGGTGCACCGCCGAGCTCGAGGAGCGGCGCGAGGGATGCGGCCGCGGACCCCGGGGCCACCGTGTGGCGGATCTCGCGCAGGATCTCCACCCATGCCCAGGCCGAGGGCGCTCCGTCGAACTCGGGGCACCGCCCCACCGCGGTGAGCCGGCCCGCGTCGTCGAGGCGGGATCGGAAGCGGTCGAGCAGGGCACTCTTGCCCGAGCCTGCCTCACCGCCGATCACTGCCAGTGCCCCCGGCTCGTCCGCCGCCCGCATCAGCGTCTCCAGCTCGGCGTCACGGCCGACGAACACCGCTGCACCCCGGCTCGCCACGGCCCGAGCCGGGGTGGGGGAACCGTCGCCGGCGAGGGTCCCGTCGAGTATCCGGGACTCCACGGCGGACAGGGCCGGCCCCGGATCGAGCCCGAGTTCCTCGGCGAAGAGTGCGCGGGCGGTGCGGATCCGGGCGAGAGCCTCGGCCCGTCGCCCGGTGGCATGCAAGGCCAGGGCGAGCAGACGCCATCCCTCCTCACGCAGTGGGTGCTCTCGCGTCAACTCCTGCGCCAGCAGCACCGCCCGATCGGCGGTGGCCGCGGAAAGGTATCCGGCGGCGAGTCTTTCGCGAAGAGCGACGTGCACCTCGTCCAGCCGTGCCGTCTCCGGTATCGCCCAGGAGGAGGCCGCGAACTCGGGATAGGCGGGACCGCGCCACAGGGCGAGGGCGCCCTGGAGTTCGGTGACGGTGGCGGCGCGGCGGGCGAGATCCTCGAACTCCCAGGCGTCGACCGCCCGGTCGGGAAGATCGATCGCGTAGCCGCCCGGGCGGGTGGTCAACGTCGTCGCCGGTGCGCGCGGCGGACGGTCCGGTTCCAGGGCGCGACGCAGGTTCGACACGTACGCCTGCAGGGCGCCGAGCGCACGAGGCGGTGGCGCGCCGTCCCACACGTCCTCCACGAGCCGGTCGGTGGGGACCGTCTCGCCGCGTGCACCCAGCAGCACCGCCACGACTGCTCGCTGGCGGGGGCCACCGAGCGAGATCGGGCGGTCGTCCTCACCTCGTGCCTCGAGACCCCCGAGCACTCGAAAACGCACCATGGTGCAGCTCAGAGTACGCGTGCCGCCCGCTCAGGTCCCGGGTCGAGGTACCGCGTCAACTCGCGGGCAGCTGCCTGCCCGGCCCGGTTCGCGCCGATCGTCGAGGCGGACGGGCCGTACCCGACGAGGTGGATGCGCGGGTCGGAGGACACCTGCGTCGCGAGTCGGCCGGTCATCGTGATCCCGCCGCCGGGGCCACGCAGGCGCAGCGGCGCCAGATGATCGAGCGAACTGCGGAATCCGGTGTTCCAGAGGATGACGTCCACGGCCTTCTCGGCGCCGTCCGGCCAGCGCACGCCGTGCGGGGTGATCTCCCGGAACATCGGGTGCCGGTCGAGGACGCCGCGAGCGCGGGCGGCGCGGATCGCCGGTGTGACCGGCAGGCCCGTCACCGACACCACCGAGCCCGGGGGCAGCCCGCGACGGACCCGGTCCTCGACGAGGGCGACCGCGGCGCGGCCGTGGTCGGAGGTGAACGGTTCCTCACTGAAGTGGGGCTCCCGGCGGGTGACCCACGTCGTGTCGGTGACGTGCGAGATCTCGTCCAGAAGTTGCACCGCCGATATTCCGCCCCCGACGACGAGGACGTGCGCCCCGGCGAACTCGTCCGCACTGCGATAGTCCCTGGTGTGCAGCTGCCTGCCCAGGAACGTCTCGGCGCCGGGATAGTGCGGAATGAACGGACGCTCCCACGTCCCGGTCGCGTTGATCAGCCCTCTCGCGGCGAACACGGCGTCGTCGGTCTCCACGTGCAGGCGGTCGCCGCGATCGCAGACCACCCGCACGTGCGCCGGACGGTGCACCGGCAGCCCGAACTTCTCCTCGTAGACACGGTAGTAGTGCGGAACCGCGGTCGAGGCGAGCACGCTCCCGGACGCACTCCCGGATGCCAGGGACGGCTGCGCCGCAGCCACGGTGTCCGCGAAACTCAGACCGGGAAGATCGTGCACGGCGTTGACGGTGCTCAGAGTCAGTGACGGCCAACGGAACTGCCACGCGCCTCCGGGTCCGGGCGCATGGTCGAGGACGACGAACGACCGCTCCGGCTCCACACCGAGCCGGCGGAGGTGGTACGCCGAGGAGAGTCCGGCCTGACCCGCGCCGATCACGGCGATGTCGACGTCCACGGTCTCCGATGTCATAACCTCCATTACTACAAGACCACCGAGGACCTGTAGAGCGCAGAGGGACATCTGCCGACCGACGAAAGCGAGTGGAGATGATCGGGACGAGCCGCGAAGGCGACGTGATCACCCTCGAACTGCAGCGCGAGGAGCGGCGCAACGCGCTGAACACCGAACTCTGCCAGGCATTGCAGGACGCCGTCACCGAGGCCGTGGCCGAGGGCGCCCGTGCTCTCGTGCTCACGGGGCGGGGCCCGGTGTTCTGCGCCGGGGCCGACCTGTCCGGCAGCGTCTACGCCGAGGGCTTCACCGACGCACTCGTCGACATGCTGCGCACGGTCGAATCCGCGCCGGTGCCGGTGATCGCGGCGGTCAACGGCCCCGCCATCGGTGCCGGGTGCCAGCTGGCGACGGCCGCGGACCTGCGGGTCGTCGCTCCGACGGCGACCTTCTCCATCCCTGCTGCCCGGCTCGGGCTGTCCGTCGACCGCTGGACCATCCACCGCCTCTCCTCGCTCATCGGCGGCGGCCCGGCTCGTACCCTGCTGCTGGCGGCCGAGCAGGTGGACGCGGACGCGGCGTTCGCCCTCGGCCTCGCGAACCGGCTCGGTGACGTGGCCGCAGCGCACGACTGGGCCCGCAAGATCGCCCGGCTCGCGCCGCTGTCCCTGCAGCACATGAAGTTGGTCTTCAACGACGACGGGGCTCACGCCGAGTCGCCTGCCGCCGAACTCGCCGCGCTCGAGGCGGCATGGCGCAGCGAGGATGCGAAGGAGGCCCGCGCCGCGCGGAGCGAGAAGCGCCACCCCGAGTTCCGGGGACGGTAGCGGTTCGGGCCCGACGAGGCGAGCGCAGTCGGCGGAACTGTCGCATATCGTGGACGGGGTGAATCCCAAGCGCATCGCTCTCACCGCACTGGCGGCAGCAACCGGAGCCTGGCTGACCCGGGCGGCATGGGGTGTGCCGGGGCAGATCGGTGCGTCCCGGTCCAGGATCCAGCCCTATGCCGGTGCCTCGCCGACATATCGCGACTACCGATTCCACAACTCGGAGCCCTCGGGGGAGATCCCCGCAGGTGCGTCGGCGGGAATCGCGAAGTCCTTCGTCACCCGTGGCTCGGTGGGGCGCCCGCGCAAGCCGATCCCGCTCGCCACTCCCATCGCCCCCGCGGAGGCCGGTGCCCTCGCGGTCACCTGGTACGGGCACTCGAGCGTTCTGGTCGAGGTGGACGGGTACCGGGTCCTCGCGGATCCGGTGTGGAGTGACCGGGTCTCGCCGTCGGCGTCGATCGGCCCGGCCCGGCTGCATCCGATCCCGGTGGCGTTGGGGAACCTGCCCGCCGTCGACGCGATCGTGATCTCGCACGACCACTACGACCACCTGGACAAGGCGACCGTCCAGCAACTGGCGTCCCGGCAGTCGGCGCCGTTCGTGGTTCCGATCGGGATCGGTGCGCACCTGCGTCGCTGGCGTGTTCCCGAGGACCGCATCGTCGAACTCGACTGGGACGAGTCGGTCACGCTCGGCGGGCTCGTCCTCACCTGTACCGAGGCCAGGCACTTCTCCGGACGTGGCCTCGTCAGGAACCCCACCCAGTGGGCGTCCTGGGTCATCGCCGGTCCGGAGCGCCGGGTGTTCTTCGGCGGAGACAGCGGGTACACCCCGCGTTTCGCCCGGCTGGGGGAGTCCTACGGCCCGTTCGATCTCACGCTCCTGCCCGTGGGGGCCTACGACGACCGGTGGCGCGACATCCACATGAACCCGGAGGAGGCCGTGCGCACGCACGCCGATCTCAACGGAGGTGACGGCACACACGGCAGGCTCGTCCCGGTGCACTGGGCCACGTTCAATCTCGCGTTCCACCCGTGGTCCGAGCCCATCGTGCGGCTCACGACGGCGGCCGGGCAGGTCGGCACCGAGGTGTCGGTCCCGGTGCCGGGGCAGCGGATCGACGTGACGAGACCAGCCACACACTCGACGTGGTGGCAGCATCTGTCCTGAACACCGGTTCCGGTGGGTAGCCTTTCGAGAATGACGAACGATCAGGTGGGGGCCGAAACCGGTGTGGTCACCGGGGTCGACACCGACGCGGCGCACCTCGCTCGTGGACTGACCGCCGACCAGGTCGCCGAGCGTGTGGCCCAGGGCAAGACCAACGACGTCCCCGACCGGGCCAGCCGCTCGGTCCGCGACATCGTCCGCGGAAACGTGTTCACCAGGATCAACGCGATCCTCGGCGTCCTGTTGCTCATCGTGCTGGCGACCGGATCGATCATCGACGGCATGTTCGGTCTGCTGATCGTCGCGAACAGTGGCATCGGCATCATCCAGGAAGTCCGGGCGAAACGGACCCTGGACAAGCTGGCGATCGTCAGCCAGTCCAAGCCGCTCGTGCGCCGGGACGGCAGTGCCGTCGAGATGGCGCCCCGCGAGGTGGTCCTCGACGACATCATCGAACTCGGCGCGGGAGACCAGATCGTCGTCGACGGCATCGTCACCTCGGCGTCGAATCTGGACGTGGACGAGTCGCTGCTCACCGGCGAGGCGGACCCGGTGCACAAGGCGGTGGGCGCGCAGGTGCTCTCCGGCAGCTTCGTGTCCTCGGGAAGCGGGACCTACCGGGCGACGAAGGTGGGCCGCGACGCGTACGCCGCCAAGCTCGCGGCGGAGGCCAGCAAGTTCACCCTGGTCCATTCGGAGCTGCGCAGCGGGATCGACAAGATCCTCAAGTTCATCACCTATCTGATGATCCCGGCGGGCCTGCTCATCATCTACAACCAGCTGTTCTCGAGCGGCCAGGCCCTCGGGCCCGCCCTCAACGGCATGGTCGCCGCACTGGTGCCCATGGTGCCGGAAGGACTCGTGCTGATGACGTCGATCGCCTTCGCGGTCGGGGTGGTCCGCCTGGGTCGCCGCCAGTGCCTGGTCCAGGAGTTGCCGGCGATCGAGGGTCTCGCCCGCGTGGACGTCGTCTGTGCGGACAAGACAGGCACTCTCACCGAGAACGGGATGCGGCTGTCGGAGCTGCAACTGGCCGCCGACGTGGACGGACAGGCGGACGCGGTGCGGGCGGCGTTGGCCGCGCTCGCCGCCGACGACCCCCGGCCCAATGCCAGCGTCCTCGCGATCAAGGAGGCGTTCCCGGACGATCCGGGCTGGGGTGAACCCACGGCCGTCGCGCCGTTCTCCTCCGCGAAGAAGTGGAGCGGGCAGTCCTACGGCAGCCGCGGCAACTGGGTGCTCGGGGCGCCCGACGTCCTGCTCGCGCCGGGCAGCACGATGGCCGACCGCGCCGAGGAACTCGGCGCCCAGGGGTTGCGGGTGCTGTTGCTCGGAAGCGCCGAGCGTCCGGTGGATTCCCCGGAAGGGCCGGGCGACATCACACCTCGGGCATTGGTCGTCCTCGAACAGCGGGTGCGTACGGACGCCAAGGACACGCTCGAGTACTTCGCGAGTCAGCACGTCGTCGTCAAGGTCATCTCCGGCGACAACGCGGTGTCGGTGGGCGCGGTGGCGTCCTCGCTGGGTCTGCCCGGAGCCGACCACCCCGTCGATGCGCGGGAACTGCCGTCCGAACCGGAGAAGCTCGCGGACGCCGTCGAATCCGGGAGCACGTTCGGCCGGGTCCGGCCGGACCAGAAGCGCGCCATGGTCGGCGCCCTCCAGTCCCGCGGGCACACCGTCGCCATGACGGGCGACGGCGTCAACGACGTGCTCGCCCTCAAGGACGCCGACATCGGTGTCTCGATGGGATCCGGCAGCCCCGCCACCCGGGCGGTGGCTCAGATCGTCCTGCTGGACAACAAGTTCGCCACCCTCCCGTACGTCGTCGGCGAGGGCCGCCGGGTGATCGGCAACATCGAACGGGTCTCGAACCTGTTCCTCACCAAGACGGTCTACTCGGTGCTGCTGGCCTTCCTGGTCGGGTTCTCCGGGGTGCTCTCGACGATGTTCGACTTCGAGCCGTTGCCGTACCCGTTCCTGCCGCGGCACGTCACGATCGCCGCCTGGTTCACCATCGGGATCCCCGCGTTCCTGCTGTCCCTGGCCCCGAACAACGAACGCGCCCGGTCCGGATTCGTTCCGCGTGTGATGCGCCTGGCGATCCCGTCCGGCGTCATCATCGGCGTGGCCACGTTCGTCTCGTACGTCCTGGTGTACGCCGGGCCGGACCAGACCGAGACGCAGAAGGTCCAGGCCGGCACCACCGCGCTGATCACGCTCATCATGATCGCGGTCTGGGTCCTCGCCGTGGTGGCCCGCCCGTATCAGTGGTGGAAGGTCGTGCTCATCGCGGGCTCGATCGCCGGCTACCTCGTGCTCTTCTCCGTGCCGTTCACCCGCGAGTTCTTCAAGCTCGACCCCTCGAACGTCGCGGCGACCACGACGGCCGTCGTCTGCGGTCTGGTGGGTGTGGTCCTCGTCGAGGTCGGCTGGTGGGTGACCGGTCGTATCCACGGCGAGCACCGTCGGCTGTTCGCGACCCCCGACGACCTCCCGGGCGAGCACCCCGGGCGCTGACCGTCACACCCGCGCCCGGCCTGTCGCTGTGGCGAGGGCGGTGCGGACCTGTGAAAATCGGGTACGACTGCGGGTGATCGCCCGCCGCGCGGATTCCGCAGGTACCGCCTGCGGAGCGGAGAAGGAGACGACATGAGTTTCGCGGACACCCTCAAGGGTCTGATCGGCAAGGGCAAGAAGGCCGCGGCCGACAACTCCGAGCAGATCCAGGGCGCCATCGACAAGGCGGCCGACTTCGCCGACGACAAGACGGGCGGCAAGTACAGCGAGAAGATCGACAAGGCCGCCGACGCGGCGAAGAAGGCCGTGCCGCCGAAGGAATGACGTAGGGCTGAAGCTCCGCGCACAATCGACACGTGCACGGTGCGCTGATCCTGCTGGTCGTTCTCGCGGCCATCGCTGTCACCACGTTGGCGCGCCGTCTCGACCTGCAGGTGCCGCTGGTGCTGGTGGCCCTCGGGTCGGCGGCGTCGTTCCTGCCCGGGTTGCCCCGGCTCGAGCTGAGCCCCGAGGTGATTCTCGGTGTGGTCCTGCCGCCGCTGCTGTACTCGGCGGCGTTGCGGTTCTCCACCCAGACGCTGCGGCGCCACCTCGGTCACATCCTGCGGCTGGGCATCGTCACGGTGCTGGTGACCGCCTTCGCCGTGGCGTTCTTCGCCCACTGGCTGATTCCCGGTCTCACGCTGGGGGCGGCAGTCGTCCTCGGCGCCGTCGTCGCACCCACCGACGCGGTGAGCGCGGTGTCGGTCGGGCGCCGACTCGGCCTGCCGCGGCGCGTGCTCGCCGTGCTCACCGGGGAGGGGCTGGTCAACGATGCCTCGGCGTTGACGCTGTTCACGGTGGCCGTGGCCGGCGTCGTCGGGGCGAGGGTGTTCGAGCATCCGGTGATCTTCTTCGGCTACGAGGTCCTCGGCGGCATCGCCGTCGGTGCGGCCTTCGCGCTCGTCGTCGGCGCGGTCCGCGCGCGGATGCGGGACCCGTCACTGGAGACGGTCCTCGGACTGATGCTGCCGTTCGCCGCGTACCTGGCTGCCGAGGAGATCGAGGTGTCCGGCGTGCTCGCCGTCGTGACCGCCGGTGTCGTGATGGGGCATCGTTCCGCGGGCGAGTCGGTGACCACCCGGCTGCAGGAACGGTCCGTGTGGTCCAGTCTCGACCAGCTCCTCGAGATGTTCGTCTTCGCCTACATGGGGCTGCAGTTCAAATGGGTGATCGAGGACGTCCGCGACAGCGGCCTGTCCGTCACCCGGGTGTTCCTCTATGCGCTTGCAGTGCTGGCCGTCGTCATGGCGGTGCGGCCGGGATGGCTGATGCTGCACTGGTTTCGGCGACACATCGGTCTCACGGCGTGGCCGGCCCGCGGGCTGGGGTGGCGCGAGACCCTGGTCGTCTCGTGGGCCGGGATGCGCGGAGTGGTGACCCTCGCGGCCGCGGCCGGAGTTCCGGTCACGCTCGCCGACGGGACGCCGTTTCCGGGCCGGGAGATCATCCAGACGGTGGCGTTCGTGGTCGCCGTCGGCACCCTACTGATCCAGGGGGCCACGATGCCGGCCCTGATCCGGGTGCTGCGCGTCGCCGATCCGCACGAGGAGCAACGGTACGAGGAACAGTTCCACGTCGCCCGCGACATCGCGGTGGCGGCGGGCGAGGAGGAACTCGACGCGCGGGCACGGGTGCGGCCGGACGACGTTCCCGTGGCGGCTTTCGACGATGCCGTGGACCGGGCCCGGCGTTCGCTCCGGGCTCGCCGGGCCGCGCAGGACGCCGAGGAGGCCCCGGACGGCAGCGGCGTCGCCGCCCCGGGCGGAACCGGCGTCGCTGCGTTGCTCGCGGTGCTCCGCCGGGACATACTGCGCGCCGAGCGCGCCGCGCTGGTGCACGCCCGCGACTGCGGCATCCTGGACGACGAGGTGTTGCGTAGCGTGTTGGAGAGCCTCGACCTCGACGCGGCCGCGGCCGAGGAACGGGTCCGCCGTCGGTGGTGGTGAGCCGCGGCCGGCAGGAACGAACAGAGGGAGGCGCCGGTGGAGTCGTCGATGCGGTTGCGGATCGGGGTGATCGCTCTCGCAGGCGGTGTGGCCGTCCTGTCCGGGTGTGCGCAGAGCGCCGGTCCCGACGAGCCCGATGGTGCACTCTCACACACGACCGTCCCTGCTCCCGTCGGCGACGAACGCGGGTCGGTCGTCGCTGCGGAGACGGTCACCGACTTCCATCCCGACATCGCCGCGCTGGGTGCCACCGCACAGCGGGTGACGTACCGGTCCACCTCCGGGGTGGACGGCACCGGGGCAGAGGTGGTGGCGACCGTGTTCACCCCGCCGGGCCCCCCACCGGAGGGCGGATGGCCGGTGGTCACCGTCGGCCACGGCACCACCGGCGTCACCGACGAGTGCGCGCCCTCGGACAGCCCGGATCTGCTGGGGACCGCCGCGCTGTCCGGGACACTGGTGGAGCGCGGATACGTCGTGACGGTCTCCGACTACCAGGGACTCGGCACGGACGGGCCGCACCCGTACCTCGAGCCCGATTCGGCCGCATACGATCTCATCGATGCCGTTCGGGCTGCTCGGCTGACCGTGCCGGACACGTCGACCCGGTGGGCCGCGCTCGGTATCTCGCAGGGAGGCCAGGCCTCCTGGGCCGCCGCCGAACGTGCGGCAGACTACGGGGACGGTCTCGAGTTCGTCGGTGCCGCCAACCTGTCACCGGCGGCGGACCTCTCGCGGATTCTCGACGGCCCCGACGGCGTGCAGTTGACCGTGCCTCAGACGATGTTCCTGCCGTACCTGATCGAGGGCCTGCGGGTCACCGACCCGGATCTGGACCCGTCCGCCTATCTGCGTGGTCCGCTCGCGGACGCCACCGACGTCACCCTCTCCTGTGTCACCGCGAAGCTTCCGGAGAAGCTCGAGCTGCTCCGTGCGATCGACGCGGAGGACGTCGGGCCCCGCACCATGACCGATGCCGAGAACATGCGCGAGCTGCTGGGCGCGCGGGCACTTCCGCGGCAGGCCGCCGCCGGTCCACTGCTCGTCGTGGTCGGCACGGGGGACGATCTGATCCTGCCCTCGTGGACCGAGAACGCCGTGGCTCGGGCATGTCTGGCCGGTGACGTCGTCGACCTCCGGGTGAACGTCGGAGAGCGGCACGCGGATCCGCGTGCCGTGCCCGGCGCGGTGGACTGGATCGCGGACCGCTTCGCGGGCGTGCCGGCACCGGACACGTGCGGAGCGGAGGGTCCGGAATGAGTGATCCGGGAGCCGGGCGAGAGCTGGAACGATTGAGAGCACTGTGTCTGGAACTGCCCGAGACGACCGAGCGGATCAGTCACGGCGAGCCGTCGTGGTTCGTCCGCAAGGCTCCGATGTTCGTCACCTTCGCCGGTCGACACCACGATGATCGGGTCAGCTTCTGGGCAGCGGCCCCGCCCGGTGCGCAACAGGATTGGGTGGAGCGCGATCCGGAACGCTTCTTCGTGCCACCGTACGTCGGCGGCCGGGGCTGGATCGGGGTGTACCTGGACGTCCCCCAGGATCGGGCGGACGTGGCCGACATCGTCGAGGACGCGTATCGGACGGTGGCGCCGAGGACCCTCGTCGCCAGGCTCGCACCGCCGGATCCGGAGTCGCGGTGACGGGGACCGTCGTCACGATCGTCGTCCTCGCCGCGGTCGTCGCCGCGGTGACCGGAACCGCACTGTGGCTGCGGACCCGGCGAGCGGTGACGACCCCCACCGAACGCGCCGTCCACGAGGCGCTGCACACCGCCTCGCTCGCCGCGCGGTCGCTGCGTCACGGATTGGACGAGCCCTCCGCCCAGGCGGCCGCGCCGCACCTGCGGCATCTCGTCGGCGCACAGGCGCTCGCGCTCCTCGGCGCCGACGGCGAGATCCTCGCCTGGGACGCCGACGGGATCCTCGCCAGGACCGGCTCGCACGGGGAGGTCGCCGATCAGGTGCGTGCGGCGGCACGGCGGGCCGTCGACGGCGAGCGCCGGGTGATGGTGCCGCAGGCGGACCTGGTGCGTCCGCCCGCCGCGGCGTCGATCCGTGCCGTGGTGGCGCAGCCACTGCTCATCGAACACTCCGGGGTGGTGGGTGTCCTCGCCGTCGTCACCACCGTCGAACCCGGACCCGGCATGTTGGGCGCCGTCGCCGAGGTCGCGCGATACGCGTCCGGCCAGATCGAACTGGCCGAGCTCGACGCGTCGCGGGCCCGGCTCGACCGGGCCGAGGTGCGGGCACTGCGGGCGCAGATCAGCCCGCACTTCATCTACAACGCGCTCGGTACGGTCGCCTCCTTCGTGCGCACCGACCCGGCTCGGGCGCGGGAGCTGATCCTCGAGTTCGCGGACTTCACCCGCTATTCGTTCCGGTCGGCCGGGGAGTACACGCTGCTGTCGGACGAACTGCGCAACATCGACCGCTACCTGACCCTCGAGCGGGCCCGGTTCGGGGACGCCCTCGACGTCAAGCTGCGGGTGGCTCCCGAGGTGCTCGGGGTCGTCCTGCCGTTCCTCGCGCTCCAGCCGTTGGTGGAGAACGCAGTCCGGCACGGGATCGCCGGCAAGAGCGGTGGGGGCACGGTGAGCATCGTCGCAGCCGACGAGGGCACGGACTGCGTCATCAGCGTCGAGGACGACGGTGTCGGGATGGACCCGGAACTGCTGCGCTCCGGGTCCCTCGACGCGGTGGACGAGTCGACCGGGGTGAAGGAGACCGCGCACGTCGGCCTGGCCAACGTCGACGACCGGCTGCGGGCCGCGTTCGGCAACGACTACGGACTGGTGGTCGAGACCGCTCCCGGCGCGGGAACGAAGGTGAGCATGCGGGTCCCGAAGTTCCGGCCCGGAATCAGGGCGTGAGTGTCGGTCGGCGGGTGTACTCGCGTCGCGCCCCCGCGTGGCACCATGATGTGTGTTGTGAGCCACTCAGATGACGATCCGCAGCCGATGACGGTGCTCGCGGTGGACGACGAGGCGCCGGCCCTCGACGAGCTGGCCTTCCTGTTGCGGGCCCAGCCCGAGGTGCGGGAGATCCGCACGGCGTCCGACGCCACCACCGCGCTGAGGCTGCTCCGCGACGGCGGAATCGACGCGGTGTTCCTCGACATCAACATGCCCGGGCTCGACGGCCTCGAACTCGCGGGTGTCCTGGCGAACTTCGCCACACCCCCGCCGGTGGTGTTCGTGACCGCCCACGAGGACCGGGCCGTCGCCGCGTTCGATCTCGGCGCCGTCGACTACCTGCTCAAGCCGCTGCGGGAGGAGCGCCTGGCCGAGTCGGTGCGTCGCGTCGTCGAGTTGCGGGCCCGCGCGCAGACTCCGTCACCCGAACGAGACACCGGGGAGGTCATTCCCGTCGAACTCGGCGGTGTCACGACGCTCGTGCCGCGGTCGCAGGTCCAGTGGGTCGAGGCGGACGGGGACTACGCGCGGCTGCACACCGCCACCGGCTCGCACCTCGTGCGCATTCCCATCTCGTCCCTCGAGAACCGGTGGGCCGATGCCGGATTCCTCCGGGTGCACCGTTCCTATCTGGTGTCGCTGCCGCTGGTCACCGGAATCCGTACCGTCGGCACCGGTGTCCTGGTGTGCCTGCGTCCCAACGGGGACGACCCGCCGGTGGAACTGCCGGTGAGCCGCCGTCACGCGCGCACGCTCAAGGATCGGCTGGTCCGCGCGCCCCGACAGACCTGGACGTCGCGGTGAGCGCCACGTCGCCTCGCCGGACCCCGCCGCCCCGCGAGCGGGTGGTCCTGGCGCAGCGCACGGGCGCCCGGATCGTCCGGACCCGGGTGGAGGTGCAGGAGCAGACCGAGGTGGGGGAGGCGATGATCCGTGGCCTCGTGCGGGCCCAGCTCGGTCTCGCCGTCCGGCTCGGTCTGCTCGCGGTGATCCTGCTGTGCTCCGTCCCTGCGGTTCTGGCGGTGTTTCCCACCTTCGCCGACGTGACGGTGTTCGGCATCGCGTTGCCGTGGCTCGTCCTCGGACTGCTCGCGTACCCGGTGCTGCTCGGCACCGGGTGGGTGTACACGCGGCAGGCCGAACGCAACGAGCAGGATTTCACCGACCTCGTGGACGACTGATGAGCGACGACTGATGGATGCCGAGGCAGGATTGCCGGTCCTCACCGTCCTCGCGGTGATCGCGGCCGCCGTCGCGACCGTGGCCATCGGGGTGTACGGGGTGCGCCTGGCCCGCACGACATCGGACTTCCTGGTGGCCTCGCGCAGCGTCGGGCCCCGGTGGAACGCCGCCGCAATCTCCGGCGAGTATCTCTCGGCGGCATCGTTTCTCGGCGTCGCCGGCTTGATCGCCAAGTACGGTGCGGACGCACTGTGGTACCCCATCGGGTTCACCGCCGGGTACCTCGGTCTGCTGCTGTTCGTCGCGGCGCCGCTGCGGCGTTCCGGGGCATACACGGTGCCCGACTTCGCCGAGTTCCGACTCGCGTCGCCCCGGCTGCGCAAGCTCGCGATGGTGGTCGTCGCGGTCATCTGCGTGCTCTACCTGGTGCCCCAGTTCCAGGGCGCGGGGCTGACCTTGGACATCCTGCTCGGCCTACCGAGTTGGGTGGGGGCCGTCGCGGTGGCGGCGATCGTCATCGCGAACGTCGTCGGAGGCGGAATGCGGTCGATCACGTTCGTGCAGGCCTTCCAATACTGGCTCAAGCTCACCGCCGTCGCCGTCCCCGCGATCGCCCTGGCCGGCTGGTTCCTCGGTGACCGCGACGAGATCGGTTCTCCGGCACCGCCGACCGTGTCCGAGCGCACGACGGTGGAGATCACCACGGATGTCGTCGTCCAGGTCGCCGAGCCCGTGGCGGTGCAGGGCACCGGAGTCGTCGACGACGCCGTCCTGGACGGCCCGGTCGTCCTCGATCCGGGCACGCACACCCTCGGCCGGGGCACCTCACTGGTCCTCGAATCGGGTGCCGCAGTTCCCGTCGTCGCGGGGGCGCCCGCGGCGAACTCGGACTGGGTCTCGCCCGGGTGGGGTTTCGGCGGGCCGCACCCGACGTACCAGGTCTACTCGCTGATCGTCGCGACGTTCCTCGGCACGATCGGTCTCCCGCACGTGCTGGTGCGCTTCTACACGAACCCGGACGGGCGGGCCGCGCGGCGGACGTCGCTGGTGGTGATCGGCCTGCTCGGGCTCTTCTACCTGTTCCCGGTGCTGCTCGGGGTGTTCGCACGGCTGTATGTACCGCAGTTGCTCATCACCGGGACCTCGGACGCGGCGGTGTTGCTCCTGCCCGCATCCGTGTTCTCGGGGCTCGCGGGGCAGCTGCTCGCCGCGCTCGTCGCAGCGGGGGCGATCGCCGCGTTCCTGTCGACGTCGTCCGGGCTGCTCGTGAGCGTTGCCGGCGTCATCAGTACCGACGTGCTCCGCGGACGTATCCGCGACTTCCGGATCGCCGCCGTCCTCGCCGGGCTCGTCCCGCTCGCACTCTCGCTCGCCGTGACCACGATCGACCTGTCCCGCACCGTCGGCATGGTGTTCGCGGTGGCGGCGTCGACGCTGTGTCCCCTCCTCGTCCTGGGTATCTGGTGGCGGGGTCTCACCGCGCCGGGAGCTGCGGCGGGGTTGGCCGTCGGCGGCCTGACGTCGGGGCTCGCGGCGACGGTGTCGGTCGTCGCCGGGGTGTCCGAGGACGTCGGCGGCGGCTGGCCGGCCGCGATGCTGGGGTACCCGGCCGCGATCAGCGTCCCGCTGGCCTTCGTCACCATGATCGTGGTCAGCAAGTGCACCCGCTCCCGGATCCCCGCCGACGTCGCGCGGGTGTTCACCCGGATGCACGCCCCCGAGCGTCTCGGGATGGGCTCGGACCGTGAGCAGGGGCTGCGGCCGGGGTGACGGCGTTCGCGTGACTCGGCCGGACCGTGCGTCATGGTCGCCGAGCACCCGCCGTTCGTCGCGTCCGGCGAACCGTTCACCGCACAGCCCGACAGCTCACCGTGTGACTGCAGCCACACTCTTCCGATGTGATTCAGCTCTCAATAACGTCGGCGTACATCACCACCTCACACGCGACCAAGGAGTCAGCAGTGACCACAACCGATCTGGGGGCCGCGCAACGGCCGGCGCCCGACGGGCAAGCCTTCGTGGAGATGCAGGCGAGCCCACAGTTCCAGGAACTCCGTCGTCGCCTCCGCAGCTTCGTCTTCCCGGTGACGGCGTTCTTCCTCGTCTGGTACGTCACGTACGTACTGCTCGCCACCTACGCCGCCGACTTCATGGCGACGAAGGTCATCGGCAACATCAATCTCGGGATCATCCTCGGGCTCGGCCAGTTCGTGACCACCTTCGCGATCACCGCGATCTACGTCCGATTCGCCAACCGGGAACTCGATCCCCGCGCGGCCGTGATCCGTGACGAGTTGGAAGGCCCGGTCCAGTGAACATCCTCGCGCAGGGCGGCACCGACATCGGTAACCCGCTGTTCAACATCGCCATCTTCGGTGTCTTCGTCGTCGTCACGATGGGTCTGGTGATCCGCGCCAGCCGCACCACGAAGAAGGCATCCGACTTCTACACCGGCGGTGGGCAGTTCACCGGCCCGCAGAACGGATTCGCCATCGCGGGCGACTACCTGTCCGCGGCGTCGTTCCTCGGAATCGCCGGGGCCATCGCGATCTACGGATACGACGGCTTCCTCTACTCGATCGGCTTCCTCGTCGCCTGGCTCGTGGCCCTGTTGCTCGTGGCGGAGCTGCTCCGCAACACCGGCCGGTTCACGATGGCCGACGTGCTCAGCTTCCGGCTCAAGCAGCGTCCCGTTCGGATGGCGGCCGCGCTGTCGACACTCGCGGTCTCGCTGTTCTACCTGCTCGCGCAGATGGCAGGCGCCGGTGGCCTGGTGGCGCTGCTCCTCGACATCGAAGGCAAGACGGGACAGGGCATCGTCGTCGCCGTCGTCGGCCTCCTGATGATCGTGTACGTGCTCGTCGGCGGCATGAAGGGCACGACGTACGTACAGATGGTCAAGGCCGTCCTGCTCATCGCCGGTGCCGGAATCATGTTCGTGCTCGTGCTGTTCGCGGTGAAGGGCAACTTCTCGCAGCTGCTCGCGGACGCCCAGACCGCCGTCAGCGCCTCGGCGAACCCGGCGATCGCGGACACCGACGTCCTCGCACCCGGTGCCAAGTACGGCATCAGCGGAATGAGCCAGCTGGACTTCATCTCGCTCGGTATCGCCCTGGTCCTCGGCACCGCCGGCCTGCCGCACGTGCTCATGCGCTTCTACACCGTGCCCACCGCTCGTGAAGCGCGCCGCTCGGTGACCTGGGCGATCGGCCTGATCGGCGCGTTCTACCTGTTCACGCTGGTGCTCGGCTACGGTGCCGCCAAGATGGTCGGCCCCGACGCGATCATGGCCGCACCGGGTAGGGAGAACTCGGCGGCACCGCTGCTGGCGTTCGAACTGGGCGGCACGATCTTCCTCGGCATCATCTCGGCGGTCGCCTTCGCGACGATCCTCGCCGTGGTGGCGGGTCTCGCGATCACCGCGTCGGCGTCGTTCGCACACGACATCTACGCCAGTGTCATCAAGCGCGGCAACGCGTCCGAGGAAGAGCAGGTGCGCGTCTCCCGCATCACCGTCGTCGTCATCGGAGTGCTGGCCATCGTGCTCGGCATCATGGCAATGGGGCAGAACATCGCCTTCCTGGTCGCGCTGGCCTTCGCCGTCGCCGCGTCCGCGAACCTGCCGACGCTGCTGTACTCGCTGTTCTGGAAGCGGTTCAACACCACCGGCGCACTGTTCAGCATCTACGGTGGCCTCATCAGCTGCCTGACGCTGATCGTGTTCTCCCCGGCGGTCTCCGGCAGTCCGTCGTCGATGTTCCCGAACGCCGACTTCGCCTGGTTCCCGCTCTCGAACCCCGGCCTCGTGTCCATCCCGCTCGCGTTCGTGCTCGGCATCGTCGGCACGTACGTCGGACGCAACCGGCTCGAGGATCCGGAGAAGCAGGCCGAGATGGAGGTTCGTTCCCTCACCGGCGTCGGTGTGGAGAAGGCCGTCTCCCACTGATCCACCCCCGAGCACTACCGGATGAATCGCTCTTTCATCGCCTACAGCACTGATGAATGGCTCTTTCATCGCCTACAGCACTGATGAATGGCTCTTTCATCGCCTACAGCACTGATGAATGGCTCTTTCATCGCCATAGTGGCGACGAAGGAGCCATTCATCCTTGTGCCGGGTCGTCCGGATGGGGGACCGGGACGAACCCGTGGGTGCGCTGGAACACACCTGCGCTACGCTGCACCGATGGCGAAACTCATCGCGAAGGCAGACGTCCCTCTCCCGCCCGGGGAGACTTGGGACAAGGCGTCCGACCTCGAGAACTTCGGCACCTGGTTCCTCGTGCACGAGGGCTGGCGCAGCGAGCTTCCGACACAGTTGGCGAAGGGCACCGAACTCAGCTCGGTGGTCACCGTCAAGGGCCTGCGCAACCGGGTGAAGTGGACGATCAAGGAGTACGACGCCCCGCGGCGCCTGGTTCTCAAGGGTGACGGCAAGGGTGGGGTCAAGCTGGGCCTGGTCATCGACGTCTCGGAGAAGGGCGACGGGTCGGAGGTCGCCTTCACCGTCGAACTCGGCGGGGCGCCGCTCTTCGGTCCCATAGGCAAGGGCGTCGCCAAGGCACTCGAGGGCGATATCGACAAGTCGTTGGAGAAGTTCGTCGAGTTGTACGGCTGACGTGCCGGCACTCTGATCGAGTCGCGAAGAAGGTTCGAACATGGGCGGACGGCACCAGGCCAAACACCTCGCCGAGCGCAAATCGCGTCGCGGCCTCGTCTACGCGGGTGCTGCGGTGGCGGCCCTGCTGGTGGTCGGCGCGGGCGCGTACGTGGTGGCGTCCGCGACCGGGGGCTGCGGTGAGGTGTCCGAGTACACGGTGGCCGCCGACCCGAGCATCGCCGCGGCGGTCGGAAAGGTCGTCTCCGACACCGATCCCGGCGACCTCGGATGCGCGAGCTTCTCGGTCTCCGAACGCGACTCGGCGCAACCCCCCACTCCTGGCGAGGATGCGCCGAATTTCTGGATCCCGGATTCCTCGCTCTCGGTCGCGCGCGCCTCGGCGGCCGGCACCGTGTACCCGGTGGCCACCGAATCGCTCGCGGCGACGCCGATCGTCCTCGTCTCCCAGGCAGGTGAGCAGGTCGAGTTCGCTTCCTGGCTCGACGTCGTGCGCGTCCAGGGTCTGCAGCTGGGTGACCCACAGTCGGACACCGTGTCCGCGGGGCCGGTCGTCGCGGCACTCGCCGAGGCGGAGTCCGATGCCGCCGACCCGAATGCGGTGATCGGTGCGCTCGTGTCGATGGCGCAGTCACAGGCCGCCGACGCGGCCGTTCCTTCGGCGACGGCCCGGCTGGACGGGGTGTCCGCGCGCGGTGGGATCGCCGTGGTGTCCGAGCAGCAGGCCGTCGGTGTGTCGACGGTGTCGGCGTCGGTGCCCGCCACCGGCAGCGTCTTCCTCGACTACCCGCTGATCGTGACCTCCGACGGCGACGGCGTGGACGAGGCGGGCTCCGCGCTGACCGAGGCGCTGGCCGGCGAAGCCGGGGTGGCTGCGCTGCACGAGTCCGGGCTCCGAGGCGCCGACCGCGCGGCGCTGCCGGACGGTCGCGGCGTCGGTGACGTGCCGTCGTTGCGGGTCGGTGAGCCGGCGGTCGTGGTGGACACGCTCACCAAGTATTCGGTGCTCGCCAAGCCGTCGCGGGCACTCGTCGTCCAGGACGTCTCGGGCTCGATGAACTACACGGCGGGATCCCGCACCCGGGTCGCACTGGCGGCGGAGGCGGGGGAGACCGGAAGCCGGCTGTTCCCGGACGCGGCGCAGCTCGGACTGTGGGTCTTCTCGACCGGCCACAGCGGTACCCGCGACCACACCGAGATCGTGCCGATCCGCCCGCTCGACGAGGACGTCGACGGCTCCAGCCAGCGCGAACTACTGGTGCAGGGCCTACGCTCGCTGCCCGATCGCGTCGGTGGAGGAACCGCGCTCTACGACACCACATTGGCCGCCTTCCGTGAGGTCAAGGACGGATACGACCCGGCCTACGTGAACAGCGTGATCATCCTGACCGACGGATCGAACGAGGACCCGAACAGTATCGGGCTCGAGGAACTGCTCGCGACGCTGCAAGCGGAGCAGGACCCGGCCCGCCCGGTGCTCGTGGTCACCATCGGCATCACCGACGATGCCGATGCTGCTGTGCTGGAACGGATCTCGTCGGTCACCGGCGGCACCAGTCACGTGGCACGGACGCCGTCGGAGATCCCCACGGTGTTCGTCGACGCGCTGGAGAGCCGCACCGGCTGAGAGCGGTCGAGGACCCGGGTGACATCGAGCGCCGCGTGACTCAGTGACTCAGTCGAGGACCCGCACGCCCGCGGTGTCGGTGATCCAGGTGCCGGCCAGTGCGTCGAGGACGCCGCTGTCGTACAGGGTCTCGACCGCGATGGACACACAGGTGGTCATCGGGCTGTCCTTCTCCAGGACCAGTCCGAATCGGTCCGGCGCGGCCGTGGACCGGGAGAACTGGCCCACCATCACGGTCTCGGACAGCTCCTCGCTGATCTGCAGCCCGGTGGGGAGATCGACGACGAGGGCATCGATCTCGCCGGCGAGCAGCGCTTCCTTGGCGTCGTCGTTCGTGGCGTACGCGGTACCGGGTAGCTCCGTCTGCACCGTCGCGGCGGCCGTGCCGAGGCTGGTCGAGTGCTCCTGGGCGCCGAGCCGGAACCTGACGAGATCGGCGGTCGACCGTGCCTCGGCCGCGGGACTCTCGCGCAGGGCCACCACCGCCTGGGCGACGGCGTAGTACGGCGAGGAGAAGTCGACGGCACTGCGCCGGTCGTCCGAGATGGTGAACTGGTTGATCGCGAAGTCGAAGTCCTTGACGCCGGGAGCGAGTGCGTCGGCGAACGGGACGACCACGAATCGGACGCTGTCCGAATCGTATCCGAGCCGCTCCGCGACCTGCCGCGCCACGGCCCCCTCGTAGCCTTCGCCGTTCGCGGGGTCGTCCGAGGCGAACCAGGGTGGGTACGCGGGGGAGTCGGTGGCCAACGTCAGACTGCCGTCGTTCTTCGTTGCGCCGCTGCCGGGGCCACATCCGGCCACGGGCTCCGACGCCGACAGCGATGCGGGGTCGGGCACCGACAGTGGCGCGGGGTCGGGCACCGACAGTGGCGCGGGGTCGGTGTCGGACGGTTCGACGGGTGCGCTCGCGGTGCAACCGGTCGCCAGTACGGCGGTCAGCGTCAGCATCGTTGCGACGGTCGGCAGGGCACGGGACACTCGCGTCATCTTGCCCGCAGCGCACGATCCGTGCCAGGGATGTGGGCGCGCGGCGCACAATGCATATGTATCTGTGACGTTTGCGGACGGTGATCTCCCGGAGGTGTGAATGGCGCGCCGCGGCAGTGACGGCAAGCAGCGGATCGAGATCGGTGGCAGGGCCCTGGCCGTGACCAATCTCGACAAGGTGCTGTATCCGGAGGCCGACACCACGAAGGGGCAGGTGATCGAGTACTTCACCGAGATCGCCCCGGCGATGCTGCCCCACCTCGCCGATCGCGCCGTGACGCGCAAGCGCTGGCCGGACGGGGTCGATCACGAACCGTTCTTCGAGAAGAACCTCCCGACCTCGGCCCCGGAATGGATCGAACGGCACGCGATCGAGCATTCGCATCGGTACGTGCAGTACCCGGTGCTGGACTCGGTCGCGGCGCTCGCGTGGGCCGGGCAACAGGCCGCTCTCGAACTGCATGTGCCACAGTGGCGATTCGTCGGCGGAGACCGGGGGCCCGTCACCCGGCTGGTGTTCGATCTCGATCCCGGTTCGGGGGTGGGCCTGCCGGAATGTGCGGCGGTGGCCCGCGCGATCCGGGACCTGGTGCGCGAACTGGGATGGACCGCCTATCCGGTGACCAGCGGCAGCAAGGGCCTGCACGTGTACGTGCCGCTCGACCGACACCTCGCCCCGGACGGCGCGTCGACGGTGGCGAAGCAGGTAGCGGTCGGCCTGGAGACCCTGCTCCCCGAGCAGGTCACCGCCACGATGGCCAAGTCCGTCCGTCCGGGGAAGGTCTTCGTCGACTGGAGCCAGAACAATCCGTCGAAGACGACGATCGCCCCCTACTCGCTGAGGGGGCGGGCGCAGCCCTGGGTCGCGGCACCGCGGAGTTGGGCCGAACTGGACGATCCGGAACTGCGCCAGTTGGGCTACGAGGAAGTGCTGGAGCGGTTTCGGGCCGACGGGGATCTGCTCGAGGGGCTCGACCCACCGGTGGCCGAGCCGGACCGGCTGCACACCTATCGCGGCATGCGGGATCGTGCGCGTACTCCCGAGCCGGTTCCCGACACGGTCCACCCACACGGTGCCGACGACACCTTCGTCATCCAGGAGCATCACGCACGGCGACTGCACTACGACTTCCGCCTCGAACGGGACGGAGTGCTGGTGTCCTGGGCCGTGCCCAAGAATCTGCCCACGACACCGGCGGAGAACCATCTCGCGGTGCACACGGAGGATCATCCCGTCGAGTACGCGAGCTTTTCCGGCACGATCCCGAAGGGCGAGTACGGCGCGGGATCGGTGGAGATCTGGGACACCGGTACCTACGAGACCGAGAAGTGGCGCGACGACGAAGTGATCGTGCGACTCGACGGCTCACGGGTGAGCGGGCGCTATGCACTGATCCGCACGAACGGGAACCAGTGGCTGGTGCACCGCACCAAGGATCAGGGTGCCGTGCGTGCACCCTCCGGCCGAGCCCCGTTCCCGCACGACATCACGCCCATGCTCGCGACGCCGGGACCCGTCGAGGGGCTCGACGCGACGGACTGGGTGTTCGAGGGCAAATGGGACGGCGTGCGGGTGATCGCAGAGTTCGATGCCGGAAATCTCCAGCTGCGCAGCCGGATCGGGCGGGACAAGCTGCGCGACTATCCGGCACTGGGGCGGCTGTCCGAGGTGCTGGCGGGGCACGACGTCGTCCTCGACGGCGAGGTGGTGGCCTTCGATGCGCACGGAGTGGCCAGCTTCTCGCTGCTCCAGGACGGTGCGCCTCCGGAGTATCTCGCGTTCGACATCCTGTACCTCGACGGGGTGTCGCTCCTGCGCAAGAGCTACAGCGATCGGCGGCGGGTGCTCGAGGCGTTGGCGGCCAAGGTCGACGGACTGAATGTTCCTGCTCCACTGGACGGTCCGGCCGACGAGGCCCTCGCCGCGAGCCGTGCGGCGGGGTGGGAGGGGGTTGTCGCGAAGCGGCGGGAGTCGGTGTACCTACCGGGCAAGCGCGGCAGATCGTGGATCAAGGTGAAGAACTGGCACACCCAGGAGGTGGTGATCGGGGGCTGGCGGAAGGGTCGGGGCGCCCGGTCCGGCAGCCTCGGATCACTGTTGCTGGGTCTCCCCGGCGTGGACGGACTGGAGTACATCGGCAAGGTGGGAACCGGATTCACCGACCGGGAGCTGACCCACCTGATGTCGGCGCTGTCCCAGCTCGAACGGAAGACGAGCCCCTTCGCCGGCGAACTGCCGGCCGCCGAACGCAGGGACGCGGTGTGGGTGACGCCGACGCTCGTCGGGGAGGTGCGGTACATGGACTGGACCGAGGCCCAGCGGCTACGGCACACCAGTTGGCGGGGCCTGCGTGACGACAAGACACCTGGGGAGGTGCGTCGGAGCAGGTGATCCACTGCGCGACTGGCTTTTTCCTACTTCTCGCGTATGGTCGGATCCAGTTTGTGGTTGGCGCTTTCGAAAGGTGTGCGGCAATGGCGGACATATCCCGGAGCAGGGCGAGGGCCCGAATCCCGAATCTCGAACCTCGAACGAGGTCGTGACGTCGTGACCAATGTGGCGAGAATGCTCGACGGCCTGCGAGCACGGCTCGAGGCCGTCATCGACGGCTCCGTGGGAGAGGACGATCACGCGCGGGGATATCGATCGGGTTTGCGCGCAGCCCGGCTGTGCCTGCTGGACGAGCAGGCCAGGCACGTCGGCTTCTGGGGCCTGTTGGACCGGGCACCTTCCGGTTCCGCGCGCCTGTCGCGGGCGGCGCATGCACTCGATCGGGTGCGCTACCGGCTCGAGGAGAAGAGCTCGGCCGTCGACATGACGCTGGTTCGTGGCCGTGGGTTCCAGGACGCGGTGGACTACGCATTGCGGGAGGTGGCCCGCGTGGCCACCACGCTGGAGGACGGCCGCCCGGCTCCGTCCGGGGCGCGCTCAGGCTGATCGCTGCTTCTGACGCTCGTACCCGATCGATACGACGGGTCGGTCTCAGCTTCTTCCTATCGATGCTGGTTAACATGGCGTCATGCGCCACTCTCCCGATCCGGTGGAGTCCTCTCCCGACAGTGACGCCCCGCCGCGCGAGGTGCGCGACGGGGCACCGTTCGCGCGGTCGCTGCCCTGGCTGTTGCTGATCGGTGGCGTCGTCGGGCTCGTGGCGTCATTCGTACTCACGGTCGAGAAGTTCGCGTTGGCTGCGGATGCGAACTACATCCCGTCCTGCAGCTTCGACTCCGTCCTCGACTGCGGTGCGGTCATGGCGACCGCGCAGGCCTCGGTGTTCGGGTTCCCCAACTCGCTCCTCGGAATCGCCGGGTTCGCGATGGTCGTGGCCACCGGTGCCGGGTTGCTCGCCGGCGCCCGGTTCGCCCGGTGGTACTGGCTCGGGGTGCAGGTGGGCGTCACCGCCGCGGTGGTATTCGTGCACTGGCTGATCGCCCAGAGCCTGTTCGTCATCGGATCCCTGTGCCCGTACTGCATGGTGGTGTGGCTCGTCACCGTCCCGATCTTCTGGTACGTCACGCTGCGGAATCTGCACCACGGAGTCTTCTCTCCGCCGGTGCGCGCAGAGGTGGTGTCCGCCGCCGGCAACCACCTCCTGCCGGTGGTGGTGTGGGTGGTCACTGTCGCCGCCCTGGTGGCCTACCTGTTCTACCTGTAGGCCTGTTCTACCTGTAGGCGACGGTCTGGGGGTCGGCGTACCCGATCACCATCTCGACCGCGCTGTCGAGGTCGCGACGGGCGCGGGCCGGATCGGAGTCGGTCACGTACTGCACGATCAGCCCGTCGAGCACGGCGAGAGACAGCCGCCCGAGCGTGCCGAAATCGACGGCGCACCGCTCGCCGGCGGCCTCGGCGGCCTGTGCACAGAACTCCGTGACCAGTGCGGTGTACCGCTCGAACTGCAGCTGAGCCAGACCGCCCGGGCCCTGGCTGCGCACCGAGTACATGGCCAGTTCGTACTGCATGATCTGCAGCCCGAGGTCGCCCTCGACGAGCGTGTCCCAGAATCGCGTGACCCCCTGCCGGATCGCGTGCGCCACCCCGCGGTCGAGTTCGAGGCCGGACTTCACGGTGACCAGCACCTCGTCGATCAGCGCGGCGATGACCGCGCGCAGCAACGTGTCCTTGGACGGGAAGACGTAGTGCAACGTGCCCAGCGGGATGTCGGCTTCGGCTGCGATGGCGCGCAAGGTGGTGTTCGCCACGCCGACGGTGCTCAGCACCCGGATCGCCGCCTCGACGATCTGCGCCTCGCGGTCGGCGGCCTTGACGTATGCCACGCGCTCCTCCTTCGGCGGCCCCGCATCACCGGTATGTCGGACGTCCGACCGCGTCGTTCACAGTAGCAACGGGGAGGCCTTGCGCAGCGAGGGCGACGTGTGGCCTACTAAATGTCGGACGGTTGTCCGACTTAGATTTCTCCTCGTACGAGTATCGCCACGGGACAGGGGCAGAGGATGCGACCAGCGCAGGAATCCGGAGTACCGGCGGAGACCACCGTGGCGGTGATCGGTGCCGGCCTGTCGGGGTTGATCGCGGCCCGAGAACTGCACCGGCGGGGTATCGAGGTGCTCGTGCTCGAAGCCGCCGACCGATGGGGTGGGCGGGCGCTGAGCGAGGTCACGCCCTTCGGCTCACACGTCGACCTGGGTGGGCAGTGGATCGGCCACGACCATCACCGCGTCACCGCGTTGGCCACCGAACTCGGAGCGACGAAGTTCCCGATGCACACGGGAACGGTTCCCGCGGTGGTCGACGGTGTGCGGCGAGTGCGCATCCCGTCGATGCTGGTCGCCGGTGCGGTACTCGCCGGCGTGGAGGCGCTCTCCCGGATCGGTGTACTCGAGCGATGGAACACGGCGACCCTCGCCGACTGGCTGGGTAAGGTTCCGGGTCGCACGTCGCGTCGTCTGCTCGAGGTGATCGCGCTGATCTCCTGGACCGCCGACCCGGACCGGATGTCGATCCAGGCGATGGCGACGATGGTCCGCAGGCAGGGTGGTCTGCGCACCATGCTGTCCACGCGCGGCGGCGCACAGGATTCCCTCCTGGTGGAGGGGATCGGTGCGCTCGCTGACGGCATCGCCACCGAACTCGGGGAGCGGGTGCTGCCGGGGCATCGGGTCACCTCGATCACCGCGAACGACGACGGGGTCACCGTGGACACGACCTCAGGACAGGTGCACGCGGCCAAGGTGATCGTCACCGTGCCCCCGCCGATGGTGCGGCGGATCGCCTTCGACCCGCCGCTCCCGGAGAGTCGAGAGGCGTTGGTGCGCAACACCTATATGGGGACGGTCTACAAGGCCATTGCGGTCTACGATCGTCCGTTCTGGCGGGACCGCAGCGACGGGGAGTTCCTCGTACTCGACGCGCCGGGGCGGGCGGTGTTCGACACCAGCCCGCCGGAGGGCCCGGGGCATCTGTGTGTCCTGGTGGGCGGGCCGGAAGCGCGGACGCTCGACGGCCTCGATCCCGCGGAACGTCGCGAGGCCTTGTTCGGCGTGCTCACCGACCACCTCGGACCCGAGGTGCTGGAGCCGGTGAGCTGGCACGAGAAGTCCTGGCATCTGGACGAGTACGTCGGCGGAGGGTATCTGGCGCTGCCCGTGGCGGGGACCACGGAAGGCTTCCTCCCGGTCGATTCGACACCGGTCGGCGACATCCACTGGGCGGGCACGGAAACCGCGGCGGACCACGCCGGCTACTTCGAGGGCGCCGTCGAATCCGGTGTCCGGGTCGCGGCCGAGGTGGCTGCGGCGCTGGCCCGCGAGGGGCGCGACTCTCCGGGTGGCACGTCGTAGCGGGTAGCCAGCGTCGTGGCGCGCTCGCGCAGCGAGGCGCGCAACCATTGCGGTGCAAGTACTTCCGCGTGGGTGGCGAGTTGCCACACCGCCCATTCGGCATGTCGCGGGTCCTGGAAGACCGCCTCCAGCCGTAGCCAGCCGTCCACTTCGGGTTCTTCGGCGCCGATGGTCAGCGCGGTGTCCACCAGGTGTGCCCGCCGCGCCGGGTCCACCCGCACCGACACGGTCACCTGGTCGCCGCCGGTCCGGAACCGCGCGCTGCGTTCCTGCCAGGCGCGGTCCAGGTCGACTCGCTCCGGTCGCTGCGCGGGTTCGGCGAGTTCCTGGGCGGCCGAGATCCGAGACAGCCGGTAGGTACGGTCCGCGCCGGACCTCGTGGCCAGCAGGTACCCCTGGTCGCGTGCGGTGACCAGCCCTATCGGGTCCACCGTGCGCCACTTCGGTGCCTGATCCGCGGCGGCGTAGCGGATGCGCAGTTTGTGTCCGGCGAACACCGCGCGCCGGACCTCGGCGACGATGGTGTCGGGTACTTCCTCGGCGACGGACCGGCGCGCGAGGAGATCGGTCTCCGGGTCGATGAGCAATCGCTGGGCCGCTCCGGCCGCGGTGTTCCGATAGCTCTCCGGGAGCGCGTCGACCACCTTGAGCATGGCCGACGCGAGCGCGGATCCGAGGCCGAAGACCTGTGCGCCGCGGCGTGATCCGGCGACCAGCAGGGCGAGCGCCTCGTCGTGGTTCAGTCCGGTGAGCTCGGTCTGGAAACCGGGTAGCAGTGCGAAGCCGCCGTGCCGGCCGCGTTCGGCGTAGACCGGGACGCCGGCCGCGGACAGCGCCTCGATGTCGCGCAGCACGGTGCGGGTGGAGACTTCAAGCTCACGGGCCAGGGTGGCCGCGGACAGCCGGCCGCGCTGGCGCAGCAACAGCACCAGCGAGACCAACCGGTCGGCGCGCATGCGAAAAACTCTATCGGAATACATGACACAGGATGTCGTGTATCGCTGCGAGGCTTGTTTCGTCGCCTACGAGAGGAGCTCCACATGGCACACGCCATTGTCAATCCCGATGGCCTGCACGACCCGGTCCCGTTCGGCTACAGCCACACCGCGGCTGTTCCTGCAGGTGCGGAACTGGTTCTGGTCGCGGGGCAGTACGGGTCCGGACCGGACGGGGCAGTCGTCTCCGACGATTTCGCCGAGCAGGTGAAGCGGACGTTCGACAACATCGGTGTCGCGCTCGCCGCCCACGGTCTGGACCTGAGCGATGTCGCTCAACTCAGGACCTACGTGGTGGACCATGACGTCAGCAAGCTCGGGCCGATCGCCGGTGCCGTACGGGAGATCTGGGGTAGGACTCCGCCGACGCAGACTCTCGTCGGTGTGGCGAGCCTGGCTGCGCCGGACGTGCTGTTCGAGGTCGAGGCGCTGGCCGTACGGCCCTGAGCAGGCGACTGTCGGGAGGAACAGCAAGGAATGGGTGCGGCCCGATGCAGGATGAGGTGGACGCCAGGATCCGCCGCATCGGGCGGCAAGCCTTTTGCGCGTCGTTCAGGCTGCCGGATGCGTGCTCAGTCGTCGTCGCGGAACCATTCGTCGGGGATGGTGGCGGCGATCTTTTCGCCTTCGGGTGTGGCTCGTCCCCAGAATCCGAGTCGTTCTTCCGGTTCGGGGTGTGTTGCCAGTTCTTGTAGTCGGGCGATGTGGGTGTCGGGGCCGCCTGGCCAGGGGTGGAAGCCTGGTCCTGCGTCGCCGCCGACGTGTCCGATGTCTATCAGGCCGAGTCGCACCAGGTTCTGATACGCCTCGTTGGTGCGTGTTGCTGCCTCATCGGCGCTGAAGTCCGACTCGAATCCGGAGGACACTGGAGGGCCGAACACCCAGTCGTCGTTGCTCCAGTACAGGATGAACCGCTCGATCTCGGTAAAGTCCGACATGTGTGTTCGCACTTCCTGTGTCTCTCGCGTTTCGGCTGGGGTGCAACCGATTCGACGTGTGTGCCGTCGTCGGGGTTGCAGTGTGTTCAGTCGTCGTCGCCGAACCACTCGTCGGGGATGATGGCGGCGATCTTTTCGCCTTCGGGCGTGGCTCGTCCCCAGAACCCGACTCGTTCTTCCGGTTCCGGGTGTCGCGCCAGCTCCTGCAGTCGGGCGATCTGGGTGTCAGGTCCGCCTGACCAGGGGTGGAAGCCTGGCCCCGCGTCGCCGCCGACGTGTCCGATGTCCATCAGGCCGAGTCGCACCAGGTTCTGATAGGCCTCGTTGGTGCGCGTTGCCGCGTCCTCATCTCCGAGAGCGAGCTTGAACGTCCTGTAGGGGTTGAACCCGAACACCCAGTCGTCATTGCTGTCGTACAGGATGAACCGCTCGATTTCGGTGAAGTCTGCCATGCGTAGCTCCCGTTCTCTTGTGTCCGTACGTCACTTGACGTGAATCTTCCGGGTTGCTTCGCCCTCGGCTTGCTGTATGTCGATGGTTCTGCCTCCACTTTCGCTGTCAGGCCGTATGCCGATGAGCGTTCCGTCGGGGAGTACCCAACCGTCTCCCTTGTATGTCGGCGCAAAGGAACCCGGGACGGCGTGTTCGACGAGGTCGTCGAGCACACGGGCGAGTTCCTCCTTCGTCTCGACGGTCCGGATACCACCGTTGTCTCCTCGGGGGAGTGATCGAAGGTACTCCTGGACGTCGTCCCAGCCCTTGACGTTCTCGGGTGGCGGGGGGAGTGGCCGGGGGTTGTCGGCGAAGAATCGCTCCATCAGCTCTCGCAGCCGATCGAACGCGATTCCGGCTGCGCGGGCGGCGTCCTCGAGCATCCGCTGAAACTCGGCCGGGTGGGTTGCCGCCCAGGCGACGCCGGCCACCGCCAACACCGTGGCGAACAGGGCAAACGCACCCATCACGGCCCCAGCGCCACCGAACAGGCCGCCGATCACCGCCGGGAACCCGATGGTGATCGCGCCCCCTTCGTCCTCGGCCGCTTCAGGCTCGGGTGCAGTGGTCGGCGTCGAGGGTGCACCGTAACCACTGCCGCCGCCGGCATAACCGCCGCCACCACTGTTGCCAGAGCCGCTCCCACTCTCGGCGGACGGGTCGGGCTGCCAGACAGGCTGCTCGACCACAGGCGGCGGCGCGACCGGCTGCTCGACGGGCGGGGGCGGCGGGGGTGCGACCGTGACCGTGGTCGGATCGAGGATCGCCCCGACATTCGTCACCGGCAACTGCGCCTGCGGGTCGGGGACGAGGTCGGTGCCTGTCCCGACGTCCCCGATGTATCCGCCGCGGACACCGATACCGTCGCCGTTGTCGACACCGGTCGGTGCGGGGCCCATCGTGGGCGCCGGTGGTGTCGTCGTTTCGGTCGGGACTCTTCCGGGGTCGACGCACACATAGGGCACCGGATTCGGTGGTGGCGGACCGGGACTGCCCGGATTGGCCGCGCGCCAGCTCGCCTCGTACGCCGAATTCCATTGCACAGTTTCTCGTTGGCAACGTTCCGAGGGTGTCTCGGCCGACGCATTCGGCATGGCAAGGGCAATGGTTGCGACTGCGAGTAGTCCGAGGATGCATGCCGAGGCAAGAGCCACCTTCTGTCGAATCCGTTTCACTGTGTACCGGCCCCTCGCTGCCCGGAACCTGACCGGAATGATTTGATCCGATCACAGCGCGCCCCAGGCGGCAAATATTCAGCTACCTTTGTTCAGATTCGGCGGTCGATCTGTACGGGTTCGGCTCTGACGTCACCGCTCGCACGGAGAGGCGCCTGGTGGTGGAGGCATAGAGAAGAGGGTGCCCTCGGCAGGATTCGAACCTGCGACACCGGCTTTAGGAGAGCCGTGCTCTATCCCCTGAGCTACGAGGGCGTGCGCGGAAGCGAAGTACGAGACCCCTGCATGCGCCAGGAGAGTGTATCGGCAACCCCGTCCACCACGCACACCATGGTCGCGTGCCGGGTGCACGGTTGCGTCGCCGAGGTCGACTAGGGTCGCGACATGGCACTGACGGCTCGCGGCCTGACGCGCACGTTCGGCCGGCACACTGCTGTCGCACACGCGGACGTGACATTGACGCCGGGCACCATCACCGGCCTGGTCGGCCCCAACGGCGCGGGCAAGACCACCCTGCTCCTCATGCTCGCCGGACTGCTGGCCCCCGACTCCGGCTCCCTCCGGCTCGACGATCAGGAGGTGGATTCGACGCAGCTACGTGCGGTGATCGGGTGGATGCCGGACGTGTTCGGTACCTGGGACAGTCTGACGGCGACCGAGATCCTGACCACGTTCGGGCGCTTGCACGGGCAGGCGGCGAGTGCGGCGCGTCTGCGCGCCGCCGAGCTCCTCGACCTGGTCCACCTCTCCGCGTTCGCCGACCGCCCCGCACACGAACTGTCCCGGGGACAGAAGCAGCGGTTGGGCTTCGCGCGCACGCTGGTGAACCGGCCCCGAGTTCTGCTGCTCGACGAACCCGCTTCCGGCATGGACCCCCGCTCCCGCATGGAGCTGCGCGACCAGCTGAGGGCGATGGCGGATGCGGGATGTGCGGTCCTGATCTCCTCGCACATCCTCACCGAACTCTCGGAGATGGTCGACGACGTGGTGATCATGACGGCCGGGCGTACCCGGGACTCCGACCGCCCGACCGGACACCGGTGGCGGGTGCGGGAAGCCGGTCAGCCGGCCACCTCCGCGCGGATGATGAGCTTCGCCGACGAAGAGGCCGCCGCTCGCCATCTGGGCGAACTCGTCGCCGCCGGCGCCAACGTCGCCGAGTTCTGTCGGGTCGACACCGAACTCGAAGACGCCTATCTCGCGTTGGACGCGGAGAGGACCTGATCCGTGACCAGTACCGTGCGCGAGCCCGTCACCGAACCGGCGAATTCACGCGGACACCGGATCCGCCGGTGGTGGTCGGTCGTCGGCGTCCTCGTGGGACTCGAACTCCGACAGCGTCTGCGCACCACCCGGTGGAAGATCACACTGGGTATCGCCTTCGTGGTGATCTCCCTGATCGTCTTCGGGTCCATGTATGTCGCGATGATTGCGGGCAGCGCCGACTATCGCGACTGGTCGCAGAACCTGTATGCGATCGTGATGGCGGCCGAGTTGTTCCTCGGCATCGTCCTGGCGCCCACCCTGACCGCTACCGCCATCAACGGCGATCGTAAGGACGCCACCCTCGCGGTGGTGCAGGCAACCCCGATCAGCAACTGGCAGTTGGCGATCGGGAAGCTGGTCGGCAACTGGGTCTGCTGCCTCGCGCTGATCGTCGTCGCGTCGCCGTACCTCGTCTGGGGGATCGTCGCCGCGCCCTACGGAATCGGCTCCGGCGTACTCGGCGTGGTGGTCCTCTGCCTGCTGTTCGCGTGCTACTGCGGCATCGGACTGGGCTTCTCGTCCCTCACCGCCCGGCCGGCCGGGTCCGCGGTTCTCACCCAGGCGACCGTGTTCTTCCTGATCCTCGGGCTGCCGGCCCTGTTCGGGATGCTGTACTCGACCACCGCACAGGATCATCGGGTGGTCGGAGCGCAGTACACCTCGCGTGCCGTCACCTCCGAGACATGGCCCGAGGGTGTGCCCGAATGCCGGGATGTCGAGAGGACCGTGACCTTCCACCACACCGAGCGGATCTGGTGGCTGCTCGCGCCCAACCCGTTCCTCATCCTTCCCGACGTGGTCGCGGGGCAGGACAATCCCGACCGCTACGGCTGGTACATCGGGCAGCGGCCGCCGTCCCCGACGGTGGCGTCGTCGGTCGCCAGGGTGCTGTCCGACGCGCGAACGGGGCCGTACGTCGCCGTCCCGAGCTGTGACGAATCGACCGGCTACTACGGCACGGGCGACACCACCCGGCGCCAGACGTTCTACTCGGCGAAGGAGGCCCACGGGGCCGCGCGGATCGGCGACAGCTGGTATCTCGGCCTGCTGGCCAACGTCGTCTTCGGCGCCGTCGGCGTGACCGTTGCCGCCCGGCGGCTGCGAGTGCCTGCCGGCAAGCTGCCGAAGGGCGTGCGGATCGCCTGACCGGTTGCCGGTGCGGCCGCGCCGCCGGGTCGAGCACGCCCGGGTAGGCCCCTGTGCTGCGGGACAGCGCGGAAGCGATTGCGGTGATGAACGACACAGAATGTGGCACCGGGGCGACCACACCGATGACGGCGATCGTCGCGTCCTGCACAATGGCGCGAGTGACTGCCACCGACCTGGACGCCCCTCGTATCGACGCCGCGTGCACCGACGCCACGGCCGGCGACGCGACGGAATCCGAGATCATCGGCCGTATCCATCGCCTGCCGCTGCGGTACGAGGTGTCCCGCGAGAAGATCCGTGAGTTCGCGACTGCGGTGCTCGACGCCCATCCGGCGCACCGGGACGAGGCCGCCGCGGCCGGTCTCGGCCACGCCGCGCTGGTCGCGTCGCCGACGTTCCTTGCGGTGCTCGCCGGCCACACTCAGCAGTACCTGTTCGACAACGTGCTGGTCGGTTTCGACCTGAGCCAGGTGATGCAGGCGGACCAGCGGTTCAGCTTCGCCCGGCCGGTCGTTGCCGGCGACGTGCTGAGCACCGACGTCGCCGTCGAATCGGTGCGGCGCATGGCGGGAAGTTCCATGTTCACCATCCGCAACGACTTTCGTGACGAGGCCGAGAGGCTCGTCGCGCGGTCCTGGACGACACTCGTCGGCCGGGACGGCGTGGAGGTGGATCCGGCGATCGCCGAATTCGTCCGCGGAGTGATGCGGGTCGAGGTCTGACCGACTCGGGCGATTCCTCCGAATCGATAACTCGGTCATAACGGGCAGCCGTCCGGGACGCTGCCCGGCTGATCGTTCCTGCGGCGTAACGTGTCCGGGGCTCCCGCCCGGCGGGGGCTCTGACCAGCCGCTCGGAGAAGGACCACGATGACCGACGCCCGCTCGGCCGCACAGGCCGGCACCTCCGGATCGGGCGAGGGCCACGACTCCCCGCACCTGTCCCGCAAACTCTCGAATCGGCACATCCAGCTGATCGCCATCGGCGGCGCCATCGGTACCGGGCTGTTCATGGGATCGGGAAAGACGATCTCGCTCGCCGGGCCGTCGGTGATCTTCGTCTACATGACCATCGGTTTCATGCTCTTCTTCGTCATGCGAGCGATGGGGGAGTTGCTGCTGTCGAACCTGCACTACAAGTCGTTCTCCGACTTCGCGGCCGACCTGCTCGGCCCGTGGGCGGGATTCTTCACCGGCTGGACGTACTGGTTCTGCTGGATCGTCACCGGCATCGCCGACGTGATCGCGATCTCCGGATACGTCCGGTACTGGTGGCCGGACCTGCAACTGTGGATCCCCGCGATCGCGGCGATCCTCACGCTGCTGGTGCTCAACCTGCCCACCGTGAAGGCGTTCGGCGAGACCGAGTTCTGGTTCGCGCTCATCAAGATCATCGCGATCGCCAGCCTCATCGTCGTCGGGCTGGTCATGGTGTTCTCGTCGTTCGAGGCGCCGGGCGGCGCGCAGGCAGGGTTCGACAACCTGTGGAACGACGGCGGGATGTTCCCCACCGGCGTGATGGGATTCGTCGCCGGTTTCCAGATCGCGATCTTCGCGTTCGTCGGAATCGAACTGGTGGGGACCACCGCAGCGGAGGCGAAGGACCCGGAGAAGAACCTGCCGCACGCGATCAACGCCATCCCGGTCCGCATCCTCCTCTTCTACGTCGTCGCGTTGACCGTGATCATGGCGGTGACACCGTGGCGGGAGATCAGCCCGGACCGCAGCCCGTTCGTGGCGATGTTCGCGCTCGCCGGGCTCGGGATCGCCGCATCGGTGATCAACTTCGTCGTACTCACCTCGGCGGCATCCTCCGCGAACTCGGGGATCTACTCGACGTCCCGGATGATCTACGGCCTCGCCCAAGAGGGGGATGCGCCCGCACGTCTGGGTCGGTTGAGTTCCCGCCGTGTCCCGGTCAACGCCCTGCTGTTCTCCTGTGCGTTCCTGCTCCCGTCGCTGATCCTGCTGTTCTCCGGGGAGTCGGTGATCGAGGCGTTCACCCTCGTGACCACCATCTCGTCGCTGCTGTTCATGTTCGTGTGGACGATGATCCTCGCCAGCTACCTGGTCTACCGCCGGCGTCGTCCGCACCTGCACGAGACATCGAGGTTCCCGATGCCCGGCGGCGTGGTGATGTGCTGGGTGGTGCTCACGTTCTTCGGGTTCGTGATCTGGGCGCTGACGCAGCAGGAGGACACCCTCCGTGCCCTGATCGTTACCCCTGTCTGGTTTGTCGGACTCGCCGTCGCGTGGGCGCTGATTCGCAACCGACCAGCGCACAAGGCTCGCTACCAGGCGTTTCGACAGGCACTCGAGGACGCCGAAAAGTCATAGATCGGTAACGGTGGCGCGGACCTATATCGTTTTGTTACATTCGTCCGCGGACAGAGGAGCTCGCCCGACATCGGGAGTGCACCACACGCCCGACGACTGACGAGGTAACTGACTGTGGGTTCGCATCACCGGAACACCGATTCGCAGGTTCTTTTCGAGATCGATCCGGCCGCTCCCCGCGGCCGCCACCGCTGCGAGCCGTCGGGTCCCGGTGCCGGAGTCAAGGCCGCGACGGTCGCCGCCGCCACCGGAGCCCTCGTCGTCGGTGCCGCTCAGCTCGGTGCCGGCACCGCCGCGGCGCACCCGGGTCACAGCCACGAGGCGGAGATCGCTCCCGAGGCCGCTCCGGCGCCCGCGCTGCCCTTCGAGCTCCCCACCGACCTCATCCCCGCCGACCTGATTCCCGAGGGGCTGATCCCCGCCGGCTTCCAGGTTCCCGATCTCGGCCCCGCACAGCAGTTCGGTGGGCAGGTCCAGCAGTGGGTCGACTCGGTCAACCCGATCAAGCCCACCACCGTCCAGCCCGTCTCCGGGACGCTGACCTCCAACTTCGGCTCTCGCTGGGGCGCTCACCACGGCGGCATCGACATCGCGGCCCCGATCGGCACCCCGGTGTTCGCCGCGGCCGACGGCCAGGTCGTCGACGCCGGTCCGGCCTCCGGCTTCGGGCAGTGGGTCCGGGTCCTGCACGACGACGGCACGGTCACCGTCTACGGACACATCGACACCTACCAGGTGAACGTCGGTCAGCGCGTGAGCGCGGGCGAGCAGATCGCCACCGTCGGCAATCGTGGCCAGTCCACCGGTCCGCACCTGCACTTCGAGGTGCACGACACGGCCGGCAACAAGGTCGACCCGAACCGCTGGCTGCGCGACAACGGCGCAACCGTCACCTGGTCCGACTCCGCGGTTCAGGCCTGATCCCGCCCGAGCCGGGCGCTACTCGGGCTCGAGATCCTCGTCGTTGCGAAACACGAGGGTGCCGGTGTCGAGGGCGACACCCCATCGGCGCATGACGGCCCAGTCACGCCCGTATTCGGAATCGTCGACGTCGTCGCCGACGACGAACTCCTCCACGATCTGGCCGGCTTCGAGCGGCCACTTCTTCGGATCGAGCTCGGGATCGACCGAGTAGGGCGTCTTCACTCGGCTCCCCAGCGTGAATGTCGGCGCCGCGGCCTTCTCCTTCGCGGCCTTCTCTTTCGCGGACATCGCGGGTCCTTCCACTCGGGGCGGCCTCCGACTCCGAGATTAATCGGGTGACCGGGTTCGTGCCCGGGATACCGATATGCTCGCGACAGGCCCGACCGAGTCCGCTTCGGGCGCGGCACGGGACAACCACGGCGGTGGGAGTGTGGTGTGGGCGACAAGGTGACCGCGCGGGAGTTCACCAGGGCCGATCGACGCGAGTTCCGCCGCAAGGTCCAGCGGTGTTCCGACGCGCTCGAGCGGATGCTGAGCGAGGGCCGGTTCGTCGACGACGTCGAACCGTTCGAGCCGCTCCTGGGCATGGAGATCGAGCTGAATCTGGTGCGCGCCGACATGAGCCCGGCGATGGTCAACGTCTCCGCGCTCGCGGCGATCGACGACGATTCGGTCTTCCAGCCCGAACTCGGCCAGTTCAACGTCGAGATGAACGTGCGGCCGGGACCGCTGGCCGGGGAGGCGACCTTCGAACTCGAACGTGGCCTGCGCGCGTCGCTACACCTCGCCGACGCCCGGATCAGGGAGCAGGACGCGGCACTGGTGATGATCGGGATGCTCCCGACTCTCGAACTCGAGCATCTCGACTACGGCCGGATCACGGCGAACCCCCGCTACGAGCTGCTCAACCAGCAGATTTTCGCCGCCCGCGGTGAGGACATCGAACTGGACGTGGAAGGGGTCGCACTGCCCGGCCGGGACGCCGACGTGCTCCGCGCCGACACCGATTCGGTGGCCCCGGAAGCGGCGTGCACTTCCTTGCAGCTGCATCTGCGCGTGGCACCGGACGAGTTTGCCGCGCATTGGAATACGGCCCAGTGTCTCGCCGGCGTGCAGGTGGCGACGGCGGCGAACTCGCCGTTCCTCGCCGGACGGGCGCTCTGGCACGAATCGCGGGTGCCGATCTTCGAGCAGGCGACCGACACCCGCCCGCCCGAGCTGCGCAATCAGGGTGTTCGACCCCGGGTCTGGTTCGGCGAACGCTGGATCGACTCCGCCCTCGACCTGTTCGAGGAGAACGCCCGGTACTTCCCGGCACTGCTGCCCGAACTGGACGAGGAGGATCCGCTGGAGCGGCTCGAGTCGGGGGAGACCCCGGCCCTGTCCGAGCTGCAGATGCACAACGGCACCATCTACCGATGGAACCGCCCGGTGTACGACCACGTGGACGGGGACCCGCACCTGCGAATCGAGAACCGGGTACTGCCTGCCGGGCCGACGGTGCTCGACATGATGGCGAACGCGGCCCTCTACTACGGGGTGATCCGGTCGCTCGTCGACTCGGGGGCCGCGCTGTGGGAACGGATGCCGTTCGAGGACGCCCGGCACAATCTGGCGGCCGGGGCGCGATACGGAATGGAGGCGCAGGTTCGCTGGCCGGGCCTGGGGCTCGTTCCCGTCGACGAACTCGTCCTCCGGCATCTGCTCCCGCTCGCCGACGCGGGCCTCGCCGACTTCGGGCTGTCCGCCAAGGCCCGGGACCGCTATCTCGACGTGATCGAGGGCCGGTGCCGCACCCGGCAGACGGGCGCAGCCTGGCAACGCGACCAGGTGGTCCGCCGAGAGGCCGCCGGAGAGAACCGACGTTCCGCGCTGGTCGGCATGCTCGGCGACTACGTCGGTCACATGCGCGAGGGGGACCCGGTCCACACCTGGGTGTGACCGACCGGGTGGTGGCCCGCCGCGGGTGGCACGGGGAGATAGAGGCGAAAGTCCCGGTGCGGCAGGGACGCCGACCAGGGCGGTGATGTCCACGGACTCCCGACACCGCGCCCGACGCGGCGCTAGGGTGAGGAGCATGAGCACACCCGAACGCAATGCAGTGGTCGTCGGTGCCGACGGGTCCGAGACCGCCAAGTCCGCCGTGACCTTCGCGGCCGAGATGGCCTCGCGTCGCGGGGCGACCCTCGAGATCGTCCATGCGCTCGACTTCGCACCGTACGGATTCGGCGGTCCCTACATGGACGCCGGCGGAGTCTACGAATGGGTGGAGGAGGGCGGCAGAGCGATCCTCGCCGACGTCGAGAAGCTCGCGAAACAGGTCGCGCCGGATCTCGAGATCCGTACCGAACTGGCCATCGGAAGCAGCTCGCAGTGGCTCGTCGACCTCTCCGAGAAGGTGCGCTACGTCGTCGTCGGCGCGTCCGGTGCCGGGGCCGCCGCCACCGCACTGCTGCTGGGCAACACCGCCGTCAGCGTCACCACGCATGCCAAGTGCCCGGTGGTGGTCGTGCGTGGCGAGACCCGTGACTCCGGACCCGTGGTCGTCGGCGTGGACGGCAGCGCCACCAGCAAGGCCGCCATCAGGACCGCCTTCGAGGAAGCCTCGTTCCGCGGTGCGCCACTGGTCGCCGTGCACGTGTGGAGTGATCTGGGGCCCGGCATCCTCGAGGACCCGCGCGCCGCCGCGTTGTTGCCGAAGAGCATCGAGGAAGAGGAGCACGCCGTGCTCGCGGAATCGCTCGCCGGCTGGCAGGAGGAGTTCCCGGACGTCACCGTGGAGCGCAAGGTGTACGTGGACAACCCGCGGGCCCGGCTCGTCGAATGGTCCAAGCAGGCCCAGCTCCTGGTCGTCGGGAGCCGGGGCCGGGGCGGTTTCCGCGGCATGCTGCTCGGCTCCACGAGCAACAACCTCATCGGTAAGTCCGAGTGCCCCGTGATGGTCGTCCGCCCGACCGACGACTGACCGGCCGCGACGGGTGGGCCTACTCGAGGTGAAGGCGATTACGTAGTGTTCGTGCGTACAGGAGAACGCCAGGATTGGGGTACAACGTGCGCATAGGCATGGGCTTGAACTACAGCGGTGGATTCGCGGAGACGGTCGAGGAGGTGGCGGACCTCGAACGTGCTGGCCTGGACATCGCCTTCGTCCCCGAGGCCTACTCGTTCGATGCAGTCAGCCAGCTCGGCTACCTCGCCGCCAAGACGTCGACGATCCAGTTGGCGTCGGGGATCTTCCAGATCTACACGCGCACGCCCAGCCTCACCGCGATGACCGCGGCGGGTCTGGACTTCGTCTCCGACGGCCGGTTCGTGATGGGTATCGGCGCGTCCGGCCCGCAGGTCATCGAGGGCTTCCACGGCGTCAAGTACGACGCCCCGTTGGGACGTACCCGCGAGGTCGTGGAGATCTGCCGGCAGGTGTGGCGCCGGGAGAAGGTCGTCCACGACGGCAAGTACTACCAGATCCCGCTGCCGGCCGAGAAGGGTACCGGGCTGGGCAAGCCGCTCAAGCTCATCAACCATCCTGTGCGCGAACGTATCCCGATCATCATCGCCTCGCTGGGTCCCAAGAACGTGGCTCTGACGGCGGAGATCGCCGAGGGCTGGGAGCCGATCTTCTACTACCCCGAGAAGGCCGCCGACGTGTGGGGCGAGCCCCTCGCGGCGGGCAAGGCCAAGCGCGACCCCGAGCTGGGTGAACTGGACGTCTACGCCTCGCCCGTGCTCGCGATCGGCGACGACGTCGACCACATGCTGGACTGGGTCCGGCCCAACATCGCGCTCTACGTCGGTGGGATGGGTGCCAAGGGCAAGAACTTCTACAACGACCTCGCCGTGCGCTACGGGTACGCGAAGGAGGCCGAGACCATCCAGGACCTGTACCTCGCGGGCAAGAAGGAGGAGGCCGCGGCCGCCGTGCCCGACGAGTTGGTGCGCGCCGTGTCGCTCATCGGCCCGGAGAGTTACGTCGCCGAACGCGTCGCCGCGTTCGCCGAATCCGGCGTCACCGCACTGAATGTCACACCGCTGGCCGCGGATCGTGCCGGCCGGGTGGCCCTCATCGAGAAGCTCCGCACGATCTGCGGCTGACCGCCGCAGGCTGCGCGGCACACACCGCTCGGCACGAGAAGACCGACAGCAGGAGGAAGGGACGAGCATGACCGCATCGAAACCGATCGTCGTCGCCGTCGACGGATCGGAGTCCTCGTCGACCGCCGTCGTGTGGGCCGCCCACGCCGCGGCCGCATGGGGGTTGCCGCTGAAGATCGTGACGGTCGTGCACGTCCCCGCCTTCTACTACTCCGAGCCGTACCTGGCCGACAGCTTCCGACAGGAACTCGAGGCCACCGCGAAGGCTCGTCTGGCCAGCGCCGCGGTGCTGGCACAGCAGTCGGTGGACCGTCCGATCGAGGTCGTCACCGAGCGTCACGAGGGCAAGGTGTCGCGGGCCCTGATCGAACTCTCCGAGCAGTCGCACTTCGTCGCGGTCGGGCCCCGCGGACACGGCGAGTTCACCGGCCTGCTGGTCGGTTCGGTGACGTCCTCGCTCGCATCGCACTCCGCATGCCCGGTCGCGGTCGTCCGGGGCCGCACCCTCGACGGGGCACCGCCCACGGAGGGGCCGATCGTCGTCGGCGTGGACGGGTCCGAGCACAGCACGGCCGCGGTGGAGGTGGCGTTCGCGCAGGCCGCCGCCGTCGGTGCCCCGCTCGTCGCCGTGAACGTGTGGAGCGACGTCAGCGTCCAACCCTCGCTGGGTGCGACACCGGAGGACCCGCTGTGGAGCAGCATCCAGAGCGGGGAGGAGGCCGTGCTGGCCGAGTCGCTCGCCGGTTTCCAGGACAGGTACCCCGACGTCGTGGTGGAGAAGGTGGTGGCGAGGGATCGTCCGGTGCGCGTGCTCAGCGACTACGCCGAACGTGCCCAGCTGATCGTCGTCGGTAGTCGCGGCCGGGGCGGATTCAAGGGAATGCTGCTCGGCTCGACCAGCAATGCCCTGTTGCACACCGCCGACTGCCCCGTTCTCATCGTGCGGGGAGCCTGAGTGGCATTCCGCTCTCCCGTCCCGGACTACCTGGACGAGATCGTCGAATCGCTCGCCGACGACACGAACGGCGCGGTCGCGGACTACATACCCGAGCTGGCGCAGGCCGATCCGGATCGCTTTGCGGTGGCGCTCACCACCGTCGACGGCCGGACGTATTCGGCGGGTGACGACGACGTCGAATTCTCCATCCAGTCCATCTCGAAGCCGTTCGCCTACGCGGCGGCACTGACCGATCTCGGCCTCGACCGCGTCCTCGACAAGGTCGGAGTGGAGCCCTCCGGGGAGGCGTTCAACGAGCTGTCCCTCGAAGGTGAGTCGCATCGTCCGATGAACCCGATGATCAATGCCGGGGCGATCACCACGCATCATCTGGTCGGTGGCCCCGACTGCGATCCGGACGAGCGGGTGCAGCGCGTCGTGCGCGTGTTCTCGGCGCTGGCCGGGCGGGAACTGCGGATCGACGACGCGGTGTGCCGGTCCGAACTCGAGACGGCCGACCGAAATCTGGCCCTCGCCCACATGCTGAGGAGCCACGGCATCCTCGCGGGCGACGCGGCGCAGGTCGTCCGCGGCTACACCGAGCAGTGCTCGATCCTGGTCACGGTGCGTGATCTGGCGGTCATGGGTGCCACGCTCGCGAAAGGGGGAGTGCAGCCGGTGACCGGCGACGCCGTCGTCGAGCCGTGGGTGGCCCGGCAGGTACTCGGCGTGATGACGGCCTGCGGTATGTACAACGGCGCGGGTGAGTGGCTCACCGCGGTGGGCATTCCGGCCAAGAGCGGTGTGGCAGGTGGGATCCTCGGTGCACTTCCGGCTCAGGTCGGAATCGGCGTCTTCTCGCCCCGGCTGGACCGCAACGGAAACAGTGTGCGAGGACTGCGCACGTGCCGGCGACTGTCCGCCGACATGGGCCTGCACCTGATGGAAGCCGAGGCACTCGGAGCGGGTGCCCTGCGCTCGGTGCATCCCGGTACCCTCCCGGATGTCGGCGAGGTACTCGTCTACGAGTTGCAGGGAATCATCCAGTTCCGCGGTGCCGAAACCGTTCTGCGCGAGCTCGAGGGCGCGTCGGAGAGTGGGCAGCCGGTGGTCTTCGACCTCGCCAGGGTGCCGGGGCTCAACGATGTCGGCCGCCGCATGATTCTCGAGGCGATGCGCCGCCTCCTGCTCGCCGATCGGCGGGTGTTCCTCGTGGACCCGGACGGGGTACTTCCCGACCCGGATGTCGGCGACGGGCGGCGTCCGGAGATTGTCCCCTCCGCCTCCTCGACCGACAGGAGCCATTAGTGAGTGAGAACGCAGACCGTCCGGACTTCACCGGGCTGAAGGCGATGTACATCAACTGCACGCTGAAGCGGTCTCCGGAACCGAGCAACACGCAGGCGCTGATCGACCGGAGTATCGCGGTGATGGAGCGCAACGGGGTCTCGGTGGACTCGATTCGCGCGGTCGACTACGACATCGCGACCGGTGTCCGTCCGGACATGACCGAGTACGGGTGGGATCGCGACGACTGGCCGGCCCTTCTCGAGCGCGTCCTGGCCGCCGACATCCTGGTGCTCGGGGGCCCGATCTGGCTGGGCGACAACAGTTCTGTCATGCGCCGTGTGATCGAGCGCCTGTACGGATACTCCGGAGTGCTCAACGACAAGGGACAGTACGCGTACTACGGGCGCGTCGGCGGCGCTCTCTTCACCGGCAACGAGGACGGCGTCAAGCACTGTGCGATGAGCACCCTGTACAGCCTCCAGCACATCGGGTACTCGATTCCACCGCAGGCGGACGCCGGATGGATCGGCGAGGCCGGACCCGGACCGTCGTACCTGGACGAGGGCTCCGGCGGGCCGGAGAACGACTTCGTGAACCGGAACACGACTTTCCTCACCTACAACCTGCTGCATCTCGCGTCCATCCTGCGCGCCTCGGGCGGATTCCCCGCATACGGAAACCAGCGGTCCGAGTGGGACGCCGGCTGTCACTTCGGTTACGAGAACCCCGAATACCGGTGAACGGTGCGGGCTCCGGTGGGGTCCGGGACCGCGTAGGTGTCCGGGGATGTGCCGATAACTCGATTACGCACGTGGAGCGGCACTCTCGGCGGTAGCCTCTTCGCTCAGGCGGCTGGCGCCTGACCAGGGAGGAACTACATGTCGACACTGATCTCGATGCTGGCACGGACCACGGCGGCTCTTCTCGCCACGGGGGCGCTCGTGGCGGCAGGTGTGCAGAGCGCCGCGGCGGCACCGACCGAGGTGCAGCCCGTTGCCTCGTCGGGAGTATCGTTGAGCGCCACCATCAACGGTTCGAACATCGACTACGCCGTCACGAACGTGCCCAACCGCCTGCTCCTGCTTCCCGGCGAGTGCACCACGGTCATCGTCGACGCCGTCGCGGGTGCTGCCGTGGCCGGCCCCGCGATCATCGACACCCTCAGTGCCGGGAGTCCGGACGTGCTGCGGCTGATCGAGGATCTCATCGCCGCCGATGCGGTTCCCGCGCTGCCGCAGGTGGTCATCGCGTCCGGTGGAACGGTCACCGGATCGTTCACCAACATCCCGAGTGGCGTCTACGCGCTGGTGACCAACTGCACCATCGATCCCCTCGTCGGCTTCGATCCGGAGCGATTCGACTTCGCGGGCGTCCTCGTCCTCGGCGGCGGGCAGGGCTCGTCTACCGGTTCCCTCGGCGGGGTCTTCGGCTCCTGATCCCTCCCCACCCTCTGATCCATCCCCACCAGGGTGAAGGTGGCCTTCGACCGATCTGTCGAGGCGAAGGGCACCTTCACCCAGGGGAGTGCGGGCGGGGGAGTGAAGGTGGGGGTCAGGGGAGGCTGGTGGGTCCGTCTCGGCGGATCCGCTGCCAGGCATCGGCGGGATGGACGCCCTGACGCAGGGCGTCGGACTCGATCATCAGGCCCAGCAGCATGGACGTGAGATAGGCGGAGTCGTCGGCGCGATGGGTGCGGCACCGGGCCTGGATCCACCGCGTGGAGTCCTCCCGGCGCGCTGCCTCCGCCATGTCCAGCACGCACCGGAACAACTCCCCGGAGTACCGGTCGTCGGTGTCCGCGGGGGTGCCCTCCGCGCGGCTCACCTCGTCGGTCGTCACGACGAGGCCCGCTCGGCTCGGCGCGCCTCCCGTGCCAGGGCGCGGTCACGGGACTCCTCGAACTTCTTCGCCTTGACGCCGAGGTCGTCCAGGAAGGTGGCGATCTCCTCCCGGTACTTCTCGCCGGTCGGGCCGAAATCATTGCGCTCGAACAGCTTCCATTTGCGCAGGACGGGATTGACGACGTCCTCGATGTGCTGGCGCAGATCGTAGATCCCGCCCTTGGCGATGAGGACGGCGTTCCGGCGGAAGTTGTCCATTCCCGCGCCGGGCATCTGGAAGTTGGTGAGAACCTTGTGGATCGAGGCGATGGCCTGGTCCGGTGCGACGTCCAGGGCAGCCTGCACGATATTCCGATAGAACATCATGTGCAGGTTCTCGTCGGCCGCGACTCGGGCGAGCATGCGATCGGCGATCGGATCCCCACAGGCCTTCCCGGTATTGCGGTGCGACACCCGGGTCGCCAGCTCCTGGAACGTCACGTACGACACCGAATCGAGCATGCTCGACGGCCCGGGGTCGAAACCCTGTGTCATGTGGGCCATCCGGGCGTTCTCGAGCGCCACCGGGTCGACACCTCGCGTCACGACCAGATAGTCCCGCATCACGATCGAGTGCTTGGCCTCCTCGGCCGTCCACCGGCCCACCCACGTCCCCCAGGCGCCGTCCCGGGAGAAGTGCTCGGCGATCTCGCGGTGGTACGACGGCAGATTGTCCTCGGTGAGCAGATTCGTCACCATCGCGGCCTTCGCGGTGTCGGACAGCTGGGACTGTTCCGGGTCCCAGTCGACCCCGCCGAGCATCTCGAAATTCCGTCCGTCGTCCCACGGGACGTAGTCGTGGGGGTGCCACTCCTTGGCGGTCGCCAGATGCCGGTCGACCTCCTGCTCGGCCACTCCCTCGAGTTCGTACAGCAGTTCCCGGTCGGTGAGTCCACCGTTCACAATGACGCTCCGTTTCCTGTTCCTCGGTATCCGATGCGCATCAACAGTTGTGGCTCGCCGGCCAGTCCGAGCCTGCGGGCGAGCCGGTGAGCCGCGTCGTCGACGCGCAGTGGGTGGGTGAGCACCGAGGCACACAGCCGGGCGTCCACGGCGGTGAGCCAGGCTCGCTCGACGGCCATGCCGGTGCGGACCAGATCCTGCGCGGTGTCCGAACGTGCGCTGAAGACGAGGACGGTCTCGCTCTCGATCGCCGCGGCCAGCATGTCCGGGTCCGGGATGCCGCGGGTGATCACCGAGTGCGTGGGGTCGATCGTCTCGTATCCGCCCCGCGGGCTCCAATGGGACGTCCAGGGAAAGACCTCACGCTGGCGCTGCCGGTCGTGCCGGACGAGTTGCGCAGAGTAGGTGAGTGTTTCGGCGAGTGCGGCGGACTCGTCACCGCCGACGACACGGATGAACACTCCGTCCGCGGCCCCGCCGTCGCCGGCTCCGCGGTGGGCGGCCGCGACGATGTCGGAGACCGTGTCCTCGGGAACTTCGATGCCGGCGAAGGACTCGCGGTGGCTTCTGCGACGGGAGATCGCCGAGAACTGCCGCAGATCGGTGTTCGCCGGTGCCGCGGAGCCGACGGCCTCGACGACGGCCAGAAGTTCGGGATCGGCGGGGTCCGGCAACAGGTCGGTGCGGGTGCGCCGCCCCAACACCCGGATGCCCACCTCGAGATTGGTGATCGCGGCGCCGCACGAAATGAGCAGGTCCGCCCGCGGAGAGCATTCCACCGACGTCCGTTCGCGCACCTCGACCCGGTCGCCGTCCAGGCGCACGTCCCACGGCTGGCTGTCGTAGATCGAGGGTGCCGCGGCGACGACGCCGGCGATGACGTCGGTGTCGCTGTACGTCCAGCCGACGGTCATGGCCCCTCCAGGTGCTCGCGGTGTGGATGGCGGCATGGAGATCGGAGATCGGTGCCACCGTGCGATTCAGCCTCCCGCGGCCCGCCGCGTGGCAGGAGGGGCCGAAGGTCCCTGATCAGGGAGAGAAGGTCCCTCGCGCCGTGGTCCGGATTGCCGGTACGGTTCGATCAACGGAACCGATGGAGGTGACGACGAATGGGCACGCGTGTGTTCTTGGTGGACGATCACGAGATCGTGCGGCGCGGGCTCGCCGACCTGCTGGGCAGTGCCCCCGACTTCGAGGTCGTGGGGGAGGCCGCCTCGGTGGGTGAGGCGCTCGTCCGGGTGCCGCAGGAGCAGGTCGACGTGGCCGTCCTCGACGTGCGTCTCCCCGACGGCAACGGGGTGGAGCTGTGTCGTGACCTGCGCGCGGCGTGCCCGGAGTTGCGCTGTCTCATGCTCACCTCGTACTCCGACGACGAGGCGCTGTTGAACGCGATCATGGCAGGAGCGTCCGGGTTCGTCCTCAAGCAGATCCTCGGCACCGACCTGATCTCCGCCGTGCGCACCGTCGGCGAGGGCGGATCCTTGCTGGACAGCAGGACCACCGCGGCGTTGATGAACCGTATCCGCTCGGAGCGGACGACCGACCCCCTCGCGGAACTGTCCGACCAGGAGCGGGCCGTGTTCGATCTGATCGGTGAGGGTATGACGAACCGGGAGATCGCCGAGCGACTGTTCCTCGCGGAGAAGACGATCAAGAACTACGTGTCCCGGCTGCTGGCGAAGCTCGGGATGCAGCGCCGCACCCAGGCCGCCGTGCTCGCCGCGGATCTGCGCAACCAGCGGCACTGACGCCCGCCGCCGGCCGGTGTCAGTGCAGGGGCACCGTCCACGTCACCGTGGTGCCCCCGGCCGGCCCCGCGGTCACGGCGCAGACCCCGCCGCAGTGTTCGGCGCGACGGTGCATGTTGTCGAGGCCGCTGCGCCTGCCGGGTTCGGTGATTCCGATACCGTCATCGGAGATCGCCATGGTGAAGTTCTCGTCCGCGGTGACCGCGACGTCGATGGTGCGGGCCCGGGCATGCCGCAGCGCGTTGCTCAGTGCCTCCCGCAGCACCGCCTCCGCGTGCGCGTGCACACGGGCCGGGACGAGGGTGTCGATGGCCCCGGTGAACCGCACGTCGGGCACCACCGGCGACTGGGCGGTGAGATCCCCGATGGCATCGAGCAGGCGGCGACGCAGACTGGTGGCGGAGGCGGCCCCGGTGGTCTGCAGGTCGAAGATGGTCGTGCGGATCTCCCGCACCGTGCGGTCGAGCTGCTCCACCGCGTCGGTGACGGTCGAGTGCACCCGGTCCGGCACGCCGTCCACCGCCAACGTGCTCTGCAGGCTCATCCCGGTAGCGAACAATCGCTGAATCACGTTGTCGTGCAGATCCCGAGCGATCCGGTCACGGTCGGCGAGGACGGACAGCAACCGCTGCCTGGCCTGCTGGTCGGCGAACTCGACGGCGACCGCCGCCAGGTCCGCGGCAGAACCGAGCCGCGCCACCTCCTCCGGATCCCAGGCGTCGGCGCGGTCCGCTGTCACCACCATTGCGCCGGTGACGCCGGACGTGGTCGCGAGCGGGAAGATGCCGATCCTGCCGTGGGGTCCCGGCAGCCCCGGAACGTGCTCCACCGCCGCGTCGAGCAACGGCTGCCGGGTGCGCTTGAGATCGTCGAACGGTGTCTGTGACCACGAGAACCGCAGCGGCTCGGTGAGAGGTACCCGCGCCGCGTGCGCCCGCACCGCGACGACGTCGTCGGTGTCCGACACCGCGATGTACACGTCGTCGACGACGGACAGCGCACTGACCTGGTCGGTGAGCGTCCGGAGGGTCTCGTCGAGCGAACCGCCGGCCAGTAGTCGTGAGGTGATCGCGGCGGTGGCGGCGAGCCATCGCTCACGGGTGCGTGATTCCTCGAACAGCGCGGCGTTCTCGATCGACACACCGGCCGCGGTCGCCAGGGCCTGGAGGATCACCTCGTCTTCCTCGGTGAAGGTGCCGCCCCCGCGCTTCTCGGTGAGATAGATACTGCCGAAGACTTTCCCCCGCAGCATGATCGGGACGCCGAGGAAACTCCGCATCGGAGGGTGGTTCGGTGGGAAGCCCACGGACGCGGGATGGTCGGCGAGGTTCTCGAGCCGTACCGTCTGCGGGTGGTCGATGAGCAGGCCCAGTACGCCCCGGCCCTCCGGGAGGTGGTCCATGAGCGCGCGGTCCTCGGGGGTGATGCCCTCGTACACGAACTCGGACAGGCCTCCGGCCGATGCCCGCACCCCGAGCGCGCCGTACCGACAGTTCAACAGGGACGTGGCGGACTGCACGATTCGCTGGAGTGTGGAATCGAGCTCGAGTCCGGAGCCGACGAGCAGGACGGCCGCGAGCAGTCGCCGCATGCTCTCCCTGGTGGCCACCAGTTCCAGCAGGTCTTCACGCGTACCGCCGAGCGCATCCCGAGGGTCCTCGGACGGTGACTGAACCATAGCTGCAGCATAGGCGGCGGTACCCGGCGGTGAAAATCGGTAACGACCTCGTCGGCGGCCTCGATAGATCGCAGGACAAGCTACCGTGCACACCCTGCACACCTGCTGCCCAAGGGAGAGAAGAAGAATGAACCGACGGATCCTCGGCCGCCTCGCTGCCGGCCTGACCGCCGCCGTGGCTGCGACGATGCTGTTCTCCGGTGCCGCCGCTGCCGAGCCGGTCACGCCCGAGCTGGACGCCGACGCCGCCATCACCAAGCTCCTCGAGGCTGCCGAGGGCGATGCCGAGGCCACCGCGGCCGTCGAGCGCCTCGCCCTGTCGCCGAAGGACACCGCGGCTGTCGACATCGCGCTGCCCGGCCAGATCTTCCAGGTCCCCGCCTACTCCGACACCGGGCAGGGCGGACCGGTTCTCGGGCAGCTCTACGGCGCCGGAATCGCCACCAACGTCAACGACGAGTTCCGGTTCGGCTTCTTCGGTGGTCCCGGCACCATCGCGAACGAGCAGCCCGAGGGTGTGGGCCTGCACGTGGTCTACTACAGCCTGGCCACCGGCGCCAGCGGCATCGTGCCGCTGAACGAGAACGGCAAGGTCGTCCCGACGGTCCTCTCCTCGGCTCCGGTCGAGGGCCTCGGCGACGGACTCGTGGTGGCCGCCGTCTACGGAAACCTGCTGCACGCCAACGGACCGCACGACCCGATCCTCAGCACCGTCTGGTGGCCGAGCCTGGGCGCCGTGCTCTCCTGATCCCGGTCGACAGACGAGGGGCGGGCCCGGCGACAGCCGGGCCCGCCCCTCGTGTCGGTGGGTGTCTCACATGGCGACGGTGAGCAGGAACGCCACGTCCTCGAGTGCCTCGACGCCGTGCCGCGCGGGCGGGACGAACAGGATGTCGCCGGTCGATCCCTTCCAGGAATCCTCGCCGGCGATCAACAGGAGTTTTCCGCTGAGGATGTACAGGGTGGCCTCGCCGGGGCTGTCGTGCTCGGCCATCTTCTTGCCGGCCGAGAGCGCCACCACCGTCTGCCGCAGACTGCGCTGGTGACCGCCGTACACGGTCTGGGAACTGCGTCCACTCGACGACGTCGCCGCCAACTTGAGCTGTTGTCGGGCCAGAGCGGTCAGGGACATCTTCTCCATGGACGGATTATGGCCGAATCGGGCGTCGGGGACCCGCCGAATGCCCGAATCAGGCGCGCTCGTACCGGACGATCCGGTAGCGGGTCCCGCCCTCCGTGGATTCGAGCCAGCCGGTGTCCGTGACCGGTGACCAGCGTTCGTCCACCGGGGGTGCGAAGGTATCGCCGTCGACCTCGAGATCGATGTGGGTCACCACGAGGTGCGTGGCAAAAGGCATTGCTGTCGAATATATCTGGGCTCCACCCATGACGCAGACGTCGTCGTCGACGAGTGCGAGGGCGCTCTCCACCGAACTCGCCGTGTCGGCACCGGGGATCGGTTCGGGGCTCGACGTCACGACGATGTTCCGACGGCCGGGCAGCGGACGGAACCGCGGCGGCAGCGACTCCCAGGTGCGTCGGCCCATCACCACCGGCAGCCCCCGGGTGGTCTCCTTGAAGTGGGCGACGTCCTCGGGAATCCGCCACGGAATCGTGTTGTCCTTGCCGATCACGCCGTCGCGGGCCTGCGCCCAGACCAGGCTGATCTGCCGCTGCGTCGTCACACCGCCACCGGCGCCTTGATCGCCGGGTGGTGGCGGTAGTCGAGGATCTCCACGTCTTCGAAGGTGTGGTCGAAGATCGAGTCCCGCGGCGCGAGCTTCAGTGTCGGGTACGGGTACGGCTCCCGGGTGAGCTGCTCGCGCACCTGGTCCACGTGGTTGTCGTAGATGTGGCAGTCGCCGCCCGTCCAGACGAAGTCACCGACCTCGAGCCCGGCCTGCTCCGCCACCATGTGGGTGAGCAGCGCATAGCTGGCGATGTTGAACGGGACTCCGAGGAACAGGTCCGCGCTGCGCTGGTACAGCTGGCAGGAGAGCTTGCCGTCCGCGGCGTAGAACTGGAAGAACGCGTGGCACGGGGCGAGGGCCATCTGCGGGATGTCCGCGACGTTCCATGCCGAGACGATCATCCGGCGCGAATCCGGGTCGGACTTCAGCGTCTCGATCACCTGGGTGATCTGGTCGACGTGCTCACCGGACGGCGTGGGCCAACTGCGCCACTGGACGCCGTACACGGGGCCGAGCTCCCCGGCGGCGTCCGCCCACTCGTCCCAGATCGTGACGCCGTGATCCCGCAGCCATGTGACGTTGGAGTCGCCGCGCAGGAACCACAGCAACTCGTACACGATCGACTTCAGGTGCACCTTCTTCGTGGTGACCAGCGGGAACCCTTCGGACAGGTCGAACCGCATCTGGTGGCCGAAGAGACTGCGGGTGCCCGTTCCGGTGCGATCGGACTTCGGGGTGCCCGTCTCGAGCACGAGGCGCAGCAGGTCTTCGTACGGAGTGTGGAGAGTCGGCACGGCACCAGTCTAGGTGCACGACGTCATCGGGTCGGGGAGCCCGCCGACCGGGACTCCTCCGCTCGGCTTTCCGGAGCGGGAGCCCCGCTGTTCGGCCTCGCGCTGATCGAGGTCTCGCTTATCGGCCTCGCGGAGCAGAGGTCCGCGAGGAAGTCCACGAACACGCGGTTGACCTCGCCGGGATTCTCCATGGCGATCATGTGGCCGCCGGTGGCGACGGTGCGGACCGCACGCACGTCCGCATGGTGTTCGCGCAGGCTCTCGGTCGGGCTCTCCCCGTGCCAGTGGGCCAGATCGACGTCCGCTTCGGAGCCGAGGAAGTAGAACGGCACGGTCGTTCGGGTCTGTGCACGTCGGCGCCGGTACTCCCAGTTGGCGTCGGCGGCGAGGTACCAGTTGACGCCGCCACGGAACCCGCTGCGGGAGTAGTCGCCGACATACGCCTCGAGTTCCCACTCGGTCAGCCACGGCCAGGGCAGCTCCGGCGGCGCGGGAAGCGCGCGGCGGTACGAGGTGCCCGGCGGGTGCGCCCAGACCTGGGTGAAGTCGGCTTTCTCGGACAGGATGTGGAAGATCTTGGCGAGGATCTCGCGGGGGTGTGCCTCGAGATCCGCCTGCGCGCCCGCGGGGTCGTCGAGGTAGTAGGACATGTGGTTGAAGTGCTCGCGTCCGCGTTCGCGCTCCACCTCGGACGGCAGCCGGTCGTACACCGCGTAGAAGGGGTTCTGCAGCCCGATCAGCCCGTGGACCCGCTCCGGATGTTCGAACGCCACGTCGTACGCGGCGAACAGCCCGAAGTCCAGGCCCGAGAACACCGCCCGCTCCTCGCCCAGGTGATCGAGCAGGCCACAGATGTCGGCGACGATGCGATCGGCCCGGTACTCCTCGACGTCGTCGGGCACCGTGGTCTGTCCCATTCCGCGCAGGTCCGGCGCGACCACCCGGTAGCCGGCCTCCGCGAGCGCACTGATCTGATGGCGCCAGCTGAACCAGGTGTGCGGGAATCCGTGGAGGAGAACGACGAGTGGCCCCTCGCCCTCCTCCACGTAATGCACGTCCAGGCCGTTGATCCGGGCGTAGTGGTGCGTCCAGTTCCGCATCGGTGTTCCTCTCGGGTGGGGGAGAGTGCCGGGTGGGGAGAGCGCGGGCAGTGGTGTCAGTCGACGACGGCGTGTCAGTCGACGACGGCGTCGCTGAACACCGGCGGGTTGCCGAGGAACGGCCGGTGCGAGGGTGGCTGCCGGCCTTCGGTGTCGCGGACACCGAGCTCCTCGGCGATCTCGGCGCCGATGAGGACCTGTCCGCTGCGCTTCATCAACTGCGGGTCGCGGGCGAGGGCGTCGATCACCCGCCCGGTGAACTCGGGGGACTCCGCAGTGGCGGCCAGCCCCTCGTAGGCCCCGGGGTTCGCGGCGAACGCGGCGAGCGTGCGTTCAGTCTCGAGCAGCCCCATCCAGATCGAGACGACGGCGACTCCGAAGGGGCGGAAGTCGACGGCCATGTCGTGGGCCATCTTGTCGACCGCAGCCTTGCCCGCGCCGTAGGCGGGACCGTGCATGTAGCACGCGCCGCCGAAGGACGAGGTGTTCACCACGAGGCCCTCGCCGTTCGCGGTGAGCAGTGGCGCGGCGTAGTAGCTGGATACGTAGCTGGACCGCATGCCGACGTCGAACAGGTCCTGCAGCGACAGCGGCTTCTCCCAGAAGGGCCCCTTCGTGGCGAGCGCGTCCGGCACCGTGAGCGCGTTGTTGACGAGGATGTCGAGCCGACCGTGCTCGCGACGTACCTGCTCGAACAGGGCTTGCACCTGGGTGTCGTCGCCGTGGTCGACCACGACGGGCACGCCGCGGCCACCGCGGCGGGTGATCTCCTCGGCAGTGGCGAACACGGTGCCCGGTAGCGGCGAGTCGCCCTCGGTTCGGGTGCGGCCCGTGACGTAGACGGTGGCCCCCGTCTCGCCCAATGCGAGGGCGATTCCCTTGCCCGCGCCCCGACTGGCTCCGGTCACCACCACGATCCGGTCCGAATTCATCAGCACCGTGCACTCCGTTCGCTGCCGTGCGACCACATGTCGCCCCCGGCCCCTGTCTACAACGGATCGCACCCGAACCGGTGCGCTCTTCCCGCTGGATGGGAACCCACGCCGTCCCCGCGATGCCGCCGCCGGACGGAGGCCGGCGACTCGCCGCGTAACCTGCCGGGCATGCGTGAACTCCTCGTGATCGGGATCGGTGCCGGCGACCCGGACCAGGTGACCGTCCAGGCGGTCAAGGCGATGAACCGGGCCGACGTGTTCTTCGTGCTCGGCAAGGGCGCGGAGAAGGACGACCTCGTCGCGGTGCGCACCGGGATCCTCGCCGAACACGTGCGCCGGCCCCACCGGATCGTCGAGATCGCGGATCCGCCGCGGAACCGGACACCGGACGACTACGAAGGGGTGGTCGACGACTGGCACGAGCGCCGCGCAGCCCGGTTCGAGGAGCATTTCGGGGCCGTCGACGGTGTCGGGGCGATCCTGGTGTGGGGGGATCCGTCGCTGTACGACAGCACGCTGCGGATCGTGGAGCGGGTACTCGCGCGCGGTCGTGTGGCCTTCGAGTATTCGGTGGTGCCGGGCGTCACCAGCGTCCAGTCGCTCGCCGCGCAGCACCGCACCGTCCTCAACCGGATCGGAGAACCGATTCACGTCACCACCGGTCGGCGCCTTGCCGCGGACCCGGCGCAGATCCCGGACAGCACCGTCGTCATGCTCGACGCACACTGCACCTTCACCCAGGTCCCCGGCGACGACGTCGACATCTGGTGGGGTGCCTACCTCGGTACCCCCGATGAGGTGCTCGTCTCCGGGAACCTGCGTGACGTGGAGGACGAGATCGTGCGCCTGCGCGGCGAACTACGCGAGCGCAAGGGTTGGATCATGGACACGTATCTGTTGCGGCGTCGCTGACCGACGGTTCGATTCCGCTCACGTCACCCTCCTTCGGTGGTGTGATCGCGCGGCACGCCGAGTGCGTCCAGGGCGAGTGCGGACTCGGCTGCGTGTCGTGGGTGGTCGAGTGCGATCACGGCCTTCCAGAGCGCCCATCCCCTCCCACGCAGCCAGGTCGCATCATCCACATCGAGCACGGTGCGGAGAACCTCGCGTTCCTCATGGTCGAACCAGGTCCAGGCGATGGCGAGATCACAGGCGGGATCGCCGACGCCGGCCAGCCCGAAATCGATCACCGCGGACAACCGGCCATCTCGTGTCAGCAAGTTCCCGGGGCGACGTCGCCGTGGAACCACACCGAGGATCTCGCCTGTGCAGCGCCGGCCTCCAGCGCGTCCTGCCACACAGGAAGGGCGCTCCCCACATCGACCCGGTCCCGCAGCGACGACAGCGCACGGCGGGTCTGCTCGTCCCATTGGTGCAACGGGCCGCGTCCGGCGCTGTGTGCCCACGGAACGGGGCCGGCGCGGTCCGCGTGTTGCAATTTGCCGAGGAACCCCGCGAGGTCGGCTGCCAGAGTTTTCCGATCGGTCAGCGGGGCGCCGGCGAGCGGCGTTCCGTCGATCCACCGGCGGATGGTCCAGGGGAACGGGTACCCGGCGCCGGAAACGCCGACACCGACGACTTCCGGGATCGGCAAGCTCACCACATCGGCGAGCACCGGCAGCCACCGGACCTCCTTGGCGACCTGCGGCGCATAGGGGGCTGCGCTCGGAAGTCGCGCACTCAGCTCGGCACTGAGGCGGAAGGAGCGGTTGTCCCACCCATCCGACTCGACGGGGCGCACTTCCAGCTGCGACCAGTGCGGAAACTGCTCGGCGATCAGCCGCCGAACGAGGCTGCCGTCAATCGTCGGAACGACGCTCACCACTCACGACTCCTACTGGTACGAAATAGACTTCACCCACGAACCGTGTGTGATCGGAACCATCTTGGTGGGATTCATCGTGTTCTGCATCTGAGAAACCGAAGTTGCCCAGGGGGCGCAGACCTGCCAGCGCGCGATCCGATCCGCACGCTCACCAGGCACAGCCCCGTCGGAGCGTCGTCAATGCGTCCGCGCGCCTCGATCCACTCGCCTGGGCCTGCCACGCCTCGTGCTGCTCCCGGACCTGGAACGTCTGCACCCACCGAGGGTCAGGAATCGGGCCTGATCGGGACCGTGACCGTCCGCCCGGAGCCACGCGAGCGACCGGTTCGTAGCTGTGCCAGCTGTTAACCTGAGACCGCGCACGGAGGAAGACAGTGGGGGAGCGGGATGGGGGATCACAGCCTCGAAGTGTCGGTCGAGCGTCTACAAGCGGCGTCATCATTCGTGGGCGGGCGAGCAGACGATCTTCGTACCGATCTCGATGCGCTCACGAAGGCGGTCGAAGATCTACTCGATGACGGTTGGCAGGGCGTCGCCGCGGAAGCGTTCTCCGCGGCGTGGGAAGAGTGGCGCGATGGTGCTCGTCAGGTCAGCGAGGCCTTCGCTGAGTCTTCGGTACTTCTTTCGGACACCGCCGGGGCATACGAAGACCAGGACCAGGACCATGCCACGGCGATCACTTCCCTCAACGGGCTGGTCTGATGTCGAAGTTCCGTGTCGACCTCGACCGCCTCGATGAAACGATCAGCAAGGTCGAGACGTTCGACTCGAACGTCGACGACATCATCACTGCCGTCGAAGGACATCTTGCCGACCTCCACGAAACCTGGACAGGTCGAGCGGCGCAAGCGCAGCGTGACGCCCACGATGACTGGACACGCGGGGTCCAGCAGATGCGCGAAGCCCTCGAAGATTTGCGCGCGGCCGGACGCATCGCTCATGACAATTACAGCGATGCCGTCGAAACCAACATGCGGATGTGGAACTTGTGAGTTCCCCGATTGTCTGTGCGCCTGCCGATTTCACTACTGCCGCTGACGGGTTCCGTCGTATCCACGATGATGCAGAGAACGCCATCAACGCAGTGGCGGGCACCTTGAAAGCATCCGGTGGGTGTGCAGGCACCGACCTTGCCGGTGCCAACTGGGCCAGCCTCTACGACCCGGCAGCATTCAATGCGATCGACGCAGCCTCGGCGCTGATCCTCGCCGCTGGACAGATCAGTGACTTGTTGAAGGCAACCGGCCTCAACCACGATCTGGCCAACAACGAGTCGGTGATCGGTGATCCGAATGCCATCGCTGTCCCTCTCGATTCCGCCCCCACGTTCTACGTCCCGTCTTTCCCGAAGGCCTATGGTGGTAGTACTGGTGAACCGTCTTGGTGGGGCTTCATCGTCTCCTACGTTCAGGGCGAGTTGTGGCCCAACGGTGATCCCGATCGCCTCCGTACGCTCGCGGGCGCGTGGCGCCTCGGCAGTGCCGGTCTGAGAACTGCGGTTCTCAACGCAGGCCCTGCCATCGAACTCATCGAAGCGCAGCAGTCACCCGAAGTTCCCGCAGCGGTGGAGCAATGCCGGCTATTAGCCGCCGACTACAGCGACGTCGCTGATCAGTTCGACATACTCGCCCAAGCGTGCGAGGGCTACGCGTTCGAGATCGAGACGGTGCGATACGAGGTCGAAGACGCGCTGATCTCGATGGGTATCGAGTTAGGTCTGACCGAGATCGCGGCCATACTTATCGGTTTCCTCACCGCGGGTGTCGGGGCTGCCGCTGCACAGGGTGCCGCTGGAGCGCGGATGGCGGCAGCCGGTGCGCGTGTCGCGTCGCTGATCCGCGCCTTCCGCGTCTCGGCCGGGGCCGCGGGGACTCCCGCGGTCGCGGCCGCCGGCGCACTCGGACGCACGGTCGAGCGGACCGTCCCTGTCCTGGCCGCCCGCGCCGAGTGGATTGGCGCAGCATCAGCTGGCGGGGTCGGTGTGTGGGCTGCGAGAACCGATGGCTATTCGCGGCGCCCCTACCTACGGAAGAACACGCGGGAGGAGATCCAGGAGAAGGCGGAGAAGACTTCGGGCGGCGATTATATCGACCCCAACACAGGTGCGGTCATCCCGAAAGATGGTCCCTTCGACTACGGACACAGATACGGCGACGAATGGTGGAGGATTCGAGATAGGGCACGCGACGAACAATGGACTCGCAAGGAACTCAACGACTACTACAACAATCCTGATCTATATGAAATCGAAGATCCGGTTTCGAACCGAAGTCACCGATTCGAAAAGCCGAAGCTACCCCGGGAGGGACAGTGAGTACCGATCAAGCTGGACGTATTCCGCTGCATTACGCGGCGGGAGAGAACAATGTCGATGAGGTTCGAGTGCAGCTTGCCTCAGGCGCTGATGTCGATGCCAAGGATGAGGAGAATGTCACGCCGCTGCATTTCGCAGCACAACACGGCGCGTTGGCGGCAGCATCTACTCTGCTCGAAGCGGGTGCGGATGTCAACGCGCTGAATCGACACGGAAACACGCCACTGTGGACCGCTTTGCTGGCACCTAGGGGAAATCCAGCTCACCCTCTGCTGTTGGCGCTGTTAATCGAACGAGGAGCTGATCCCACGATCAAGAACACGAGTGGTCGGTCGGTCGTTGACATGCTCAGGGTGATTGCGCCGGGACCCAAGACGGAAGCGATCACCGAAGCTCTCGCTGCCCGAGACCAATGACGCAACCGGATCCTGCACTTCCCGACAGCCCGGAACTCGACCGGCTCCGGGAGAAGGTGGCCGCTGCGAGGGCTGCCGCCGCAGACGCGTCGGCGATGGTGAGCACGTCGGCGGGTGTTTCCGTCGAGATCGACGTGGACGGCAAGCTTGCGGGGCTCGCTCTCACGCCGCAGGCGATGCGGAATTCCCCTGCCTCGCTTGCGCGACTGATCATCGATGCCTACCAGCGTGCCGACCGCAATCGCCTCGACACGTTGCGCGCCGCGTTGACCGACCTCGAGCAGGATCCGGCGGTCCGCGATGCACGCAGGCTGACCGAAGCCTTCTTCGGGGCTGGTTTGGCTGATCCACCCGAGTCGTCGGTGCAGCCGTCCGATCCGGACGTGAGCTGGATCGAGCGGCGAGGTGGGAGCATCTATGATCGTTGAAGGAACCGGCCGTTGGCGGTTCAAAGGGGGAGAATTCCATGGGTCTGTCGGACGCCTGCAGGATCGGTGCGATCATCGGGGTGATCGGGGTGATCGGGGTATACCTTGCGGGCTGCTCGTCGGAGACGACTTCCTCGTCTGACCCGATGACCCAGACACACAGCTCGGTCGAGTCCATTCCGGGCAACTCGGTGGTCGAGGCGACGTCGTCACGGAGTGTCGAAGCAACGACTTCGGTTACGGAAGTGGCTCCGTCGAAGGAGCTGACCCCGCTCGATGTCGTCTGCGACCTGATCTCGAATCCGAACACTGGACGCACGTCGCCGGTAGCTGTGCTCGAGGGGGCCGTCCACTGCGACGAGGCGATGAGCGTGGCGCGTGACTATCTGGCGGGTATCGCGGCGGGTCGGCAACAGGGCCAGGGGGCGTTCCTGACGATCCGGGGATGGGATTGCAGCTGGCCGTATGTCGACGGGCGTAGTCATGCCGATTCCTACCTGAAATGCGTCGACCCGACTGGCCTCAACGCAATCCGGATCGGCAACTGACCTGCCGCCTGCGTGTATTTCGGAGCAGTTGATCAGCTCCCGCCCCCTCAGCCCAGCGGGCGCAGACTCGCCAGCGCGCGATCCGAGCCGCGCGCGCCCACCAGGCACAAGCCCATCGGAGCGCCGTCGGTCGGGAGCGGCACGCTCACGGCGGGGCGGCCGGTGATCCCGGCGAGGCAGGTCAGCTGGAACGTCCGTGCCCGGATGTCCTCGATGACGTCACCACCGAGTGCGGCGCTGTCCGTCGGCGGCGCCACCGAGGACGAGGACGGTAGCACCAGCACGGAGTCCTCGCCCAGCGCGCCGTCGATGCGCTCGCGCGCCTCCGCCAGTACGGCATCGGCCTCGGCCAGATCGTCCGGAGTGCGTGTGGACGCGGTCTCGAACCGGGCCTGCACGTCCGGGTTCAGCGACTCCCAGTGCCCCTCGATCCACTCGCCGTGTGCCTGCCAGGCTTCGTACCCCTGGCGGATCTGGAACGCCTGTACCCACCGGGCGAGGTCCGCGGTGTCGAAGTCGATCTTCTCGATCGGCAGGCCCGGCACGGACCACGAGGCGACGGCGTCGCGCATCGCGGTCGCGACGTCGGGATCGGCGACGTCGAGCAGCTGATCGGCGTAGACGGCCCGGGTCGGGGCCGGTGCCGCGTCCTCGGGGAGCAGAACGGCGACGACGGACTCGAGTTCGTCGGCGCTGCGGGTCATCGCCCCGACCGTGTCGAACGACGGTGCCAGCGGGAGCAGGCCCTCGGTCGACACCGCGCCGTGCGTCGTCCGGATGCCGTACAGCCCCTGATACGACGACGGCACCCGAATCGATCCACCCGTGTCCGTGCCGAGCCCGATGGTGGCCTCGCCGGACGCCACCGCGCTCGCCGAACCGGACGACGAGCCGCCCGGGATGCGATCGGGTGCGGCAGGGTTCGGCGGCGTCCCGTAGTGGGCGTTCGTCCCGGCGAGGCTGTACGCGAACTCGTCCGTGCGGGAGATCCCCGCCACCGAAGCACCGGCCGCGAGCAGCGCGGCGACGGCCGGCGCGCTGGTGGTTGCGGGGCTCGCCTGTGCCAGCCACTCCTCGTTGCCCGCGCCGACGCGGTGCCCCTCCACGTCGAAGAGATCCTTGACCGCCACCGAGTCGCCGTCCAGCGGGCCCGAACCGGTCGGCGCGACCAGCGGGTCGCCCTTCTCCCGCCAGATGGTCGGGTCGAATCCCTCGCCCGCCCCGCCGGTGGCGTCGGCCGCCTCGGTGGTGTCGGCGTCGTCGGCGCACGAGGCGAGCCCGATCGCGCCGATCGCCGCGATCCCGGTCGTCGCGAGGAATCGTCTTCTGGTCATGTGGTGCACGCGTGGATCTCCTGGTCGTCGAGCGGTCGAACGGTGTCGTTCCCGTGAAGGCACCGTAGGGGCCGCGTGTTACAACTGCGCTACACGAGTCGGTGGCCCGGCGTAACCTGCAGCTATGCCCGAACTGCCGGAGGTGGAGGCCCTCGCCGAGTTCCTGCGCGAGCATGCGGTGGGTGCCGTGGTGGGCCGGATCGACGTCGCGGCGATGAGTGTCCTCAAGACGTTCGATCCGCCGATCACCGCGGTCTCGGGGCGGGATGTCACCGGCGCGTCCCGGTTCGGCAAGTTCCTCGCTCTCGAATGCAGTGGGCTGTGGCTGGTCACGCACCTGTCTCGCGGAGGGTGGTTGCGCTGGTCGGACAACCCGTCGCCGCGGCCCCCGAAGCCCGGCAAGGGGCCGCTGGCGCTGCGGGTCCACCTCTACACCCCCGAGGGCGCGACCCCGGCGTTCGACCTCACCGAGGCCGGGACGAAGAAGCGCCTCGCGGTCTGGGTCGTCGACGATCCGCAGTCGGTTCCCGGAATCGCGAGACTCGGGCCGGATGCCCTCGAGATCACCGAGCCGCAACTGGCGGACCTGCTGTCCGGCAGCGGCGCTCGGCTCAAGACGGTCCTCGTGGACCAGTCGGTGCTCGCGGGCATCGGCAACGCCTACTCCGACGAGATCCTGCACACGGCACGGTTGTCGCCGTTCGCGTCGGCACGCTCGCTCGGGGAGGAACAGGTGCACGCGTTGTTCGAGGTGATGCGGACGGTGCTCGTCGACGCGGTCGCCCGCTCGGTCGGTCAGGACGCGGCCCGGCTCAAGGGCGAGAAGCGTTCCGGGATGCGGGTGCACGGACGCACCGGCGAGACCTGCCCGGTCTGTGGGGACACCGTGCGCGAGGTGTCCTACGCCGAACGTTCGTTCCAGTACTGCCCCACCTGTCAGACCGGGGGACGGATACTCGCGGACCGGCGGATGTCCCGGCTGCTCAAGTAGTTCCGGTTTCTACTCCGTGTCGGGCCTGTCGTGTTCCGGCGTGCCGTGACGCCCGGCGCCGGAGGCGAATCTGGCTGCTCCCGCGAGCGCGTCCGCCGCCAGCGACGTCATCCCGTGCCGCAACTCGTTGCGCAGGGCGACGTCTTCGTCGAGGCCGTCCTGCTCGAGCAGCGACAGCCGGTCCTCCCGCAGGCACGTCTGCGGAAGGCGGGCGATCTCGGCGGCCAATGCCTCGGCCGCGACCCGCGCCTGCCCGTCCGGGACGACGCGGCTCACCAGCCCCATCGCCAGAGCCTCCCGCGCCTCGACCGGCCGGCCGGTGAGTACCAGATCCATCGCCCGCGCCGTGCCGATCAGCCGGGGTAACCGCACCGTGCCTCCGTCGATGAGGGGCACGCCCCAGCGGCGGCAGAACACCCCGAACGTGCTCGACTCCTCGGCCACGCGGAGATCGCACCACAGCGCCAGCTCGAGACCGCCGGCCACCGCGTAGCCGGATACCGCCGCGATCACCGGCTTCGACAGCCGCATCCGGGTCGGCCCCATCGGCCCCGGCCCGTCCTCGGCGACGCGGTTGGACCGAGGGGTGCCGAGAGCCTTCAGGTCGGCGCCCGCGCAGAAGGTGCCGTGGTCGCCGTACAGCACGGCGACGGACGAGTCGTCGTCGGCGTCGAACGCCTCGAAGGCCTGGAACAACGCGGTTGCGGTGGGGCCGTCGACGGCGTTGCGCGCGTCCGGCCGGGACAGCACGACCGTGGTGACCGAACCGGACTTCTCGACGCGAACGCTCATCGGGAAACGGTAGCGCGGTCCACGACGGAACCGAACCGATTCGACGGGGATCGCCGCCGGACGGCGGTGGCCAGGACCGGCTCAGCGGCGGTGGCGGTAGCCGATCCAGGCCTGCCGCTTGTCGGAGTCGGGGTCGGCGACGACGCGGGTCGCGTCGTCGATGATCAGGGTGCGGCGGTTCTCGACGTCGTAGCGCGGCCAGTCGGGGCCCGGGGCGCCGTGGTGCGCGAAATGCAGCCAGTGGGACTGCACGGTGTCGGTGGCGGCGCGCAGCCCGGCCGCACCGCCGAGCGCGGTCAACGCCCGGCGCATCGGCCCGTGCACCCCGAACACGGCATACAGGTCGGTCGCATGGGTGGCACCGAGTCCGAGCAGATGCAGCAGGCGCGGCGCGAAGTCGTACCGGTACGCATACGTGGGTGCGACCTCGCAGTGGCCCTGGCTGCACAGGATCGACGGCTCCCAGAACGTGACGTCCCCGCCGAGATCCGCGGCCGCCCGGCGGTGCGGGTAGCCGGGATAGGCGGCGATCGCACGGGCCTTCACCTCGGCGGGCGTGTGCGAGAACATCTTCTCGATGCGTTCGGCATCGGTGGGCAGGATGTCGAGGAAGCGGGGGAACACCCGCCCCTCGTGGGCGGTGCTGCCCACGATCAGCGGAACGGGATGCGTACGGCCCGAGTCGAACACGTCCAGTGGATGCTCCGGAAGCAGATCGTCCCCGACGACCGGAGCGAACATCCGGGTGCCCGGCTCGGTCTGGACGCCGTCGGTCGCCAGCGCCTCGCCGACGCGGATCAGCTCCTCCGGAGCGGCCGAGGTGAGCCAACGCTGCGGCTCCGGCGTGCCCGAGGCCGCCACGACGCGACGCGCCCACTGGCCGCCACGTTCGCGTCCGTAGGCGGAGGCCGCGGGGGGGACTCTGCGCGATCGCCCGGGCGAACAGGCCCGCCGCGCGCGGTGTCGCCATCAGTGTGGTCACCGCGTTGGCGCCGGAGGATTCGCCGTAGAGGGTGACGTTGTCCGGGTCGCCGCCGAACGCGGCGATGTTGCGCTGCACCCACTCGAGTGCAGCGAGTTGGTCCCGCACACCGTTGTTCGGCTCGAACGTCCGTTCCGGAGTGTCGAACTGGGAGAAGTCGAGGTAGCCGAACACTCCCAGTCGGTAGTTGAGGGAGACGTGCACGATCTCGCCCCGTGCGACGAGCTCGCTGCCGCAGTAGCGCGGCCCGGAGGCCGTTCCGCCCGAATAGGCACCGCCGTGGACGAAGACCATGACGGGCCGGCCGGATCCGGAGGTACCCGGGGCGGTGACGTTGACGGTCAGGCAGTCCTCGCTGCCCACCACGCGGCGCCGCTGTGCCTGGGCCGCGGGCGGGCCGAACCCGACACAGTCGCGCGTGCCCACCCATCGCGTCGGCGGGGCCGGGGCACGAAACCGCAGCTCGCCGATCGGCGGTGCGGCATAGGGGATTCCGTGCCAGTGCCGGAGGCCGTCGCGGAATGCTCCTCGCACCCGCCCGGTGTCCGTCGTGACCTCGAGGGCGGTCACCGGCCCCGCGGTCACGGGCCCCACCACGTCGTCACAGGCTCTGCCCCCGGTACCCCTCGTACCCGGACCAGGCTCGGCGCCGCTCCGCGGCGGGATCGTGTTCGACGGTGGTGACCTCGTCGAAGACCAGCGTCGCGCGCTCGTCGATGTCGTAGCGGGGCCAAGACGCCGTGGGCGCGCCGTCGCGGGCGAACGTCAGCCACTGCCGCTGCACAGTGTCGGAGACGGAGCGCAGGCCGGACCGTCCGCCGAGGGCGGTGAGCCCGCGGCCCGGCACCGAATCCGCCAGACCGAACACCGCGAACAGTTCGAGTGCATGTGTCGCACCGAGCCCGGCCCGCTGCAGCAGCCGAGGCGAGTAGTCGAATCGGTAGGCGTAGGTCGGGGCGAACCGCGAGTGCGACGAGGCCAACTCGACCGACGGCCACCAGAACGTCAGATCGCCGCCGAACCGGATCGCGGCCTCCTCTGCCGGGTAACCCGGGTAGGTGGCGAGGATCCGGCGGCCCGCCTCCGGATCGGTGAGGGCGAACATCTTCTCGATCCGCTCCCGGGACGTGGGTAGCGCGTCGAGGAACTTCGGGAAGAGGGTCCCTTCGTCCCGGTTCGTGCCGATGACCAGTGGAATCCGGTGCGCATTGCCGTCGGCGAACGCGTCGATCGGCGTCTGGGGCAGATAGTCGCCGTCCACCACCGCCACGAAGGGAAACAGCCCCGGCGTCTCCCGGAGAGTCTTGGCGCCCAACCGGTTTCCCGCCTTCGCGAGTGCGGCCGGTGCGGCCCGGTCCAGAGCGGTCGCGGGGTCGGACTCGGCGGTGTCGAGCAGGGAGACGAACTCGCTCGCCCACTGCGCCGCGCGCTCCTCGGTCGTGACCAGGCCCGCTGCCGGGCTCTGGGCGATGCCACGGGCGAACAGGCCACGGGCGGCAGGCGTCGACATGAGGGTGACGACGGCACTGGCTCCCGCGGATTCCCCGAACACCGTCACGTTGCCCGGATCCCCGCCGAACGAGGCGATGTTCCGCTGCACCCACTCGAGTGCCGCAACCTGGTCCCGGAGACCGAGATTGGAATCGAACGGCCGATCGGGGCGGGAGAACCGGGTGAAGTCGAGATAGCCGAGCGAGCCGACCCGGTAGTTGATCGAGACATAGACGACGTCCTCCCGGCGTACCAGGGACTCCCCGCCGTAGATCGGTGTCGCGGACATCCCGAGCGTGTACGCCCCGCCGTAGACGAACACCACGACGGGCCGCGAACCGCCGGTGCCCGGGCGAGCGAGCACGTTGAGCGTCAACGCGTTCTCACTGCTCGGGTGGTACCTGCCCGGGCCCACCATCGTGAACTTGCGGTGCTGGTAGGGGGCGTCGCCGAAACTGGTCGCGTCGAGTTCGCCGTCCCACGGCGTCACCGGCTGCGGTGCCCGCAGTCGCAGCGGGCCGACCGGAGGTGCGGCGAAGGGGATGCCCCGCCACGCGAGTAGATCACCCCTTCTCCGCCCCCGCACCAGCCCCTCGGCTGTCCGGACCAGTGTCCCCGCCGATGTGGTTCCCGCCGAAGTGGTCGCCGTCCCGTTCGCCATGGCGCGACTATACGTGCGTGTGGTGGCCTCGATCACGTCCGCGCCGTACCTCGGTGAGCAGGTTCAACCACACCTCGCTGACCGTCGGGTACGCCGGGACCGCGTGCCACAACTCGTCGACGGGTACCCGGCCGGTCACCGCGACGGTGGCGGCGTGAACCAGTTCGGACACCTCGGTCCCGGCGAACGTGGCGCCGAGGAGTACGTCGCGGGCCCGGTCGACGACGAGTCGGGCCCGGCCGGTGAAGTCGTCCCGGAACAGCGCCGCCCCCGCCACCGCGAGATCCACGTCGACGATCTGCGGGTCGAATCCGTTCGCTCGGGCCTGTGCCGCCGTGTGCCCGACCGAGGCGACCTGCGGGCTGGTGAACACCACCTGGGGCACGGGCCCGTCGGCCCGGAACCCGCGCCCGTCGGTCGGGCGGCCCTCCGCGCGGGCGGCGATCACGTCCCCGCACACCCGGCCCTGATACTTGCCCATGTGGGTGAGCAGCGCCCGCCCGTTGGCGTCGCCCACCGCGTACAGCCATCCGGCGGCGGTGGCGAGCTGGTCGTCGACCTTCAGATAGCCGCGCTCGTCGAGGTATTCGTCCACGCCGAGCCCTGCGGTGGCCGGCGTACGGCCGGTCGCCACCACGATCTCGTCGACCTCGAGGCCGCCGCCGCCGGAGAACTCGAGGGCCACCGGGCCGCCGTGTATCCGGCCCACTCCGGTGTCCTCGACGTCGGGCCGGTGCACGGCACGGATCTCGGTGCCGAACCGGACGGTCACCCCGCGCTCGCGCAGGCCCTCGGTTACCAGCTCGCTCGCGAACGGCTCGACGCGGCCGAGCAGTCCGGAACCGCGGACCACCAGCGTCACCGCCGCACCCAGGTCCGCGAGCCACGTCGCGCTCTCGCAGCCCACGACTCCGCCGCCGACGACGGCGACCCGGCGCGGGACCTCCCGCACGGCGGTCGCGTCCCGCGACGTCCACGGCAGCGCGGCGCGCAGGCCCGGGGTGTCCGGAACGGTCGCCGTCGTGCCGGTCGCGACGATCACGGCGTGCCGTGCTCGCAGGCGCCGCGTCCCGTCCACGACGACGACGCGCTCCCCGTCGATCCGGCCGCTTCCACGGATCAGGTCGACACCGACCGAATCCGCCCACTCGACCTGGGCACTGTCGTCGTAGTCGTGTGTGAACGAATCCCGCCGGGACAGCACGGGTTCCACGTCGGGCCCGGTGGCGGATACGCCCGCCATGTGCTGTCCGCTGCGCACCACCTCGCCGGGGCGCAGCAGCGCCTTGCTGGGCATACACGCCCAATACGAGCACTCGCCGCCCAGCAGTTCGTGCTCCACGATCGCCGCGGTGCGTGGGCTTCCCGCGGTCGCGAACTCGGCCGCCACCTCACCCGCGGGGCCGCCGCCCAGGACGATGACGTCGTACTCGTCGGTGACCGCGTCTGTTCCGGTACCTGCCATCACCTCAGGGTAGGCGCCCGGTGGCCGGGAAAACCTCGCTCCGGCCTGATCCGTCCGCTCACTGTCCTAGGGTGTCCGCATGACACGGCAGAGGATTCTGATCACGGGAGCCAGCTCGGGGCTGGGGGAGGAGATGGCGCGCCGATTCGCCGCGAAGGGCCGGGATCTGGCGCTGTGCGCCCGTCGGCTCGACCGGCTCGAGACGCTGCGAGACGAACTCCTCGCCGCGCATCCCGGGATCACCGTCGCGATCGGTGAACTCGACGTCACCGACCACGATGCCGTCGGCCGCGTGTTCGGCGAGCTGAGTGCGGAACTCGGTGGCCTCGACCGGGTGGTCGTCAACGCCGGGCTGGGTAAGGGCGCCAAGATCGGTACCGGCCGTGCCGACGCGAACCTCGCCACGGCCCGCACCAACTTCCTCGGCGCGCTGTCGCAGTGCGAGGCAGCGCTCGAGCTGTTCCGGGCACGCGAGGCGGGGCATCTGGTGCTCGTCTCGTCCATCAGTGCCGATCGCGGCCTGCCCGGGGCGAAGGCCGCTTACTCGGCCAGCAAGGCCGCCGTGTCGTCCCTGGGCGAATCGTTGTCCGCCGAGCTGGCCCGCACCCGCATCGTGGTGACCACCCTGCTCCCCGGATTCATCGCCACCGAGATGTCCGGCAAGGCCGGTGACGACGCGAAGATGACGGCGACCCTCGACGAGGGCGTCAGCGCGATGGTCGAGGCGATCGAGAAGGAACGCGTACGGGTGGCGCTACCCGGAGCGAAATGGAAGGTCATCGACGTCGCCTTGCGGTTCCTCCCCGCTCCGGTCACCGCGAGATTCGTGTAGGTGTGACGGTGACCGGCAGCGGGCCGCGTCCCAGGGTCGTCATCGTCGGCGGCGGCTTCGGCGGGCTGCGGGTCGCCCGGCAACTGCGTGGCGTCCCGGCCGACGTCGTCCTCCTGGACCGGCGGCCGGATCACGTCTTCCAGCCGCTGCTCTACCAGTGCGCCACCGGACTGCTGTCCGAAGGCGAGATTTCCAGCCCGCTGCGTCACCTGCTGCGCCGCCAGCGCAACGTCGACGTCGTACTCGGTGAGGCGACCGATGTCGATCTCGGCCGGGGCGTCGTCGTCGCCACTCGTTTCGACGGCTCACGGTTCGAACTCGGATTCGACCACCTGGTCGTCGCCGCCGGGATGCGGCAGGCGTACCACGGCCACGACGAGTACGTGCGCTGGGCGCCGGGGATGAAGACACTCGACGACGCCCTCGAGATACGTCGCCGGATCGTCTCCGCCTTCGAGATGGCCGAGTCGCTGCCGACCGCCGAGGAACGGCGGCCGTGGCTCACCTTCGTCGTCGCCGGGGCCGGGCCGACGGGTGTGGAGCTCGCCGGTCAGATCCGGGAACTCGCGACGCGGGCGCTCGAACGGGAGTTCCGGACCGTCGACCCGGCCGAGGCGCGGGTACTGCTGGTGCACGGCGGCGACCGGGTACTGCCCTCGTTCGCACCGACCCTCTCCCGGGCCGCTCGGCGTGCCCTCGACGGCCTCGGCGTCGAGACCCACCTCGGTGTGCACGTGACGGCGGTGGACGAGCACGGCGTGGAGACGACCACCAAGGGCGACGCCGTGACCGCACGCTACGACGCACGCACCGTGTTGTGGACGGCGGGAGTGGAGGCGGTGCCGTTCGCGCAGGCGCTCGCCTCCGCGTGCGGGGTGGAGCAGGTCGCCGGTGGGCGTATCGCCGTCACACCCGACCTGCGGGTGCCCGCGCATCCCCGCGTGCGGGTGATCGGCGACCTGATGGCGCTCGACGAGCTGCCGGGAGTCGCGGAGGTCGCGATGCAGAGCGGCCGCTACGTCGGGCGCAGCCTGCGCGAGGAGATCGTCACGGGGCTGGCACCGCGGCGGCCGTTCCGGTACCGCGACCTCGGCACCGCCGCGTACATCTCCCGCGGCAACGCGATCGTCCAGGCCGGCCCCGTCCGGGTGTCCGGACGTCTGGGCTGGGTGTCCTGGGGCGCCGTCCACATCGCCTTCCTCGCCGGGTACCGGAACCGGATCGCCACCCTCGCCAGCTGGTCCGCCACCCTCGCCTCGGGCAGCAGGCGCGAGCGAGCCGTCGTCGCGAGCCCCGACTGATCCACCGCGAGAGGTGGGGAGCGCACGGCGAGGGGGCCGACGGAAAACGGGCGCATACTGGAGGAACCAGCATGTACCGCATGTGACGGGAAGAGTGTCGGGAGCCGGACGCCGGAGCCAATCGTGGTCAGTGTCGAGAAGTGGACGGTATGGGACTCGGTGGTGGAGGTCGACGTCACCGAGGGAGCAGCTCTGGCCGATGCCGCTGCGCTGCTGGCCGACGTCCTCGAGGAGGTCGAGGCGACGTGCGATCTGACCCGGGGCGACGCCGAGATCCACACCGTGAACCTGTCCCAGGGCGCCCCGGTGCGGGTCGGTCGACGGATGGCCGCGTTGCTGCGGTCCGCGCTGTGGGCGGCCCGGATGACGGACGGTGCGGTCGGTCCCCTCGCCGGCGACGGACTCGACGGACTGGACGCGGACGACCTGCACCCGATTCACCCGGTACCCACCTATCGGGACGTGAGCCTCGACGGCGACGTGCTGTTCGCCCCGTGGGGTGCCTCGTTCGACATCACCGCCACGGCCAAGGCCGACACGGTCGATCGGGCGGCGACGCTCATCGCGAACGAACTCGAGTGCGGCGCGGCGGTCCGCATCGGTGACGTGATCGCGACGGCCGGACACTCACCGGCGGGAGGGTGGCAGATGCCGGTTCCCGGTGCCGAGGACGTGGAACTGCGCAACGGGACGGCCCTGTCCACCGTGACGGCGGCGAGCCCGCCCGGCGCACTGACGGGCACCGATCCGGCAAGCGTGCCCGACGGCCGCCACCCCACCCGGTGGCGGCAGGTCAGTGTCGTCGCGGACGATGCCCTGTGGGCCTACGCGGCCAGCGTTGCCGCACTCGCGAAGGGTATCGCGGCGGTGCGGTGGATCGACGAGCACGCACTGCGGGCCCGGCTGGTGGACATGCGCGATCGGGAATACACCACCGAGAACTGGTGACCGTCAGGAACGTCCGCGCTCGGCCCGGTACCAGCGGATCAGCTGATCCGTCGACGAGTCGCCCGCCGGCGCGGGCGGTTGCGGCGAGGTGAGCAGCGGCTCGAGTTCGGCCGCCTGCACCTTGCCGAGTTCGACACCCCACTGATCGAACGGGTCGATTCCCCAGACGACTCCCTCGACGAACACCTGGTGCTCGTACAGCGCGATCAGCTGACCGAGCACCGAAGGCGTCAGCCGCGGCGCCAGGATCGTGGTGGTGGGCCTGTTGCCCGGCATCACCTTGTGCGGGACCAGGTGTGCGGGGGTGCCCTCGGCCGCGATCTCCTCCGCCGTCTTGCCGAACGCCAGCACCTTCGTCTGGGCGAACAGGTTGCTCATCAGCAGGTCGTGCATGCTGCCTGTCCCGTCCGCCGTCGGCAGGTCGTCGGTCGACTCGGCGAACCCGACGAAATCGGCGGGAACCAGCCGTGTGCCCTGGTGCAGCAACTGGTAGAAAGCGTGCTGACCGTTGGTTCCCGGTTCGCCCCAGAAGATCTCCCCGGTGGACAGCGAGACGGTGGACCCGTCCGCCCGCACGGACTTGCCGTTGGACTCCATCGTGAGCTGCTGCAGGTACGCGGGGAAGCGCACGAGATCGTTCGAGTACGGCAGGACGGCGCGCGATTCCGCACCGAAGAAGTTCGAGTACCAGAGCCCGATGAGGCCGAGGAGGACCGGCGCGTTCCGCTCGAGCGGTGCGGTGCGGAAATGCGTGTCGACGGCATGGAACCCGGAGAGGAACTCGGCGAACCGGTCCTTGCCGATCGCGGCCATGAGCGACAGGCCGATCGCCGAATCGACCGAGTAGCGGCCGCCGACCCAGTCCCAGAAGCCGAACATGTGGTCGGTGTCGATCCCGAACTCCGCGACGCGCTCCGCGTTGGTCGACACCGCGACGAAGTGCTTGGCGACTGCCTCGTCGCCCGTCCCGAGCCCGTCGAGCAGCCACCGCTTGGCCGCGGTCGCGTTCGTCAGCGTCTCGAGGGTCGAAAACGTCTTGGACGCGACGATGAACAGGGTGCGCGCCGGGTCCAGCCCCGCGAGACTGCGCACCAGGTCGGCCGGGTCGATGTTGGAGATGAAGCGCAGGGCGATCCCGGCATCCGCATAGTGCCGGAGCGCCCGGTAGGTCATCACGGGACCGAGGTCCGAACCACCGATTCCGATGTTGACGACGGTGGTGATCCGCTCGCCGGTGGCGCCGCGCCACTCGCCCGAGCGCAGCCGATCGGTGAACCGGCCCATCCGGTCCAGGACCTCGTGGACGTCCGCGACGACGTCCTGGCCGTCGACGTGCAGCACCCCCTCACGGGGCGCCCGCAGGGCGGTGTGCAGCACGGCGCGGTCTTCCGACGTGTTGATGTGGGCGCCGGTGAACATCTGCTCCCGCACCTGCTCGACCCCCGCGGTACGCGCCAGGTCGGTGAGCAGCGCGATCGTCTCGGTCGTGATCCGGTGCTTGCTGTAGTCGATGTACAGATCACCGACGGTGACCGTGAAATCCTCACCGCGGCCGGGGTCGTCGGCGAAGAGTCGACGCAGGTGCAGCGGCTCGATCGCGATGTGGTGGGCGCGCAGCTTCTGCCAGGCCTCGGTCTCGGTGATGTCGGAGGTCACGAGGTGTGAGCTTAGTGTGCCCGCCGGTCGCCGTCGCGGGACAGAGGGATCCACGCTCCCGTCGTGCACGCAGGCCGTCTCTCACAGCCTGGCCCGGACGCGGCCGGGGCTGTGCATGATGGAGTCCATGGACACCTCCGCACTCCTGCGCTCCGTTCCGACCACACTCCATCTCGGCGGCACCCGCCGCGACGCCGAGAACGGTGCGACGTTTCCGGTGACCGACCCGGCCACCGGGAACACCCTCGTCGAGGTCGCCGATGCGTCGCCCTCCGACGCGGCCGCAGCGCTCGATGCCGCTGCCGCCGCACAGCCGGGCTGGGCGGCGACCGCTCCCCGCGAACGGGGCGAACTGCTCCGCGCGGTGTACGAGAAGATCACCGAGCGGGCCGAGGACTTCGCGGCCCTCATGACGCTGGAGATGGGGAAGGCGCTGCCGGAGAGCCGCGCGGAGGTCCGCTACGGTGCCGAGTTCTTCCGGTGGTTCGCGGAGGAAGCGGTGCGGATCGGTGGCCGATTCACGCCGGCGCCGGCGGGCAACGGCCGGATCCTGGTGACGCAGCAGCCGGTCGGTCCCGCGCTCGCGATCACGCCGTGGAATTTCCCCCTGGCGATGGGTACCCGCAAGATCGGCCCGGCGATGGCGGCGGGTTGCACCATGATCGTCAAGCCCGCTTCGGCCACGCCGTTGACGATGCTCCTGCTCGGCGAGCTGATGACGGAGGTCGGCTTTCCGGACGGGGTGTTGTCGGTACTGCCGACGTCCCGGTCGTCCGCCGTCACCGGGCCACTGCTCGAGGATCCCCGGCTCCGCAAGCTCACCTTCACCGGGTCCACGGAAGTGGGGCGAATGCTCGTCGAGAAGTCGGCACACGGGCTGCTGCGTGCCTCGATGGAGCTCGGCGGCAACGCCCCGTTCGTCGTGTTCGACGACGCGGACGTCGATGCCGCGGTCGACGGTGCGGTCCTGGCGAAGATGCGCAACGGGGGAGAGGCGTGCACCGCGGCGAACCGGTTCCACGTGGCGAACGCGGTGCGCGCCGAGTTCACCGAGAAGCTCACCGCTCGACTGTCCGAGTTCGTGCTCGGACCGGGAATCGACCCGGAGACGACTCTGGGGCCACTGATCAACGAGGACCAGCGCAGCAAGGTCGCCGAGCTCGTGGACGATGCCGTCGGCGCCGGGGCACGGGTGCTGCTGGGCGGCACGGTCCCGGACGGGCCGGGCTCGTTCTATCCGGCGACCGTCCTGACAGACGTCCCCGTGTCCGCGCGAATTCTGAAAGAAGAGGTGTTCGGGCCGGTCGCGCCGATCACCGGCTTCGACACCGAGGACGAGGGCATCGCGGCGGCGAACGACACCGAGTTCGGGCTCGCGGCGTACATCTACACCCGTGACCTCGACCGCGCGCTCCGGGCGGCCGAACGCATCGAGACGGGCATGGTCGGCGTGAACCGGGGAGTCATCTCGGATGCGGCGGCGCCGTTCGGCGGGATCAAAGCTTCCGGTTTCGGCCGGGAAGGGGGTACCGAGGGCATCGAGGAGTACCTGGAGACCAAGTACATCGCGCTCACGCCCTAGCTGCACCGACCCGGCGGGTAGGGCGGCATCAGCCGGGGCCGACACGCCGACGGCGCGCACTCGGCCCGGCCCGCACGACGGCGGACCGGGCCGAGCAGGCACCGGAGAAACCGGAGAAATTCAGTGGCCGAGCCGGCCGCGCCCGAGTCGCAGCAACAGCATCGCGAGGGTGTGGCCCTCCTGGCCGAGCTCGTTGAAGCGCTCGATGACCTTCATCTCCCGGCTGTGCACGAGGCGCGGTCCACCCGAGGCCATGCGGGTGCGCCCGATGAGCTGGGAGACCTCGGACCGCCGCTTGATCGCGGCGAGGATCTCGGCGTCGAGCCGGTCGATCTCCTTGCGCAAGGCGTCGATCTCCGCCTCGCTGGTGGGAAGTTGTGCAGAATCGACGGCGGCGTCGACATCGATCGCCTGTGTGCTCATGGTTCGTCTCCTCTTGTCAGAACGTGGATCGTGGTTTCGGCCCCAGTCGTTACCGAATCCGTTCGGACCGATCCAGGCTCCCTGACGAAAAGAGCCCCGGATCCGGTACGGACCGCGGGGCTCGTGAGCTGTTCAGGTCACGGGCGCCGGAGTCCGGTACCCGTAGAAAAACCGCCACTGGGCGTGCGATTGCCAACTGAACACACAGAGAAGTTTGCCACGCTCGCCGCGATCGGGCCAACTGTGTCCCGGCGCGGTCCTGTCGGGGCCGGCCGGTAGCGTGAAGAGGCGATGAACACTCTCCCCGATGCCGCCATATATCGTCAGGCGGACACGCTCCTCGAAGGTCTCAATCCCCAGCAGCGTGAGGCCGTCGTCCACACGGGCACGCCGCTGCTCATCGTGGCCGGGGCGGGGTCGGGAAAGACGGCGGTGCTGACCCGCCGGATCGCGTATCTGCTGGCCGAGCGAGACGTCGCTCCGGGGCAGATCCTCGCCATCACGTTCACCAACAAGGCCGCTGCCGAGATGCGTGAGCGGGTCGCCGCCCTCGTCGGGCCGCGGGCGCACGCGATGTGGGTGTCCACGTTCCACTCCGCGTGTGTGCGGATCCTGCGCACCCAAGCCGGTCTGGTGCCCGGGCTGAACTCGAACTTCACCATCTACGACGCCGACGATTCGCGCCGGCTTCTCACGATGATCTCGAAGGATTTCGAGATCGACACCAAGAAGTACTCGGCGCGGCTGTTCGCGACGGCGATCTCGAACCTGAAGAACGAACTGATCGACCCGGAGCGAGCGGCCACGGACGCGGACGCCGAACCCGCCGAACTGCCCCGGCTGGTCGCGCGCGTCTTCGCCGAGTACCAGCGCCGGCTGCGCACCGCCAATGCACTCGACTTCGACGACCTGATCGGCGAGACCGTCGGCATCCTGCAGGCGTATCCCCAGGTCCGCCAGTACTACCGCCGCCGGTTCCGGCACGTACTCGTCGACGAGTACCAGGACACCAACCATGCGCAGTACGTGCTGATCCGCGAGCTGGTGGGGCTCGAGACCGAGGACGGGGTCGCGCCGTCCGAGTTGTGTGTCGTGGGTGACGCGGACCAGTCGATCTATGCGTTCCGCGGGGCGACGATCCGCAACATCGAGGAGTTCGAGCGGGACTACCCGAACGCGCAGACCATCCTCCTCGAACAGAACTACCGCTCCACCCAGAACATCCTGTCCGCCGCGAACTCGGTGATCTCCCGCAACGCCGGCCGGCGCGAGAAGCGACTGTGGACCGACAGCGGTGAGGGCGAGCTCATCGTCGGATACGTCGCCGACAACGAACACGACGAGGCGTCCTTCGTCGCTTCCGAGATCGACCGGCTCGCCGATTCCGGGGACGCGCGGTACGGCGACGTCGCGGTCTTCTACCGCACCAACAACTCGTCGCGTTCGCTCGAAGAGGTGTTCATCCGGCACGGCGTGCCGTACAAGGTGGTCGGCGGAGTCCGGTTCTACGAGCGCAAGGAGGTCCGGGACATCGTCGCGTACCTGCGGGTGCTGGCGAACCCGGACGACACGGTCAGCATGCGGCGGATCCTCAACACCCCGCGCCGCGGGATCGGTGACCGCGCGGAGGCCTGCGTCGTCGTCCACGCCGAGCAACGCGGTGTCGGGTTCGCGGATGCCCTGCGGGACGCGGCCGACGACAAGGTGGCTCTGCTGGGGACGCGTGCCCGCAAGTCGATCGCGTCGTTCGTGGAACTGCTCGACGAACTGCGCGCCGGTATGCCGAGCGACGAGGAGGAAGGCGATATCGGGGACGTCGTGGAGGCGGTTCTCGACCGCACCGGCTACCGCGCCGAACTCGAGGCCAGCAGCGACCCACAGGACGGCGCCCGCCTCGACAACCTCAACGAACTCGTCAGCGTCGCCCGCGAGTTCAGCTCCGATGCGCGCAACGCCGCCGGGGTGGAGGACGACGGTGTCGAGGACGGCGGGGTCGAGGAGGAAGCGGACCGCGAGGGCGAAGCGGATCCGGGTTCACTCGCGGCCTTTCTCGAGCGCGTCTCACTGGTGGCCGACAGCGATCAGCTTCCCGACGACGGGGACGGCGTGGTCACGCTCATGACCCTGCACACCGCCAAGGGGCTCGAGTTCCCGGTCGTGTTCGTCACCGGCTGGGAGGACGGCCAGTTCCCGCACATGCGCGCGCTCGGGGACCCGGCGGAACTGTCCGAGGAGCGTCGTCTGGCGTACGTGGGCATCACGCGTGCCCGTCAGCGGCTCTACGTCACCCGCGCCGTCATGCGCTCGGCCTGGGGACAGCCGATCCAGAACCCGGAGTCCCGGTTCCTCCAGGAGATTCCGCAGGAGCTGCTGGACTGGCGTCGTGAGGATCCGGGTACCGGAATCGGTGGGGCCGCGATCGGTGGCGGGCGTGTCCGCAGCAGCGGTGGATACGGGTCTTCCGGCCCGGGCGCGGGCTTCGGTTCCGCGCGCGGACGCGGCAACATTCTCGTGCTGGCGGCCGGCGACCGGGTGAGTCACGACAAGTACGGGCTCGGCACGGTCCTCGAGACCAAGGGGGTCGGGCCGACCGCGACGGCGACCATCGACTTCGGCAGCGCGGGCAAGGTACGTCTCATGCTGATCGGTGGCGTACCGATGGTGAAGCTGTAGCTTCCCCGCCCCTGCTCAACGGCACGATGTCACATCGGTTTCGTTCAACGAAACCGATGTGACATCGTGCCGGAAAAACGGGGGATGCGCAGGAAGGCGAGGCCGACGCGTCAGTCGCGCTCGACGCCCAGGCTGATACCGCGGGACGCGAGCCAGGGGAGGGGATCGACCTTGTCGCTGCCGTTGAGGTGAACCTCGAAGTGCAGGTGCGGGCCGGTCGAGAATCCGCGGTTGCCCACGGTCGCGATCTGGTCACCGGCCATCACGCGCTGACCGGCGGACACCATCGACTGGTCGATGTGGCCGTAGACGGTCACGGTGCCGTCGTCGTGCTGGAGGCGCACCCACATGCCGAAGCCGGATGCCGGACCGGACTCGATGACGGTGCCGTCCGCCACGGCGACGATCGGGGTACCGATGGGGGCGGCGATGTCGACACCGGCATGCAGCGTGCCCCACCGGGCGCCGAAGCTGGACGTGAAGGTGCCGATGGTCGGCAGGACGAAGAGCGGGCGCCGGGCCGCGGCCTCGCGGGCGGCACGCTCCTCGGCGAAACGCTGGCCCTTGGCGAGGAGGTTGGAGAACTGCGACAGGTCCGTCGGGTTCGCGATGTTGAGGACCTGCGGAGCGGTGGACGCCGGGGCCGACTCGACCGGGGCATCGGTGTACTGGGCGGCCTGGGGCGCTGCCGTCGCGGCCACGGTGGTGGTCTCGTCGCTGGCGAGTGCGACCTCGGAGTGCTCGCTGCCGGAAGCGTTCGACACGGCGGCCTGTCCCGCGGCGACCACGGCGCCCGCGGCGACGGCCAGAACGGCGGCGCGGCCCTTGAGGGCGGACGGGGGAGTGGGGAGTCGGTGCGCTCCGCCGCGGGCCGGTGCCATCGCGCTGCGCGGAGTGAATCCGGGAATGTCCTGTTCGGACGGGGCGCTGTCGGCTCCGTAGCCGTCGACGGGGAGGTACTCGGTGTCCTGCGAATCGTCGAACCGGGACGAGCGGGTGTCGTGGAAGAACATGCTGCTGGAAATCTCAGAACTATCGGTTTCGGAGCGGGACGAAACCGACCTCGGGAACTCGTACGCGACGTCGTCGTCGACGTATCCGGACTGGACTGTGTCACGGGCGTGACCGGGCAGCTCGACAGGTGAAGACTCGAAAGCTGCGGGGTACTGCTCGAATCCGTGACCGTGCGTAGCCGAGAGCGGACTCTCGAATTCCGTGTCAGCGTGTTGCTTCACAAATCGGCTGGCCGTGAACTGGCTACGTTCGTGCATACGCCCGTCCGTCCTCCTGTTCGTGACCTGCCTGTGACTCAGACCTGGCGACGGTAACGAAATGGTTGCGATGCCCGCAACCTGTAACGGTGCTGCAACGCTGGAATGTGACATGCATCACTAGCCGTCCTGGGCCGATGCCCCGCGCACATGCCACATGGCGGGATGCCAGGCGGCTCCGGAAGCAGAATCCGGGCCCGCAGGTGTGTCACATCGGGCCGGACGTCCGGTCCACGCGTTAGCGTCGCCGTGTGGCGTCCTCACCACCACCCCGTAGCGGCCGTCGCGCCGCACCCGAGCGCATCCCGTCGACCGGCGTGGCGCCGGGCGGCCCGCTCGACGACTCGTCGGATCCGGCCCGCCCGGGCGCCGGTGCCGTCGTCGCGGCGGTGCTCGCCCTCGTCGGTGGCGTCGCCGTGGCCGTCGGCCCCCTGTCCGGGGTGGTGCGCGCGAACGCCCCCGGCGCCGAGACGCTGTCGGCCGTACCGCCGGCTGCCGTGTGGGCGGGGGTCTTCGCTCTCCTGGTGCCGGTCCTGGCCGCCGGGGCGCTGCTGGTGCGTGCCACGGCAGTGTCCGGTGCGCTGCTCGCCGGTGGCGGTGCGATCGCCGTCGGTATGGCGATCCAGGATCTACAACTGTGGACCGGCGCGCTCGACGCGAACCGCTTCGAACTGTTCCGGCCCGACACCGCGGCTCCGCTCGACGCCGGAGCCGGCGCCTATCTCGTGCTCGGCGGGCACGTGCTCGCCGCGGTAGCCGGGCTGGCAGGCCTCTTCGTCGTCCAGCGTGCGGCGCTCTCCGACGGGTACGGCGGTGCCCGCAGCGCCGAACGGGACGGCCGGGCCACCGGCGCTCGGGTGGGAGTCCTTCCGGCCGCGCTCGTCGTCCTCGCCGCGGCCGGCGTGGCCGCGTCCCTGTTCGCGCCCACCTACAGCTCCGACGACCCGGTGATCCTGGTCCCCACCGTTCTCGCCGCCGACGCCGCGACGGCCGCCGGAGCGGCGGCGGTCTCCGCGGCCCTGCTGGTCGTGGTGGCTTCCGCGCTGGCGTCGATCAGCCCGCCCGTCGCCGCCGGTGCCCTGGTCGGAGCGGCGACGGCGGTGCTGGGGCTGGTGGGTGCGCGATTCGTCGGAGGGGTGGCTGCGGGCGACCGGATCGAACCGGGCAGTGGAACGGTCTGGGGGACGGCGTGCGCCGCGGTTCTGTTGGTGACGGCCGTGGCGATTCCGGTCGTGGACCGGATTCGTGACGAGCGCAGTCGCCGGGCGCTCGACGAGATCGGCCGCGAACACGAGGCGCGGAGCGGTGACGCGGCGCGGGTCAGTCCATCGGGCAAGGGGGTGGCCAAGGCCGCGGTGCGTGCCGAAGCCGAGGCGGCACGGTCGCGGCGCATCCGGTGGCACGTGAGCGCCGGGGTGGGCGCGCTCGGTGCCGCCGCGCTCGCGGCCCTCGGCGCATTCCTCCCGGTTCTCGAACTCGCCGACGGCCTCCCGGAGCCGCAGATCCTCGCGGTACGCACCGTCCCGGTGGCAGCCCTCGTCGTCGCCGTCACGGCGGTGTGGCTGCTGCTCTCCGAGTTCGCGGCCGCCGTGCGACCGGTGGTGGCCGTGGTGTGGGCGGGAATACCCGTGACGGTCGCCGCCGTGACGCAGCCGGTGCTGCTGGCCGCCGACGTCCCCGGCGTCTCGATCGGCCCGGGCGCCGTCGTGCTCTGGCTCGGTGCGCTCGCCGCCGCCGGATCCGCGGTGCTCGTGTGGTTCGCGGGATCGGCGGAGCGGGAGGACGTCGACACCTCGGCCCGCCGCTCGCCGAACCCGATCCTGGCGACGGTGGGGGGCGCGGCCGCGATCGCCGCGGTGGCGGGTGTGGCGTTCCCGCTCTTCCACGGCACCGACCGGCGCGGGACCGAGCACGCCGCCACGTCGTTCGCCGGTCTGCCGTGGGACATCGACTCCTGGGGTCACGTCCTGTTCGCCGCCGTGGTCGTGATCGCCGTGGCGGTGGCGTCCTGCTCGAGGCCGCCCCGCGCGGCGGCCCTGTTCGCGGGCGTCGCGCTGCTCTCGGGCGTGCACCTGGCGGCGTTCCCGCTCACGCGAGGCGTGCTCGATCAGGTGGAGGTGGGGCCGGGTGCGCTCGCCACCGCGGTCGGCATAGTGTTGTCTCTGGTTGCGACTGCACTCGCCGTCCGCTCGAAAACTCGGTGACTGCGCCCACGAACCCGATATTTCGGTGACGTGGACCACATCGAATGTATGTCGAAGATGACAGGACGCGGCGACTGGTTACAGTCGCCACCGGCCCGTTCACAACCCTCGAGCGGGTGCCCATGAGACGTGCGACGCTCCACGGGGCGTCGACGCAGACGAGACGGTGAGCAGATGGATCTCTTCGAATACCAGGCGAAGGAACTCTTCGCCAAGCATGAAGTGCCTACCTCGGCTGGTCGTGTGACCGACACGGTTGCCGGCGCTCGCGAGATTGCCGAGGAGATCGGCAAGCCCGTGATGGTCAAGGCCCAGGTCAAGGTCGGCGGCCGCGGCAAGGCGGGTGGAGTCAAGTACTCGGCCGACGTCGACGCGGCGCAGGCCAACGCGGAAGCGATTCTCGGGCTCGACATCAAGGGCCACATCGTCAAGAAGCTGCTGGTCGCAGAGGCGAGTGACATCGCCGAGGAGTACTACATCTCCTTCCTGCTCGATCGCACCAACCGCACCTACCTGGCCATGTGTTCGGTCGAGGGCGGCGTCGAGATCGAGGTCACCGCCGAGGAGAACCCCGACGCGCTGGCCAAGATCCCCGTCGATGCCACCAAGGGTGTCGATCTCGCGTTCGCTCGCAGCATCGCCGAGGCCGGCAAGCTGCCCGCCGAGGTCCTCGACGCGGCGGCCGTGACCATCCAGAAGCTGTGGGAGGTCTTCGTCAAGGAGGATGCGCTCCTCGTCGAGGTCAACCCCCTCGTGCGTACGCCCGACGACCAGATCCTCGCCCTCGACGGCAAGGTCACCCTGGACGCCAACGCCGACTTCCGTCAGCCCGGCCACGCCGAGTTCGAGGACAAGGACGCGACCGACCCGCTCGAGCTCAAGGCCAAGGAGAACGACCTCAACTACGTCAAGCTCGACGGTCAGGTCGGCATCATCGGCAACGGCGCGGGCCTGGTCATGTCCACCCTCGACGTCGTCGCGTACGCCGGCGAGAGCCACGGCGGCACCAAGCCGGCCAACTTCCTCGACATCGGTGGCGGTGCCTCGGCCGAGGTCATGGCCAACGGTCTCGACGTCATCCTGAACGACGCACAGGTCAAGAGCGTGTTCGTCAACGTCTTCGGCGGCATCACCGCCTGCGACGCGGTCGCCAACGGAATCGTCGGCGCACTGAACACCCTCGGCGACGAGGCCGACAAGCCTCTCGTGGTCCGCCTCGACGGCAACAAGGTCGAGGAAGGACGCAAGATTCTCGAGGACTACGCGCACCCGCTGGTGACGCTGGCCGCGACCATGGACGAAGGCGCCGACAAGGCCGCCGAGCTGGCTTCGAAGTAGGGGAACGACACACAATGTCTATCTTTTTGAACAAGGACAGCAAGGTCATCGTCCAGGGCATCACCGGCGGCGAGGGCACCAAGCACACGGCGCTCATGCTCAAGGCCGGCACTCAGGTCGTCGGTGGCGTCAACGCCCGTAAGGCCGGTACCACCGTCGCGCACACCGCCAAGGACGGCTCGGACGTCGAGCTCCCCGTCTTCGGCGGCGTCGCGGAGGCCATCGAGAAGACCGGCGCGGACGTGTCGATCGTCTTCGTTCCGCCGAAGTTCGCGAAGGACGCGATGATCGAGGCGATCGACGCCGAGATCGGTCTGCTCGTCGTCATCACCGAGGGCATCCCGGTGCAGGACAGCGCATACGCGTGGGCGTACAACGTGGACAAGGGCAACAAGACCCGGATCATCGGCCCGAACTGCCCCGGCATCATCACCCCGGGTGAGTCGCTGGTGGGCATCACGCCCGCGAACATCTCCGGTACCGGCCCGATCGGTCTCGTCTCGAAGTCCGGCACCCTGACCTACCAGATGATGTTCGAGCTGCGGGACTTCGGCTTCTCCACCGCGATCGGCATCGGTGGCGACCCGGTCATCGGCACCACCCACATCGACGCCATCGAGGCGTTCGAGAAGGATCCCGAGACCAAGCTCATCGTCATGATCGGCGAGATCGGTGGCGACGCCGAGGAGCGCGCGGCCGACTACATCAAGGCCAACGTCTCCAAGCCGGTCGTCGGCTACGTCGCGGGTTTCACCGCGCCGGAGGGCAAGACGATGGGCCATGCGGGCGCCATCGTGTCCGGTTCCTCGGGTACCGCACAGGCGAAGAAGGACGCGCTCGAGGCGGCCGGTGTGAAGGTCGGCAAGACGCCGTCCGAGACCGCCGCTCTGGCACGGGAGATCCTGCAGAGCCTCTGACGCGGCTCGCTCCATCCCGCTCTCTCGCGTTCTCCTCCTGCTCTTCCCTCGGGTGAAGGTGGCCTTCGACCGGTCAGACCGGTCGAAGGCCACCTTCACCCATTCGGGAGGGGCGCGGAAACTCTCGGGAGAGTGCTCGGGAGGGGTACGCGGGGTCAGCCGTCGGTGTAGACGGTCCCGGCGGGCTCGAGTTCGCCGGAGCCGGCGGTGGCCGCGGCGACGAGGGTCCGCAGTGCGCCCGGGTCCGGAGTGGACAGGGTGAGCACCGCGTGCTCGCCGTAGGCGGTGTCCAGGACACCGACCCCGCGCGCCCGCAATTCCGATTCGACTCGCCCGGCATCGCCGTGGTCCACCGCGAGTGTGAACAATTCCCGGCGCACCCGAGCCACCGGGTCGGCCGCGTCCACGGCGGCGGCCACGGCACCGGAGTAGGCGCGCACCAGCCCACCTGCTCCCAGTTTGACGCCCCCGAAGTAGCGGGTGACCACGACGGCGACGTTCACCAGATCCCGGTGGTGCAGGACCTGCAGCATCGGCACGCCCGCCGTTCCACCCGGTTCGCCGTCGTCCCCGGACCGCTCCACGCGAGCGTTCGGGGTGTCTCCGATCACGTACGCGAAGCAATGGTGCCGAGCGTCCGGATATCGACGACGCTGTTCGTCGACGAACGCGGCCGCAGCTCCCGCGTCCTCGACCCGGCGCAGCGTGGCGAGGAACCGGGAGTGCCGCACCACGGTCTCGACCGACACGGCGGAGTGGGCAGCGATCGTGTACGGCATCGGACCATTCTCTCGTGGCCGCGAGCGGGCGGGATTCGTGCCCCGCGCGTCGCCGTAGGCTAGCGTCGCAGACAGGGCGCGTCGGCCGAGTCCTCGGCCGACCCGCCACCGGCAGACGACTACCGACGCCACGAGGAGATCCCATGACGTACCCGTCCGGTGGGCAGAACTACGGCCCGCCCGCGCAGCCGACGCCGCCGTCCGAGCCCGCGCCGACTGCGCAGCCGGATCGGTCCGAGTCGACGGAGCAGCCGGCCACGGGACTGTCCTTCGTGCTGCGTATCGCCGTCGCAGCACTCGGTGTGCTGACCTTCCTGCTCGGCCTCGCTCCCTTCTTCGAACTCACCGGTGGATTCGCGGGCGGATCGTCGGCCAACTCCTTCGAGGGCGGCAACTACGGAATCGGGTTCCTGCTCCTCGGTGGTCTGCTCGCCGGTGCGTCCCTGCTGCCGGGCCAGAAGCTCGCCGGGGCAGCGGCCGCGTCCTCGGTCGTCGGTTTCGTCTTCGTCCTCTTCACGTTCTTCAACCTCGGTGAGGCCGCCCTCGCCTTCGGTGGCATCGCGATCCTGGTGCTCGGCTTCATCCAGGCGGTCGTCGCGGTCGTGGTGCTGCTGTTCGAATCGGGCGTACTCGAGCAGCCGACGCCCTCGCCGCGGGCACCGCAGCAGGGTGCCTTCGGCGGCGGCTACGGGCAGCAGCCGGGAGGGTACGGCCAGGCCGGCTACGGCCAGCCGGGGTACGGCCAGGCACCGCCGACCGAGGCCATCCAGAGCTACGGCCAGCAAGGTCAGCAGGGCCAACCCGGTCAGCAGGGACAGCAGGGATACGCGCCGCAGCCGGGTTACGGACAGGCCCAGCCCGGGTACGGCCAGCCGCAGGGCTACGGCTACCCGCAGCAGGGTGGTGGATCGTTCCAGGGTTACGGCGCTCCGGGCGCTCCCGGCCAGCCGGGCGGATACCCGGGTGCACAGCAGCCCGGGCAGCCGGGCTACGGGCAGCACTCGACCGGATTCGGGCACACCCCGGGCGAGAAGGACCAGCCCACCGGCGGCACCCCGACGCCCACCGCGTACCAGGGTGGATACCAGCCGTACCAGGGCTCCCAGGCCGGTTCCGGATACCAGTACCCGGCGGGTGCCGGATACGGCAGTGCCCAGCACGCCGCCCCCACACCCGAGCCGGACGCGGAACAGCCGCAATCGCAGGGCGAGTCCTCCGACACCGGAGCGCCGACACAAGCCTTCGAGGCGCCGAAGAAGGACGACGACGGCAAGTAGTCGGCGCGCCTGAGCGCACCGTACTCGTCGAAGTGCCACCCTCGTCGTGATGAGTTCTCTGATTGATCGTGCGCAGCGGCGCGCGCCGGGGCGCCGGGGCCCCGCCGACCCGGAGTTGACCCGGACGCTTCTCCTCCTCGCCTTCCGCCCGGCGGCGGTGACCGTTGCCCTGGTCTCGGTAGTGGTGGTGGTGACGCTCATCGCCGCGGGCAGCGACCTCACCGGGGCGTTCGGCGCCATTGCCGCACTCTGGCTGGCGATTCACCAGGTGCCGGTGCGGATCGACGGCGTCACCCTCGGTGTCCTTCCGCTTCTCCCGACCGCGATCCTGATGTACTCGGTCGCCCGCGGATGTGCGCGGGTGACCGAACCCGACGGAGGGCCGCGCGCAGCCGCCCGTATTGTCGGGGCGGCAGTGGCGGGTCCACTGGTGGTGACCGCCGTGGCCCTGGCGGTGGCTGCCGACGCGTCGGCCGTCGTGCCGCTCGACGGCGCCAACCCCCTCGCCGCATTCGGTTGGGTCCTCGTGCTCCAGGCCGTGGCGGCCTCGGCCGGGGTCGCGCTGCGCGCGCGACCGGCCTGGGAACCCATCGTGCCCTCCTGGCTGCGTGAGGCGGTCCGGCCGGCCGTGCGGGCCGTGTTGATCCTCGGTGCCGCGGGCGCACTCGCGACGGCCGTCGCGCTGCTCTTCGCCTGGCAGACCGTCGGGGAACTCCTCGGACGCGAGGAACACCTCGTCGACGTTCTCGGGCTCACCCTGCTCTCCGTCCTGTACCTGCCCAACATGATCGTCGGAGCCGTGTCCGTGCTCGTGGGGGCGAGTGCCTCGATCGGCACGGTCTCGGTGAGCGTGTTCGGCAACATCGGCGGAGACCTGCCACCGTTGCCGCTGCTCGGCGCCGTGCCTGCCGGACTCTCCGGCGGATTCTGGCCCGTGCTGCTCGTGATCCCCGCGTTGGTCGGCGTGTACTTCGGCAGGGACTGCTGTCGCCGTGCGTCGGGGCAGGAAGCCCTCGCGGTAGTGCTGGCCGGCGCCGGCGCTGCGGGGCTCGTGGTTGCCGGAGTGTCCGTCGCGGCCGGCGGCATGTTGGGTGCGATCGGGCCGGTGGACCTGCACTGGTGGCTCGCGGGTCTGCTGGTGTTCGCCTGGCTCGCGGTGGTCGGATCGTTCGCCGCGATCGTGTTCACCTGGATCCGGTCGCGCCGCGCGGCGGGCATCGAATCCGCCGCGGTGGAGGAGGACACGTCTGCGGCCGGTGCGCAGGAGGCACCGGCCGCGCTTCCCGGGGTCCCCGCCGAGGAGGTGCCGGTCATCGCCACACCGTCTGCCGGTGCCACGGTGAGTGACGGCGAGGGCCCAGACGACGAAGAGGCCGACGAAGAGGCCGACGAGGGGACCGCCGGGGAGAAGCCCGAGCGGCCGTCACGTCGACGGGGAGAGGTGCTCGAGGCCGAGATCGTCACGGAGTCGCCCGAGCCGGCACTGCCCGCTCCCGCCGGTGTGCCGCCCGCGGACCCCGAAGCTGTGGACGCCGGAGCTGTGGACGCCGAAGCCGTCGACGCCGAAGTCGTCGATGTGGAAACCGGCGATCCGGAGATCGTCGACACCGATACGGCCGAGGGCACACCGGAGCGGTGAGCGACCCGGAGTCGGACCTGGCGACAGTCCGGGTAACCCGCTCCGACTAAACTCCCGAGGGCAGGCCGGCCTCGCGTCGATCCGCCTGCCGATCCACGTCTCGTTCCCGAGGAGAAGTGCGCTGACCGCCTCCCGTCACACCCTGCGGCCGTCGACACCGGCGCGCGTCGTCGTCCTCGCATCCGGTGCGGGCACCCTGCTGAGAGCACTCCTCGACGCCTCCCGCGAGCCCGGCTATCCCGCGGACGTCGTGGCGGTCGTGACCGACCGGGCCTGCGACGCGCTGGGCCACGCCGCCGACGCGGGCGTCGTCTCCACCGCCGTGGAACTACGGGATCATCCCGATCGCGCCGCGTGGGACGTGGCTCTGACCGAGGTGGTGTCCGATTTCGCGCCGGACCTGGTGGTCACCGCCGGGTTCATGAAGATCCTCGGCCCGGCGTTCCTGGGCCGCTTCGCCGGTCGCATCGTCAACACCCATCCCGCGCTGCTCCCGGCATTTCCCGGGGCACACGCGGTGGCCGATGCGCTCGCCTACGGGGTGGCGCTGACCGGCTCGACCGTGCACCTGGTCGACGAGGGAGTCGACACCGGACCGATCCTGGCTCAGGAGGCGGTCCGGGTGCTCCCCGATGACGACGAGGCCGGTCTGCACGAGCGCATCAAGATCGTGGAACGACGGTTGTTGGTCGAAGTGGTGGCTGCCGTCGCCGAACGTGGAGTTGTATCCGATGGACGAAAGGCCGTGATCCCCAGTGAGTGAACGCAAGGCAGTACGCCGCGCGCTCGTCAGCGTCTACGACAAGACCGGATTGGTCGAGCTGGCCACTGGCCTGCACGAAGCGGGGGTGGAGCTGGTCTCCACCGGGTCGACGGCAGCGCGGATCGCTGACGCCGGGATCCCGGTCACGCCGGTCGAACAGTTGACCGGGTTCCCCGAGTGCCTCGAGGGGCGCGTGAAGACCCTGCACCCGAGGGTGCACGCCGGCGTCCTCGCCGACACCCGGAAGCCGGAGCACCTCGCGCAGCTCGACGAACTCGGTATCGAGGCGTTCCAGCTGGTCGTCGTCAACCTGTACCCGTTCGCGGCGACCGTCGCATCGGGAGCCGGGCCGGACGAGGTCGTCGAGCAGATCGACATCGGTGGCCCCTCGATGGTGCGGGCCGCGGCCAAGAACCATCCGTCCGTCGCCGTGGTCGTCGACCCGGCGCGGTACGCGGACGTCCTGACCGCGATCGGCGCGGGCGGATTCACCCTGGCCGAGCGCACCGCCCTGGCCGCGCAGGCCTTCCAACACACCGCCACCTACGACGTGGCCGTCGCGAGCTGGATGACCTCCACCCTGGTGGAATCCGATTCCGCGTTCCCGGCGTGGGCCGGTGCGACGTGGGAGCGGGACGCGGTCCTGCGCTACGGCGAGAACCCGCACCAGGGAGCCGCGCTCTACGAGAATCCTTCGGGTCCGGACGGTCTCGCGCAGGCGCAGCAACTGCACGGCAAGGAGATGTCGTACAACAACTACACGGACGGCGACGCCGCGTGGCGGGCCGCCTTCGACTTCGCCGAACCCGCCGTCGCGATCATCAAGCACGCCAACCCGTGTGGCATCGCCGTGGGCACCGACATCGCCGAGGCGCACCGCAAGGCACACGCCACGGACCCGGTCAGCGCCTACGGCGGTGTCATCGCCGCGAACCGTGAGGTCACCGTCGAGATGGCCGAGCAGGTCGCGGAGATCTTCACCGAGGTGATCATCGCCCCGTCGTACGAGGACGGGGCGCTCGGTGTGCTGCAACGCAAGAAGAACCTGCGGGTGTTGCTGGCGCAGGCACCGTCGGCGGCGGGGATCGAGCTCAAGCAGATCTCGGGCGGGGTGCTGTTGCAGCAGCGGGACGTCCTCGACGCGGACGGCGACGACCCGGCGAACTGGAGCCTGGCCACCGGTGAGCCCGCCGACGCTCAGACGTTGAAGGATCTCGAGTTCGCTTGGCGTGCCTGCCGTTCGGTGAAGTCGAACGCCATTCTGCTCGCTCGGGACGGCGCCGCCGTCGGTGTCGGGATGGGGCAGGTGAACCGGGTCGACTCCGCGCACCTCGCGGTCACCCGCGCCGGAGACCGGGTAGCGGGCTCCGTCGCGGCCTCGGACGCGTTCTTCCCGTTCCCGGACGGACTCCAGGTGCTCGCCGATGCGGGCGTGGCGGCCGTCGTGCAGCCGGGCGGTTCCGTGCGCGACAACGAGGTCGTCGAGGCCGCGAAGGAAGCGGGCGTGACGATGTACTTCACCGGCGCGAGGCACTTCGCGCACTAGCGTTCCTGCCTCGTATCCCTCTCCTCGTCGGTTCCCCCGGAACCACTCGGCACACCACCGCCGAGTGGTACTTTCGTTCCATATTCGTGACGAAACTGCAACGTGCAGGACGGGGAAGTGGCTGAAACGTCGTGGGAGATGTCAGCGCTCGAGTTCGTCGTGGCCTGGGAGTCGCTGGGGCGTGGCCGATTACCGTTCCCGCTCGCGTTTCGCGAGCATCGGGCGCGATCGGAACAGGATCTCGAACGCCGCCGTGCCGAGGCTGCGGAGGTGTTGCGAGACCGCTACGGAGACGATCTCTACCGGGCGCTGGCCACTCTCGCCGAACCTGTCGTCCGCGTGGCGGTGTGCGGATTCGCGGGTCCGCATTCGGAACGGATGATCCGGGCGCACGCCGGCATCGGGCACCGCACGTCGGTGGCGGTGGTCCAGGCGCCGGGCTCGGGGCCGGATTCCGGCGGCGATGTCGTGTTGTCGGAGCATGTCGGCTACGGTGCGTCGTCCGCGCTGGTGGCGGCCATGCCCGGAGTAGGTGCCGGTCGGGATCGAGGTATCGCCGTGCCCCGCAATCGATCTGCCGGGCCGGACGGCGGGACAGGGGCAGAGACGGACCCGGACGAGGCGGCCCTGTTCTTCAACCGAGCGCACAGCAGTTTCGGGGAGATCGCCGTCGCCAGGGCGGGCGGCGGCGGTAGCCGGACGCCGCTGGACGGCACCGTACTGCAATGGATCGACTATGCCGACGACGGCCGATACCTGATCCTGCACACCCAGGAGATCGTCGCCCGGCCCGCATCGGCCGGTGCAGTGGCGACGGAGATCGACCGGCTCGTGCGCGGGGTCCTCGAAGAGCAGGCCAGGCAGGCCGACGGCCGGGCCTGACGTCGACGCCCGGTCGGCCCGTTCAGGCCGCCCTGGTGCCGAGGTGCCCTCGGTGGCTGCCGGTCATCTCGCGCCCGGCACCGGTCACGACGACGCGTGCGGCTCCCCGCCGCCGCAGTTCGATCACGATGGCGTCCAGAACCGCGAGCTGATCGGCGTCGCAGTGCGAGATGTCGAGGGTGATGGCGTAGCCGGTGAGATCGTCCGGCAGGTCCCGATAGGGCGGCGAGGTGGACAGTTGGTGGATACGGAGCTTCATCAGGTTCTCCTGAAGGTGAAAGGTAAAAGAAAAGGCACCCGAGGGATGTGCCCTGGGTGCCCGAGAAACGAGGTACGAAGTCAACGTTCTCGGGGTTCGCCGTACGGGGAGATGTGCTTGTCGGCGATGCGGCTGCGCCACGCGGGTACGGACGTCACGGCGAACGCTGCTTTCTCGAGCGAGGCCACGTGCCGTCCTTCCTGCGAGCCGGAGCTGGTTGGTTAGTGACCGTACAGGACAGGTCGAGGGTTCGCATCCGGTATCTCGCGTATCACGCGGCTTCGTAACGGGTTGCTCTCGATCCGTTCACGGACCTGTGGCGGGACGGGTACAGCTGTTTCACTTGGGGCTGCTGTGACTCGAGTGAAGATTCGTTCGGGTGCCGAAGGCCGTCCGGAAGGAGAGCGGCGATCGTCGATCGCCCCGTCCAGCCATGAAGAGAAGCCTGATTTCCCTGTGCGCGGGTGTTCTGGCCGCGTCGCTGCTCATCCCCGCGACCGCAGGTGCCGAGCCGGAGGTGGAACCCGCGACCGGCACCGAACTGGCCGGAAAGACCGTCTTCCTCGATCCCGGGCACCAGGGGTCGAGTGAGGGCCACGACCTGTCGCGGCAGGTCGACGACGGTCGCGGCGGCACCAAGGACTGCCAGACCAGCGGTATGACCACGATCGGTGGCGTACCCGAACACACCATCACCTGGAACGTCACCCAGCTGGTCAGGAGCGGGCTCGAGACCCTGGGGGCCGACGTGGTCCTCAGCCGCGCGGACGACACCGGATGGGGTGGCTGCATCGACGAGCGGGCCGCGGCGGCCAACGCGTCCGGCGCCGATCTGGCCGTGAGCATCCACGCCGACTCGACCGACGCGGCGGGCGATCCGTCGAAGCACGGATTCCACATGATCGTGCCGGCCCTGCCGATCCCGAACCCTGCTGCCGATGCGGCGCAGTCGGGACCCGGACTCGAGGCGTCCACGATGATGCGGGACGCCTACCTCGGTGCCGGCTTCACGCCCGCCAACTACGCGGGCGTCGTGGACGGCATCCAGACCCGCTCGGACGTCGCCGGCCCCGCGCTCACCGAGGTGCCGCTGGTCTTCGTCGAGATGGGCAACGGCTCCCACCCGGACGATGCCGCGCGACTCGAGAGCACCGACGGGCAACTCGACCACGCGATCGCCGTGACCACCGGGATCGTCACGTACCTGTTGACCGGGGGCCAGGCGTCCGCAGCGCCGGCAGCGCCGGGAACGACAGAACCGGGTGCCACCGTGCCGGGAACCACCGAACCGGGAACCGTCTCTCCCGGTCCGGTGACGCCGGACGAGAACCCGCTGTCGCTCGAGTCGATCCTGGCGATGCTCTCCGACCTGCTGGCGGCCGGTGGGCTCACCGGCCTCGAGGAGATCGTGAACTCCGAGACGATCGGCATGCTGTCCGATCTCGCGGGCGAGCTGCTCGCCACGGTGCTCGCACAGCTCGAGTGAGCGGGCCGGGTCGTCGACGAATCGTCAGGTGAGTGAGTCCAGCCACCGAGCGAACGGCTCCGAGAACTCCGTCGACCACGGCAGGTCCGCGACGTAGTCCTGGCCGTTCGACCGGGCGTCACCCAGGTGCTTGAGTACGTGGCTGGCATCGGCCATGCGCACCGAGGTCAGCCGGGCACCGGTGAGGGCGGCATCGAGACCGTCCACGTCGGCGACCGATACCTGGATGTCCTTCGCGGAGCAGCTGGTGAGCACCGGTGTGCCGTCCGCCAGCTGTCCCGCGAGCACCCGCGGGTCGAGGGCATCCTCCTCCGCGAGTGCCTTCGCGTTGGCATGGACCAGTCCCGCGTTCTGCAGCGGCTCGGGGAGATCGTCCGGAATCGTTCCGTCCGCGCGCAGGGCCTCGACGGCACCCGAGAGGGCCAGCCGGAGCTCGTCGGCGACCGGCTGGGGGAGCTGGCCCGTCGCCGTCACCGCATCGAGTTGACTGTTGATCTGCGTCGTGAGCAGGTCCAGCAGACGTACCGCGAGCGGCTCGAGCAGTGCCAGTGCGGCGATGTCCGGCGCATCCGCCTGCTGGGAGAGTGCGAGCCCCACCAGCGCACCGTCACTGTGGCCGACGACGACCAGGTGCGACGGATCGACCTCGGGGCGGGCGGCGAGGAAGCGGAGCGCCTCTGCGGCCGGATCGACGAAGGCACTGGTGAAGCCGAGTTCGGCGATGTCGTCCACGTCGTGTGGCCCGATACCGGTGGCTCCGCTGCCGAGCTTGTCGAAACGCAGGCTCGCGAAACCGTGCTCGGCGAGCAGGTCGGCGAGGAAGCGCAGCGTACCGATGTTCCCCGGCAGCAGTGCGCTGTCGCCGTTACGGTCGGTGGGACCGCTGCCGGCCAGCAACAGAGCCGCAGGTCGCGGGCCGTCGAAGCCGTCGGGCGCAAGGAACGTTCCGTGGTACGTGACCGCGCCGCTGTCGAAGGTGATCTCGGTGTCAGGCATGGCGCCTTGTCTACCAGGTGGGCCCGTCGGATCGCGTGCGGGGCCGAACGCCGGTCGCCTCGCGCCCGCTCACGCGGTACGTCGGGGTGACGGGCAGACGCAACGCTCGTAGCGTGGGGGGAGTGACTACTGAATCACGACCCGCGACGGTGGGCGAACTCCGGGCCTCGGGACATGTGCACCGAGGTGTCCGGGAGGAGATGCGGGCGAATCTGCTGGACGCGTTGCGCGCCGGTCGCGACCCGTGGCAGGGCATCGTCGGTTTCGACGACACGGTGCTCCCGCAGCTCGAACGCGCACTCATCGCCGGCCACGACGTGGTACTGCTCGGCGAACGTGGCCAGGGAAAGACTCGACTGCTGCGTACGCTGCCCCTGCTGCTCGACGAATGGACCCCGGTGATCGAGGGTTCCGAGCTCGGCGAGCACCCCTACGATCCGATCGCGCCGGCATCGATCCGTCGTGCCGCCGAACTCGGCGACGACCTGCCGGTCGCCTGGCGACACCGCAGCGAACGCTACGCCGAGAAGCTGGCGACCCCCGACACGTCGGTCGCCGACCTGGTCGGCGACGTGGACCCGGTGAAGGTTGCCGAGGGGCGCAGCCTCGGCGACCCCGAGACGATCCATTTCGGGCTGGTGCCGCGTGCTCACCGGGGGATCGTCGCGATCAACGAGCTGCCCGACCTGGCCGAGCGGATCCAGGTCTCGTTGCTGAACGTGATGGAGGAACGCGACATCCAGGTGCGGGGGTACTCGCTCCGGCTGCCGCTGGATGTACTCCTGGTGGCCAGTGCGAACCCGGAGGACTACACGAACCGCGGCCGGATCATCACCCCGCTCAAGGACCGGTTCGGTGCGGAGATCAGGACCCACTATCCGATCCGGCTCGACGACGAGATCGCGGTGATCGCGCAGGAAGCCCACCTGGCCGCAGCCGTTCCGGGCTACCTCCTCGAGGTGCTGGCGCGGTTCACGCGTCTGCTGCGCGAATCGACGTCGGTCGACCAGCGCTCCGGGGTGTCGGCCCGGTTCGCCGTCGCCGGGGCGGAGACCGTCGGAGCGGCGGCGGTGCACCGGTCGACCGTGCTGGGTGAGCCCGATCCGGTGGCGCGCCCGATCGATCTGGGGACGGTCGTCGACGTCCTGCGCGGAAAGGTCGAGTTCGAGGCGGGCGAGGAGGGCCGTGAGGTCGAGGTCCTCGAACACCTGCTGCGGCGGGCGACCGCGGACACGGTCCGTGAGCGGCTCGGCGGGATCGATCTCGCGCCCCTCGTCGACGTCGTCGAGCACGGCGACCCGGTCGTGACGGGCGAGCGGGTGTCCGCGCACGATCTTCTCGCCGAGTTGCACGGGATCTCGTTGATCGACGGACTCGCCGAGCGGGTGGGTGCCACGTCCGAGGGGGAGCGGGCCGCCGCGGTCGAACTCGCGCTCGAGGGTCTGTATCTGGCGCGGCGCATCTCCAAGGAGACCGACTCGAGCGGCCGGACGGTGTACTCGTAGTGTCCGGTGGCGCGCGGTACGGCCCGTACACCGGCGGCGACCCCCTGGCGCCTCCGGTGGACCTGCGTGATGCCCTGGCGGCGATCGGCGACGACGTCCTCGCCGGGACCTCGCCGCGGCAGGCGCTGCGGGAGCTGCTGCGGCGCGGTGACGGAACACGGCGCGGTCTCGACGAGATGGCGGCCCAGGCGCACCGGCGCCGCCGGGAACTACTGCAGCGCACCAACCTGAACGGGACGCTCGACGAGGTGCGCGAACTGCTCGACCGGGCCGTCCTCGCGGAACGCAAGGAGCTGGCCCGCGCCCTCGACGACGACGCCCGGTTCGCGGAACTGCAGATCGCCGAGTTGCCCCCGTCGACGGCACAGGCGGTTCACCAGCTCGCCGACTACGACTGGCGCAGTTCCGAGGCCCGCGAGGAGTACGAGAAGATCCGGGATCTCCTCGGCCGCGAGGTGCTCGACCAGCGGTTCGAGGGCATGAAGCAGGCGCTCGAAGGAGCGACGGACGAGGACCGCGAGCGGATCAGGCGCATGCTCGCCGATCTGGGCGACCTGCTCGAGGCGCACGCCCGCGGTGAGGACACCGACGCCCGGTTCACGGAGTTCATGGACGAGTACGGCGAGTACTTTCCCGAGAACCCGCGCACCGTGGAGGAATTGATCGACACGCTCGCCGCACGTGCCGCGGCCGCGCAGCGGTTGCGCAACTCGCTGACTCCGGAGCAGCGCGACGAGCTGGATGCGCTCGCGCAACAGGCTTTCGGGGACCCGGCACTGATCTCGGAGCTGTCCCGGCTGGACGGCCTGTTGCAGTCGGCGCGGCCGGGCGAGGACTGGACGGGTGCGGAGAGGTTCCGTGGCGAGGAGGGGATGGGGCTGGGCGAGGGCACCGGGACACTGCAGGAGATCGCCGAACTCGAGTCGCTGGCCGAACAGCTCTCGCAGCAGTATCCGGGTGCGCAGCTCGACGACATCGACCCGGAGTTGTTGGCCAGACATCTCGGGGACGAGGCGGTCGCTGACGCCCGCACGTTGGCGGACCTCGAGAAGGCTCTGCGCGAACAGGGATTCTTCGACCGCGGTGTCGACGGGCAATGGCGGTTGTCGCCGAGGGCGATGCGTCAGCTCGGTCAGGCCGCCCTCCGCGACGTCGCGGACGGGCTCGGTGGCCGCGGCGGCGAGCGGGACACGCGTCGCGCGGGCGCGCAGGGAGAACCCACCGGGGGCCACCCGCGAATGGGCGTTCGGCGACACCGAGCCGTGGGATGTCACCCGCACGATCACCAATGCGGTGCTGCGCCGGCCCGGTCGGGTTCCGGTGCGGTTGTCGGTGACGGACGTCGAGGTGCGGGAGACCGAGCAGCGGGACCGGGCGGCGGTGGCGCTGCTCGTCGACACGTCGTTCTCGATGGTGATGGAGGGGCGTTGGGTGCCGATGAAGCGCACGGCGCTCGCGCTGAATCACCTGGTCACCACCCGATTTCGCAGCGACGAACTGCAACTGATCTCCTTCGGGCGGCACGCGGAGGTTCTCACTCCCGCGGAGTTGGCCGGAATGGACGGGGCCTGGGACCAGGGCACCAATCTGCATCACGCGCTGCTGTTGGCCGCGCGGCATCTGCGCCGGCATCCGAATGCCACCCCGGTGGTGCTGATCGTCACCGACGGCGAACCCACGGCCCACCTCGAGCCGGACGGTTTCGCGTACTTCGACTACCCACCGAGCCCGCGCACTCTCGGACTGACCGTGCGGGGGCTGGACGCGCTCGAACGGATCGGCGCCCAGGTGACGTTCTTCCGCCTCGGCGACGATCCGGGGCTCGCCCGGGTGGTCGATCGGATGGCCGAGCGAGTCGGCGGCCGGGTCGTGGCTCCGGATCTGGACGGGCTCGGGGCGGCTGTCGTCTCGGACTACATGCGGCGACGTCGCTGACCCTGACCGGTCCGCGGCCGCACGGTCAGGCGCTGATCACCTCGCGGTCGCCGAGTGGAGCGGCGAGCTCGACGTCGAGCGTGCCGAACACGGCGACCAGGATGCACATCTTGTCCGCCGCCTCGGGCAGGGTTCCGGTGCGGAGCGAGATGGTGACCGTCGTGTCGGTCTCGGTGACGGTCGCGTCGGCGCCGTAGCACTCGGGCGTACCGGTGACGAAGTGGATGGCGACGGTGTTCTCGTCGACCCGGGACCAGGACTCGAAGGGGGTGGGGTTCGCGTTGACGATGTCCGGTCGCGCGGCGAACCGGCTGCCGAACTCGGCGTCCGGGATCTCGGTGGGTCGGGGCATGCCGGACGGGGACGACGGGCCCGGATCGACTGCGGAGGCCAGGTCCGGATCCGGGCCGGGGTCGGCGTCGTCGTCGGAGCTACAGCCGCAGAGCGCGAGTGCGGCCAGTACGACGAGAGTCAATACGCGCATGACCCACCGTAACCCGGTCCGCGCGCGGGTGGCCGCAGCTCACGCGAGCAGCGCCGCCACCAGCGCAATTGCCGGGATCGATGCGAGTGTCGTGACGAAGGCACTGTCCCTGGCCAGGACGGTGCCGCGCTGGTACCGGCTGGCGTAGACGAAGACGTTCTGGGCTGTGGGCAGTGTGGAGACGACCACGATCGCGAACAGTTCGTGGCCGCCGAGGCCGAGCAGGTACCGCGCCATGAGGTAGGCCAGAACCGGCTGGACGACGATCTTGAGCACGGACGCCAGCGCGACGTCGCGGCGCGGGCTGGTGCCGCGTTCGAGGACCCGCACGCCGTACAGGGACAGGCCGAACGCCAGCAGTGCGCCGGGGACCGAGGCGCCACCGAGCAGGCGGAACGGCTGCATCAACGCTTCGGGTGGGTGCCAGCCGCTCACGGCGACGGCCAGTCCGGCGGCGCCCGCGAGCACCATCGGGTTCTTGAACGGTGCGCTGACCGTCTCGAAGCGGGACGCTCCGTCGCGCATCGTGGAGATGTCGAGGACGCTCAGCGCGAGCGGCGAGTAGACGACGATCTGGAACAGCAGCAGCGGCGCGACGAACGAGGCGTCGCCGAGAACGAAGACCGCGATGGGGATGCCGAGGTTCGCCGAGTTGACGTACGACGCGGACAGGGCCCCGATCGTCAGCTCCGGCACCGGCCGGTGCAGCCACACCTTCGCCACCAGGATGTAGATCAGGCCGACGGCGAACGCCGTGGCCGAGGCGACGGCGAGGGTGGGGGAGAAGATCACCGACAGGTCGGAGGTGGCGAGGACGTCGAACAGCAGGGCCGGGGTGGCGACGAAGAACACGAGGCGGCCGAGGACGAATTCGCCGTGCTGTCCGAGGGTGCCGCGCCGGCCCAACACGTATCCGATGCCGATGACGACGAAGATGACGGTGAACCCTGCCACGACGCCAGACAACTTCGAGCTCCACCCATTCGCACCGCGCCGACGGCGTTCTGCCGGTATCGGCGGGCCCGCGCTCACTTCTCACTGAACGTGCCCGAGCCTATCGGTGCCGGGTGGGATGCGCTCACCGGCTGCCTCCACCGGCCCCCACCCGCTGCCCCCACCCCGCGTGTTGCCCCCACCCCTGGGTGAAGGTGGCCTTCACCTCGTCAGACCGGTCGAAGGCCACCTTCACCCAGGAGGGAGAGGGGCGCGGGCTCAGCCGACCTGCGCGGTACCGGTGCAGGAGGTGGTCGGGAAGCCCCAGAGGTCGTGGTGGTTGTATGCGGACAGCGTCAGCTCCACGGCGCCGGGTCCGCTGGGGACGTGCAGGCGGGCCGAATCGCCGCCGGGGTAGGCGACGGTGCGGGTGTCGTGAGCGGTGCCGCTCGCGCCGGTGTCCAGGTTGCGCCAGTCCAGGCGTACGTCCGACTGGTAGCCGCCGGCGAAGAACCAGAAGCTGGACACGTCGTGCAGCGTGAAGGTGGCGGCGCCGGGTCCGTCCGGGCTCTGCCACAGCCGCGCCGGTGCGAACGGCTGATCCGCGATGTAGGGACTCAGGCCCAGACAGCGGGTCATGGTCACCTCGGTGTCCGCGGCGGCGGTGCCCGCTCCGGCGAGGGTGATGGCGGCGCCCGCGGCGGCGACGATCCCGGCGGCGCGAAGTGCTGTGCGTGACATTGCGGCTCACTTTCCTCTCGATCACCGCTCCGTCTCGATGACGAGCAGTGTCGATCATGGGCTGGACGGTTCTGAGAGCTATGTCGCACTCTAGGGGCGGAAAGTTACTGGCGGCAACGAGTTACCTGGTCACGGCGCGTGTTCGTCCTCGACGACGGCGGCCAGCTTCCGCTCGAGAGCGGCGAGTTGCGATCGTGCATCCATCGCGCGATCGATGACGTGCACGTGCAGTACGTCGCCGTCCAGATCTGCCGACAACGTGCCCGGCATCAGGGCGTTGAGGTCGGCGAACACGACGCGGCTCAGTCTGCCCCGCAGCGAGATCCGGTACTCGATCATGATCGGGTCGGTATCCACCGGCCTGGCGAAGGCACGGCGGCTGACGTCGATGCCGCTGCGCATCGACTGCCACAGGAACCAGGCGACCATCGTCACCGTGGCGGGAATCCGCCGAATCCACCCCTGCGGGACGACGACCGGCGGGAGCAATACCAGGCTCACGGCGACGGCGAGCGGAACCGCGACGATCGCGTACCGCATCATCGACGCATCGCCCTCGGCGAGTACCCACCACAGGACGGTGAATCCCAGCAGCCGGATGCCCACCGACACCACCCTGCGCCGGATCATGACGCGCCCACCAGGATCACCACGGCCACCAGTGTCGTGACCGCCAGGACCGCGACGCCGGAGGCGACCCACCGCGACAGTCGTGTCTCCGCCGCGTCGCCCGCCGAGAACGGGAGTCGTTCGGCCACGGACACGGCGGAGCGGGTCGCGCGTGCATTCGCGTGTGAGAGCGCGTCCGCGCCCCGCTCCAGCGTCCGGCCGAGCCGACGCGCCATCGCCTCCTCCGGCACCACCAGGTCGCCCGGCGGCAGGATGCGCCCGTCGGGATGTGCGAGCCAGGCGGGGAGGAAGTCCCGGCTCGAGAGCCACCATCCGGCCGCAGCCAACCCGATCCCGAGCAGGATGGGCCAGGTCGCATCCCAGAAGGTGACGGCGTCGAGGCCGGGTACCGAGAGGACCGATGCCCACTGTCCGGCCAGATACCAGGTGAACACCGTCCCACCGACGATGAGGACCGACCAGGACACGATGGCACCGTCGACGCCCCAGGCGCGATCGCGCGATCCGGTGATCAGCAGCCACCCTGCTCGGGCGAGCAGCAGTGTCGACACCGTTCCGACGAGCGGGAGGAGCTCGGCAAGGCCGATGCCGAGCACGGTGGACGTCGATATCGCTTCCTTGGCGGCATATTTCGCCACCGCACCGCTGCCGAGTGGCGCACCGGCCACCGCGAGAGCGAGGAGACCGAGGCCGATCAGCACCCACCAGCGCACCCAGCCCTCGCCGTGGGTGCGCCACACCGTGACGCCGAGGAACAGCCCGCCCTTGGCCATGCCGTGGTGGACGGCGTAGACGACCGCGGCGAGTGTGCACGCCTCGGTGAGCTCCGGTGTCGCGAGCGCCGTGCCGACGAGCACGGCCAGGAACCCCATCTGGCTGATGCTGCTGTAGGCGAGGGCCACCTTCGCATCGTTCTGCAACAGACCCGGCGGCAGGGCGAGAAACGCGCCGATCAAGGCGACCACCACGATGCCCAGGCCCCAGCCGGGCAGCGCGACTTCACCGAGCGGGAGGAACCGGAGCCAGCCCATGAGCCCGGCCTTGATCATGGTGCCGGACAGCACGGCGCTACCGGGCGGAGGCGCGGCCGGGTGGGCGAGCGGCAGCCACACGTGTAGCGGGAAGGTGCCGGCCTTGACACCGAATCCGACGACGAGCAGCGCAATGATCAGTGATCGCTGGTCGGAATGGGCGACGGCGGAGGGCGCGTCGGCGAGCAGGAGGCCGCCGGCGTGGACGGTGAGGACGACCGCGGCGAGCACGGCCACCTCGCTGATCATGGTGAGCACGACGTACACGCGCCCCGCCCGGCGGGCGGCGGCGGTGCGTTCGTGGATGACGAGTCCGTACGCGGACAGGCTCATCACCGCGAACGACAGGTAGAACGTGATGGCGTCGGCGGCGACGAACACCCCGGCGTTGCCGACGAAGCCGATCAGCAGGAACCCGGTGAGGGTCGCGGTGCGGGTGGTGCCCGACGAGTAGACGGCAATCATCGCCGCGCCGTACAGCAACGCGGTGACGAACAGCAGGGGCCGCCCGAGCACGTCCATCGCGAAGTGCGTGCCCAACAGCATCCACGGTAGTTCGAACGGGCCCACCCGGTCGGGGCCGAGCAATGCCAGTGCGGCGGTGGGGATCACCGCCAGTGGCGCGGTCCGCACGAGCTGGATCTTCGCGTAGACCGCCCGCGGACGCCGGGACGGCGCGAGCAGGCACAGCGCGAAGACGAACCCGAGTGGGACGAACACACTGCTCGCCCACAGCACCGTCGACCACGAGGCGTTCACAGGCCGTAGCTCCTCTCGACTATCACCCGAGCCATGTCGAGCGGCGAGTAGGGCAGTCCGGCGAAGATGCCGACCGCCAGGGACGCCGCGGCGGTGACGAGGGTGGGGATCAGCAGCGGCAGCGGGGCCTCGACGCGCTTGCGGTACCGGGATTTCGGGGTGTTCCAGCCGGCGTCGTCGTCCGGGGCGCACCACCACATGCGATAGACGACGGGCAGGAAGTACGCGGCGTTGAGCAGGCTGCTGACGACGAGCACCCACAGCACCCACTCGACCTCGCCGTCGACGGCACCGAGCCCGAGATACCACTTGGAGACGAAGCCGGCGACGGGTGGGATGCCGATCATGCCCAGTACCGCGACGGTGAACGAGGCGCAGGTCAGTGGCATCCGTCGTCCGATCCCGTTCATCCGGCTGATGCGGGTGATGCCGAGGTTCTCGGCGATCAGTCCCGCGCAGAAGAACATGGTGATCTTCATGATGCCCTGGTTGACGATGTGGGCGACGGCACCGGTGGTGGCGAGGATGCTCACGATCGAGGCACCGAGCGTCACGTACGCCACCTGGCTCACCGTGGAGTAGGCGAGCCGCGCCTTGAGTTCGTCCTGGCGCAGGGCCATGAGCGATCCGTAGATGATCGTGACGGAGGCGAGCACGGTGAGCGGCATCAGCACGCCGAGTTCGTCGGCCACCCACACCCCGAAGACCTCGTCGATGAGCAGGACGATGCCGAAGACACCCGCCTTGACGACGGCGACGGCGTGGAGCAACGCGCTGACCGGGGCAGGGGCGACCATCGCCCGGGGCAGCCAGCCGTGCACGGGAAAGAGCGCGGCCTTGACGGACAGCCCGGCGAGGATCGTCACGAAGATCGCGGTGGCGATGCCGGGCCGGTCCCGCGCGAGCTCGGCGACGGCGGGACTGCCCGACTCGGAGAACTCGACCGGCCCGACGAGCACGGTGAGCCAGACGATCCCGGCGAGCAGCACCACACCACCGGTCAGCGTGTAGACGAGGTAGGTCCGGGCGCCGCGCAGCGCCTTGTCGGTCTGGTTGTGCGCGACGAGTGGATAGGTGGCGAGGGTGAGCAGCTCGTAGAAGATGATGAACGTGATCAGGTTGCCCGACAGGGCGATACCCGCGGTCGCGGTCACACAGAGGCTGAAGAACCCGAAGAAGCGGCTCCGGTTCTGTCCCTGTTCCAGGTAGCCGACGGCGTAGATCGTGGTGAGCAGCCACAGGAAGGCGGACAGTCCGAGGAAGTACATGGCGAACGGCTCCGCGCGCAGCACGATATCGATGCCCGGTACGAAACTCGTTCGCCATTCGGATCTCTCGCCGGCCACGACGCTCGGCACCAGGGCGATGACGAGGACGACCTTGGCGACCGCACCGGTGAGGTTGAGGGTGGTGCGCGCGACGACGCGGTCCTCGCGGAGGAAGAAGATCAGGGCACCGGGAATCAGCGACGTGAGGACGATGACGAGCGGGAGCAGGCCGGTGTCGACGGGCACCTCGAGGACGTCGTTCACAGCGGCACCTCCCACGGGGTACCCACGTCGAGGAGTTCGAGGATCTCGATCGAGTGCAGACCGAGGACGAACGCCAGCAACGCGAGAACGAACGTCGTCCACTGCATCCGGGCGGGTATCGGAACCGGCGCGACGGTGTCCCACCGTGGTTCGGCGGAATCGATCGGTTCCGTGTGGATCATCACCCACAGGGCCTTGGCCGTGTAGGCGAACGTGAGGAGCCCACCGACCAGCAGAACCGGGATCCACCACCACTGGCCGGATTCGAGGGACGCCCACAGCAGTTGCCACTTGCCGACGAAGGCGAACGTGGGGGGCAGTCCCGCCAGGCACACCCCGGCGAGACCGAACGCGATGACGGCGACGGGATGGGTCCCGACGGCACCGCGCAGGTCGGTGAGCGCGTCGGACCCGTAGGCGGATTTGAGTGTTCCGGCGCCGAGGAACATCGCGGCCTTCGCGAGTCCGTGGGCGAGCACGAGGACCAGTGCACCCTGCCAGGCCAGTCGGGCGGCCTCGATCGCCTCCGGTGTGGCGTCCGCGCGCAGGCCCGGTGTCGCCAGCGGGAAGATCAGGAAGAACGAACCGACCTGCGCGACGGTGGAATAGGCGACCAGTCGCTTGAGATGCGTCTGGCGCAGGGCGAGGAAGCTGCCCCACAGGACGGCGGCGACTCCGACGGCCCCGAGCAGTTGTCCGAGGGCCTCGGTGGCGTCGTCGCCTGCGAGCCCCGTCCACATCCGGATCAGCACGTACAGCGAGGCCTTGATGACCAGCGCCGACATGAGTGGACTGACCGCGGACGGAGCACCGGCGTGTGCGGGCGGAAGCCAGGTGTGCATCGGGAACAACGCCGTCTTCAGGCCGAGCCCGACGATCGCGAGACCGAGCACGGTGAGCAGGACCGGCCCGGAGGGCAGCGCGCCCGTCGCGTCGTCCAGAGCCAGAGTGCCGGTGCGGGCGTAGACGAGGGCGACGACCACGAGGAAGGCGAGGGAACCGAGTACGGCGACGAACAGGTACCGCAAGGCGGGGCGGAGCGCGTCGTCACCACCGAGGGCGACGAGGGCGACCGCCGCGATGGTCACCAGTTCGAGAGCCACGTAGGTGTTGAACAGGTCGCCCGAGACGAACACGGCGTTGAGACCGGCGAGCAGGAACAGCCACAGCGGCCAGAACCATCGATTGCCGGCCACCGCCTCGGATGCGGTGGCGAAGACGCACACGACGGTGCCGACCAGACCGGTCAACAGCAGCATGGCCGCGGCGAGACCGTCGACGCGCAGTCCGATCCCGATCGGTACGTCCCATCCACCCAGGACCAGGCTGACGGGCCCGTCCTGCCACACGGCGACGGCGAGGAGTACGGCGAGCGCGGCGACGGCCGCCGTCCACGCGGTGCCCAGGACGCGGGCCACCCGGGCCGGGGTCAGAGCGGTGACGACGACGCCCACCAGTGGCAGCAGGACCAGGACGGGGATCAGTTCGGTCATCGCCCCGCACCCCACTCGTCGGGGGCGTCGTCGCGGCCTCCGCCGGAAGTGCCATCGGATCCGGGTGCCGACTCGGCCCGCTCGATGGTGCGGACGAGGACGAGGGCGAGCCCGGTGACGCTGACGGTGATGACGATTCCCGTGAGCACCAGCGCGTGGAGCACCGGATCCGGTTCCGTATCCGGGTCGTACGCAGCCAGGCCCACCAGGATCAGGAGGGTGCCGATGCCGGAGACGTTGAGGGCGACGATGCGGCGGACGAGATCCTCGGTGAGCAGCAATCTCGTCGCTCCGAGGACGAACAGCAGCGCACCGATCACCATGAACCACTCGGGCACCACGAGCCAGTCGGCGCGCATCATCGTCCGACGCCTTCGGGTGCGTCCGGCCGGCCGGCCACGAACAGCGCGCTCAGTCCCACCCCGATCCCGACGGTGAGGGCCGCCTCGAGCGAGAGGATCACCGTCCCCGCCCAGGGCTCGTCCATGGCGAGCCACCCGGCGCCGAGTACGAACGTGCCCACGGCCACCGCGAGGAACGCCGCCAGGCCGAACACGGCGCCGGGCCGGAGCCAGCGTCCGGTGGGTACCCACCGGGAGTAGCCGCCGAGATACAGGAGGATCAGGACACCGGTGAGGAGCGCGCCCGCCTGGAAGGCCCCGCCCGGGCGGGTGGAACCGGCGACGAGGACCCAGCATCCGACGAGCAGGACCATCGGGGTCGCCAGTTGCACGAAGACCCGCAGCACCGGTCGGGTGTCCTCCTCCGCCTCGACCCGCGAGAGGACGCCGCCACGGTGCAACGAGATCGCGGCGACCGCCGCCGCTGCGAGAACGCCGATCTCGAGGAGAGTGTCGTAGGCGCGCATGTCCAGCAGGATCGCCGTGATCGGATGCGACACCGCGGTGTCGTCGACGGCGGTGCCCGCGAGGACGCCCAGCCGGTCGGGCACGGTGGCACCGCCGCGTGCCGCATCGAGGAGTGCCGAGGCGACGAAGAACGTGATCGCACCCCCGACAGCGGCTTCGAGCACACCGAGTCGCCACACCTGTCGAGAAGGCTGGCGGGTGGCGCGCGGCCGTTCGGTCACCGCGGCGACGAGCAGGGCCCCGGTCACCCCGGATGCGAGCGCGGCCTCCGCGATCGCGATGTCCGGCGCACCCAGGCGTGCCCACACCACCGCGATCAACAGGCCGAGAACGAGGAACATCATCACCGCTGCGTCGCGCCGGGGCAGGTACAGCGCGGCGAGTGCGGCGAGTAGCACCGAGATACCGAGGACGAGGTCGATCATGCGCCGTCCTCCCGGGAGCGGGCGCGGCTCGCGAGCAGGGCCTCGTTGGTCGCGGTGGCGAACATGGCGAGAAACCAGATCAGGAGCAGCTTGCCGACGACCGCGACGGAGTCGGCCTGGGCCATCAGCCCGAGGAGGATCAACCCGATACCGAAGTTGTCCGCCTTGACCAAGGCGTGCAGCCGGGTGACCGGATCGGGAAAGCGGATCAGACCCACGGTCCCCGCGGTGAAGAAGGCGAGGCCACCGATGATCAGGACGACCGTGACGACGTCGGCGATCACGAGCGCCGCCTCTCGCCCGTCACGACTGCTGCCTTCGGCCGACGGTCCACACGACGACGATGAGGGACGACAGTGCGACGACGGCGAGCGCCGCATCGCGGAGCGCGGGCATGTCCATCAGTTCGGCGAGAACGCCGAGTACGGCGGCACCGGTGGTGGAGAGCAGGAGCAGGGTGATCAATCGGTCGCTGGACGAATTGCCCCGCACGATGCGGTACGACGCGACGACGAAATTGACCAGCAGGACCAACGCTGCTGCGGCGAGGAAGGCGTCAATTGCGCATCAACTCCTGTCGGTGCGGGGTGTGTCGAGTCTAGAGGGGAGTGCTCGGATCGGCCTCCGGAAACGAGAGGGGCGGCGTGTCCGAAATGCCGGAAGGCGCGCACCGGCACTGGTGAGTGCTGGTGCGCGCCTTCGGGGAAAGGTGCGGCTGTCTGCTACCGGCTGGTGAACGGCAGGAGCGCCATCTCGCGGGCGTTCTTCACCGCGGTGGCGACCTGGCGCTGCTGCTGCGGGGTCAGGCCCGTGACGCGGCGGCTGCGGATCTTGCCGCGGTCCGAGATGAACGTGCGCAGGAGGTTGATGTCCTTGTAGTCGACACGGTCGATCTTCGCCGCGAAAAGCGGGTTCTTCTTCGGCTTGCGGCCCTCGACGGGACGCGCCTTCTTCGAGGTGGACCTCTTGACTGCCATCAAACTTCCTTTACCAGCTCGACTTGTGGACGCCTGGCAGCTCTCCCCGGTGGGCCATCTCGCGCACACGCACGCGAGAGAGCCCGAACTTCCGGAGGTGGCCGCGCGGACGTCCATCCGCAGCGTCTCGATTACGCAATCGTACCGGACTCGCATCGCGCGGCAGACGCTGCAGTGCCGCCTGTGCTCGCGCGCGATCCTCGGGGCTCGTCGTGGGCTTGCGAATGATCTCCTTGAGCTCCGCTCGTTGCTCGGCGTAGCGGGCCACGACGACCTTGCGTTGCTCGTTCTTCGCGATCTTGGACTTCTTGGCCATGTCTCTACTTCTCCTCGCGGAAGTCCACGTGCCGGCGAACCACCGGGTCGTACTTCTTCAGCACCAGTCGGTCCGGGTCGTTGCGACGGTTCTTGCGGGTCACGTAGGTGTACCCGGTCCCGGCGGTCGACCGGAGCTTGACGATGGGGCGCAATTCGTTGCGTGCCACGGCTCAGACCTTCTCTCCGCGCGCCCGGATCCGCGCGACGACGGCTTCGATGCCGTCCCGGTCGACGGTCTTGATGCCCTTCGCGGACAGGGTGAGCGTGATCCGTCGTCCCTCGCTGGGGAGCAGGTACGTCTTCTTCTGGATGTTCGGGTTCCAGCGCCGGTTGGTGCGCTTGTGTGAGTGCGAGACGGATTTGCCGAATCCCGGCCGGCGGCCGGTCACCTGGCAGTGCGCTGACATGTGTATCCCCTTCCCGGCCCGGTCGTCGGCGGAGGTTCCACCTACACATAACGACAATCGTTTTCGACAAAGCCGACGTGTCAATGTAACGTCTCCATTCAGTAATGACAACCATTGTCGAAAGGTGGATCGTGAGTGGACACGCCGACACCCGCACCCCGCTGGTCCTGATCGCCGGGTGGAGTGGCGACACCGGCGGGGCCGCGACCTCACTCCTGACCCCGGGCACGGCCGTCGTGCACCACGACCTCGGTCGGCTCGGGGAAGGGATCGTCGTGCGCACACTGCGCACGATCGAGGACGGAAGACCGGTCTCGCGGACGGAGATCCTCGAGCTCGCGCACGGTTGCGTCTCGTGCACCCTGCGCGAGGACGTGCTGCCGCTGCTCGCCCGGCTCCATCAGCGCAGTTCGGTCCGGCGCATCGTCCTGCAGATGGATCCCGAACTCGAACCGGAAGCGCTCAGCTGGGCGATCCGGCACGTCGTCGTCGCCGACGTCACCGGTCGGGTGGACGGCCCGGTGGAGCGCGACGTGCGGATCGAGGCGGTCGTCACGTGCCTCGACGCAGCGACGTGGCTCGCCGACGCCACCGGCGGTGACGACATCGACGACGACCGCACGGTCGCGCAGATCGTGGTGGGGCAGGTCGCGTTCGCGGACGCCCTCGTCGCGAACGGCGTCGCCGGGGACGGCTGGGAACAGGCGAAGTTGCATGCGGTGCTCACCCGGCTCGCGCCAGGGGCTCCCGTCGTCTGGGGGGATACGCCCGATGTGGAGAAGCTGCTGAACCGGATCCCGCCGACCTCGCGGCGCGGGGAGATCTCCGGCGCCTTCGATCCCCTGTTGCGGGGGCAACCACCGTTGACCAACGATTTCGGCGTCGCGCTCGTCGAGTTCACGGCCGAACGCCCGTTCCATCCGGGTCGCCTGCACGAGGCGATCGACGTCCTGCTCGACGGGGTCGTCAGTGCCCGCGGACGGGTGTGGGTCGCGACGCAGCCCGATGCGGCGTTGTGGCTGGAATCGGCAGGTGAGGGGCTGCGGGTCGAGAGCGCCGACCGCTGGCTCGCCGCGATGACACCGGAGGAACAGGACCGGCAGCCCACCGCTCGGCGGGCACTGGCCGCGCTCGGCTGGACCGAGAGGTTCGGCGACCGGCACACGTCGATGGTGGTGCTGGTGCATGCCGCCGACCCGACCGAGATCGACCGGGCCCTGCAGTGGGCCTTGGTCACCGACGAGGAGTGGGCGGACGAGGCCGGGTGGGCCGACTGGGAGGACCCGTTCGGCCGGTTCCACGCCGACCCGTGCGAGTCCGTGGACTCGCCGTACTCGCCGAGCGAGCTCACTCGCGGCGAGAGCGACCGCAAGGGCACAGAATGAGAAAGGTCGGACAATGAAGAAGAGCATCGGTCACCCGGACTACCATCCGGTGGTGTTCAAGGACGGCAGCACCGGGAAGGCGTTCCTCACCCGGTCGACGATCACCAGTGATCGCACCGTCGAGTGGACGGACGGAAACACGTACCCGTTGGTCGTCGTCGACGTGACGAGTGACTCGCATCCGTTCTGGACCGGAGCGCACCGTCTGGTCGACACGGCCGGACGGGTGGAGAAGTTCGAGCGCCGCTACGGCAGGAGAGTCGCGCCGCCGCGGCGCGACACGCAGGGAGGACAGTGACATGGCAGTACCCAAGAGGCGGATGTCGAGGTCGAACACCCGCAGCAGGCGTTCCCAGTGGAAGGCCACCGCGCCGGATCTCGTGGAGGTCAAGGTCGGTGGTGCCTCCTACCGGGTGCCGCGCCGGTTGGTGAAGGCCGTCCGGCTGGGACTGGTGGATCCCGACGAGCTGTGAGTCGCGGCGTCCGCCGCACTCTCGCGTAGTTCGGGCTCTCGCAGCCGGCCGAGTCGCGACCGGACGCGCCGGGTCCGTGCGAGGCTGAGCAGGTGCTGCTGAGAATCCTCGAGCTGGTGGGTATCGCGGCATTCGCGGCCTCCGGCGCTCTCGTGGGAGTGACGAAGCGGCTCGACATCTTCGGCGTGTGCGTCGTCGGCGTCTTCACCGGGGTCGGCGGCGGCATCGTCCGTGACGTCCTGCTCGGCATCCATCCACCCACCGCGCTGGGAAGCTGGCCCATCCTCGGCACCGCGTTCGGGATCTCGCTGCTGGTGTTCTACGTGCACTTCGCGGTGCACCGGCTCCGCCGCGAGATCCTGGTCCTCGACGCGGTGGGGATGGGCCTGTTCGCCAGCACCGGTGCGGTCATCGCCCTCGACCACGGTGCGGGCCCGCTGGCATCCTGTCTGATCGGCGGCACCGCGGCCATCGGCGGCGGAGTGCTCCGCGACGTTCTCGTCAACGAGGTGCCGTTGCTGCTGCAGAAGGATCTGTACGCCGTTCCGGCGTTGATCGCTGCCGCACTGGTGGTGGCGGTGTCCGAATCGGGAGCACCGAACAACATCGCGCTCGTCGTCGGCACCGTGTTCGCCACGACGTTGCGGCTGCTCGCGCTGTGGCGGCACTGGAGTCTGCCGGGGCCGCGGATTCCGGAATGACCCCACGGCCCTTCTCGGGCACCGCCCTTCTCAGACACATCTCAGTCGGAGCAGCCACACTGTCGGGTATGCGTATCTTGGTGGTCGACGACGACCGGGCCGTCCGCGAGTCCCTCCGACGTTCGCTCAGCTTCAACGGCTACACGGTCGAACTGGCCGTCGACGGGCTCGATGCGCTCGAGCAGATCGCCGCGTCCCGGCCGGACGCTCTGGTCCTCGACGTCATGATGCCGCGCCTCGACGGCCTCGAGGTGTGCCGGCGGCTGCGCAGCACCGGCGACGACCTGCCGATCCTCGTCCTCACCGCACGCGACTCGGTGTCCGAGCGGGTCGCCGGGCTCGATGCCGGTGCGGACGACTATCTGCCCAAGCCCTTCGCGCTGGAAGAACTGCTGGCCCGGCTGCGGGCACTGCTGCGTCGTGCCGGGCCGGATCCGGACGAGGATTCGGAAGCGCTCGTCTTCGAGGACCTCACCCTCGACCCGGTCACCCGTGAAGTCACCCGCGGCGAACGTCCCATCAGTCTCACGCGTACCGAGTTCTCCCTGCTGGAGATGCTCATGGCCAACCCTCGGCGAGTGCTGACCCGTAGCCGGATCCTCGAGGAGGTGTGGGGCTACGACTTCCCGACCTCGGGCAACGCCCTGGAGGTGTACGTCGGATATCTGCGGCGCAAGACCGAGGCCGACGGCGAACCACGGCTGATCCACACCGTCCGCGGCGTCGGCTACGTGCTGCGGGAGACGCCTCCGTGATGGCCGGCCCCTTCCACCGCGGCGGTGCAGCGAACGGCAGGAACGCTCCGGCGAACCCGCCCGCCCACTTCCCGTCGCCACCGGGCCCGCAGGTGCCGGGTCTGCCACCGCCGGCCCCCATGCGTCCGATCCACGAGATGCGCCCGCCCATGCCGTTGACACGGACGATCTCGCTGCGCTGGCGGGTGACACTGCTCGCCGCGTCGGTGGTGGCGATCGCGGTGGCGGTGATGGCGATCGCCGCGTACGCGGTCGTCTCGCGGGCCCTGTACGCCGACGTCGACAACCAACTGCGCAACCGGGCGTCGTCCCTGATCGACAGCAATCTGGTGACGTTCGATCCGCGCTACGTCGCCGGGGCGACGCTGTACACGACGGATGTCAGTGTGGCACTGATCTTCCCGAATCTGGACACCTATGCTCCTCCCGGGTCGACGGTCCCGATCGGCGATCCGGAGCTGGCGGTGGCTCGCGGCGAGCTGCCCAGTTCGCTGCGTACCGTCGAGGGCCGCAGGGTGCTCGCCGAACGCACGCACGACGGCAGCACCCTCGTCATCGCGCAACGTCTCGCACCGACCGGGGCCGTGCTGGACCGGCTGGCCTGGGTGCTCTTCGTCGTCGGCGGCTGGGGGGTGGTGCTCGCCGCGGCCGCGGGTACCACGGTGGGGCGGACCGGGCTGCGTCCCGTCGCGCGGCTGACGGCCGCCGCCGAGCGGGTTGCCCGTACCGACGACCTGACGCCGATCCCGGTCACCGGAAACGACGAGCTGGCCCGCCTCACCGAGAGCTTCAACACGATGCTCCGGGCACTGGCCGAGTCCCGCGAGCGGCAGAGTCGACTCGTCGCGGATGCCGGGCACGAACTCCGCACTCCGCTCACGTCCCTGCGGACGAACATGGAGCTGCTCATCGCCTCCTCGCGCCCCGGTGCCCCGCACGTTCCGGACGAGGACATGGCCGAACTGCGTACCGATGTGATGGCGCAGATTGAGGAACTGTCCACCCTGGTCGGGGACCTGGTGGACCTGGCCCGTGAGGATGCTCCGGAAACCGTGTACGAGCTGGTCGATCTCAGCGAGGTCGTGGAGCGGTCTCTCGAGCGTGCCCGGCGCAGGCGCAACGAGATCGACTTCACCGCGGCGACGGTGCCGTGGTTCGTGTACGGCGACCATTCCGGGCTGTCCCGCGCAGTGCTCAACGTGCTCGACAACGCCGCCAAGTGGAGCCCGCCGGGGGAACAGGTACGCGTGGCGACCCGGCCCCTCGGCAACGGGCTGCTCGAACTCACCGTCGACGATGCCGGACCGGGTATCCCCGAGGAGGACCGCGAGCTGGTGTTCGACCGCTTCTACCGGTCCACCGCGTCCCGGTCGATGCCGGGATCGGGGCTCGGGCTCGCGATCGTCCGCCAGGTCGTCGTCAAGCACGGCGGAACCATCGCCGTCGACGTCTCCGAGCGCGGCGGAGCACTCGTGCGGATCGTGCTGCCGGGGGCCCCCGAGCCACGCTGACGCCCGAGCCGCGCCGACACGGTGCGTCGGGAAACTGTCGGTGAACCGACAGCTGGGTCTCAGGACGCTCTCAGTCCGGCGCGGCATTCTGGGTACAGACGAGAGTGCGACCGGCGTCCGACCGGGTCGCGTGGAGACGAAAGCGAAGCGATGACGGACGAACGTAGCCGAGACGACCACCAGAATCCCCCCACCGAGCAGATGCCTCGGGTTCCCGAGGGGCAGATGCCTCGCGTTCCCGAGGGGCAGATGCCTCGCGTTCCCGAGGGCTATCACCAGCAGCAGCAGTGGCAGCCCGGGTACCCGGCGCCGGGACGGTACGCGGGATCGCCGAATACTTCCGGTTTCGGCCCCTACCCCGGGCAGTTGGGCCAACCCACCGGCGGTGGACCCGGTGGACCCGGTGGACCCGGTGGAACACTGCCCCCGCCGCCCCCGGCGGGCAATGCTCCGCAGGGTGGCCCGGCGCGTGGACGCACCGCCCTGGTGGCGGGGGTCGTCGCTCTCGCGTTGGTCTCCGGCGGTATCGGCGGCTACGTCGGCGGGCTCGCGTCCGGGAGTGGATCGGGGGCGGAGGTGACGAGCTCCCTGAACGCGCCACGCGGCGAAGCCCAGCCCACCGCCAACGCGCCGGAGGGCTCGGTGCAGGCAGTGGCACAGAAGGTGGTGCCCAGCGTGGTGCAGATCGAGGTCGCCGGGCCCCGCGGAGGCGGCGAGGGATCGGGCGTGGTCCTCTCCGGTGACGGGCTGATCCTCACGAACAATCACGTGGTGGGTGCCGCGGCCGACGGTGGCGAGCTGCAGGTCGCGTTCTCCGACGGCACGAAGGCCCCCGCGACGCTGGTCGGTGCCGACCCGGTGTCCGACCTGGCGGTCGTCAAGGCGAGCGGAAAGACGGACCTGACCCCGATCGAACTCGGCACGTCCGCGAACGTCCAGGTGGGTCAGCAGGTGGTGGCGGTCGGTTCGCCGCTCGGTCTGGCGAGCACCGTCACCGAGGGGATCGTCTCGGCCCTGAACCGGCCGGTGTCGACGAGCGGTGAGGCAGGTAACCAGAACACGGTCATCGACGCCTTGCAGACGGACGCCGCGATCAACCCCGGCAACTCCGGTGGTGCGCTGGTGAACATGGACGGCCGGCTGGTCGGCATCAACACCGCGATCGCCACCGTCGGCGGCGGGAGTACCGGTGCACAGAGCGGGTCGATCGGGCTCGGCTTCGCGATCCCCGTCGACCAGGCCTCCCGGATCGCGAACGAGCTGATCGAGACCGGTAAGGCGACCCAGGCGATCATCGGCGTCCAGGTTCCCAACCGGGACAACGCCAACGGTGCCACCGTCGTCGAGGTCACGCCCGGGAGCCCCGCGGAGAGGGCGGGCATCCCGAAGGGGTCCGTGATCACCAAGGTCGACGACCGCACCATCGACAGCGGTGATTCGCTGATCGCGACGATCCGGTCCCACGCACCCGGGGAGAACGTCTCGGTGACGTACACGGACACGAACGGGAACAACCCGAAGACGGTGGACGTCACCCTCGGAACCGCCGAGAGCCAGGGAGGACGCTGATGGATCTCCACACGGTCGATCGATCGGGAGCACAGACGGAATCTGTCGGGGTGCTACCGGCTACGGTAGGGATCATGGAGATTGAAGCCGCGACTGCCGGACGTGCCCTGGTCGTGATCGTCGACGATCGCCCCGACACCGACTCGATCGGTCAGCTCGTCACCGAACTGCTGGGTGAGGCGGGGTTCCTCGTCGACGGCATCGTCGCCGTCGCCGCGGACGAGGTCGCGATCCGGAACACGTTGAACACGGCGGTGATCGGCGGAGTGGATCTCGTGGTCTCGGTGGGTGGCACGGGTGTCTCCGCTCGTGACGTCACGCCCGACGTCACCGCCGAGATCCTGGACCGGGAGATCCCGGGAATCTCGGAGGCGCTGCGCTCGTCGGGGCTGTCGGCGGGTTCGCTCGATGCGGGTCTGTCCCGAGGGCTCGCCGGTGTCTCGGGCAGCACACTCGTGGTCAATCTCGCTTCGTCCCGGCCCGCCGTGCGCGACGGAATGGCGACACTGACCCTGCTCGCCAGCCACGTGATCGCCGAACTCTCCGGCCTGGAGGGCTGACCGATACCGGAGCCGACCCCCGCACCGCACTCAGCGGACACCGATCCGGAGGAGAAGAGCCGGGCCCGAATCGATCGGGCCCGGCTCGCTCGTGTCTTCGGTGACGTCCTGCCGGAGACGACGTCGGACGAGCGTGGCAACGACCGGGAGGCCGGCGACGGCGACGATTGGCTGCGACGGCAGGTTCCTCCACACCACGGGTGAGCTCCCGGAAGCCGCGGTTTCGGTGCTGATTCGGACAATGTCGCGTCATTCGAATATCAGCATACGAAAAGCGCCGAGAGTGCAATTGTTGAGATCCGGATGAATTTTTCTCACGTTCCCCGGAACATTCTGGTGAACAACCGGTATACGGCACTGCTCGCAGGGCCCTGATCTCGGGAAAACCGCTGGTGGCCTCGGGAACTCACCCCTCGGGAACCCCACTGTGTGCCATGTCACCGCAATCGACGTGAATTCTTCAGTTGCCCGATCCTCTACCTCGCCGTTACTGTCCTGCCGGGTCGGTAATCATCCTGTGATCATCGTGAATTCACGCTGCGGTCATCGAGACTGTGAATACTGCGCTGGGCCCGTTACGGACCACTGCCCGGTCAGACCGGCCGGGAAAGAGTTAGACATCCTTTGAGGGGAACGAATGAGCGAGAACCGTAAGTCCGGTCTGCGCCGCTCCGCCCGTATCGCGGGTCTCGGCGCTGCGGCAGCCGTCGGTCTGGGCCTGATGTCCACCGGCGCTGCGCATGCAGACACCTTCGTGCCGCTGCCCGGTGGCGAGCGTGTCGTGAATGCCGGTGATGTGTCCGTGAAGATCGCGCGCAATGCCGAGAGCGCGTTGATCTCTCCGTCGCTGGCGGCCAATGGTGCCGGCCGGGTCGCGTGGGTGACGGGCGACGTGTTCGCCGACGTCCAGGGCGATTTCGAGGAAGCGACGTTGAAGACCGGGTACATCGTGGGCTGCCAGGTGGACATCACCGGTCTCGAGGCCGGGCTGAGCGGCGGCCTGTCGCTGTCCGGTGCGGATCTGTCGGGTTCGCTGAGCCTGCCGATCAAGCCGGGTGAGGTGAAATTCGCGAGCATCAAGAGCAAGAAGCTGAAGGAGCCGGGTGTCGCGGCCATCCAGTACAAGGATGCCGAGATCCAGGTGCAGGGTTGCGGCGGCTACGCCCAGGCCCGCGCCTACACCGTGGTGGAGGTTCCCGGTAACCACTACGTGAAGGGCACGCTGTACGGCCAGCCCTTCAGCATCGGCTGAGAATTGTTGCGTAACAGCATCTTCGACCACGTCCGCGTCAGCGGTCACACTCCCGTCCGCGTCAGCGGCGACACCCCCGGAGGGGAACAATGAACAGCAAGACCCTGCGCCACGGCGCCAAGGCCGCTGCGGTGGTGGGCTCCGCCACCGTCGCGATCGGTCTCTTCTCGACCGGTGCGGCTCATGCCGACACCTTCGTCCCGTTGCAGGACGGTGAGGTCACCCAGACGCTGCTCGACGGCACGGTGGTGACCGTCAAGCAGACCGGGAACACCGCTCTGATCAATCCGTCGCTCGGTTCCACTCCGTTGCACCGCAATGTGTGGGCTTCGGGCACCGTCGACGTCACCCTGTCGGGTGGGTCGGCCAAGGGCGGCACCATCGATGCCGGCTACATCGTGGCCTGCCAGCTGAGCTTCGGTGCCAAGACCGGTGGCGAGGTGGGTGCCGAATCCAAGGAGTGGGGCGACCCCGCGCCCTCTGCTGAGGCTTCCGCGGGTCTCACCATCGGGCCCGGCGAGGCGAAAGCGGTGTCCATTCTCGACATCGAGTACGAGGACAGCTACGGCGCCAAGGCGAACAAGAGCAACTTCAGCTTCACCGGCAACAGCGGTGGCTTCACCTACGCGGACGAGACCTTCGGTGTCTCCGGCTGCGCCGGGTACGCCCAGGCTCGCTCGTACGTGAAGGTCAACGTCTCGACCGATTCGGTCGACGGCAACGTCACCCTGTGGGGACAGCCCTTCAGCCTCGGCTGATCGGATTCGTTACAGGAATGCGGCGAGACGCTCGCCACAACCGAACAATTTCTCCGACGAGGTCGGGGGTGTATGTGACGACGTCACACACCCCCGACCTCGTTCTATGTCGGCCACCGCATGTCACGCCTGGGCAACGGGATCTCTCACCGCAAAGGAATGTGCAACGTAGGGGTAACATTCAGATGTTGTTTCAGCTAACTTGTTCCCCATCACAGGGTAGAACTCCCGCCCCGAAGGTCGGGGCGACGAGCCCTTGATGAGGGGAACGAATGAGCGAGAACCGTAAGTCCGGTCTGCGCCGCTCCGCCCGTATCGCGGGTCTCGGCGCTGCGGCAGCCGTCGGTCTGGGCCTGATGTCCACCGGCGCTGCGCATGCAGACACCTTCGTGCCGCTGCCCGGTGGCGAGCGTGTCGTGAATGCCGGTGATGTGTCCGTGAAGATCGCGCGCAATGCCGAGAGCGCGTTGATCTCTCCGTCGCTGGCGGCCAATGGTGCCGGCCGGGTCGCGTGGGTGACGGGCGACGTGTTCGCCGACGTCCAGGGCGATTTCGAGGAAGCGACGTTGAAGACCGGGTACATCGTGGGCTGCCAGGTGGACATCACCGGTCTCGAGGCCGGGCTGAGCGGCGGCCTGTCGCTGTCCGGTGCGGATCTGTCGGGTTCGCTGAGCCTGCCGATCAAGCCGGGTGAGGTGAAATTCGCGAGCATCAAGAGCAAGAAGCTGAAGGAGCCGGGTGTCGCGGCCATCCAGTACAAGGATGCCGAGATCCAGGTGCAGGGTTGCGGCGGCTACGCCCAGGCCCGCGCCTACACCGTGGTGGAGGTTCCCGGTAACCACTACGTGAAGGGCACGCTGTACGGCCAGCCCTTCAGCATCGGCTGATCACTCTCACTTCGCTATCCACACTTCTCTTCCGGCGCCTTCGGTCTCGTACGAGATCCCGATCGTCCCGGGGAGCAACCCTCGAGGGGAACAATGAACAGCAAGACCCTGCGCCACGGCGCCAAGGCCGCTGCGGTGGTGGGCTCCGCCACCGTCGCGATCGGTCTCTTCTCGACCGGTGCGGCTCATGCCGACACCTTCGTCCCGTTGCAGGACGGTGAGGTCACCCAGACGCTGCTCGACGGCACGGTGGTGACCGTCAAGCAGACCGGGAACACCGCTCTGATCAATCCGTCGCTCGGTTCCACTCCGTTGCACCGCAATGTGTGGGCTTCGGGCACCGTCGACGTCACCCTGTCGGGTGGGTCGGCCAAGGGCGGCACCATCGATGCCGGCTACATCGTGGCCTGCCAGCTGAATTTCGGTGGCAGTGTGAACGGTGGAGCCGAACAGGCTGTAGGCAACGCGCAGCAAGGATGGGAAGCTGGCGTCCAGGATCCCAAGGCCAATGCAGGCGCGGGAATAACCATCGGGCCCGGCGAGGCGACGGCCGTGTCGATCCTCGACATCGAGTACGAGGACAGCTACGGCGCCAAGGCGAACAAGAGCAACTTCAGCTTCACGGGTAACAGCGGTGGCTTCACCTACGCGGACGAGACCTTCGGTGTCTCCGGCTGCGCCGGGTACGCCCAGGCCCGCTCGTACGTGAAGGTCAACGTCTCGACCGACTCGGTCGACGGCAACGTCACCCTGTGGGGACAGCCCTTCAGCCTCGGCTGATCGGACCGGCAACCGGGGTCGCCCCGGATTTCACCGCCTCGGGAGGTGTGCAGCTCACGCTGCACACCTCCCGTTTCGTTACATCGGGTCACAAAGCCGTCACGCTGTGGGTCGATCACGTAAAGGGATTGTTAAACGAGCGTTCTGGGGTCTCGATCGAACAACGTTTCAACTACCTTCTCCCCATCACGAGTTGAACTCCCGCTCCGAAGGTCGGGGCGCGAGCGCTTGATGAGGGGAACGAATGAGCGAGAACCGTAAGTCCGGCCTGCGCCGCTCCGCCCGCATCGCAGGTCTCGGTGCCGCTGCAGCGATGGCACTGGGTCTGATGTCCACCGGTGCTGCCCATGCCGATACCTTCGTGCCACTGCCCGGCGGCGAGAGGATCGTCAACGGGGGCGGCGTCAGCGTCAAGATCGCGCGCAACGCCGAGAGCGCTCTGATCTCCCCGTCCCTGGCGGCCAACGGCGCCGGCCGGGTCGCGTGGGTGACGGGCGACGTCTTCGCGGACGTCCAGGGTGCTGAGGGTGCAACCCTCACCACGGGATACATCGTCGGCTGCCAGGTCGACATCACCGGCCTCGAGGCCGGACTGAGCGGTGGTCTCTCGCTGACCGGTGCGGATCTGTCGGGTTCGCTGAGCCTGCCGATCGCCCCCGGCGAGGTGAAGTTCGCCAAGATCAAGAGCAAGAGTGACCTGTCCGAAGGCGTGTCCGCCATCCAGTACAAGGATGCCGAGATCGAGGTGCAGGGTTGCGGTGGCTACGCCCAGGCCCGCGCGTACACCGTGGTCGAGGTCCCGGGTGACCACTACGTGAAGGGCACGCTGTACGGCCAGCCCTTCAGCATCGGCTGATCGCCCACGCTCACGCCAGTCAACTCTCGCGACCTCGCGCTACTCGCGTTCCGCGACCTCGAATCCTGAAGGGGAACAATGAACAGCAAGACCCTGCGCCACGGCGCCAAGGCCGCTGCGGTGGTGGGCTCCGCCACCGTCGCGATCGGTCTCTTCTCGACCGGTGCGGCTCATGCCGACACCTTCGTCCCGTTGCAGGACGGTGAGATCACCCAGACGCTGCTCGACGGCACGGTGGTGACGGTGCGTCAGACCGGGAACTCGGCCCTGATCAGCCCGTCGATGGGTTCCACTCCGCTGCATCGCAACGTGTGGGCCTCGGGCAGCATCGACGTCACCCTGTCGGGCGATACCGCCGAGGGCGGTTCCATCGATGCCGGCTACATCGTGGCCTGCCAGTTGAGCTTCGGCGCCGAGGCCGGTGGCGAGGCCGGTGGCGAATCCGAGGACTGGGGAACGCCCGCGCCCTCGGCGGGCGCTTCCGGTGGACTCACCATCGGGCCGGGTGAGGCGACGGCGGTGTCCATCCTCGACATCGAGTACGAGGACAGCTACGGCTCCGAGGCGTACAAGAGTGATTTCGACTTCGAGGGCAACCGGGGTGGGTTCACCTACGCGGACGAGACCTTCGGTGTCTCCGGCTGCGCCGGGTACGCACAGGCCCGCTCGTACGTGAAGGTGGACGTCTCGACCGATTCGGTGTCGAGCACCGTCACGCTGTACGGCCAGCCCTTCAGCCTGGGCTGAGAAAACACAGTCACACCCTGACGCGGGGGGTGCGCGCCGAGTGCGCGCGCCCCCCGCGTCGTCGTGTGCCCGGCCCGGCGCGTTCGCCGATCCGTGCACCGGGACCCGCGCGATCTATCTCACACCGGGAGTGCCCGGATCCGTCGGGTACGGGCGCGCTAGCTGGACGAACGTGAGCAATCGAACGAACCGCCGATCGGGCACATTTTCGGATTCCGCGACCGCCGTCTACGGTGTTCCGGATGGCGAACGGCACGCGCACACACGCGCTCAATCTGGTCCGCGGCGGACTCATGGGAACAGCGGAAGTGATTCCCGGAGTCAGCGGCGGGACCGTGGCACTCATCACGGGCATGTACGACCAGCTGATCTCCGCTGTCGGCCACTTCGTGAGCGGTGCTCGGCTGCTCGTCACCGACGTTCCCCGCGGACAGGGGACGGAACGGGCACGCGGCGAGTTCCGCCGGGTGGACTGGCCGTTCGTCGTGTGCGTGGTGGTCGGGATGCTCAGCATGCTGGTGATCGCGGCCCAGGTCGTCGCTCCGCTCGTCGAGGATCACCCGCAACGGTCGTATGCGCTGTTCTTCGGCCTCGTGCTCGCCTCGATCTACATCCCGTACACCCAGTCCGGACGGACATGGTCGGGGCTGGACTACGCGCTCGCCGGAGCCTGCGCGGTCGCCGCGTTCTTCGTCTTCGGGATGCCGCCGTCCGAGGTCGAAGACCCCGCTCCCTGGATGATCGTGGGAGTGGCCGCGATCGCCGTGTGCGCACTCGCGATGCCGGGCCTCTCCGGATCCTTCCTGCTGGTCGGATTCGGGATGTACACCGTGACGCTGAACGCGCTCAACGACCGCGATCTCGGCTACATCGGCCTGTTCGCCCTCGGCGCGGTCCTGGGGCTGTCCGTGTTCGTCAAGCTGCTCCAATGGCTCCTCGAGCACCATCACCACATCACGCTGGTGGTGATGACCGGCCTTCTCGTCGGCTCGCTCCGCGCGCTGTGGCCCTACCAGCCGTGGGATGACGGTGACAGCCGCGATCTCCGTGCGCCCGACGGCGACTATCTCGCCACGTTCGGTCTCATGGCGGTCGGCTTCGCGCTCGTCGTGGTCATGCTGGTCGCGGCCCGGCGGGCCGCGACCAAGCGGAAGCCTCAGCTCGTCCCCTGATTCCGGCGCGGCCCGCTCGCGTCAGATGCTCGGCGGAGGCGGGGTGTCCGCGACCTTGGCGTGCGCGCCGGTCTGCTGGGCGTTCGCGGCGCCGGTCTTGAGGATGTCGCGGATCTCCGTGAGCAGGTCGGTGTCCGACACGGCCTTCTCGCTGGGCTTCGTGAAGCGCTTCTTCGCCGCATTGGCAGGAACGATCAGTACGAAGTAGACGACCGCCGCGATGATGACGAAGTTGACGGCCGCCGTGATCACCGCGCCGATGTTCACGAACGTCGCGGGATTGTCGCCGAGGATCTGGAATCCCCAGCCCATCTCGTTGTCGCCGCCGAGAACCGCGATGAGCGGATTGACGATGTTGGTCGTGAACGCGGTGACGATCGCGGTGAACGCGGCACCGACGACGACCGCTACTGCCAGGTCCAGCACGTTGCCACGGAGCAGGAAGTCCTTGAAGCCTTTCAGCATGCCGGTATCTCCTTCGGGTCGGAAACAGTTCTTCTCGAACAGGAACGTCGGTCTGAACAGAAGAGTAAAGGAGGAATAGTGCCGGATCGGGCTGGTCGGACGGGACGGTCTACCCGGAAGTGGTGAGCGTCACTGCACCGTGACGGTGACGGCGTGAGTCAAGGACGTCACGGCGACGGCGTGGGCCTTCTCGCGCGGGAGCGCCAGCAGGACGAGTCTCTCCCTCCCTCCGCGGTCGCCTTCCGGGCGATTGACCAGCACGACCACGGCGCCGGACGCGAGCAGTGTGGCCGCAGGGTCGGGGAGGGTGCCGCTCCGGTCGCCACCGGCTCCCTGGGCGACCGCGAGGACGTCCACGACGTCGCCCTCGCGCAGGACGTCGGCGACGGCGGCGTCCGCGAGTTCGAGGGGCACGATGCGGGCGTCGTCGCTGCCGACGGCCGCGGCGGCCAGTCGTGGCCCCAGTACCCGGACATCGGTGAGGGCTTCCCCGGCTCGGATCGGGCCCGCCACCGTGCGCCCGGCGGTGTCCTCGACGGCGGTCACTGCGCCGTCCGGGACCGCGGAGCGGGCCAGGGAGGCGGTGCGCAGATCGGTGGCGGTGAGAACCGTGCCGGACGGCAGATCGCGGGCCGCGACGACGACGGAGAGGTGTTCGGCACTCGGATCGCCTCGTACGAGCAGGACGGCTGCCGCGACGACGCACGCTCCGGCGGCCGCCCTGCGGGCGAGGACGCCGCGTCCCCTCGCCGGCTGCCACAGCAGCGAGACACGATCAGCCCAGTTCGGCTCGAGGCTCCGCGTGGCCGGACGCGTGGAGTGAGTGGGTGGCATGGCCACACGCTAGGTCCACGCCGCCACCGCGTGGCGGCATGAGCCGCTTGGCTGTGGATAGGAAAAACCTGTGGATGAACCCCGGCCGGGGAGTCAGCTCGCGGCGGCCTTCGCGGGTGCCGAGGCAGCCGGGGTGGAGGTGCCGGAGGAGCTGCCCGAGCTCTCCGAGGAGGAGGACGAGCCGGCGTCGGACTTGGCGGGTTCGCTCGCCGTGCCGGAACTGCCACGGCTGTCGGTGCGGTAGAAGCCGCTGCCCTTGAAGACGATGCCGACGGAGTTGAACAGCTTGCGCAGTTTCCCGGTGCATTCCGGGCAGACCGTCAGGGAGTCGTCCGAAAACGACTGCACGATGTCGAAGCGGTTGTCGCATTCGGTGCACGCGTAGGAATAGGTGGGCACTGCGCTACCTCCACACTGGCTAGATCAAACCGCGAGCTTTAGCACTCTACAGTCGACAGTGCCAACAGCGCCAATCGTCGACTTTATTCCTGTTCCCGTGCGTCGCCCCTCCGCGTCCCGGTGCCCGCCCCACCGAGGGTGACGAACCCCCGAGCGGGCGTCAGTGCCTCGTGCATCCGCACGTCGTGGGCCTCTTCCGGCAGCGCCTCGACCAGTTCCTCGTCTCGCACCACGGCGATCAGCCGGGTCCCGGCAGAGGCGATCGGCAGAGTGCGATCGTAGAAGCCGGCGCCACGGCCGAGCCGTACTCCCCGTCGGTCGACTCCGAGCGCGGGCACGAGGACCACTTCTGCAGAACGGATCTCGTCGGGTGCGAGAACCGGACCGGTCGGCCGGGGGATCCCGTACTGCCCGGCGACGAGCGAGTCCGGACCGGTGTACTCGGCCCAGGACAGCGGCCCGGGATCACCCGTCACGGGCACCAACACGCGGGAGCCCCCGGCGCGGAGCGCGGCCAGGAGGGCGGGAGAACCCGGCTCGCTCGGCAGCGGAACGTACGCGCACACGGTGCCGCCCCCCGGCCATCTCCCTGTGACGAAGTCGACGAGCGCCCGATTCTCCGCGTCCCGTCGCCGGGCGTCGAGTGCCCGCCGCGAGCTGAGGGCGCGCTCACGCCACCGGGCTTTCGCGGACACATCTGCTTTCGCGGACACATCTGCTTTCGCGGACACATCTGCTTTCGCGGACACATCTGGGGGCCGTTCCATGTCCCCAGCCTAGGATCGTGGTGACTCGCCCGTAGGCCCGCACGGTTATGGTGTGCTGCATGACGGACGCTTCCTCGCACATCGACAAGCCCTTTCGCACGGCAATCGTGCCTGCTGCGGGCATGGGGACGCGCTTCCTCCCTGCCACGAAGACGGTGCCCAAGGAACTGCTGCCCGTCGTCGACACCCCGGGTATCGAACTGGTCGCGGGGGAGGCCGCCGATTCCGGCGCGAACCGCCTGATCATCGTCACCTCGCCGGGCAAGGACGGTGTCGTCGCGCACTTCGTCGAGGACCTGGTGCTCGAGAGCAAGCTCGAAGCGAGTGGCAAGCACCATCTGTTGGAGAAGGTGCGCAAGGCGCCCGGGTTGCTGCAGGTCGAGTCGGTGGTACAGGTCGAGCCGCTCGGCCTCGGCCACGCCGTCGGCTGCGTGGAATCCGCGCTCGACGACGACGAGGAGGCCGTCGCCGTCTTGCTCCCCGACGATCTGGTGATGCCCCAGGGCGTCCTCGAGACCATGGCCCGGGTCCGGGCCAAGCGCGGCGGCAGTGTGCTCTGCGCCATCGACGTACCCAAGGACCAGGTCAGTGCGTACGGCGTGTTCGAGGTGGAGAAGGTCCCCGACGCGGTCAACCCGGACGTCCTCAAGGTCACCGGCATGGTGGAGAAGCCGGCCATGGAAGATGCGCCGTCGACCTATGCCGCCGCGGGCCGCTACCTGCTCGACCGGGCGATCTTCGACGCGCTGCGCCGGATCGGCCGTGGAGCCGGCGGCGAACTCCAACTCACCGATGCCATCGCCCTGCTCATCGAGGAGGGCCACCCGGTGCACGTGGTCGTGCACCGGGGCACGAGACACGATCTCGGAAATCCCGGCGGGTACCTGCGTGCTGCGGTTGACTTTGCCTTGAGCAGCGACGAGTACGGCCCCTCGCTGAGGGACTGGCTGGCCGAACGCTTGAAGCAGACGGATTCCTGACCGGTCGGACATCAGCCGGTCAGGACACCAGCCCGTCGGACAATCCCGGGAGCGCAGGAGGAAAGAAGCCACATGCGGTCGGTCGAGGAGCAGCAGGCGATCGTGACGGCTGCTGCGGTGGCGCCGCGTCCCGTCCGGGTCGCGATCTCCGAGGCGCAGGGATTGCTGTGCGCCGAAGAGGTGGTGACGGAGCGTCCGCTCCCGGGATTCGACCAGGCGGCCATCGACGGGTACGCGGTCCGCAGCGTCGACGTCGCCGACGCCGGTAGCGACGTCCCGAACGAGGACGGAGCGCTGCCCGTGGTGACGTTGCCGGTCGTCGGCGAGGTCGGTGCCGGTTCCCGCCAGCCGATCCGGTTGCAGCCGCGGCAGGCGGTGCGCGTCGACACCGGCGCCCCCATGCCCACGCTCGCCGATGCCGTCCTGCCGCTCGACCGCACCGACGGTGGCGGTGCGCGGGTCACGGTGCTGCGGCCGGTGCGCTCCGGCGACTACGTCCGTCGAGCCGGCGACGACGTCCAGCCCGGCGACGTCGCCGTGCGGGCGGGCACCATCATCGGTGCCGCGCAGGTCGGTCTGCTCGCCGCCGTCGGTAGGGACAAGGTGCTCGTGCACCCTCGGCCCCGGTTGTCCGTGATCTCGCTCGGGGGCGAACTCGTCGACGTCGACCGCACTCCCGGGCCGGGGCAGGTCTACGACGTCAACTCGTACGCGCTGGCGGCCGCTGCCCGGGATGCGGGCGCCGACGTCAATCGGGTCGGCATCGCCGACGGCGACCCGCGCCGCCTCCGTGAGGTCGTCGAGGGGCAGTTGATCCGTTCGGAGATCGTCGTCATCGCGGGCGCTGTCGGCGGGGGAGCGGGCGAGGAGGTCTGTGAGGCGCTCGCCGAACTCGGCACGCTCGAGATCGAGCGGGTCGCCATGCACCCCGGCTCGGTCCAGGGCTTCGGCCAGCTGGGTCGCGACGAGGTGCCCACCTTCCTGCTGCCCTCCAACCCCGTCGGTGCCCTGGTCGTGTTCGAGGTGATGGTGCGGCCACTGATCCGGATCGCGCTGGGTCGGCGGCAGCCGATGCGCCGCGTGGTCACCGCCCGCACGGTCGCCCCCATCACATCGATCGAACGGCGCAAGGGGTTCCTGCGCGGGCAGCTGATGCGGGACGAGTCGACGGGCGAGTATCTGGTGCAGGCGCTGGGTGGCGCGCCCGGTGCCTCGTCGCATCTGCTCGCGTCGTTGGCGGAGGCGAACTGCCTGGTCGTCATCGACCCGGACGTCACGGACGTGCGGACCGGCGACGAGGTGGACGTCGCGTTCCTGGCGCAGCGCGGCTGACGCGCGTTGGGAGCCGCGAACGTGAGCCGCCATCCGGGTTGGCCGCCGCACCTGGGTCCGCTGCGGGTCGGTGGCGGGGTCGTCACCGTCCGAGCCATCCGGCTGCGCGATGCGGCGGCGTGGAGTCGCATCCGGATCCGCGACCGGGAGCACCTCGAGCCCTGGGAGCCGACCGGCTACTCCCCGTGGGAGTCCCGGCACCACATCGCGTCGTGGCCCGGGCTGTGTGCGGGGCTGCGGGCAGAGGCCAGGAAGGGCCGGATGATTCCGATGGCCATCGAACTCGACGGCCAGTACTGCGGCCAGTTGACGATCGGGAACATCGTGCGGGGGGCGCTGCGGTCGGCATGGATCGGGTACTGGGTGGACAAGGACGTCAACGGGCTCGGGGTGGCGACCGGGGCGCTCGCGCTCGGCCTGGATCACGGGTTCGGCCCGGTCGGCTTGCACCGGATCGAGGCCACGGTGCGGCCGGAGAACGTGGCGAGCCGGGCGGTACTGCGCAATGTCGGCTTTCGTGAGGAGGGGACGCTCGAGCGCTACCTCGACGTCGACGGGCAGTGGCGCGACCACCTGCTGGTGGCCATGACGGTCGAGGAGGTGCCGGCGACGGTGGTGGACGTCCTGGTGCGCAGCGGCAAGGCGTCCTGGGCCTGATCGGCCGGACAGTTACACGACGGTTAACGGCAGGTAGTGCAACTCACAACTTTTCGAAACTATGGTCGACATCACACTCGATCGGATGGACTTTCCTGATTTCTCGCTGTGTGTCCGGCGATTCGCGGAGTTACGCGTGTGACAGCTGAGTATTGTGGGGATCAGCGCGTCGACGGCCGGATCGGTTGTTCCCGCTCCGGCCCGGACGGGCATGCACCTTATCGATGCTGGTAGACGGTTGGGAGGAGGCCGCACATGCCGAATTCGTTCTTGTGGATCGGGCTCGTTGCCGTGTGGCTGTTCGTTCTGGTCCCGATGCTGGCGTCGAACCGTCCACGGATCAGGCAGACCAGCGACGCGGCCCTCGCGACCCGCGTCCTGCACCGCGGTGACACGCGGCGTGTGCAGCGCGGACCGGCCGTCGGCCACCGCAGCGACCCGGACTGGCAACCCGAGGACCACTACGGCTACCACGCGGAGGACCCCATGGAGACTCACGCCGAGGACGAGGCCCGAGACGGCTACGACGAGCACGGCGATCGAGCGCCGGTGGACGAGTACATCGTGCACCGACGTGGCCGCGGCGGGTTCGACCCGGAGGCGGATGCGATCGCCCGCGAGGCCCGCTACTCCTTCCGGCAGCGGATGATGCTCGCGCTGGTGTTCGTTTCGTTGATGTCGGCGGCGCTGGCCGTGATCCTGTCCTCGACGGTGTGGTGGCTGACCGCGGCCTCCGTGCTCGTGCTGGGTGGCTACCTGGCCTATCTGCGTCGACAGGTGCGGATCGAGCAGGAGATCCGTCGCCGGCGGACCCAGCGGTTGCAGCGTTCTCGCCTGGGCGTCGAGTCCCGTAGTGACGACGAGCTACGGCTCGTCCCGGCCCGTCTGCGCCGTCCCGGTGCCGTGGTCATGGAGACGGATGACGAGGACCCGGCCTTCGATCACCTCGATCACTACGAGGAGGCCGAGGCCGAGGTCGAATGGCGGCGCGCCGCAGGCGAGTAGCCGTCGCCGCTGGTCGAGGGCTGATTCGCCTTCACGCGGAGCGTCCTGCTAAGGTTTGCGAGCGGTCCGCGAGAGCGGTGCCCGGGGCTGTGGCGCAGTTGGTAGCGCGCTTCGTTCGCATCGAAGAGGTCAGGGGTTCGATTCCCCTCAGCTCCACCGGAGAACCGACGAGAACCCCCGACTGCCGAAAACGCAGTCGGGGGTTTTCTCGTAGGCGAGGAAGCCTTGCCGGGTCGCCGACCATCCGCGGACATTCTGTGCACCGTGCCCTCGAAGGTTCGAGAGCGCGGCGCGGAAAACGTCCGCGAATCGCGCAAGGGCTACGCGACGAGCGATTCACCGGCCGTGGCGTCGCGGTCGGTCCGCACGGCTGCTGAACGTGGCTGCCAGTTCATGCCACGTCTGCTCCGGTGCGCGTCCGGTCGGGTAGCGCCCGTCGAGGTCGAGGATCACCGCGCCGTGAGTGGCGGCCCACAGTGCTTGTGCCAGAAAGGGCTCGCCGGTGGCCATCAGGAACGGAGCGCCGGACCAGTCCTCCAAACCCGGGGGTAGCGAATCGCGCCGCAGTGGACCCGAGGTCGCGAGTCGATACAGATTCGGATGCGCGCGCGCAGTGTCCCGGTAGTCGGCGACGAGCCCGGCGACGGACTCGACCGGACGAGTCGCCTCGCCCATCTCCTTCAGCGCCTGGGCGATCAGGGCGTCCTGCAATGCCGCCTTGTCCCGGAAGTGCTTGTACAACGAGGGAGCTCGAATGCCCAGTGCCTCGGCCACCGCCCGCATGGTCACCGAATCCCAGGTGGTGTCTTCGAGCAGCGCACGCGCGCACCCGACGATCTGCGCGGCCCTCGGCGTCAGCAGCCGTCGGGGATCGAACTCGGTCGGGCAGGATGCCTCGTCGCTGCTCATGGGTTGACCGTCGACGCGCCGCCCTCCCGCCTGAGCGGTGTGGTGTCGCCCGGCGCCCGGCGCGCGCGGGTGAAGACCGCGATTCCCGTGACCAGCAGACCGAGTCCGAGGATGATGCCGTGCAGGATTCGCACGGGCGCCGGGGTGAAGAACTGCGGCAGGTAGCCGAGGAGGCCGACGCCCACCAGGATCGCCGCCACCCGCAGGTCGTCTGCCCACAGCCGGCGGGCGATCAGCACGCCGGCCACTGCGAGGAGCAGGAGCCCCGCGCCGAAGGTTGCCACCGCCGGTCCGAAGTAGCGGATCGTCTCCGCCCCGGGCTCGATCTCCTCCGCCGCGGCGTTGCGGCCGAGCGCGTACAACCCGAAAGTCTCGGCGCCATAGTAGGGAAGCACCAGTGCTGTTCCGAAAAGTGTTGTCGTCGAGGTAATTCCAGGCCACAATCGGGTAGCCGCATAGGTGAGGAGGATGAACCCGGCGATCCCGCAGAGGTGGGCGACCACCCATTCCCAGGATGCGAACGCTTCGGCACCCTCGGTGCCGACTTCGCTGGAGTAGGGCCGCAGCGCCGGGTAGACCGCGAACAGGATCCCGGCCGCGACAAGGGCGATCGCGGGATTGATCTGATCTCTCATTTCGCTCGACCTCCGGTGAATCGTGCGGCGAACAGTACCGAGCTCCCGCTGCAGGCTAACACAGTTAGCCGCGCGTCAGGGGAGAGCGGCTGGGCGACTTCGCTGGTTGTCAGACGAGCAACCAGAGGATTCCGGTGCCGACGACGGCCACCGCGGTCAGTCCGTGTACGGCCGCCGCGTAGGCGCGTCGCCCGCGATAGCCCCAGACGATCAGCATGTCACCGAGTGGCACCAATGCCGAGACGAGCATGAACACGCCCAGCACGTGCGGTGGGGCGATCAGGAGCAGTGCCAATGCGCCCAGCCCGCTGGCGAGGTCCCGGATGCCCTTCACCCGGTAGTACGGGTCGTCGCGGCCCGGTAGCCGGCGAAAGCCGAATCCCTGGGCGATCGGGTAGGGCCGGATCAGATAACTCAGGCCGATTCCGATGATGAAGGCGGCGCCGATGACGGTGAGGATGGTGGCGACTGCACTCATGCGAGCTCCTGGTTGTAGCGTCGCTAGATTTTCTAGCAACGCTAGCACGGCGATGTGTCTGATGCTAGCGCTGCTAGCATCAGGTCCGTGTCGGAGCAGCAACAGGAACGCCGGAGAGTCCGTGAAGCGGCGATCGTGGCGACCGCCCGGGATATCGCCGAGCGCGAGGGATGGGCTGCGATCACCACGCGCCGGCTGTCGGCAGAGGTCGGCTACAGCCAGCCGGTCCTCTACTCGCACTTCGCGTCCATGGACGCGATCGTGACCGCCGTGGCGGTCCAGGGGAGTGAGGAGATCGCTGATGCGTTGCAGCGCAGCGCATCAGCGTCCGAGCCCATCGAGAACGTGGCCCGCGCCTACCTGGACCTCGCCCGCGACCAGCCGGCGTTGTACGAGGCCATCTCCAGCCGGGCGCGCGGGCTGGCCTTCGCGACACCGAAGGCGCCCAACGCGCTGCAGCGCGCCTTCGGTGCGATCGCCGAAGCGGTCGGCGGGGACGAGACGCGTGCCGAACTGTTCTGGGGAACGCTGCACGGGCTCGCCGAACTCGAGCGCGGAGGCCGTCTGCGCACCGACGCCCGGGATGCCCGGATCAGCGAACTGGTGCAGCTCTACGGCGCCGCGGGAACGCCCTGACCGAACAGAATTCGGAAAACAGGGAACGGGTGCGGTTACCCGGACGTCTGGTAGGCCTCTTCGATCTCTGCGGGGATTCGGCCGCGCGGGGAAATGTCGTAACCGTTGGCGACGGCCCATTCGCGAATCGCCTTGGTCTGCGAGGGGTCGCGCTTCGTGGCGGAGCGGCCACCGGAGCGTGCGGCGGTCTTACGCTTTCCGCCGACGCGCGTGCCGTGCGAGATGTAATAGTCGAGCTTGCGGTGGAATTCCTTGGCGTTCTTGTCATTGAGGTCGATCTCGTACTCGACGCCGTTGACGGCGAATCGGATCGTTTCGCCTTTTCCGTCGGCAATCGGGGTCTCGTCGATATCGTCCACGAACTCGATGATCTGGCGTGTGGCCATCTGGTCGATCCTTCCGAATACATTCTCGCGTACTCGATGTCCGTCGCGACGGAAGATACCGCAAGGCGTGTATTCGCACTCGGCCGAGCGGCGACATCGAGAGGAGTGGTCGGCACCTGTGAAAGGACACTACTCAATGGAAAGTGAGTTGTGAAATCGCTCCGCGACATGAATCGCCGGGGCGATGGAATTACGAAATCCATACGGGCGCGAGATGTCCGTTTCCCGGTGGTGGCGGTTCTTTCGGATCACCGATTTCCGACGTACTCCACCGCTTCTCCGACCCAGAAGGCCAGTCGCTCGTCGTCCTCGATTACGTCCGCGGAGACCGAGATCCAGCCCGGACCCATCGCCCGCCCCGCCCCCATCTCGGCCGGGCGGGCTCCCGGCAGGGTGACCAGATGGGGACTCCGCTCGGGGTCGACATGCGCCAGCAGCTCGGCGCCGGGGCGGACACTCACGACCATCTTCTCGTCGACCATGAACGACAGTCCGCCGAACATCGGTACTTCGCGCGTCGAGTGTGCGGTGAGTAGCGCGCGGACGCGATCGGCGAGCGCGGATCCGTCGCCGTTCACGGTCCGGTGGGTGGTGCGTACGACAGGCGATCGAACAGCAGCAGGCTTTCCGTGATCGCTCCGTCTCGGACGGTGAAGTACTCGGCGGCGGGTGCGCTGCTGGTGGCTGCGGTGTGCGGATAGTAGAACAGCGCGACGTGATCGCCGTCGGCGAAGCTCGCCACGTCGGTCAGGCCGGTCAGGTTCGGTGCGAATCCCGCCAGGTACCCGCGATAGGCCTCCTTGCCGGTGAGGTCGATTCCCGGTGCGCGACAGAAGACGTCGTCCGAGACATAGTCCATGGCGCGGTCGACGTCTCCACCGGTCCAGGCACGGTGATAGTCGAGCACGAGATTCAGTGCGGGGGAGTGGGGCGTTGCATTCACGACTGGCTCCTTCACGATGGTCGGTTCCCAGGTGCGCGGGTGCCGAGGGGCGTCCAGTGGTCGGCGCCCGGGTCGTCACCATGCGCGGCGACACGCAGCCGCGCGAGGAAATGCGTCCACCCGTCGGCGTGCCCGGCGAGCTCCGGATCCGGCAGACCGGTGTGGACGAGATCGACTCGGGTGCCCCGGCCGGCGGGCGTGAGAACGAACTCCACCGTGGATGTTCCCGGCGGGAGGTCGGCACTGCCCGCGACACCCCAGGACACGACCACCCGGCGCGGCCGCTCCACCTCCAGGTATCGGCCCCGAATGGCGTAACCGGCGATGTCGACACCGAATTCGCCTCCGGGGCGTGGGTCCAGGGTGGCCCACCGACCCATCCACGCCGTCATGCCCGACTCGGTCACGAGGAAGTCGAACACTGCGCCCGGTGCGGCGTCGATCTCGATCGATGTCGCGTACTCAGCCATCGCGCGTGCCCTTCCCGGATTCGCTCTTCTCGGATTCCACGGCCGCTTTCAGTGCGGCGAGCTTGTTCGGCCAGAACTCGTCCAGGTAGCCGCGCACGGCTGCCAGCCCGTCGGTGTCGACCGCGAACAGGTGTCGCGTGCCGATTCGGGTGCCGCGGACGAGGCCGGCCGTGCGTAGCACCCCGAGATGATGTGACGTCGTCTGCTGGGACAGCCCGACCACGTCGGCGATCTCACCGACCGAGTGTTGCTCGGACCGAATGGCGGCCAGGATGGCCCGACGATTGGCGTCCGCGAGGGCGCGCAATGCCTGGTCGAGGTGACGTTCGGCGGTCATGGGACTCCTCCGGTGCGGCCGGCCTCCAGACTAGCACAAATATATATTTGTACTTATGTGCACGTGTGCTCTCGATGCGGTGGTTGTGGCGGGGCGAAGACTGGGCAGTATCTCGGATCAGGAAGCACGGCCGGTGTCGATCGCCTCGTACCGAGCCAGCAGTTCCCGTTCCCGATCCCTGTCGGGGAAGGCGAAGAACACCAGCAGTGTCCCCAGCGCCACGACCACCAGTGCGACCGCGTACGCGAGGGTGTCGCCGTCGAGGAAGGCCGTGCGCGCGGCGTCGACGATCTGGTCGGCGTACTGCGGATAGCGCGAAGCGACGGTCTCCGCGCCGGAGTACGACTTGACCAGCGCCGCCTGTACCTCGGAGTCGATCTGGCCGGCGGCCGGGCTCGCGGCGATCGCCGTCGTCAACGAGGTGGTGTATCCGGCGGTCAACAACGCACCGAACAGGGACTGCATGATCGCTCCACCCAGGTCGCGTTGGAGATCCGCCGTACCCGAGGCCATGCCCGCCCTGCGCACGGGAACCGAGCCGGTCAGTGATCGGGAGGCAGGTGTGCCTGCCAGTCCTACGCCTGCGCCGAGCAGTGCGTAGCCGAGCGCCACCTGCCAGTACTGCGCGCCCTCCCGCCACAGCAGGAGCGCGACGGAGAGTCCGGCCAGGATGGACACGTAACCCGCGAGAAGGGTGAATCGGGCGCCGTGCCGTTCGACCAGCCGTGCCGACTGCGGCGCGACGAGCACCATGACCACGGCGGCGGGCAGCGCTGCCGAACCGGCAGCCAAGCTGTCGTATCCGAGGACGTTCTGGAGGAACTGCTGGCCGATGAAGAGGGTCCCCATCAGGGTGCCGAACACGATCACCCCGGCGCACGCGGCGACCCAGAAGACCCGCCGTCGGGCGACCGTGAGGTCGTAGAGCGGGAAGCGTGCCCGTCGTTGTCGGAGAACGAACACGATTCCCGCGGCGACCGCGACGAGCAGGAGCCCGAGAGCCACGGGCCACATTCCGTCGACGGGTGCGAAGTTGATGCCCAGCACCAGTGCCGCGACGAGGACCACCGACAGGAGGCCACCGAGATTGTCCACCGGGTCGGTGGTCTCGTTGACATGGCCGGGGATCACGACGGCGGCAGCCACCAGTGCCGTGAGTGCCAGTGGGACGGTCAGCAGGAAGACCGCGCCCCACGCGAAGTACTCGAGCAGAACTCCCGCCGACAGCGGCCCGAGCGACGAGATGCCGCCGCCGATCGCGGACCAGAGCGCTATCGCCCGGGTTCGGCCCGCTCCCGACCACAACGCCGTGATGAGTGCGAGCGTGGTCGGAAACGCCAGGCCTGCGGCGACGCCTCCGACCAGTCGAGCCCCGAAGAGGACTTCGATGTTCGGTGCGAATCCGGCGGCCAGGCTCGCCGGGACCGAGAGGCCCGTGCCCAGGAGCAGCATGAGCTTGCGTCCGTACCGGTCGCCGAGCGCGCCCAGATACAGCACCGAGGCCGCCAGGCCCACGGAGTATCCGACCGCGACGAGGTTGAGTTCCGTCTGGCTCGCATCGAAGGCCCGGCCGATGTCGGGCAGGGCGACGTTCGCGACCGCGAGATTGAGATTGGCGACCGCGGCGACCAGGATGAGCACCACCAACACCGCGACCGGTCGGGCCGGGGCCGCGCCGTTCGCTCCCACCTGCTCATTACACGCCCTCGTTCCCGGTCGGGGATGTGAATCCGCGGCGAAGGGTGCTGCGTTCCGCAGAGACACGATTGCGAGACGCGAATGCCGAATTGCACCCCTCGTGGTCGAATTCGGCGCCCTAATCCGTCGGTGACCTTTCTCATATCTCACGGTTTCTCCGTGAGTTCGGTTGCCAATCGGTAACCGACGCGTTTAACTGAGCGGAGCGGTCGACAGACCACATACAGGGGTGCCGTCATACTCCCAGCAATGATCCCCCGCTTCGAGGTATCGGGGCGGGCTAGGCCCGATGCGGCGATGTTGCTGGATGGACGGCAGGTGGCCTGCGGTGCGCTCGTAGAACTCCGAGTCCCACCCGACTCGGAAACCCGCTGGTGGTGCCGGACCCCCGACACCGGCACCACCAGCGCCTCCGGTGGCGGCGCTGGTTACGATGGCGCCGAATCAGCAGCCGGACGACACCGCGATCTGGAGGGGGCGCGATGCACGCACCCAACGGTGCCCGGACGACAGCCGGAGTGCTCGGAGCTCTCCTCTTCGTCGTCGCCGGGTGGCTGACGCTGCTGTCGATCAGCCCGCCCGACGCGGACGCGCATCCGCACCACTGCCACCGCGGCTCCTGCGACGGCGGAGGCGACGGTCGACCCACCCGGACCGACACCGACACCACGACGGCGAGTGCGCCACCGACGACGAGCAGTTCGGCGAGCACGTCGACCGGGGCCACGACGACCGAAGGTACGTCGACCGGGGACACGACGACCGGGAACACGACCACCGAGAGTTCCACTCCGGCCGTGACGTCGTCCGGGGAGTCCTCCACGTCGGCGAGTTCCCTGTCCACGACCGAGCCGACCACCACGACGACGACCACCACCCGGTCTCGGCCGCCGATCGTGATTCCTCCCGAGGTCGGTGGCAACCTGCCTCCGCGGCCGGAGATCGTCGTTCCGGGTGGGAGCGGCGGCTCCGACGATTCCGGCGGCGCTCCCGGTGGTTCGCCGGGTGGGGGACCTCCCGCCGCGCCCGCGCCGGTCGTTCCGCTTCCCGCGGTGCCGCCGCCGCCCGTAGCGCCCGCCCCGGTTCCCCCGGTTCCTGGTGCTCCGGGTACTCCGGGCCCCGCAGCTCCGGGTGTGGGAGGGGCCGCGGACGGGGGAGACGCCGCGGTGCCGGCGCCCCCCGGCGAACCCGCCGATACAGTCGATGCCGTGGATCCGATCGACGCCGGTGCCGAGAGTGCACCTGCGGCCGGGGCCGGCACCGCCGACGAGGTGCCGGCGGCGTCAGCGGTGGCCCACAGCACGCCCTGGCATCCGGTCTCGGTTGCCGCGGGCGTGACGGCACTCCTCGGATGCGGTGCGGGTGCCGGGGCGATGACGTATCGCGGGGCACGGGCACAGCAGGCGCGGATCGCCGCGGCGCGAGCCGAGTTCTTCGGGCCTGCAACGGGCCCGTGACGACCGGGAAGGGAGGTTCGAGATGGCAAAGGTCAGATCACATCGTCGCGTCGCCGCGGCGGTGGACGCGGTGTGTGACGTGGCCGCGTCGGTCGAGGCGTTGAGCGTGAGCGAGGTGATCGCCGCGGTCGCGCGTGAACGCGGCCGCCCGATCGACCTCGACATCTCGGAGGACCTGGCCGGTGCGGTGTGCGGTCAGCGGCGGGTGTATCCCGATCGCGACGTGGTCGTCGTCGCGAGCGGCCTTCCGGACAGCGAACGAACTCTCGCGCACGAGTTGGGTCACATCGTCTTCCGTCACGAGGGCGTGGAGGTCCGCGACAGCGCTCTCGCCGTCGACGACGACCTGATCTCGTACATGCTCAGCCAGCGGACCACTGCCCGGGCCGAGGGTGACGTCGTCGAGTGGGAAGCGGAGACGTTCGCCGCCATGCTTCTGTTGCGGCTCGCGCGGATGCGCGGCCGCGGCAACTCGATCTCGGTCGCACGCTACGACGAGGCCATCGGTTGATGGTCGCCTGGATCATCGCGCTGGCCGTGTGGACCGCAGCCGGCGCCCGAGTCGGTCGCGTCGCGGCGCGTGAGGCGACGCCTCTGCGCAGCGCCATGGCCGTCGCGGCCGTCGCGGTCGCCGTGTCCGTCACCGTCTTGTTGCCGCCGGTGTGGGATCTGCTCGCCGAGCTCGGCTCGTCGACGGCGTCGCCCGAGTCGGCCGCTCCGGCCACGGTGTTCGATCTCGCGTGGCTCCTGGCTGCCGCCGCCAGTTCCGCCGGGGCGATCTCGGTGTGGTCGATCATCTCCCGCCGGGGAATGCGTGTGGTGACCACCGTCGTCTACACGCTTGCGGCGCTGTGCGGGGTTCTCGCCGTCGGCGGTGTGGAGTCGCCGGCCTCGGTGTTCCAGATCGTCGCATTCGCGGTCGTCGTGGGCACCGGTCTGCGGTACGTGGAGTGGTCACCACTGGGCCGAGGGATCACGTTGATCGTGACCGGATCGGCCATCGTGCTGGTGACCGAGGCGATCGGATTGTTCACCGCCGTCCCGGTCCGGCCGGCGACGCGCCTGTCCGACCTCGTCCCCCATGCGGCGGCAGCGGTGGCGATCGCATTCGGATGTGTGTGGGTTCTGGGCGAGACGTGGGTGCGGTCGCGTCTGTATCTGCGGCGTACGCGGGCCCTGCACGCGGTACTCGTCGAGCGCTTCCCCGAGGTGGTGGACGAGAACGGCCGGGCTCACACGACGGTACTGGCGGCTGCGGACGTCGTGGCGCACGTGATGGATGCGCTGTACATCCAGGCGGGGGCGGGGATGTTCGAGGCGGGGGGAGGGCACGCGCCCGTGGCGGCGGTGGAGCGTGCCGACTTCCTTGCACCCTGGATCGACGATCCCCTGCAGTCGCCGATGCTCGGCACCGATCTGGTGATGCCTCCGGACGGAATGTCGGCGATGCGCTGGGTGGGCATTCTCGCGGACGCCTACCGGCGGTATGCGGCCGATGCTCCGGAGGTCACCGAGACGCGTCCGGAGGAACTTCCGGGAGCCCTTCGCTGACGCGCAGCTTCTCGGCCATCGTCGTCAGGAGGTTCTGTGATTCCTCGGACAGGTCGAACGCCCGGCTCGACAGCTTGCGCAGACCGTAGCCCTGTAATTGGGACAGGAGCTCGAGATCGTGATCGACCTTCGCCGCGTAGATGTCGTTGAAGAAGTACTCGGGCTTGACCTTGAAGAACCGGGCGAACGCCGCGACGGTCTCGTCCGACGGGTTCGTTCGTTGCCCGGACCGAAGCTGAGAGATGTAAGGCTTCGAGATCTGGTGTCCGTCGGCGATCAGTGCCGCCGCCACCTCCGCATTGGTATGGGGTTTCCGTCCAGGGGGGTGGACAGTTTCGAAGAGTTTGTTCAACCGCTCTGCAAAATCTGCCATCGTGAGCCGCCGTAGTCCTCTCTCGTCCGCCAACGGGATGGTGACGCGTTGAGTTCCTTGCCGAGATACAGTACCACGAGGATAACCCGCCGATAACTCACAGGTGGTAGCCGTCTCGTCGACAGGATGCATGTTTTGTTACTTGATGGTAGAGGAAGCCCGCGACTGTGACAGAGGCGACCCCGCCTCGAGACTGCTGGTGCGCATGGTGCCGGAGTGGCGCCCACGACGACCGAGGACAGGGATCGGTGGTCGGAAAATCGCCGGGTCCAGGCTTCGGGAGCCTAGTGTGGGAGGCGGTGCGCGCCGGTGAGGACGAAGATAGTTACCGACAGTTAACTGCTTGCTGGTCAGTGGTCCAACTTCGCTCGGCCCCCGGGCATCCTTGCTGCTCAGGCACCTGTCGGGCCGCGGTCACTACTTGTTGCGGCAACCATTCCGGTGTGTTGCGGGTCCCTCGTGCACGGTGTGCGGCATCGCGGCCTGGCCGAAACCGGCGAAGTGCGTCATTATTGTGACATGGAACACAGGATGAGTGACGCCGAGCTCAGGAAGGCGATTCGAGTGCTGCGTGACCGGGCCGATTCCGCGGCCGCGCACGGTCGGCGCGACGATGCCGAGCGCATCGAATCGACCATCCGCGACTACCAGCAGGAGATGTCCGAGCGGCTGTGACGCCCGCGGGCGTAGTGGGCACCCGGTCTCGATGACGGGGTGCGGGGGGTGCGGCGTGCGTAGACTCCGTGCCCGGGACCGGACAGGCGACGACGGGGGCACCGGAGGGCATGGCTATCAGAACCGCGATGAAGACACTGGACGGTAGGAAGACCCTCGTCACCGGGGCAGGCAGCGGGATCGGGCGGGCAACCGCGTTGGCCGCGGCGGCCGAGGGCGCGGAACTGTTCCTCACCGATATCAACGAGAACGGCCTGGCCGAGACCGTCGCGGAGGCGGGTGCCCGTGGCGGGACCGTCAGTTACTCCCGTGCGCTGGACGTGTCGGACTACGAGGCCGTCACCGCCTTCGCGCAGGACATCGACCGCCAGTTCGGCAGTCTCGACATCGTCATGAACGTCGCCGGGATCTCGGCGTGGGGCACGGTGGAGAATCTCGAACACCGCCACTGGAAGTCGATGGTCGACGTCAACCTGATGGGGCCGATCCACATCATCGAGAACTTCCTCCCGCCGATGGTCCGCGCCGGCCGCGGTGGTCATCTCGTCAACGTCTCCTCGGCCGCCGGTCTGCTCGCCCTGCCCTGGCATGCGGCGTACAGCGCCAGCAAGTTCGGCCTGCGAGGGGTGTCCGAGGTGCTCCGCTTCGATCTCCGGCGCCACGGCATCGGGGTGTCACTCGTCGTGCCCGGCGCGGTGAAGACCCCGCTCGTGGGCACGGTGGAGATCGCCGGCGTCGACCGCGACGATCCCCGGGTGCACCGGGCCATCGGACTCTTCGAACGTCGGGCGGTCACCCCCGAGAAGGTGGCGGACTGCATCCTCACCGGTATCCGCAAGAACCGGTATCTCGTGTACACGTCCCCGGATATCCGGTTCGGGTACTGGTGGGCGCGCAAGTTCGCGCCCCCGTACGAGTTCGTGATGCAGAAGGCGAACGATCAGTTCAGCAAATTCCTGTAGGCGGCCCTCGGCTCACTGCCTGGTGAGCACCTCACCGTCGGTGAAGCGGACCCCGTCACGGCACCGGCACTCGATCCGGCCGGAGCCGAACTGTTCGGCGTACAGGCGGGAGTAGAGGCCGCCCTCGGCACCGACCAGTTCCTCGTGGGTGCCCTGTTCCACCAACCGGCCCTCGTCGATGACGAAGATGACGTCGGCGTGCCGGACGGTCGAGAGCCGGTGTGCGATCGCGAGCGTCGTCCGATCCCGCATCACCTCGTCGAGAGCGCGCTGGACGAGACGCTCGGACACCGTGTCGAGCGCCGAGGTCGCTTCGTCGAGAATGAGGATGCGGGGATTCTTCAACAGGACCCGGGCAATCGCGAGTCGCTGTTTCTCGCCGCCGGAGAGCCGGAACCCGCGTTCGCCGACCAGAGTGTCGTACCCCTCGCCGAACGAGACGATCCGCTCGTGGATGTTCGCGGCCCGGGCGGCCGACCGGAGTTCCTCGTCGGTGGCATCCGGACGGGCGTATCGGAGGTTGTCCGCGATCGACGCGTGGAACAGGTACGGATCCTGCGTCACCATCCCCACCGCGTCGGCGAGCGAGCTCATCGTCACCTCACGGACGTCCAGGCCGTCGATGCGCACCGCGCCCCGATCGACCTCGTACAGGCGGGGGACGAGATAGCACAGCGTGGTCTTTCCCGCTCCGGACGGTCCGACGAACGCGGCCAACCGGCCGGGCTCGATACGCAACGACGTCCCGGCCACGGCCCATGTCCGACGGGGGAGCGCGCCGTCGCCACCGCTGTCGCCATTGCCGTCGCCGCCGCTGTCCTCGAGGCCGTCCGGCGGCTCCGCCGAGCCGGGGGCAGGCCCGGGTGCGGGCGTGACCCTCGCGACGGAACCCAGTCCTCCTCCGCCCAGTCCGCCGCCGCCTCGTCCTCCTCCGCTGCCGCGCCCGATCCCACGCAACGCGATCGGGTCGGGATCCGCGGTGGTCAACCGCACGGGAGGGGGATAGGCGAAGTACACGTCGTCCAACTCCACCAGCCCGGGGCTGTCCGGTGGAAGGGGGGCCGCGTCGGGAGCGTCGACGATCGCCGGGGTCAGATCGAGGTATTCGAAGATGCGCCGGAACAGCGCCATCGACGTCTGGACGTCGAGCGCGACACGCATCAGCGACACCATCGGCTGGAGGAGTCGGGCCTGCAACGTGGAGAAGGCGACGAGCGTGCCCGCCGAGATCGCCGCGCCCCCACCACTGCCGATCAGGTATCCCGCCGCGAGGTACACCAACGCCGGGGTGATCGCCATGAACGCGTTGAGGACGGCGAAGAAGCCTTGGCCGGTCATCGCCTGCCGCACCTGCAGTTCCGTCTGGCGGTCGTTCTCCTGCCGGTAGCGGACGAGTTCGGCCTCCGACTGGTTGAAGACCTTCGTCAGCAGAACCCCGGAGACACTCAATGCTTCCTGCGTGATCGCGGTCATGTCCGACAACGACTCCTGGGTCTTGCGGGCCCACCGGCGGCGACGTTCGCCGACCCGCCGCTGCAGATAGACGAATCCGGGCAGCAGAGCCACCGCGACCAACGTCAGCTGCCAGGACAGCAACAGCATCGCGATCAGCGAGGCGGTCACCGTGACGACGTTCGACAGGATTCCGGACGCGGTGGTGGTGAGGACGGACCGGACACCGCCGACGTCGTTGGCGAGCCGGGACTGGATGGAACCGGTCTTCGTCGAGGTGAAGAAGGCCAGTTCCATCTTCTCGAGGTGCTCGAACAGCCGTTGCCGGAGATCGGCCATCGACAGGTTGCCGATCCTGGTGGTCAGGTAGGTCTGGTAGACGCCGATCGCCGAGCTGACGAGGGTCACCGCGATCATCGCCGTCACCAGCCAGGCGAGCAGGGCGAGATGGACGCCACTGCCGTCCGCGGGGAACAGTGCTCGATCGAACACGGCCTGGGTGAGAAAGGGATTGACGATTCCCAGGAGCGAGGACACCACGATCGCGCCGGCGACGACCGCCAGCCGTCCTCGATAGGGACGCAACAATCCCCAGACCCGGGGCAGGACCGGCGGCTCACGGTCGGACGGGTCGAGGCGATCGTGCCGGGCGAGGTCGGAGGACATACCGTTCATCGTGCCCACCCGTGGCACCGGCGGGGCCCGAACGTGGCGTTCAGATCAGGCCGGTCAGCCGACGGGCTCCGTCGAAGAGGAACTGCACGAGTTCGCGATCGCGGGCGGTGACGCGCTCGACCGAACCCTGCACGTAGAGGCCGCCGACGACGACGGCGAGCTGGTCCCGGATCGGGACCGCCAGAGCCGCGCGTCCGAGCCGTGACTCCTGGTTCTCCACCGCATATCCGTCGCATCGGATGGTCGACAGTTCCCGGTCGAGCAGAACGGGGTCGTCGACGGTGTGCTCGGTGAGACGCCTCAACTCGGGGTCGGGCCGCACGCTCGGGTCGTGGGCGAGGAGGAGCTTGCCCAGGGCGTTGGCGTGCAGGTCCTTCGCAAGAGTCGAGATCGCGATGATCTCGTGGTCGGGGTCCTTGTCCACGAGCCGGAGCCGGCCGCCTCCGAACGAGGCGACGTGCAGCCCGAATCGGGTGTGGCCGCGCAGTTCCTCGACCACGTCGTGGAGCGAGATGTCCGGTTCGCTCTCCGTCGCGGCGTGTGCGAGCTCGGCGGTACGTCGCCCCAGGGCGAAGCCGGACAGATCGGGTACCCGGACCAGGAAACCGTCTGCGACGAGGAGGTTCAGCATCCGGTACGCCGTGGTGGTGGGTACTCCGGCGAACTTCGCGATCTCCTTCGCCGACGTGCCGGGCCCGAGCCGCGCGACGGCCTCGAGCATGCCGAGCGCCTTCTGCACCGCTCGTGGCTGCTGCCCACTGAAATGCTGTGCCGTGGAGCCGCTACCACGCCCGGTGCCACTCGGCGAATGCCCCGGCGACGCCGACGTCACGGCCGATCCCCGCCGGCCACGTGGGGCCCCGGCCCGGGGTCGGGCAGGATGCGTCTGCGGCCGTCGTCGTCGATGACGAGCCGTCCCGCGCCGGGAAGGATGTCCGCGGTCTCGACGCTGTCGAATGCTCCGATGGTCGCGAGGCTGTCGGGGCGGACCCTGCGGAGGATGCGGTACCAGACGGTCCCGGACAGGGCGATCGTCACCAGCGCGGCGGGAACCGCCCAGAATCGGTGCGCCACTCCGTCGACGACGATGTACACCAGCAGCGACCCGCCCACCAGGGTGACGGCGACCGCGGCGGCTCGGCTGAGTACGGTGTGTTCGCCGATCCGGTTCAGGAATCGCAGGGACGCCGCGGCGACGAGAGTGTAGGCGGAGACCAAGGCGATCTCGACGACACCGTTGAATCCGGCCGCGTCACCCAGGACGGTGAGCGAGAAGAGCAGTGCGCCACCGAGCCCGGCGACGGTGAACGTCGTCACCGCGACGTACGGGGTGCGGAAGCGGCGGTGCACCCGCGCCAGCGACGTCGGCAGTACTCGCTCGACCCCCATCGAGTAGAGCAGCCGGGAACCGGCCTGAGCACATCCGAGAGTGGAAGCGAACCAGGAGCAGGTCATCCCGATCTTGACGGCCAGGACCAGTTCGACGCTCGCCCCCGACGCGGTGCCCTCGAAGTAGGCGCCGACGATGACGGAGCCGTGTCCGGCCAGCGCAGCCCACGCGGCGAACACGAACAGTGCCCCGCAGATCACCGGGGAGATGAGTACGGTCCGTGACACGGTTGCGAGCGGACGTTTCGCCTCGGGGCCGAAGAATGCGGAACTCTCGAATCCCGCCATGCTCAGCACCGTGAGCATCGCCAGGAAGGGCATGATGCTCATCGGCGAATGCGGGACCGCAGCGGCCGTGGACGCCTCCGCGGGGGAACCGATCATGACCGCGACGATCAGTGCGAGGGAGCAGATCTCGACGACGAGGATCGCCCGGGTCGCGAACCGCACCCCACGGACCGCGATGACTGTCACCGTGACGGCGATCAGTGCGACGACGGCCAGCTGTGCGCCCGGCTGAGGCGGCCGGTGTCCGAGCGCCACCGCGACACCCAGCAGACTGTCCGCCGCGTTGGCGAGTACCGAGATCGAGATCCCGAGATAGCCGAGCAGCAGTGCGGTCCCGGTGGTCAGGGTTGCGCGCGCGCTCAGGCCCTGGAACACGAAACTGTAGAGCGAACCCGCCGCCGCCAGCCGTCGGGTGAATTGGGTGATGCAGACGGCGACCAGGCTCACCACCGCGGTGGTGGCGGCGATGGCGGCCAACCCCGTCACGCCCGGCTGGTGCGAGACCATCCACAGGGCGATGAAGACCATTCCGGTGGCGGGGGCGATGGTCGAGAGGGACTGCCCGAGAAGGTCGATCGGTGACAGCTGCCTTCGCCCGAGGGCATGCAGCGGGGAGTACACCGGATCCGGAGTCCGATCGGCGTCGTGTGATCGGGCGATGGCCGCCCGGAGTGCTGCTGTCACGGCCCTCGTCCCCGTCGGTGGAGCCCACCAGGCTGTAGAGCTCTCGGTTGACTGGTCAAGCTAACTGCCCCGTGTTACGGGTCGGTTACCGGCGCGCACGGGTGTGTCGCATCCAAGTGGAAATCGATTCCGGGGCGCATTTCCACTCGTGGTGCGAGCGCTTGTTTCGTTCGGGAAGCACGGGTGACGCATTCGATTCGCACGATGGTGCGGCACACCGATCGACGGCGAAGGGACAGCGACATGATCTGGGTGACTGTGGCGTCGGTGCTCGGCGGAACGCTGGTGCTCGCGGGCCTACCGAAACTCCGAGACCGCGCCGGGCTGCTGACAGCCGTCCAGGGATATGCGCTGCTTCCTGCCCCGGTCGAGGCCGCGGTCGCGAGGCTGCTCCCGATCGCCGAGATCGTCGTCGGAGGAGCGCTGATCCTCGGGATCGCCCGGACCTGGGCGGCACTCGCCGCGGCGGCACTGTTCCTGGCCTTCTTCGCCGGTCTCACGATCAACCTCGTGCGTGGTCGCCGGGACCTCGATTGCGGGTGCTTCGCGTTCGGTGGCTCGGACGACGTGCCCCGTATCGGCTGGTTCCATGCCGCGCGGGCCGGTGCCCTCGCGCTGACGTCCGTCGCACTCGCGGTGACGGCAGGTGCCGGAGCCGGCGTCCTCGAACATCTCGCCGGTGTCGCCGCTGCTGCGTTGTTCCTCTCCGCGTCAGCGGCTTTCGCGCAGCTGCGCGCGGTGGTGTCCCTCGGCCGACGGCCGGTGGACGACCACCTGTCTCCCGCCTCCACCTCGCTGCGGGCGCTCGAACCACTCCGGTAGTACGCACTCTCCACGACGACAGGACCGATGCCATGACCACGTTTCTCCTCGTCGCGATCGCCGTGCTCGCGATCGCCGTCACCGTCCTCTTCCTCATGGTGCTCGCGCTGGCCCGAGAGATCGGCCGGGTGCACGTGCGGCTCGGCCCCCTGGGGGCGAGGATGATGGACACCGGCCCGAAGCTCGAACAGGCCGGCCCGTCCTTCCGGGGCCTCGTCGACCACCTCGGGCGTGAGGTCGCCGTCGGTGGCCACCGCGACAGGGCGCAACTGCTGCTGTTCACCGCGCCGACGTGCTCGACCTGCAAGAGCCTGCTCCCCGGTGTCCGAGCGATGGCCAAGGCCGAGAAGGGGATCGACGTCGTCATCGTCTCGGACGGTACGTCGGAGGAGCACGAGGAATTTCTCGCCGGCAGCAATATAGGGGACGAGCTCGGCTACGTCGATGCCCGCGACGTCGGTATCGCCTACCAGATCGGCACCACACCGTACGGGGTGATCCTCGACGAGCACGGCAAGATCCGCGCCAAGGGATTGTGCAATCACATGGCACAGGTCGAAAGCCTGCTCAACGCACTGGAATCCGGTACGCCGTCGCTGCAACACCTGCACTCACACGCCACTGCTCGCGCATCCGCGTGACCTGGGGAACTCACTCACGATCGGAGAAGTCGTTGGACGACGGAAACATGTACGAGAACCGCTACCCGGTGGACGAGAACACCGTCCGGGAACAGTCCGAGTGGATGGCGGGAAAGGGCGGAACGTTCGCCAGCCGAGCCACCCGGAGGATGTCCGAGAGGGTCTCGCGGCGGTCGATGATCAGCCGCATCGGACGCTGGACGATGGGGGTGTCCGGTGTCGCGCTGATCAGCTCACTTCCCGTCACGCGCAGTGCATTCGCCCAGGAGACGCCCGCGCCGGAAGGCGGGGGCGAGCCTCAACTGCTCGACTTCGACGGACACGATCCCGCCGAATGCGAGTACTGGCGCTGGTGCAACATGGACGGTACGTCCTGTGCCGCCTGCAACGGTGGCGGCGTCACCACCTGCGCTCCGGGTTCCAAGCCCGGCGCCGAGTTCTGGGTCGGATGCTGTACCGATCCCGACGACGGGAAGACCTATCTCATCGCCTACTACGACTGCTGTGGCGCGCCGTCCTGTTCGAACGCGTTCTGCGGCGAGCCCGACACGCAGGCGATCATGTACAACCCCGTGTCGGGCAGCTACGACCAGGAGATCATCTGGTGCGTGTCGGACGAGTCCCAGTCCTACACCTGCACGATGGCTCCCATCATCGGCGAGGACTGCCAGGTCACCCCGGCGGTGCGGCCGAAGGTGGGGGCGGGATCATGACACGTCGTTCCCGGCAGGTGTCCGGACGGACCTTCGTCCGTTCGGCCGCGGTTCTCGTTCCGGTCACCGCACTGGTGGTACTGACGGGATGCGGGTCGAACGACGACGAGCCGTCGTCGTCGGGCGAGGTCACCTATCAGACGGTCCCGGTCATTCCGCCCGAGGACGGCATCACCGTCGGATCCGAGGACCAGGAGATCGGAGAGATCCCGGAGAAGGTCTACACCAACGAGATCGATCCGATCGGTCCGAACGAACTACTCGCCGTGGCAGGAGGTTTCGGAAAGCTCGAACTCGGCGTCAACGTCATCGACCCGGTCACCGGCGTCGCCGGAAGCCGGATCGTGGTGGGGCCGGGAATCTGGGACCCGGTCATCCACGGCTTCGTCGGCGAGCAGTCGAGCGATCCCGCGGTGCTCGCCGCCGAGGTGTGGCGTCCACGCGGATCCCGTGGCGCCGCGGACTTCACCGTCACCACATACTCCGGCAACCTGATCGAACCCGACGAGGTGTTGCTGCCGGACTACGCCCGCGTGCATTCGCGCCCGGGTTCGAACGCGGTGACGTCGGACGGCAGGTACTTCGTCACGTGGGACGACGGCCTCTACGGCATCAGGGTCGTCGACCTCGAGGCGAAGGAGGAGAGCGGGTCTCTTCAGGTGATCGGCTGTGGTCCGTTCACCTGGATGGTCGGACACGAGCTGTACAGCGTGTGCGAGGACACCGGCGAGTTGCTGCACGTCGGCATCGACGACTCGGGTGTGCCGTCCGAGACCGCGCGCAGCGCAGTGCTCCCGGACGACTTCGTGAGCAACCGCAAGGCGGCCTGGGCGGCGGACGCCGATTCCGCTCTGCTGGTGGGAGCGAACGGGGACGTCTACGTCTTCGACTTCTCCGACGGCCTCCCGGAATCGGAGATCGCTCCGATCGGCAACGCCGGCCGGGACGGAGGCCGGTTCGCCGAGAACACGATCTCCGCCGACGGCACCCGGATCGCGATCGAGTACACCGATTCCGTGGTGCATCCACACTCGGCGCGCGCCGGAGACGTCGTGAGGATCGAGTTGTTCGACGCCGAGGGACTCGCCACCGTCGCGAGCCTCGATCTCGAGGCCCTGGGGCTCACTTCCATCGACAGCACGACCTTCTCGGTGGACGGAAAGACGCTGTACGTTCTCGGCAGTGGTCCGGAACAGGACGGCGAATCGGGTCAGAAGATCGTCGGGATCGCCGCGGAGGACGGCGCACAGGTCAGTTCCGCCGACGTCTCCGGCAACGTGGACGATCTCGGGACCCTGCTCACCCCGCAGGTGATCGAATGACACGACCCGACAACGGGTCGGTGCTCGGCCGGCGCCGGTTCCTCGCTCTCGGCTCACTCGGTGCCGGGGCGGTGGGTCTCGGTGCCCTCGGGTTCGGCGCCGCCGGCTGTAGCCCGGATTCGTCCGGGGCACAGTCGGCGGCGGCCGATCTCGACTACATCCTGCCGACCGACCCGGAAGTGGCCGCTGCGGAGGCGGCGCGCGAGACGAGCGGTGACGTAGCCGCATTCGCGCTGTCCGCCGGGTTCGCCACGGTGGACCTGGGCGGCCGGCTGGTGGACACGTGGGCGTACGGGGGTAACGCGGTCGCTCCCGAGTTGCGGATGACGAAGGGGGACCGCGTCGACGTCACGGTCGCGAACGGGCTGGATGCCGACACCACGCTGCACTGGCACGGAATCCGGATCCGCAACGACATGGACGGAGCTGCACCGGTCACCCAGCCGCCGATCCGGCCCGGCACGACGTTCGACTACAGCTTCGTCGTCCCCGATCCCGGTACGCACTGGTATCACTCGCACAGTGGGCTGCAGGCGGACCGGGGGTTGTTCGGGGCCTTCGTGGTGGAGGACCCGGACGACACGACCGGTGCCGACGTCGATGCCGTGCTCGTTCTCGACGACTGGGTCGACGGCATGGGTACCACGCCCGAGGCCGTGCTCATGGCGCTCAACCCCGACATCTCGGGGGGACACGGCGGACACGGGGGACACGGGGGATCGAGTACCCCGGCCACACATACCGACTCCGAGATGGCCGTCGCCGTCGAGCTCATCTCGGCCGGGCACGGGAACTCGGTGCCGCTGGGTGGGATGACCCAGCACGTCGCCTATCCGCTGCACCTGATCAACGGCCGCCCGCCGAATGATCCGGATCCGATCGTGGTGCCCCCGGGCAGCCGGCTCCGGCTGCGTGTCGTCAACGCCGCCGCGGAGACTCCGTACCGTTTCGCGGTGGCCGGCCACGAGATGACGGTGGTCGCGGCCGACGGGTTCGACACTGTTCCCCGGACGACGGACACCTTGATCATCGGTATGGCGCAACGGTACGACGTGCTGGTGACGGTGGCATCCGGCACGTGGCCGGTCGTCGCGAAGGTCGAGGGTCGGGACGGCTATGCCTCCACGGTCCTGCGTACCGACGATGCCGCACCGATGGCGAATCCCGATGTGGGGGGCTCGATCCCGGAGCTCGCCGGTCGGCTGCTGGCAGAGAGTGAACTGCGCCCCGCGGAGTCGGTGACGCTCGAGCGCCGCGAGCCCGATCGTGACTATCGGGTGGAACTGATCCAGGCGGGCGACCGCTACGTCTGGGGGATGGCGGGGGTGGATGCCGGAAAGCTGATCATGCGTGAGGGCGAGCGGATTCGGATCACGATGACGAACACCTCCACCATGTGGCATCCGATGCACACTCACGGCCACACCTTCGCCGTCGGAGAGTACGGGGGTCTTCGCCGGGACACGGTCAACGTCCTGCCCGGGACGGAACTCGCGATCGAGTTCGACGCCGACAACCCGGGTGAATGGATGTTCCATTGCCACAACGCATATCACTTCGAAGCCGGAATGACCGCGAACCTGCGGTACATCCGTTGAGAGGATCGTCATGAAGAAGCTGCTCGCTCTGCTCGTCGCCTCCCTGGCCGCGTTCACCGTGTCCGCGTGCTCCGGAGCGGACGCGTCCTCGGCCGAACCGGCCGTCGTCGTCGAGGTGAAGAACATGGCGTACTCGCCGGCCACCGTGACGATCGAGAAGGGGCAGACGGTGCAATGGCAGTTCGACGACAGCGGACTGCCCCACGACGTCGTCGGGGACGGCGCGCTCGGCGAGACGCTGAGGAGCGAATTACTCACCGAGGGAACGTATTCGTACACATTCGAGGAGGCAGGAACGTTCTCGTACCACTGCACCCCGCATCCCGCGATGGTCGGAACGGTCATCGTGCAATGAGCGGGTGTCGTCCGGTTCGGCGCGGCGAGGTGACGTTCGTGCTCTCCGTGGCGCTCGTGTCCGCGGTGGCCTGCGGGCCGGGCGCGGCCGAACCGGATGCCGTCGTGACGGTCGGACACCTGGCCTTCGGGCCGTCGGAGGTCACGATTCCCACGGGTGGGAGCGTGCGCTGGGAGTTCGAGGACGGTGGTCTGCTCCACCAGGTCGGGGCGCCGGGAGAGTTCGACAGTGGGGTCACCGGTGCGGGCAGTTTCACCCACACCTTCGAGCGGCCGGGCGTCTACGAGTACACCTGCTCCGTCCACCGATACATGGTCGGCGCCGTGACAGTCACCGACGACTGACCCGCCACCGACCCGCCACCGGGCACGAGGTGCCCGCCGAGACCGGCCTCCGCGGCCGGAAGTCCCACATCGACAACATCTTCGGAGGAGATTCCCATGACCACAGTTCTGCCACCCCGAGCGCTGTCCCACCCACCCCTGGCCACCGACCTCCCTGACATCCGGCCCGGCCTCGCCGCCGCGGTTCCCGCCTCGGCGCGGGCGGTACTCGTCGTGGGGGCGGGCCTGCTGGGCGCAGGGGCCGCCGCTCTCACCGCCCCGACCACGGCGGCGGCGCTCACTGCTTCCCTCGTCGGGGCGGGATCGGTGACCGCGCTCGCCGCCAACTGGTCGACGTGCGGGATGTCGGTCGCCGGTGTCGTGGCGGCGCCCAAGCAGCCCGATCGCGAGGGGGCCTCGACGCCGGTCCGCCGACTCGGCTGGCACGCCCTCGGTTCCGTCGCGACGGGAGCCCCGACCGGCGCGTTGCTCGGCGCGTTCGGCGCGGTCGCCGCCGGGTGGATGTCCCTGTCCGCGGCGCTGGTGGTCTGGGCGGCCCTGGCCTTCGCGTACGGGCTGCACGAGTTGGGCCTGGTGCGGATGCCGACGCCGATGCGTCGGCGTCAGCTGCCCCGTGAGCTGCGCCGATCCATGCAGCCGTGGAAGGTGTCGCTGCTGTTCGGTGCGATGATCGGCCCCGGCTTCGTGATCTTCATCCGCTCCAGCGCGTACTACCTGCTCGTGCTGGGAGTGGTGGCTGCCGGGTCTCCGCTGTGGGGCGCCGCGCTGTTCACCCTCGTATCGCTGGGCCGGTGCATGCCGAGCCTGCTGGCCGTCGTCCACACGCGTCGTGGCGGCTCGATGCCCGGCTTCCTGTCGGCGATGTGCGTGGTCGACCGTCGGGTGCAGACGCTGACCGGCGCGGTGCTGGTGGGGCTGGCCGCGTTCGCTGCAGTGGCCGTCCTGGTCTGATCCGGACCGGACCGGACCGGATCAGACCTGCTGAGAACACCCGCACAGGCATTCGGCAGCCGCACGGCGAACAGGGTCATATTCGCCGCGTGGCTGCCGAATCGTTGTGCGGCTGCCGATTCTGTTCGGTTCCCGGTGTTCCATTGGGCGGGAGAACCCGGCGCGCTGGGCGAACACCCCGCTCTACCTTCCGTGTGGCATACCCCACATTCGGAAGGTGCACGATGAATCGAACCCGGACCACCCTCGCCGCCGCCGTCGTGACGAGCGCCCTGCTCGGAGCCGTGACCACCGGAGTCGCGCAGGCTCAGCCCCCGGCGCCACCGCTACCTCCCGTACTCGATCTGGGGTCGCTCTCGTTCGGCAGCCTGGGGATACCGGCCCCGGACGCGCCCCGGCTGGCGAGCGTCCCGAATTTCCGGGATGTGGCGGGAACCGGGTCCGGCTACGTCGGACACGGCGGTACCCACCTGAACAAGGGAGTGCTCTACCGAGCCGACACGATCGTGCCGGACGACGCGGACCTGGCGGCGCTCGAACGTCTCGGCCTGGCAGCCGTCTACGACCTGCGCGCGGACGACGAGGTCGCCGAGAAGCCGGATCGGCTGCCCGCGGGCGTGGAATACGTCCGTATCCCGATCCTCTCCGGGAACATCGCGGACATGATCGACCAGATCGGTTCCGTCGAGGACTCGCGGAACATGATGCGGGACATGAACCGTGCATTCGTGGCCGGGGACGCCGAGCGCGCCGGGTTCACTCGTCTCCTCACCGAACTCGCCCAGAACGACGGACGGCAGGTGTTCCACTGCACGGCGGGCAAGGACCGTACCGGGTGGACGTCGATGCTGTTGCTGTCCCTCGCGGGTGTCGACCGCGCGACGATCGTGCAGGACTACCTGCTCACCAACGAGTACAACCGGGAGTGGGCCGCGAAGACGCGTGCGCACATCGCCGCCACCCAGGGTGAGGAAGCAGCGATTCTGTTCGAGCCCCTTCTCGGTGTCGAGGACAGCTACCTGCAAGCCGGTCTCGACGAGATCGACGCCCGGTACGGGTCCGTGGATGCGTACCTGACCGAGGGACTGGGCCTGAGCACCGACACCCTGGACGCGTTGAGGCACAAGCTTCTCGGCTGAGAAAGGGCTCGCATGTCGACCTCTCGCATTCTGGTCACGGTTCTGCTGTCCGTGCTCCCGTTCGGTATCGGCTCGCTCGATGCGGGTTCCACGGGCAGCGGGGTGGGTGACGACCGTGTCGGCCGGATCGACCACCTGGACACGCTGATCCTTCCTCCGGGAACTGCACTGGACGGGGTCCCTGTCGGCGGACTCTCGGGCATCGACTACACCCCCGAGGCCGGGTTCGTCGTGATCAGCGATGACCGCGGTGAGGTCGGACCGGTGCGGATGTACACGCTGTCGCTGCCGATCGACGACGGTGTTCTCGGTGAACCGCAATTCCTGACGCGGATCGATCTGCTCGATCGGGACGGAGCGCCTTTCCCGCCACGCTCGGCGGACACCGAGTCCGTGCGCTGGGCTCCCGGCGCTGACGGTGTCCTCTACACCAGCGAGGGTGAGGCGCAGGCCGGCCTGGCGGGGTTCGTCCGAGAAGCGGGCCTCGACGGCGGGTATCGCACAGAGGTCCCGCTGCCAGATGCGTATACGCCCCGGCTGGACGAGAGTGGCGGTCTGGTGTCCGGGATTCGGGACAACCTGGGATTCGAGGCGATGGATCTGGTGCGAGACGGTGCCGCGGTGGTCGCGGTCACCGAGAACGCTCTCGTACAGGACGGGCCGGAAGCCGGCCCGGACGTCGAGAGTCCGGCTCGGTTGCTCGAGATCGATCGCGGCAGCGGCGCCGTCCTCGGTGAGTACATCTATCCGGTGGACCGGGTCGCTCCGGGAGCGCTGCCGCAGGCGACCGGGGTATCCGAGGTGCTCGCGGTCGGCGACCGCAGCTATCTCACACTCGAACGCAGTCTGTTCCCGGAGACCGGACTGTTCACCGGCCGGATCTACGAGACCTCCACCGCGGAGGCGGAGAACGTGGCCGGGGAATTCGCGGTGTCGCCGGACACGGTGCGGATGGACAAGAGGTTGCTCTTCGACTTCGCTTCGGCGGGTGTCGATCCGCAGTGTGTCGAGGGCATGACCTGGGGGCCGAGGCTTCCGGACGGCCGCCGCAGCCTCGTGGTGGTGTCGGACGACAATTTCGGTGTGGCCGGACAGACGGCATTCCATCTGCTGGCCGTGTCCGAGAAGTAGGCGCGGGCGGCGGGCGGGCTTCGCGACGAGCGGGGCCCGTCCGCCGCTTAGGCTGTTCTTCATGCCCAAGACGTTCGAGTTCTCCGAGCAGCTCAGCTGCCCCGTGGACATCGCGTATGCGGTGATCACCGACCCCGACTACTGGCGGCGGCGGTTCGCCGAGGTGCCGGAGAAGTACGAGCTCGATCCGGTCCCCGGCGCCTTCGGGATCACGGTGCGGGACAGAATCGGGGCGGACGGGCTGCCGTCCGTGGTGCGCAAGGTCGTGTCGGGTGAGATCACCGCCGAGCGGGTCGACGTCTGGGGTCCGCTGGACGGAGATCGCGTGGCGGGCACCGTGACGGCCCGGGCGACCGGCATTCCCGTGGCCATCGACGGCGCTCTCCGACTCGCACCGGCCGGGGGAGGAGCCGAGCTGCGGGCCACCGGTTCGGTGGCGGTGAAGATCCCGCTGATCGGTGGCCAGATCGAGGTGATGGTGCGGAAGATGGTGGCGGACATGGTCACCCGTGATCGAGATGCGATCGAGGAGTGGCTCGCTCGCGAGTGACCGGTCAGTCGGTGTACTCCACGTCGAAGGTGCGCGCTCCCGGGCCGAGTTCGCCGAGTCGGTCGTGCGTATTGACCAGCGCGCAGCTTCCCAACGAGAGGCAGCCGCATCCGATACAGCCGGTGAGATTGTCGCGCAGCCGGATCAGTTGCTCGATGCGACGGTCCAGATCCGTGTGCCATGCCGTGGACAGGCGTTCCCAGTCCTTGCGGGTGGGAGTACGACCGTCGGGGAGGGTGGCGAGTGCATCGCGGATCTCGGCGAGGGGGATCCCGACTCGTTGCGAGATCCGGATGAAGGCGACCCGGCGCAGCGTGTCCCGCCGGTACCGGCGCTGGTTGCCGCTTGTGCGCCGGCTGGAGATGAGCCCCTCGCGCTCGTAGAAGTGCAGGGCCGAGACCGCGACCCCGCTCCGCTCGGACAGCTGGCCGGGGGTGAGCTCCTTGGCCTTCCACTCCGGCATCTCCATCGCTACCTCCACGGTCGCCGGTGACTGTCGACGTGACCGGGTCCGGGGCACGTCGCGAACCTCGATATTAGTAGAGGTTATCGACATCGGTGGAGGATGCTGTCGAGGGTAGTGGGTGTGTCGGGTTCGGGACGCGGTGTGAGGGTCGGCGGTGTGTCCGAGATGCCGCAGGGCACCGTCGGATCTACCGTTGGTACATGACGGACTCGGGATCGCCCGCGCCGGGACGTGGCGCACCGCCGACGTACGGCGTGGATTCGGAGGTCGGTGTCCTGCGCACCGTGCTCCTGCATCGCCCCGGCGCGGAACTCGAGCGCCTGACTCCCCGCAACAACGACCAGCTGCTCTTCGACGGTCTGCCGTGGGTGGGCCGCGCCCAGGAGGAGCACGACGCCTTCGCGGACGTCCTGCGTGGACGCGGCGTCGAGGTGCTGTTGCTCTCCGACCTGCTCACCGAGGCGTTGGTGGCGAGTGGGGCGGCGCGGATGCAGGGGATCGCCGCTGCCGTCGATCCTCGCCGTCTGGGCCATGCGCTGGCGGAGGATCTGGCGGGCTACCTGCGCGGTCTGCCCGCCGCGGACCTGTCGCTGGTCCTCACCGCGGGGATGACGTTCGACGAGCTGCCGGTGGCCGCCGCATCCTCGTCACTGGTGCGCAGGATGCACCACGGCGCGGATTTCGTCATCGACCCGCTGCCGAATCTGTTGTTCACGCGCGACTCGTCCTTCTGGATCGGTCCCCGCGTGGCGATCACCTCCCTGGCGATGCCCGCCCGCGCCCGGGAGACGTCGTTGACCGATCTGATCTACGCCCACCATCCCCGGTTCCGCGGTGCGCGGCGTGCCTACGAATCCCATACCGCGCCGGTGGAGGGCGGTGACGTCCTGCTCCTCGGCCCGGGGGTTCTCGCGGTCGGTGTGGGGGAGCGCACCACACCGGCCGGCGCGGAGGCTCTGGCGCGCAGTGTGTTCGACGACGGCCTCGCCCACACGGTGCTGGTGGTGCCGATCGCGCAGGCTCGGGCCACGATGCATCTGGACACGGTGTGCACGATGGTCGACGTCGACGCCGTCGTGATGTATCCGGCGGTGCAGGACACCCTGTGTGCCTTCACGATCCGGCGAGACGAGTCGGGCTCGGTGAGCATCCGTGGTGCGGAACCGTTCCTCGTCGCCGCCGCCGAGGCGATGGGCATCGGAAAGCTGCGCGTGATCGACACCGGGCTCGACCACGTGACCGCCGAACGTGAGCAATGGGACGACGGGAACAACACCCTCGCGCTCGCCCCCGGCGTCGTGGTCGCCTACGAGCGCAACGTCGAGACCAACGCCCGCCTCGAGGATTCCGGGATCGAGGTCCTGCGGATCGCGGGTTCGGAACTCGGGTCCGGCCGGGGCGGGCCCCGCTGCATGTCGTGTCCGGTGGCCAGGGACTCACTCACCCCGGCGAGCGAGCCGTCCTGACGGACCCGGAGGACCGGTCGGTCAGAGGACGTCGTCGACCCTGGTCGCCGGACGCGCCAGCACCGTGCCCTTGGCGGTGACGACGATCGGGCGCTCGATAAGAATCGGGTTCGCCGCCATCGCGTCCAGGATCTCGTCCTCGGTGGCGTCGCCGAGCCCCAGTTCGCGGAACACCGATTCCCTGCGACGGACCGCCTCGCTCGGCTTCAGGCCGGCAGCCTCGAGGAGGGAACGCAGTTCGTCGCGGGTCGGCGGTGTGTCGAGGTACTTGATCACCGTCGGTTCGATCCCCGCCTCGCGCAGTGCGGCCAGGGCGGTGCGGGAGGTGTTGCAGCGGGGGTTGTGGTAGATCACCGTGTCGGTCGGTGTCGAATGGTCGGTCGCTGTCGTCTGGTCGGTCGCTGTCGTCTGGTCGGTCACGGAGTCCATTGTGCCGTGACGTCCGCTGTGCAGTGACGTCCGCGGCCCGGCGATGCGGTGTGTTCCGGTGGTCTCGTGGGTACACCCTGCACGGGGCCGACCGGATCGAAGGAGACGCCATGTCCGAGCAGATCGAGACAGTCGAGGACCGGGAGATCGCGCCGCGTCGGGTCGTGATCGCCGGCGGGCACGGAAAGGTGGCCCGGTATCTGATCAAAGCGCTCACCGCCCACGGAGACCGGGCGGTCGCGCTCATTCGCGATCCGGCTCAGGCACACGAGGTGGAGGCGTTCGGTGCACTCTCTGTGGTGCTCGATCTGGAGAACGCCGAGGTCGACGAGGTCGTCGCCGCACTCGGACATGCCGACGCGGCCGTGTTCGCCGCGGGATCCGGCGCCGGAAGCGGTGCTGCACGCAAGGACTCGGTCGACCGTGCCGGCGCGGTGCTTCTGGCGGATGCGGCCGAGGCGGCGGGCGTGCCCCGATTCGTCCAGATCAGTTCCATGGGTGCGGGGGAGGCGATCCCCGAGGGCACGGACGAGGTGTTCGCCGCATACCTGCGAGCCAAGACGGCCGCCGAGGACGACCTGCGTGGCCGTACCGGCCTGGAGTGGACGATCCTTCGTCCCGGTCGGCTGCAGGACACCGACGCGACCGGGCTGGTCACGTTGTCGGAACCACCCGCCGACGCCGGGGAGGTCTCGCGAGGAGACGTCGCCGCGGTGGTGTTCGCACTGATCGGTGCACCGAACACGATCGGCAAGACCCTCGTGCTCACGTCCGGATCGACGCCCGTCGACGAGGCTGTTGCCGAGTTGTGACCCGAGCACGCTACCGTCCCGGAATCCGGTCGAGTGCGCGGCCGGAGAGAGGTGAGAGGTGACGTCCGCGTGGACATCCAGATCGACCCCAGTGCGCCGCAGGCCCCGTTCGATCAGCTTCGGCTGCAGATCATCGCCCAGGTGAGAGGCGGGCAGTTGATCGCGGGCACCAAGATCCCGACGGTCCGGGCACTGGCCGCGGAGATCGGTCTCGCGCCGAACACCGTCGCCAAGGCCTATCGCGAACTGGCGGAGGCGGGTGTCATCGAAACCCGGGGGAAGCAGGGCACATTCATCGCCTCGGCGGGGGACCCGACCCGGGCCCGTGCGGAGCGGGCCGCGACGGAACTGGTCCGCGACCTGCGTGCTCTCGGACTCCGGGACAGCGAGGTACTCGACCTGGTCGCGGCGGCGTTGCGAGGCGCATGAGCGGATCCGGCGCCACGGCTGTCAGCGCCAGCTGGGCAGCCACAGCTGTTGCTGCCACGTCTCCGGAGTGATCGGCAACGCGGTGAGTATCGGCCAGAGCCAGACGAAGTTGGCCACGACCAGGCCCACGTAGAGACACACCGCGAGCAGCCCCGTGGAACGGCGCTCGAGGGACGCGTTCGCCTTCCCGAGAATGTCGCCGAGCACCAGCGCCATCCCCATCACCAGGAACGGGGCGAGCGCGACCGCGTAGAAGTAGTACATCTGCCGGTCGAGGGTGGCGAACCACGGCAGGTAGGCGGCGGCGTACCCGGTGAGGACCGTGGCGTAACGCCAGTCGCGGCGGACGAGGGTCTGCCACAGGGCCCACGCCAGCATGGGGACGGCGAGCCACCACAGTGCCGGCGTGCCGATCAGCATGATCGCCTTGACGCAACTCGACGCGTCGCAGCCGGTGACCTGCTCGCCGTCGGCGAAGTAGTAGAGCATCGGCCGCAGCCCCATCGGCCACGTCCACGGTTTCGACTCCCACGGGTGTACGTTGCCGGCCGAGTTCGTGAGCCCGGAATGGAACGTCAGGACGTTGCCGCTGTAGTACCAGAGCGAGCGCAGGGCGTCCGGGACGAAGGACCAGGTGCCGTCGGTACCGATCTGGTTGCCCACCGCGTGCCGGTCCACGCCGACCTCGCTGGCGAACCACGCCCAGTACGTCGCCAGGTAGACGCCGAGCGGGACGAGTACGAGCGCGTACAGCGCAGGCCCGATGTCGCGCAGTGCGGTGCCGAACCAGGGCCGTCGCACCCCGTACGCGCGTCGGGCGGAGACGTCGAACGCGACGCTGAGGAGGCCGAAGAAGACGATGAAGTAGACCCCGGACCACTTCGTACCGCAGGCCAGGCCCAGGAGTACCCCGGCCCCGAATCGCCACCAGCGCACACCCAGCCGCGGACCCCAGTCGGTGACCGCGATCCGTCCTTCGGCGTGGACCCGGGCCATGCGTTCGCGTACTTGATCGCGGTCGACGACGAGGCAGCCGAGGGCGGCGACGACGAACAGCGCGAGGAAGATGTCGAGCATTCCGAGGCGGGACGACACGAACGTCACCCCGTCGGCGATCATCAGGATCCCGGCGAGCGCACCGATCAGCGTCGACCGGCTCAGCCGTCGGACGATCCGAATCACCAGCAGCACCAGGAGCGTTCCGGCGACAGCGGCGGAGAATCGCCAGCCCCAGCCGTTGTAGCCGAACAGCGCCTCGCCGATCGCGATCATCTGCTTGCCGACCGGAGGGTGGACCACCAGCCCGTAGCCGGGGTTGTCCTCGATACCGCCGCCGGTGAGTACCTGCCAGCCCTGCGGCGCGTAGTGCTTCTCGTCGAAGACCGGGGTGCCGGCATCGGTCGGGTAGTTCAGCATCGTGAACCGGGTGATCGCGGCGACCGCGGTGAGGAAGAGGGTGACGATCCATCCGCGGAGACGGTCGACCGGACCGAAGTCCGGCAGCGGTACCCGCGGTGCGGGAGAGGTGACCGACGACTCGTGCCCGGGGGGACTGGGGCGCGCATCCGACAGCATCGTCACGGGGCAATCGTAGGCTGTCGGGTATGACTGGTCGTCTGGTGCTCGCGGCAACTCCGATGGGAAACGTGGACGACGCGTCGCCGAGGCTGCGTGAGGCGCTCGGTGGCGCCGACGTGGTCGCGGCCGAGGACACCCGCCGGACCAGGTCGCTGGCTTCCGCACTGGATGTCAGCATCACCGGCAAGGTGGTCAGTTTCTACGATCAGGTGGAAACCGCGCGGCTCCCGGCTCTGGTCGCCGACGTCGCAGCCGGAAAGACGGTCCTGCTGGTCACCGACGCGGGCATGCCGTCGGTGAGCGATCCGGGGTACCGCCTCGTCGCCGCCTGCGTGGCGGAGGAGTTGGCCGTGACCTGTCTCCCCGGACCGTCCGCGGTGACCACGGCGCTGGCACTGTCGGGCCTGCCGGTCGAGCGTTTCTGTTTCGACGGCTTCCCGCCCCGCAAGTCCGGCCAGCGGAAGGCCTGGCTGCGCACGCTGCGCACCGAGCAGCGTGCGGTGGTGTTCTTCGAGGCCCCGCACCGACTCGCGGACTCGCTCGCCGACGCCGTCGAGGTCCTCGGCGGCGAGCGGCGGGCCGCCGTGTGCCGCGAACTGACGAAGACGTACGAACAGGTGCGTCGCGGGACGCTCGCCGAGCTCGCCGAGTGGGCCGCGGACGGCGTTCGGGGTGAGATCACCGTCGTCCTCGAGGGCGCGACGATGGTCGCCGCCGAACCGGAGGACCTCGTCGACGACGTCGAACGGCTCGTCGCCGACGGCACCCGGCTCAAGGATGCCTGCGCTCTCGTCGCCACCGAGGGTGTGTCCAAACGCGAGCTCTACGACGCCGTCCTCGCCGCCCGTCGGTAGCGGAACAGCAGGGGGTCGGAACAGCAGGGGGTCGGAAACACAGGGGCGTCACCGCGCCAGGACGACGTCCCGTCCGAGGCCGGTCAGTTTGTCCGGATTGCGGACCATGTAGAGGCCGGTGATCAAGCCCCCGGTCACCTCGAACATCATCGCCACGTCCAGCACCTCCGCGGAGTACACCAGCAGCGCGGGCATCGCGTTGAGACGGGTGGATTCGACCCGCATGTCGGGCAGGCCGATCCGGACGAGGCCGGCGACGAAACGTGCCACTCGCTCGGCGCCGACGACGGGAACTCGTGCTGCGGAGACCTTTCCGCCGCCGTCGGAGAGTTGCACCGCGTCCGGGGCGAGCAGATCCATGAGCCCCTGCACGTCTCCGGTCAGCCCCACCTCGAGGAACTTGCCGGTGATCTTCTCGGTCTCGGCGTCGGGCGGATCGAACCGCTTGCGTCGAGCCCGAACGTGTTCGCGTGCACGGTGACCGATCTGCCGTGCGGCGGCGGTGTTCTTCCCGATCGACTGCGCGATCTCGTCGTACCCGAATCCGAAGACCTCCCGAAGCACGAACACGGCGCGTTCGTCGGGTCCGAGCGTCTCGAGCACCAGAAGCATGGCCACCGAGACCGATTCGGCCAGCAGCACGTCGGCGGCCGCGTCGGGGCCGGTGCGCACCGGCTCGGGGAGCCAGTTGCCCACGTACTCCTCGCGGCGCCGCCGGGCGCTGCGCAGCAGGTTGAGCGACTGTCGGGTGACGACCTGGGCAAGGTAGGCGCGGACGTTGTCGACGGTGTCGGTATCCACCTCCGTGACCCGAAGGTAGCTCTCCTGGAGTACGTCCTCCGCATCGGTGGCGGAGCCGGTGATCTCGTACGCGACGGTGAACAGCAGCGGTCGGTACTCGGCGAACAGGTCCGCGGCGTTCACCGGACCGCGGTGCCCGTCGGTTCGCTCGCGTCCGGTCCACCGTGCGGCCAGCTGTAGGCGTCGCGGGCGCTGCGCTGCTTGCGAATCCACCGCAGCGTCATCCGCACCACCTGCTCCTTGCCCACGGCTCCGATCCTGCCACGGAGCGCTGTCGGGCGGAGGGTGTCGTCGCGATGCGTCGGCTGGACGACACCGTAGTGCCGTCCCAGCGAGACGCACTGCGCGACGAATCCGAGATCGAATCGGGTGGGTGCCGTGCCGTCGAGCAGGGCCAGGACCGTTTCGGCGCCGTGCGCGCCCATCGGTAGTGCTGCCTGGCAACTCGGGCGCGGTGCCTGCGGCGGCAGGGCTGCGTCGCCCACGCCGACGACGTCTGGGCGGTCGACGGACACGAGAGCGTCGTCGGTGACCATCCGACCGAAACGGTCGACCGTGAATCCGCTGACCCGGGCGAGGTCGGGTGCCTGGGCACCTGCCGCCCACAGCGTGCACGCGGAATCGAATCCCGCCCCGTCGGCAAGCTCCAGCCGAGCGTGCTGGGTTCGCGTGGCCTTGCCCGTGACCACCTCGACGTCCAGGCGGTCCAACCGTCGCAGCATCTTTCGCCGGGTTCGTGCCGGAATACCCGCGACCGGGGGTGTGTCGGCGACGAGGCGCACCCGAAGGCGAGGGTGCGTCTCGGCGATCTCGGTAACGGTTTCGAGGGCGGTCAGACCGCCGCCGATCACGCTCACCCACTCTCCCGCCGGGAGCCCGGCCAGGATCTCCCGAGCCCGGGAGGCCTCGCCGTGGTCGGAGACGTCGAGGGCTCCCTCGACGAGGGGCCTGCCCCGCGACCCGACGGCGAGGACGAGGATGTCGAACGGCAACCGTTCGCCGCCTTCGATCTCGATCACCCTGCCGACGATGCGCTGCGCTGTCGCGATCCGCACCCGGGCGGCGGGGTGGAGCAGATCGTCGAACTCCTGCTCGCCGCTCGCCGTTCCCGCGGCGACCTGGTGTAGGCGGATGCGCTCGACGAATCGTGGCCGGGCATTGACGACGGTGACGGTCACGTCGTCACGCCCTGTGGCGAGTATCCGGTTGGCTGCCATCGTGCCGGCGTATCCACCGCCCAGCACGATCACGTTCCTGGTCATTGCAGAGACCTCCCTCGTGTCGGTGACACCCCTGGGACACCGACCGGCCCCGAAATGTGACAGTGACTGACCCTGCACGTTCAGGAGTTCCTCGCCGACACCGCCGACGTCGTGGATCCGCGCAGCGCGTCGGGATCTGCGCACGAAATAGGGTGCTACTACGTGTGCGGATCCCGAATCGCTATGCGGGGAGCTCAAATGTGGGAGTGGATGAGGCGCCATCTTTGGCTGAGCCGCGTACCTGTCTCCGTGAGGAAGACATCGGTCAGCGGTGGCCAATTCATGAACGAGATACCGACGCACCCGACATACAGCGAGAAATGGTGTGCCCAGTCACCCATGGCCGCGTGGTATCCACAGCCGTTGCACTGCAATGAGGGCTCGATCCGAGTCGCCCACCAGCGCTCGATACCGCGGATGTGCTCGTCCGGTTCAACCGCGCGGTCGCAGGTCGGGCACGGTGGTGGCTCGTAGTTTCCGTTCGACGCGAACACCTGGTGACCGAGGTCTAGCCGGACAACGTTGTTCGGGCGGAATCCCTGAATGGCTGCCCACTCGGGATCCACCACGTCGGCAGCGCGAGGTCCAGGGACGAACTCCCAGTCGTTGGTGGTGTCGGGCGCTACGATTCCACGGGCACACAAGTCGTGTGCGAGTGTTCCGATCACGTCGATCGCTCGGTCTGCTCCCACGTCCAGCCCCACGATCATTTGCCAACTGTCTGACATGATCCCTTCCTTGACCGTTCGGGCGAACAGTACGTGCCCGCCTCATCCCGCGAGGAGTCCACATCTGCGGTGGCCCGGATCTGGAGGCTCCGGGCCACCGCACCCCGCGGGATCCCTCTTCGTTCAGCCGCCCGCGGCCAGCCGTGCCTCGTCCGCCGCGGCGCGCCCGGCATACCAGCCCTCGGCGTCCACCGACCGGCCGGTGCGCTTGGCGCGTGTCACCGGGAACAGGCGCTGGAACTCGGCGTCCACCGCCGCGGAGGTGTCGGCCAGGACCGGCAGCAGATCGTCCACGCTGATACGTGCCGCGTCCGCGGCCTCGAGGGTGGCGCGGGTGTCCGCGTCGCGCAGGCGCTGGCCGATCCGGGCTGCATATCCGGCCAGGAACGCCTTCCGGAACGACGTGGTGCGGCTGCCCTTGCGGGAGCCGGCGTCGGAGTGTTGCATCGCCCGGGTGGCCTGCAGCAGCAGCGACGTGAACAGCACGTCGACCTGCTCGAGATCCACCGGCGTGCCCACCACCGTCGCGGTGGCCAGAGTGTCCGCCCAGACCACGCGCACTCGGTTGGCGGCGGCGATCTCGCTGAGGAGATGCACCTTCTCCTTCACGTACGGGTTCTCCAGGTGGATGCGCCGCGCACGGACGGTGGGATTCTCGCCACGCTCGCCCGCGAGCATCGCGACACCGATCGAATAGCGGGACATCAGTTCCTGAGCCTTGGCGGTGAAGGTCTCCGCCTCCTCGGCGAAATCCGTGGCCTCGGCCTTGGCGAGCAGGCCGCGGATTCGGTTGAGCAGCTTCGGATCCGCGCTCCGGGCGCGGCCCGCGGCGCTGGTGTCGTCGACTCGGTGGTGCGGCCACCGGGAGGGGGGATCGTCCAGAAGCTGCCACGAACCGGCGCACCGCCAGGTGAGTGCCAGCAGCCTGATCTCGTCCACCGAGTGATACGGATCCTCGAACAACAGCCTCGCCGCGAGCGCCCGCGGGGACTGCTCGCCGGTGGCCACCTGCGCAGCGCGGGGATGCTGCTCCTCGGCGGATCGGAGCTGGCCGACCCACTCCCACGGCGCGCGCTCGTGCGCCCGGGCGCATCGGGCGTGGTGCAGCACCAGCCCCGCCGTCAGATCGGTGTGGTCGTAGTCGCCGGACCGGCGGGCCACATGGAGGAGATCGGCCGGCTGCCAACCACGTTCGTAGATATCGTCGAGGGCCGCGAGTGCCTCCTCCACGACCGCCACGGCCTGCGCGCCGACCTCGCCGTCGAACATGCCACCTCGCAATTGTCGAACACCTGTTCTATCTGACATGCCGGCAGTGTGCCCGACGGGTCCGACAGAGATGTTGCGGACGTCGCGGCCGGTCTCAGTCCTCGTCGACGTAACGCGGGAAGACCCCGGTCGGGGCCGGAAGCGCGGTCTGCGGCACCAGCCGCTTACCGAGGTCCGTGAACTGACGCGCGTTCTCGGGCTGGCCGACCAGGTCGAGGATCTTCGCGGCGGCGTCGGGCATCACCGGCTGCACCAGGATGCCCACGATCCGCACCACCTCGAGCGTCACGTACAGGACGGTCTCCATGCGCGCCGGGTCGGTCTTGCGCAGTACCCACGGCTCCTGTGCCGAGAAGTACCGGTTCGTCTCCCCGAGGACCGACCAGATCGCCTCCAGCGCCAAGTGCAGGGCCTGGACGTCGACATGTTCACGCACGGTGTCCACGAGGGCGTCGGCCTGCACCAGCAGCGCCTCGTCCGCGCCGGACATCGGCCCCGGCACCGGCACCTTGCCGTCGCAGTTCTTGGCCACCATCGACAGCGAACGCTGGGCGAGGTTGCCCAGTTCGTTCGCCAGATCGGTGTTCATCCGCGTGACGATCGCCTCGTGGCTGTAGCTGCCGTCCTGCCCGTAGGAGATCTCGCGCAGCAGGAAGAAGCGGACGGCGTCGAGCCCGTACTGTTCCACCATCGCGATCGGGTCGACGACGTTGCCGACCGACTTCGACATCTTCTCGCCCTTGTTGTAGAGGAATCCGTGGACGAACACCCGGTCCGGCAGTTCGATGCCCGCGGACATGAGGAACGCAGGCCAGTACACGGTGTGGAACCGGGTGATGTCCTTGCCGATGATGTGCAGGTTCGCCGGCCAGAACGTCGTGAACTTCGCCGAATCGGTGTCCGGGTAGCCGACCCCGGTGAGGTAGTTGGTGAGCGCGTCCACCCAGACGTACATCACGTGCTCGGGATCGCCGGGGACCGGGACGCCCCAGTCGAAGGTGGTCCGGGAGATCGAGAGGTCCTTCAGCCCGCCCTTGACGAAGCTGACGATCTCGTTGCGCCGGGTGGTGGGGGCGATGAACTCCGGCCGGCTCTCGTAGAGATCGAGCAGGCGATCCTGGTACCGGGAGAGGCGGAAGAAGTAGGTGGACTCCTCCGTCCACTCCACCGGGGTCCCCGACTCGGTCGCGATCCGGCTGCCGTCGTCCTGCAGCGTCGTCTCGCCCTCGGTGTAGAACGCCTCGTCCCGCACCGAGTACCACCCCGAGTAGGAGTCGAGGTAGATGTCTCCGGCGTCGACCATCTTCTGCCAGATCGCCTTGCTGGCCTCGTGGTGGTCCGCGTCCGTGGTCCGGATGAACCGGTCGTACGAGATGTTCAGTGCCTTGTCGAGCGCCTGGAAGTTGTCCGAGTTGCGCGCGGCGAGGTCGCGGACGTGGATGCCCTCGCGAGTGGCCGTCTGCTGCATCTTCAGCCCGTGCTCGTCCGTGCCGGTGAGGAAGAAGACCTCGTGACCGTCGAGGCGCTTGAACCGGGCGATGGCGTCCGAGGAGATGTACTCGTAGGCATGGCCGATGTGCGGTGCGCCGTTGGGGTACGCGATCGCCGTCGTGATGTAGAACGGGGGCCGGTGGGGGTGCGCTGCAGCAGTCATGGTGGCACTACTCTATCTGCCGTGATTCCGGGTCGGCGTGGCCTCCCGAGTCGACGACGCGCTGTTCGTAGCCACGGCGCGATGTGTCGCCGCGGACCGCTTCCACCTGGTTCGGAACGGCGCGGCGCAGGGCGAAGTCGCGCAGTGACTGGGGGAGCAGGCCGACGACGGCGACGAGTGGGCCGATGTAGCGCGGCACGGTCACCTGGAATCGGGGACGTTCGATCACCGAGACGACGGCGCGGGCGACGTCGGCGGGCTGGAGCATGTGCGCCGCCCCGGTGGCCGTTCCCGCGGCGAGTTCGGTGTCGACGACGGCGGGCATGATCGCGGAGATGTGGACCCCGCTGCCGCGTAGTTCCGCACGAACCCCCGTGAGGTACCCGAGAACGGCGTGCTTGGTGGCGGCGTAGGTGGACTCGCCGGGCGGCACCAGCTTGGCCGCGGCCGAGGCGACCGTGACGATGTGACCGGATCCGCGGGCCCGCATCGCGGGGGCGGCGAGCTTCACCGCGTTGATCACGCCGTGCACGTTGACGTCGAACTGGCGTCGCTGTGCCGCCTCGGGTTCCTCGTCGAACGGGCCGACCCACATGACTCCCGCGTTGGCCACCACGACGTCCGGTGCGCCCCACTGCGCCGTGACGGCCTCGAGGAAGCTGCGGAACGACGCCTGATCGGCGACGTCGACTCGGTGGCCGTGCAGCTCGCCGGACAACTCGTCCGCGGTGGCCGTCGCCGCGTCGCCGTCGAGGTCTCCGATCGCGACCCGAGCACCCCGTGCCGCGAGTTGTCGTGCGATGTCGCGGCCGATCCCTCGCGCACCGCCGGTCACGGCGATCACGGCGCCGTGGATGTGGTCTTTCTCACGGGTGTTCGTCACGACGTGATTGTGGCGCATGCACTCGTGCCGTGTGCCGCGGGTCGGTGCGGTCGCCGCGGTCGACGCCGCCGCTGTCCATCACAATGGCGGTATGAGCGCAGATCGTCCCGCCCCGGCCCTGCCCGCACCGCTGGCTCCACTCGTCGACGCGCACACGCACCTCGATGCGTGCGGTGCCACCGACGCGGCCGGGGTGAAGGAGATCGTCGACCGGGCCGCCGGCGTCGGAGTGGGCCGCGTGGTGACGGTGGCGGACGATCTCGATGCGGCGCGGTTCGCGGTGGACGCGGCGCACTGGGACGACCGGGTCTTCGCCGCGGTGGCCATCCACCCCACGCGGGCCGACGTGCTGGACGAGGCCACCCGCCGCGAGATCGAACACCTCGCCGGCGATCCGCGCGTGGTCGCGGTGGGGGAGACGGGGCTCGACTACTTCTGGCCGGGAAAACTCGACGGCTGCGCCGAGGTCGACGAGCAGATCGAGGGCTTCCGCTGGCACATCGACCTGGCCAAGCGGCTGGGCAAGACGCTGATGATCCACAACCGGGACGCGGACGCCGACGTCCTGCGCGTACTGCGGGAGGAGGGAGCGCCGGAGACGGTGGTCTTCCACTGTTTCTCCTCGGGGCCGGAGACCGCGCGTGAGTGCATCGACGCGGGCTACGTCCTCAGCTTCGCCGGCACGGTGAGCTTCAAGAACGCCAAGGCGCTGCGTGAGGCCGCACCGCTGGTGCCGCCGGGGCAATTGCTCCTGGAGACCGACGCGCCGTTCCTGACGCCGCACCCGTTCCGGGGTGCCCCGAACGAGCCCTACTGCCTGCCGTACACGGCCCGTGCGCTCGCCGAGTTGCGCGGAGAGGACGCGGAGGAACTCGCCCGCGCTGCTACATCGACCGCGGAGCGGGTATACGGATGGGGACAGCTCCGCGATTAAGTTGAACCTTCAACCTAAACTCTCGTAGGATTCGTTGCGGGTTCCCCACCAGAAGGCTGGTTTCCGACCGGCTGCCCCCGACGAAAGGCCAGCACCCCATGAAGACTCCCGTCGTCCCCAGCATCGGCATCCTCATCGCCCGCATCGGCATCGGCGTCATCTTCCTCGCGCACGGACTGCAGAAGTTCCGGGTGTGGGGGCTGGACGGCACGGCCGCGTCCTTCGAACAGATGGAGGTTCCGGCCCCCACGGCGAGTGCGTACGCCGCCGCGTTCATCGAGACCATCGGTGGTATCGCCCTGATCGCCGGCTTGCTCGTCCCCCTCGCCGGAATCCTGCTGTTCCTGGTGATGGCGGGCGCGTTCTTCATTGTGCACATCGACAACGGCATCTGGGTCGCCGACGGCGGATACGAACTGGTCCTGGCCCTCGGTATGGGCGCGTTGCTGCTCGCCGCGGTCGGCGCCGGCAAGTTCAGCCTCGACGCGATCCTGTTCCGCGGTCGCTCCCGCGTCTCCGCCTGACCCCTCACGCTCTCCCTCTCGCCTGGTCCCGCCCCCTGATCCCCGCCCCCCTGATCTCCTGGGTGAGTGGACCATTCGCCCGGTCTGACGAGGCGAATGGTCCATTCACCCACGAGGGGGTGGGGAGCGGGAGTGGAGGGAAGGGGCTCGAGAGGATCTCGCGAGGCCCCGGTCAGAGCACCTTCGCGAGGAAGTCCCGCGTGCGTGGTTGCTGGGGGTCGCCGAAGAGGGCGGCCGGCGGCGCCTCCTCCACGATGTTCCCGTCGGCCATGAAGATCACCCGGTCCGAGACCTCACGCGCGAACCCCATCTCGTGGGTGACGACGACCATCGTCATGCCGCCCTGTGCGAGGTCGCGGAGGACCTGGAGTACCTCGCCGACCATCTCCGGGTCCAGAGCACTGGTGGCCTCGTCGAAGAGCATGACCTCGGGCTGCATCGCGAGCGCGCGGGCGATGGCCACCCGCTGCTTCTGTCCGCCCGACAGCTGGGCCGGTCTCGCGTCGACCTTCTCCGCGAGACCGACCTGACCGAGCAGGCGTACGGCGCGCTCGCGGGCCTCGTCCTTGGTCGCTGTCTTGGTCTGCACCGGGCCCAGCATCACGTTCTCGACGGCTGTCATGTGCGGAAACAGATTGAAGTGCTGGAACACCATGCCGATGTGCTGGCGTACCCGGTCGATGTCCACCTTGGGATCGCTCACATCGGTGCCGTCGACGATCACCGAGCCGCCGGTGATGTCCTCGAGGCGGTTGAGGCAGCGGAGGAAGGTGCTCTTCCCGGAGCCGGACGGGCCGATGACGCACACGACCTCGCCGGAGGCGATGTCGATGTCGATTCCGTCCAGGACCAAGTTGTCGCCGAAGGCCTTCTTCAGGCCGCGGACGCGGATCTTGGGTTCGGCCGTCACCGGTGACGACTCGTTCGGCGCGGTCATGTGTTGATCCTCTTCTCGAGGCGGTTCGACAGCTTCGTCAGGGCCATGATGATGATGAAGTACATCACAGCGATGATGAGCCACATGTTGAAGGACTGGAAGTTGCGGGCGATGATGATGCGCCCGGTCTGGGTGAGTTCGGCCAGTCCGATCACGGACAGGATCGACGTGTCCTTGAGCGTGATGACGAACTGATTGATGTACGACGGGATCATCGTGCGGATCGCCTGCGGCATCACGACCTTGCGCATGGACTTGAGGTAGCTGATCCCCAGGCTGCGGGACGCCTCCATCTGGCCCTTGTCGACCGACAGGATGCCGCCGCGCACGATCTCGGCCATGTAGGCGCCGGCGTTGAGCGAGAGGGTGATGATTCCCGCGGTGAACGCCGACATCTGGAATCCCATGGCCGCGGGTATGCCGAAGTAGATGAAGAACGCCTGGACCAGCAGTGGAGTGCCTCGGAAGATGTCCACGTAGGTGGTGCCGATGCCGCGGAGCACGATGTGGCGTGACACGCGCATCAGCCCGAAGATCCCGCCCAGCACCAGTGCGATGGCGATCGAGACCACCGACAGCACGATCGTCAGCCACAGGCCCTTCAGCAACTGCGGATACGTGCTCTTCAGCAGCCCGAGAATCGAGTTGTCGGCCGAGCTCGCACCGGCTCCGAGGTAGCGGTCGACGATCTCGTCGTACTCACCGGAATCCCGCAGGTTCTGCAGCCCCGCATCGAACATCTCCAGGAGCTCGGCGTTCTGGCCCCGGTTGACGGCGAAGCCGTACTCGCTGCCGGCCTCCTTCTCGGTGACGGTCTTGAAGCCGTTGCCCTGGGTGATGCCGTACGCGAGAACGGGGTAGTCGTCGAAGATCGCCACCGAGTTTCCCGTACGCACCTCGTCGTACATGCTCGCCGAGTCGGCGAAGTAGATGGTGGAGAAGCCGAACTCGTCCTTGATGGACTCGGCGAACGCGGCCCCCTCGGTGCCGTTCTTCACCGCGACGCGCTGTCCGCGCAGGTCCGCGTACGAGGTCACGGCGTCGTTCGACTCGAGCACTGCCATCTGGGTGCCGGACTCGAAGTACGGATCCGAGAAATCGAAGACGCTCCGTCGCTCGTCGGTGATCGACATGCCGGCGATCACCCCGTCCGCCTGCCCGGACTGCACCGCCTGGAGGGCTGCGTCGAACCCGAGCGGTCGGATGTCGACCTGGAAACCCTGGTCGTCCGCGATCGCTTCGAGCAGATCGATGTCGATGCCGACGAAGTTGCCGCTCTCGTCCTGGAACTCGAACGGCGCGAAGGTGATGTCGGTCGCGATCGTGTAGGTGCGTCCCGGCTGGGCCGCGGCGAGGTGCGGGGCGAAGAACCCGGTGAGCAGAGCCAGGACGAGCAGGGGCAGAAGCCACGTCGGGCGCCTGCGGGGGCGGGACGGGGGAGTGGGAGGAGCGCTTCCTGTGCTCACGGGTGACACCAGCTTTCGTCGGACACGTACTCGAGTGGAACCTCCGAGAACCTACTGCCGACTCGCCCAGCTGCAGGCGAACGCGCCGATCTCGGACGGTGACGTTTCATCGGCCCGTGATGTCCGTTTCGTTATCGAACAGCCTGGTAGAACGCACCCAGTTGCCAGATAATCGCCGATTCGTTACCGTACCGTGATCAAGTTTTCCCCAGCATTGGATCCCGTCGTGTCACCTCTCGCCAAAATCAACTCCACGAAATCGCCCCTGCTGATCGTGGTGGTCGCCGCACTGCTCGCCACCCTGATCGTCGGCGGCCTGTTCGCCGTCGTGCGTCACAAGACCGTCACCGTCGACGTCGACGGGCAGGCCGTCTCTCTCGGCACGATGGCCACCGACGTGCGTGGGGTCCTGGATTCGGCCGGCTACGAGATCGGTGAGCGCGACGTGGTGGCACCGGAGGCGGAGGCGTCCGTGTCGGACGGCGACACCGTGGTGCTCCGCCGGGCCCGTGAGGTGGAGCTGACGATCGACGGCCGCCCGCAGAAGGTGTGGACCACCGCGCTGACCGTCGACGAGGCGATGAAGCAGTTCGAGATCGCGGACGACGTGTACGTGTCGGCCTCCCGCTCGCACCGGCTCCCGCTCGAGGGCACCTCGCTGGACGTGCACAGCCCCAAGTCGATCCGCATCGCCGACGGCGGCGCGCCCCCGGCCGAGGTTCGTGTCGCGGCACCCACGGTCGGCGAGTTCCTCGCCGCGCACGGCGCCCCGCTCGAGCAGGCCGACAGTGTCGTCCCGCCCGCGCACACCCCGCTCGCCGAAGGGCTCGAGGTGCACGTGACGCGCGATCGCACCGAGAACCGGACCGAGAACCAGCCGATCGCCCCGCCGGAGCACCGGGTGGAGGATCCGAACCTCGACCAGGGCACGACCGTGGTGGAGAACCCGGGTGCGCCCGGCGAGCGCACGGTGGAACTCGCCGTCAAGTCCGTCAACGGCGTCGAGGCCGAGCGACAGGAACTGAACGCGACCGTGCTGCGCGAGCCCGCTCCGGCGGTCCTGCGGGTCGGCACCAAGGAGAAGCCGGCCGCCCCCGCGTCCTCGCGCGGGTCCACCTGGGACGCACTCGCCCAGTGCGAGGCGACGGGCAACTGGTCGATCAACACCGGCAACGGGTTCTACGGCGGTCTCCAGTTCACCCAGCAGACCTGGGCCGGGTTCGGCGGCACCCAGTACGCGCCGCGGGCCGATCTGGCCACCCGCGAGCAGCAGATCGCGGTCGCCGAGAAGGTTCAGGCCACCCAGGGCTGGGGTGCGTGGCCGTCCTGCACCAGCAAGCTCGGACTCCGCTGAGAAAGGTCACCATCGATGTCGCCGTTCGCGAAGATCAACTCCGCGCGCTCGCCGTTGCTGTACGGGATCGTGGCGGCGCTGCTCGCCACCCTCATCGTGGGTGCGGCGACGGCGGTGGCTCGGCACAAGACCGTCACCCTCGACGTGGACGGTGAGCTGATCTCGTTGAGCACGATGACGTCGACGGTGGGTTCGGCGTTCGCCGACGCCGGGTACCCGATCGGCGAGCGGGACGCGGTGGCACCGGCGGAGAATGCGTCGCTGTCCGACGGGGACACCATCGTGCTGCGCCGCGCCAAGGAGGTCGTGCTCACCGTCGACGGTCGCCCGCAGACCGTGTGGACCACCGCGACGACCGTGGACGAGGCGCTCGAACAACTGGAGCTGGCCGGCGACGTCCATGTCTCCGCCTCTCGTGGGCAGCGCCTCCCGCTCGAGGGCGCGAGCCTCGACGTCCTGAGCCCGATCACCGTCAGCCTGGCGGACGGCGAGGCGCCGGCGACGGATGTTCGTCGTGCCGCGCCGACGGTGGGCGAGTTCCTGGCCGCGATCGGTGCCCCCCTCGAGCAGGCCGACAGCGTCGTCCCGTCCGCGGACACCCCGCTCACCGAGGGCCTCGAGGTGTCGGTGACCCGAGACCGGGTGGAGACCGTCGTCGAGACGCTTCCACTGGATCCGCCGGAGGAGCGGATCGAGGATCCGACGCTCAACATCAGCCGCACCGTGGTCGAGGACCCGGGCGCTCCCGGTCTGCAGGACGTCACGTTCGAGGTGCAGAAGATCAACGGTCGGGAGGTGGCCCGCACCCCGACCGACGCGACGGTGCTGAATCCGGCCACTCCGAAGACCGTGCGTGTCGGCGCCAAGCCGGGGACCGAGGTGCCGCCCGTGCAGAACGGTGCCGTCTGGGATGCGCTCGCCCAGTGCGAGGCGGGCGGCAACTGGGCGATCAATACCGGCAACGGGTACTACGGCGGCGTCCAGTTCGATCAGAACACCTGGGAACGTCAGGGCGGCCTCAAGTACGCACCGCGAGCAGACCTCGCGACGCGCGAGGAGCAGATCGCGGTCGCGACCCGCACCCAACAGACGCAGGGATGGGGCGCGTGGCCGTCGTGCTCGAGCCGCCTCGGAGTGCGGTGACCGGCGCGTGGGTTAAGTTCTCCGGGTGACCGACGCCGAATCCACCGCCGGCAGCACACCCGCCGCCGATCCGACCGCCCCGCGTGGGCGGGCAGCACTGCTGGGCCCCGCCGAGGTCCGCACGCTCGCCGAGGAGTTCGGTGTCCGTCCGACCAAGACCCTCGGCCAGAACTTCGTCCACGACGCGAACACCGTCCGGCGTATCGTCGCGGCGGCCGGCGTGGGGCGGGACGACGTCGTCCTCGAGGTGGGTCCCGGTCTGGGTTCACTCACGCTGGCGTTGCTCGACGTCGTCGACCGGGTCGTCGCGGTGGAGATCGACCCGAATCTTGCTGCGCGCCTGCCGAACACCGTCGCGGACCGTGCGCCGGAACTGGCGGACCGCCTGTCGGTCGTCGGCGAGGACGCAATGCGGGTGAGTGCGGAGCGGATTCCCGGAGCGCCGACGGCACTGGTCGCGAATCTGCCCTACAACGTCGCCGTCCCCGTCCTGCTGCACCTGCTCGCGGAGGTGCCTTCGCTGCGCACCGCACTGGTGATGGTGCAGTCCGAGGTGGCGGATCGGCTCGCCGCCACCCCTGGCGGCAAGATCTACGGGATTCCGAGCGTGAAGGCGAACTTCTTCGGACGCGTGAAGCGTGCCGGCGCGGTGGGGCGAGCCGTGTTCTGGCCGGTGCCGCAGGTGGAATCCGGGCTGGTACGTATCGATCGCTATCCCGAGGCGCCGTGGCCGCAGGATGCGGCGCACCGGCGCTCGGTGTTCACCGTGGTCGATGCGGCCTTCGCTCAGCGGCGCAAGACGCTGCGGGCCGCCCTCTCCGGTTGGGCCGGGTCGCCCGCCGAGGCCGAGCGCAGGCTGCGCGCAGCCGGGATCGATCCCACCGAGCGGGGAGAGAAACTCGACGTCGAGGCCTTCGTGCGCCTCGCCGGAACCGAGTGAACGGAATTCGTCCCGGACGTCCCCTGCGCTGACTGCGCTGCTCTTCACCGGGTGGCCTCTGTCGTCGACGTGCACGGCGATCTCGCGGTCCAGTGGTACAACGTGTCCACGGGTGCGTCCGGTGGGTACCGAGTGCCGGAGGACTTCGGCTCCGCGATCGGGAACCGGGACGAGCGGGTCGTCGACACCGGGGCCGGAAACGTGGTGGTCACCGTCGCACGAGTGCTCACGGCGCTCCCGGGTCAGCCGTCGATCGTTCCGGGACTGTCGATCGCTGCTCCCGTCGCGCTGAGCATCTACGTCAACGAGATTCCTTGACTACGTCAACGAGGTTCCTTGACGGGATTTCCGGGTGTGGAGGGGCCCAGGGGGCCTGGTCCCGGCGTTTTTCCGGGTTGGGCTCGCCAAGGCGCCGCAGATGTGGTTGACTATGCGTGGTCGTAAGTTTTGTGTTGTGTTTCCCACGCTCGCAAATCGATAGTGCGAGCGTTTGGACATCCTCCCCTGGAAGTTCCGCAAACGTCTCGTATGAGACGACTCGGGTGGCCGACCGGCCGCCCGCCGTGACATGCCAGAGAGGTTACAAAAATGGCTGAGGGCACCGTGAAGTGGTTCAACTCCGAGAAGGGGTTCGGCTTCATTGCTCCCGACGACGGCAGCGCCGACGTCTTCGTTCACTACTCGGAGATCCAGAGCGGCGGCTTCCGCTCGCTCGACGAGAACCAGCGCGTCTCGTTCGAGATCGGCCAGGGCCAGAAGGGCCCGCAGGCCACCGGCGTGACCGCGATCTGATTCGCTGATCCACACTCAGGCCCCGCTCGAATCGAGCGGGGCCTGAGTTGTCTTCGGAGAACGTGAGTCGGTCACGTTCGGGCGGTCACGACCGTGGCGGCAACGAACGTAGATGCGCGCCTTGGTATCCCAGGTTCATCGCGCAGACGAGCCACAGTTGCATCCCGGCCGGCGCCGTCGGAACCGCGAGGGCGTAGACCCCGCAGGCGCCGAGTGTCGCGGCCGCTGCCAGGGTGAGAGCGGCGGCGGTGGGACGCGGGCTCGCGTCGCGGCCGAGCAACAGGCGGGTGACGAGTACTGCCCATCCCGCGACGGCCACCGCGGCGGCCGCGGCGAACCAGGACGGCGAATACGGTTGCGGCCACACCCATTCGGTTGCTCCCGCGTCATCTTCGATCGTGCAGAGGAAGGCGAGCGAGCATGCTGCGATCACCACGGTGGTCGCGCCGAGTGCGGCATGGCCCCACCGCAACGCCCTGTCCCGGTGGGCCGGCGGCCCCGGCGCCCCCGGCGCCCGCGGCGCCGCGACTCCTTCGGCAGTGACGTTCCCGACAACGTTTCGGGTACCCGACATCCCCGACATCCCCGATGTACCGACCTTTCCGTGAACCGTGCGTGGCTGCGATCACGCGCCACCGTAACGGTCCGCCAGCCGGCGGTGTTCCTCGGCCACCGCTCGGGCCTCGACACGCAGCTCCTCCGGGCTCTCGATGGTGAAATCGACCTCGAATGCGCTGAGCCAGTTGGCAATCGAGCGCAGAGACTCGCCGCGGAGGTGGACGGCACAGCGGTCGTCGGGACGTTCCTCCAGGGTTGCCCAGTCCTCGTGGATCATCGGCGCGATGCGCTCGAACGGGGCATGGAGCAGGATCTGCGCCTGAGCGTGGGTGGTTGCCCGCTCGATGCCGCGGGCGACGAAAGCGGCAGCGCCGCCGTCCGGAAGCTCGCGCGGGACGTACCGGGGGCCGGTCGGGATCTTCGGAGTCAGCCGATCGATGCGGAACGAGCGCCAGTCCTCCCGGTCGAGGTCCCACGCCACGAGATACCAGCGCATACCCGAGCGCACCAGCCGGTAGGGCTCCACCTCACGGCGGCTCTCCTGCCCGTCGTACGTGCGGTAGTCGAAACGGAGCCGTTCGCGGTTGTGGCACACCGAGGCGACCGCGGCGAGCGTCGACGCGTCCACGGCGCTCGCGGCGGGCCCGCGCGCGACGACGTCCACCTCGAGGGCGGCCAGGCGATGCCGAAGCCGGGACGGCATCACCTGCCGGAGCTTCGCCAGGGCACGCATCGACGCGTCGCCGATACCGACCACGGAGCCGGAGGCGCCGGACTGCAGGCCGAAGGCGACAGCGACCACCTCGTCGTCGTCGAGGAGGAGCGGCGGCATCTCGGCGCCCGCACCCAGGCGGTAGCCCCCACCGACTCCGACGGCCGAGTCCACCGGATAGCCGAGGTCACGCAGCTTCTCGATGTCCCGTCGCACCGTGCGGGGAGTGATGGCCAGCCGCTCCGCGAGTTCGGAGCCGGACCATTCCTTCCGCATCTGCAACAGGGACAACATCCTGAGCAATCTCGCCGACGTCTCGCGCATGAGGGTCACCCTGCCAGAGAATGCGGACGATTCCCGTCCTCGTTGACCGGTTCGTCGGTGTCTTCCCGCGTTCGTCGGTTCGGCGAGGCTCACCTGGGGGAACTAAGGTGGATCATTGTGCTTTCCGTCGTTCATCGCCCCGTGGTCGTCCGGGCTCCGTCCAAGGTCAATCTCCACCTGTCCGTGGGTGACCTGCGCGACGACGGCTACCACGAGCTGACGACGGTGTTCCAGGCGCTCTCGCTCGCGGACACGGTCGCGGTCGTCCCTGCGGCGGAGCTGCGGGTCGAGGTGCGGGGTGAGGACGCGGCGCAGGTGCCGTCCGATCACACGAACCTGGTCTGGCAGGCGGCGGAGATGCTCGCCGAGGCGTCCGGGCGGCCCCCGCACGTGGCGATCACGATCGACAAGGGCATCCCGGTCGCGGGCGGCATGGCGGGGGGCAGCGCCGACGCCGCGGCCACCCTCGTCGCACTCGACGAACTGTGGAGCCTGGGCCTCACACGGCTCGAACTCGACCGCTATGCGGCACGCCTCGGCAGCGATGTCCCCTTCTGCCTGCACGGCGGTACGGCCCTGGGAACCGGCAGGGGCGAGAAGCTGCTGCCGGTGCTCGCCCGTAACACCTTCCACTGGGTGCTGGCTCTGGCGAAGGACGGCCTGAGCACTCCCGCGGTGTTCCGCGAGCTGGACCGGCTCCGTGCCGCGGGTGACCCGCCCCGAGTCGACGATCCCCAGGCGTTGATGCAGGCGCTGGCGGTGGGCGACGCGGCGGCGCTCGCCCCCCTGCTCGGCAACGACCTGCAGGCGGCGGCACTGTCCCTGCAGCCGGGTCTGCGGCGCACCCTGCGCGCCGGTGTGGCCGCGGGTGCCCTCGCGGGCATCGTCTCCGGCTCCGGTCCCACGTGCGCGTTCCTGTGTGCCGATCGCGACACCGCGGTGGAGGTGAGTGCCGAACTGGCCGGGGCCGGGGTGGCCCGCACGGTGCGGGTCGCGGACGGCCCGGTGCACGGCGCGCGGCTCGACGACGACGAATCGCAGCACTGACGGCGTGAACCCGCATTCCGGTCTGCAACTCCAGAGAAAGAAGATGTGACGACGATGGCCAATCTGATCAACCTCGAGCAGGTGTCGAAGTCCTTCGGCATCGCCCCGCTGCTCGATTCGGTGTCGCTCGGCGTCGAAGAGGGCGAGCGGATCGGGGTCGTGGGCCTCAACGGCGGCGGCAAGACGACGATGCTCGAGGTGTTGGCCGGTGTCGAACAGCCGGATTCGGGTCGGGTCAGCCGGGTCGGTGGAATGCGGATGGCGGTCGTCACCCAGCGAGGCAGCCTCCCGCCCGGTTCGACCGTGGGCGAGATCGTGCTCGGTCCACTCGGGGTGGAGCATCACGAGTGGGCAGGCGACGCCCGGATCCGTTCGATCCTCACCGGAATCGGCATCGACGAACTCGGGCTGGATGCGGAGGTCGACAATCTGTCGGGGGGCGAGCGCCGGCGAGTGGCACTCGCCGCGGCGTTGGTCCAGGACCTGGATCTGTTGGTCCTCGACGAGCCCACCAACCACCTGGATGTCGAGGGAGTGCAGTGGCTCGCCGAGCATCTGGTGTCGCGGCGCAGCGCGCTCGTCGTCGTCACCCACGACCGCTGGTTCCTCGACACCGTCGCCACCCGCACGTGGGAGGTGGTGGGCGGCAAGGTCGAGAGTTACGAGGGTGGCTACAACGACTGGATCTTCGCCCGGGCCGAGCGCTCCCGGCAGGCCGACGCGTCGGAGGAACGCCGGAGGAACCTGGCTCGCAAGGAGCTCGCGTGGCTGCGTCGAGGTCCGCAGGCCCGGACGTCCAAGCCGCGATACCGGGTCGAGGCCGCGGAGGCCCTGATCGCCGATGTTCCCGCACCGCGCGATTCCGTCCAGTTGGCGGCGTTCGCTCAGCGCCGTCTGGGCCGGGTGGTCGTCGAGCTCGAGGACGCGCGGTTGGAGACGCCGGACGGGCGTGTTCTGGTCGACGATCTGACCTGGCGTCTGGGTCCGGGTGAACGGGTGGGCCTGGTCGGCGTCAACGGTTCGGGCAAGACGACGCTGTTGCGGGCACTGGCCGGTGCCACCTCACCTGTCGCCGGTCGCCGTATCCAGGGCCAGACCGTCCACATCGGATGGCTCCGTCAGGAGTTGGACGATCTGCCGACCGACATGCGTGTGCTCGATGCCGTCAAGGACGTGGCCGAGCGGATCACTCTGGGGGACAAGGAGATGTCGGCAGGGCAACTGGCCGAGCGGCTCGGGTTCACGCCCGCTCGGCAGAGAACTCCGGTGGGCGACCTGTCCGGTGGTGAGCGCCGTCGTCTGCAACTCACCCGGGTGTTGATGGCGGAACCGAACGTGCTGCTGCTCGACGAGCCGACCAACGACCTCGACATCGACACTCTCCAGCAACTGGAGGATCTGCTCGACGGGTGGGCCGGGACCCTGGTGGTGATCAGCCACGACCGGTACCTGATCGAGAGGATCGCGGACTCGACCTGGGCTCTGTTCGGAGACGGGCGGCTCACCAACCTCCCCGGTGGGATCGAGGAGTATCTGCGCCGTCGCGCCGCAGCCGGGGCGAGTGCGGCACCGTCCGTGGCATCGCAGGCCGCCGGCTCCGCCACGAAATCGGTGCGGGACGGGGCGGCCGACCGAGCTGCGCGCAAGGAACTGGCACGCCTCGAACGTGCCGTCGCGAAGCTCGACCAGCGGGAGACCGCTCTGCACGCGAGCCTGGCCGAGGCGGCGACCGATCCCGAGCGGCTGCAACGCCTCGACGGCGAACTCAAGAGCGTCGTCGCGGAGAAGGAGTCGACGGAGGAACGCTGGATGGAGCTCGCCGCAGAGCTCGAGTGATCGGATACGTCACCTTCGTGGATGCTGTCGCAGGAGGTCTCTTGCGGTTTCCGCGCAGCCGGAAATGTGAGTGACAGATGCCATAATGGCCTGTATGCGAGAGGATTTGCTATGACTGAAAGCACCACCAGGTCACGTAACGAAAAGTTCCGGATTCAGGATCTCGTGTCCTTGGTGCGTTCCGGGCAGGTGAGGATCCCCGAGTTCCAACGCTCGTTTCGGTGGGCGGCGAGTGATGTCCTGGCGCTCTTCGACAGCATTCTCCGTGGCTACCCGTTCGGTGGCACACTCCTCTGGCGTCGAGACGCACCCGCCGGCCTGCTGACGATCGGAGCGATCGAGGTCGACGCCGCGGCGAGATCGGATGCACTGTGGGTCATCGACGGTCAGCAGCGGATCACCAGCCTGGTCAATGCAGTCGATCCGGTGGCGTCCGATGACGAGAGATTCGCGATTTCCTACGTGCTCGCGAAGCGGAAGTTCGCCCTAAGTCGTGACGTGCGGGATTCGCTGGCAATCCCTCTGCCCGATCTCTTCGACCTCGGCCGGGCGTTCGCCTGGCTTCAGAAGAATCCCGACGCGGCGGAGTTTGCGGAGGATATTCAACGGGTGACGGGGCTGTTGAGAGACGTCGAGGTTCCTGCCGCCGTCATCGACGAGGGCGACGAACGGCTTCTGCGCGAGATCTTCGATCGGATCAACTCGGCCGGTAAGCGCCTCCGAGGATCGGAGATCTTCGATGCCATTCACGGTGCCGCTGACGGGTCCGGAGCCGAGCTGTCCATGTCGGCGATTGCTGATCGTCTCGACAGACGGGCAGAGTTCGGTCTTCTGCCGGATCAGACCATCTACCAAGCGATTCTCGTCATTCGGCACCCTGATTTGACCCGGGACATCCGCACCGAGTTCAGCGGCGACCGCGAGGCCGCGGTGACATTCGCTGCCGACAATCGCGAGGACGCCTACCGGCGTGGCGAAGATGCTCTCTTCCGCGTGGCGAAGTTCTTACAGCAGAGCGCCGGAATCCCGCACAGCGCGTTCGTACCTTTCAGGTTCCACCTTCTGGTTCTCGCACGGTTCTTCGCGCACTTTTCTTCACCTGCACCTCGCAATCTCGAACTGCTATCGCGGTGGGTGTGGCGTTCGACAGCGCTCGCGGCGCCTCTCGGCTACACGGGCTCGACGGCGAATATTCGGACGCTTGCTCATCTCGTGCAACCGGACGACGAGAACGGCAGTGTCCAACGGCTGCTTCACGCGACGACGGGCATCGAGAGCATCCCGTCGCCCAACCTCGACTCGTTCCGGACCAACAACTCGGCAGGCAAGATCATCGTCGGCGCGTTGTGGGCATTGGCGCCGATCAATCCGGCAACCGGCGTGCCGCTCACACACGGCGAGCTTGCCGGAACTCTCGAGTCCGAGACGTCGCCGCGCGATGTTGTGCTCGAGTTACTCCCGAGGACACCAGCTTCGAACGCCGCCAATCGTGTGCTCGCAGTTGTCGACAGGGCCGAGTTCTTCGAGAGACTGAAGCCCGAGCATTGGCGGTCCCACCTCCTGAACGAGGATACGAACAAAGCTGTTCGGCAGGGAAGCAACGAGACGTTTCTCGCGCTCCGTCGTGCACTGCTCGAACAGCAGGTCGAACAGTTTCTCTCGGAGAAGACCGGAATGCACCTGGAGATGACCCCTCCGCTGACTGAGTTCGATTTCGACGATGTCGTAGACGAGGAAGACATCGTTCTGGAGAGCGTGGCGGATACACCGTGATCCAGGCTGCGCACACGGTTCGGCTCGGTGGCCGAAGAGTCGGGAGGATCCTCCAGCGCGGCGACGTCGCACGCTTCGTGTTCGACGACGACTATTGGGACAACCCGCAGCGCCACGTGCTCGGATTGTGGTTCGAGGACAATCCGAGGCAGTCGCCACAGGCGTCGTTGAACCTCCCCAGGTGGTTCTCGAATCTGCTCCCCGAGGGGCCACTTCGCGAGTGGATTGCCCGGGACCGCGGTGTGCCCGCACAGCGCGAACTGCAACTGCTCTTGCAGATCGGGCACGATCTGCCGGGCGCCGTTGAAGTGGTTGCGGGCGACGAGCACGATGTTCCGGTCGACGCGTTCGACGATCTGTCGGCGCGAGCCTCGGAGCCTCCGGAGGGCACGTCACCCTGGAAGTTCTCGCTCGCAGGCGTCGGGCTGAAGTTCTCGATGCTGCGTCGCGGTGACCGGCTCAGCATTCCGGCGAGAACCGAGCTGGGGGACTGGATCGTGAAGTTTCCGGACGCGGTGCACCCGGAGGTGCCGTCGAACGAGTTCGCGAGTATGTCCCTGGCACGTGAGGTCGGGATCGAGTGTCCGCGGATCGAGCTGCTGCATCGAGACGAACTGCCAGACGTACCCGACGTGATGTGGCCTGGGCAGGAGGAGCGTGCGTACGCCGTCGCGCGATTCGACAGGCTGGCTGACGGAGGTCGAGTGCACATCGAGGATCTCGCACAGGTGCGAAACTTCTACCCGGTCGACAAGTATTCCGGTTCATTCGAGACGGTTGGTGGTCTGGTATACCGCAACGAAGACAGCGCATCGCTTCGCGAATTCGTGCGACGGCTTACTTTCAATGTGCTTATCGGAAACGGTGATGCGCATCTGAAGAACTGGTCGCTGATCTATCGTGACGGGCGCCGCGCACAGTTGTCACCAGCGTATGACGTCGTCTCCACTGCGGGCTACTACCCGAGCGATCGGCCCGATGACCTCGGGCTGAAGTTCGGCGGTACGAAGAATCAGGAGCGTATCGGTCGTCCGCAGTTCGATAGGATGCAACGATTGTTGCAGGTTGAGAACGCGGACGTGCTGGACGTGGTGGACGAAACGATCGAGGGCTTCCTCGAAGCATGGGCTGGTGCGTCCAGGGACCTCTTCCCTGAAACTGCCCGCGCATGGATCGACCGCAATGTTCAGAGCACCGCGACGCGGCTTGCGGGCCGCGGTGGAGCCTGAGTACACCGCAGTCGAGGTTCGGTTGCCGCGGTACGCATCCATTCACCGCAACGTCACGGGGGGTTCCGACTAACCTGTAACCACGGCTTGCTCGGGCGTGTACAGGAGGCGGACCACATGGATCACGATGCGATCCGGGAGATCCACCAGCTCAAGCACCGTTTCGCGCGGACTCTCGACACCAAGTCCTGGCCCGAGTTCACCGAGACGATGATCCCGGAGGCGACGGCGATATACGGCGAGTACCTCAGATTCGACACTCGTGACTCGTTCGTGTCCTTTCTCGAGAACACGCTCGGCACGCACGTGATCACCGAGCATCAGTGCTGCCAGCCGGAGATCGAGATGGATGGTGACACCGCGACGGGCGTGTGGTTCCTGGCGGACACCACGATCGTTCCCGAGGACGGACTGCTGCTGCGCGGCTCGGCGTACTACCACGACCGGTACGTTCGCGACGACGCCGGGCGCTGGCGTATCGCGTACACGTCGTTCGAGCGGACGTGGGAATCGGCCATTGCGCTGTCGGACATTCCCAGTTTTCGTCTGGCGTTCAACAAGTGGGACATGCTGGAACCGCCGGCGTCCGCCTAGTCTGGTCCGATGAGCGAATCACGAACTACGGGTGGGCATCCCGAGCGGACAGAGTTTCACGATACGCGGGCGTGGATCCGCGCCATTGCGTCCGTCACCGGCGCAGCCGGTGCGCTCGATACGGTCACCGGCGCAGCCGGTGCGCTCGATACGGTCACCGGCGCAGCCGGTGCGCTCGAGGTGCGCGACACTCCCACGGCGCTGTTCCTCGACTGGCTGACGGACGCGGTGGAGGCCGGGGTGGTCGAGCCGCACGCCGCCACCCTGTCCACTGTCGACGAGGCGGGTGCGCCGGACGCCAGGTTCCTGTTGCTCAAGGACGTCACGGATCGTGGGTTCTGGTTCTCCGGCGATACCCGGTCACCGAAAGGTGTGGAGCTGGAACGGGATCCGAGGGCGGCTCTCACCTTCTACTGGCGTGAGGCGGGTCGTCAGGTACGGGTACGCGGGGTGGTCGAGAACGGTGGGGAAGGGGTGTCCGCACGCGATTTCCTGGAGCGGTCGGTGACCGCCCGCGCCGTGGCGACGGTGAGCCGGCAGAGTGAGGTGCTCGCCGACCCGGAGGAGTACGACCGGCTGGTGGCGGCGGCCGTGGACCGGATCGACGGGGAACCGGATTTCGTGTCCGAGACGTGGCGAGCATGGTGCCTCGTCCCGGACACGGTCGAATTCTGGCAGGCGGACCCGGGCCGCAGGCACCTGCGTCACCGGTATGCCCGCGCAGCCTCCGGCTGGACGGTGGATCAGTTGTGGCCGTGAGCCCCTCGGTCGGGACGGCGCAGGGACGACACGGACCGGGTCAGGAACGGCGGGCGGGTGAGCGCAGGTCCACGACGATGGACTGCCCGCCGAGCTTCGCGTGGATCTCGGGGCGCTCGAACCCTGCTGCCTCGAGGTAGTCCCCGAGCATCTCGAGCATCTCGTCGTTGTCGCTGAACGGATCGACGGGACGGTTGCGTCCGGAGGCGAGATGCTCGGCCACCAGTTCGGCGTGGGCGAGGCGCCCCGCGGTGCGCACGCCCGCGACTCCCATGGCGTCGCGGCGCATGATCGTCCGTCCGCGGGCTTCGAGATCGCGGCTGTGCTCCGAGGCGAACGTCGCGGAGCTCGAGGGCGATTCCTCGGTGGCGGGCGCGGTGTGGGACCCGGATGTGGTCGAGGCAGGTGTGGTCGATGCGGCGGAGGAGTTGCCGGGCAGGGGGAAGGTGAATGCCTGCGCGCCGGCGGCGGTACCGGCGCCCCCGGTGCCGGTGAGTCCGTTGCCGGGGTTCCCCGTGGTCGACTGGCCGTTGCTCGGCATCCCGTTCTCCATCGTCTCGCTCCCCTTTGTCACACAGTTTCGGCCGAACTCGGTTCGGATTCGCCCGATGAAACTATCAGCATGGGTGCGCCGGGTAACAGTTCCGCATCGCCGAACCCGGATCCGCTACTCGTCGCCGGCCGCCACCAGTGGCTCGAGCGTGAGCGACGGGAGCTCCTTCTGGATGTACTGCAGGCGCCACTTGTCGCTGACCAGAGCGAGCAGGACGCCGTCGGAGCGGGTGAACACCTCGACGCCGCGTTGGCGGTTCAGCTCGTCGACCGATGCGGCGTCGGTGCGCCGGGCGAGGGTGTACGGCAGCGGCTCCATCCGGGCTTCGACGTTGAACTCCGCCTTCATGCGGGCCGCGACGACCTCGAACTGCATCGGGCCGACGGCAGCCATGACGGGAGAGGCGTCGCCGCGGATGTCGTTGCGCAGGATCTGGACGACGCCCTCGGAGTCGAGCTGGTCGACGGCGCGGCGGAACTGCTTGTACTTGCCCGCGCTCTCGGCACGCAGGATGGAGAAGTGCTCCGGCGCGAACGAGGGGATCGGCGGGAACTGCACCTTCTTGTCCACGTAGAGGGTGTGCCCGGGGGCGAGGGCGTTCGCGTTGACCAGGCCGACGACGTCGCCCGGGTACGCGTTCTCCACGGTGGAGCGCTCCCGGCCGAACACCGTCAGCGCGTACTTGGTGGCGAACGGCTTTCCCGTCTGTGCGTGCGTGACGACCATGCCCCGCTCGAACACGCCCGAGACGATGCGCATGAACGCGAGCCGGTCACGGTGTGCCGTGTCCATGCCCGCCTGCACCTTGAAGACGACGGCGGAGAACGGATCGGTGACCTCGCGAACCGTGTCGTCGTTCGCGGTGCGGCCCTGCGGGGGCGGTGCCAGGGCGACGAGCGTGTCGAGGATCTGGCGGACACCGAAGTTGAGCATCGCCGACGCGAAGATCACCGGCGACGTCTGGCCCGCGAGGAACAGTTCCTGGTCGTGGTCCTGACCGGTCGCCGAGAGCAACTCGCTCTCCTCGGCGGCTGTCGCCCATTCGTCGCCTTCGCGCTCGAGAGCCGTATCGGGGTCCAGGATCTCCTCGGGCGCGATCTTCGCGCCGCCCGCGGTGCGGGTGAAGCGGACGTACTCGCGGGCCTGTCCGTCCTCGCCGCGGCGCAGGAGACCGCGGAAGTCGCCGGCAATCCCGACGGGCCAGTACAACGGGGTGGGGGTCAGCCCGATGCGCTCACCGATCTCGTCGAGGAGCTCGAGCGGGGTGCGGCCGGGGCGGTCCCACTTGTTGATCACGGTGATCACCGGAATCCCACGGTGACGGCACACCTGGAACAGTTTCAGCGTCTGCGGCTCGAGACCCTTGGCGGCGTCGATGAGCATCACCGCGGCGTCGACGGCGGTGAGGACCCGGTAGGTGTCCTCGGAGAAGTCGGAGTGACCGGGGGTGTCGACCAGGTTGACGACGTTGACCGCGTCGTCCGCGGACTCGCCTGCCTCGGTGGACCGGTAGTTGAACTGCAACGCGGTGGAACTGACCGAGATGCCGCGAGCCTTCTCCATCTCCATCCAGTCCGAGACGGTGGACTTGCGCCCGGCCTTGCCGTGTACGGCACCGGCCTCCGAGATCACCTTGGCGTGCAGCGCCAGAGCCTCGGTGAGAGTGGACTTGCCGGCGTCCGGGTGCGAGATGACGGCGAACGTACGCCGCCGTCCTGCCTCCCCGGCGACTGTCCGGTTCGGTGCCCGGTCCTGCCCGTCGGCGGTGGTGAGGTCGGCCGAATCGGGCGCGGTAGTCAACGGGGAACCTTTCGAGCGGGTGCGCGGGTGCGGGTCGTCCGGGAAAGCCCGGGGCCGACCGGCCACGCGGGGTGAGACGCCGATTCACAGGGTACTCGGGTGGGTGCGGTGGTGCGCGGACCGGGCGACGTGGGTAACACGGGGCCGGTCCTCCGCTATGAACCTGGTAGGCCGTCGGGGCGCCGGAGGTGCGCCTCATCGCGTTCTCGCACCCCGGGACTGCAGAGGAGGAACCGATGAGCAAGTTCACCGACGAGATGTACGCGACCGCCGTCGATTGCCGGCGTGGCCTGGTCACGGGGGAGCCGGACACGCCGCTGCGCCAGTCCTGGGGTGACATCCATCGGCAGGCCCGACGGATGGCGGGCGCGCTGGCTGCGGCCGGCGTGGGCCACGGCGACGCCGTCGGTGTGCTGGCCGGGCAGCCGGTCGACATCGCCCCGTCGTGTCAGGCCACCTGGATGCGCGGATCGTCGGTGACGATGCTGCACCAGCCGACCCCGCGTACCGACCTCCAGGTGTGGGCCGAGGACACCGAGACCGTCATCGCCATGATCTCGGCGAAGGCCGTCGTCCTCGGCGCGCCCTTCGACGCGGCGAAACCGCTGCTCGAGCAGCGGGGGATCTCGGTGCTCACCATCGAGGAGCTGCAGGAGGGCCCGGACACCGAGCCACTGCCCACCTCGGAGTCGGACATCGCGCTGCAGCAGTTGACGTCCGGCTCCACCGGGTCGCCGAAGGCCGTCCAGATCACGCACGAGAACTTCTACGTCAACGCCTACGCGATGATCAACCGCATCAAGTTCTCGCTCGAGGACGACGTGATGATCAGCTGGCTGCCGCTGTTCCACGACATGGGCATGGTCGGGTTCCTCAGCGTTCCGATGCAGGTGGGTGCGGAGGTCGTGAGCATCACGCCGATGGACTTCCTGCGTTCGCCGCTGCTGTGGGCGGAGCTGATCGGCAGGTACCGCGGCACCGTCACCGCGGCGCCGAACTTCGCGTATTCGCTGCTCGCGCGGCGCCTGCGCCAGGCCGAGGACGGCGCCGTGGATCTGCGGACCATGCGCTACATGTGGAACGGCGCGGAACCGGTCGACCCCGACACGATGGAGGCGCTCGCGGAGGCCGGTGCTCGTTTCGGGCTCGAGCCGTCGGCGTTGGCGCCCGTGTACGGCATGGCGGAGACCACGCTCGCGGTGTCGATTCCCGATCCCGACCAGGGACAGGTGCTCGACCGGGTCGACCCGGACTTCCTCGAGGCGATGAATCGCGCGGTGGCGTCGAACAAGCCGAACGCCCGGCCGCTGGCGACACTCGGCAAGCTGGTCGACGACCTCGAGGGGCGCGTCGTCGACGAGGACGGGGACGAGTTGCCGGCGCGGGGCGTCGGCGTCATCCATGTTCGGGGCCCGGCCGTGACCCCCGGGTACATCACGTTGGACGGCCCCCGGTCGGCGCAGGACGAGAACGGCTGGCTCGACACCGGCGACGTCGGGTACTTCACCGAGGAGGGCCTGGTGGTGGTGTGCGGCCGAGTCAAGGACGTCATCATCATGGGCGGCCGCAACATCTACCCGACCGACATCGAACGGGCCGCCGGCACGGTTGCGGGAGTGCGTCCCGGCAACGCCGTCGCGGTCCGCCTGGACGCCGGCCAGAAGCGCGAGAGCTTCGCCGTCGCGGTGGAGACCAACGACCACCAGGATCCCGACGAGGTCAAGCGGATCGAGCGCGAGGTCGTGCACGCGGTGTTCTCCGAAGTGGGTGTGCGGCCCCGCACCGTCGCGGTCCTGGGCCCCGGATCGATCCCGAAGACGTCGTCCGGCAAGCTCCGCCGCGCCAACTCGGCGTCCCTCGTCGGCGGCTGATCCAACCCGCCCGCGCCTCCACCCCTCACCCCCTCACCCCCTCACCCCCTCACCCCCTGCCCCCTCATCGCCCCTGGGTGAAGGGACCATTCGACCGGTCTGACGAGGCGAAGGGCACTTTCACCCAGGGGATCAGGGGCAGGGGCAGGATCAGGAGAGGCGGTCAGTGCAGGCGGTTCTGTGCTGCCTCGAGGCCGTACTGCAGGAGAAGTTCGACGGCGTCGGCCGCCTCCTCACAGGTCACGCCGAGATCCTTGCGTTCGACGGACGAGAACGGCTTGAGCACGTAGGACGCCGGGTCCATCCGGCCCGGCGGACGGCCGATGCCGATGCGGGTGCGCAGGTAGTCCTTGGTGCCGAGGGCCTGCGAGATCGAGCGCAGGCCGTTGTGGCCGCCTTCGCCGCCGCCGGACTTGAGCCGGATGGTGCCGAAGTCCAGGTCGAGTTCGTCGTGCACGACGACGATGCTCTCGGTCGGCACCGAGAAGAACCGCGCCAGGCCGGCGACGGCCCGGCCGGACAGGTTCATGTACGAGCGCGGTTTGCCGAGGATCACCGGACGGCCCGCGAGACGGCCCTGCACGATCTCCGAGCCGCTCTTCTTGTGGGCGCCGAACCGGGCGCCCATCCGATCGGCGAGAACGTCGGCCACCAGGAACCCGACGTTGTGCCGTGTCGTCTCGTACTGCGGCCCCGGGTTGCCCAGCCCGACGACCAACACGGTGTCTTCAGCCACCGACATGTCCTTTCACGCGAGCGGCGCGCTCTCCCCGAAGGGAGAACGCGCCGCTCGTCACCACTCGTGTGAGGTAGGTCAGGCCTCGGTGTCGCCCTCGGCGGGCTCCGCGGCGGCCTCGCCCTCGGCGGGCTCCTCCATATCGGACGCGGTGGGCGCCTCGACGATGTTGACGATCAGCGCCTCCGGGTCACCCTGCAGCGTCGAGCCCTTGGGCAGGTCGATGCCGCCGGCGAGGATCTGCGTCCCGGCCTCGACGCCTTCGATCGACACCTCGATCGACTCGGGGATGGCCAGGGCATCGGCCTCGAGCGAGAGGGTGTCCGACTCCTGGGTGACCAGGGTGCCCGCGGCGGGCTCGCCGGTCACCGTGACGGGCACGTCGACGGTGACCTTCTCGCCCTTCTTCACCACGAGCAGGTCGGCGTGCTCGATGAAGTTGCGGATGGGGTGGACGACGACCGACTTGGTGAGAGCGATCTGCTCCTTGCCCTCGACGTCCAGGGTGAGGATGGCGTTGGTGCCGTGCGCACGCAGCACTGCGGCGAACTCGCGCGAGGGCAGGTTCAGGTGCTGCGGGTCGGAGCCGTGACCGTAGAGAACGGCGGGGACGTTGCCGTCGCGGCGGGCACGGCGGGCAGCGCCCTTGCCGAACTCGGTGCGCACGGCGGCTACGAGGCGGTTTTGGTCAGACATGGTGGAACGGCTCCTACGATTCACGGTGGTTACTGGCTGGCGTCATGCCGTCGACGAGGTGACGGGCGCGCACGGCCAGGAGCGAGAACGCTCGAGCAGAGCCGTGGTCGCGTCGATCACGGTGAACCAGCTGTGGAACTTCGCGGTGCACCCTCGCCGAGACAACTTGTACGACTCTACCCGACACCGTGCCCGGAAGCTAAGCGGGGTTCCTCGCCGCGGCGATCCCGGCGCGCCTGCCGTAGAAGCTGCCGTCCCCGAGCGACGTTCCGCTCGCATAGCCCCAGGCGCAGACGCCGGAGGTGCAGCGCCCCGCGGCGTACAGCCCGGGGATGGGTGCCCCACTGACGTGCAGGACCTCCGAGTCGAGCGTGGTGCGCAGGCCGCCCAGCGTGAATCCCATGGTGTGCCCACGCAGGTCGAGGGCGGCGACGGGGGTGCCGATCGGCGTCACCCATTCGGGCTTCTTGCCGAGCAGTGGATCGCTGCCCTCGGCGGCGTGCCGGTTGTAGACCTCGACGGTCGATACCAGGGCGCCGGTGGGCAGGCCCATCTCCGCTTCGAGTTCGTCGACGGTCTCGGCCACCCACTTGGGCTGCAACTGCTGCATGAACGGCGTGGCGGACGTGGCCGCGGCCCCGGCCTCGTATGCCTGCTCGTCGATGATCAGATACGCCTCGTTGTCGTTCTGCAGCAGCGTGAGTTGCCCGATCCGGCCGGGGTAGGTGTCCTCCGGGACGTAGCGCTGGCCACGCCCGTTGACGAGGATGCCCCGGACCAGGTGCTGTGGGTCGGCGACGAACGCGACCTCGGTGGCGTCCATGTGTGCGACGGCGGCACCGAGTGCCTGACCCATGAGGATGGCGCGACCGTCGTGCTCCTCGATCGAGGCACCGGGACGGCCGATCAGACGGGGCGCGAAGGCCTCGACCATCTGTTGGTTGTAGGCGAAGCTGCCCATCGCCAGCACGACGCCCCGGCGGGCCCGGATCGCCAGCTCGCGGCCGTAGCGTCTGGTGATCACGCCGACGACCCGGCCGTCGGCGTCGGTCACCAGGGTCTCCACCCGCATGTCGTATTCCGCTCGGACGCCGAGTTTCTCGGCGGTGTGGACGAGCGGCTCCATGAGCATGTACCCACCGCCCTTCTCGCCGGTTCGCTTGTCCGACATCTGCGGGACGTGGCCGCGTGGTGCGGGCGTGGCGACGGTGTGGAACGGTGCGGAGTTCTCGCCGCCGGAGTACATGAGGCCGTCGTCGAACGGGGGCTCCCAGCCCGGTTCACCCCAGAAGCTCTCCTTGAACGTCACGCCGCAGTCGACCAGCCAGTGGTAGTGCGCGACACTGTGCTCGCAGTAGTCGGCGATCTTGGCCTCGTCGACGCCCGGGCCGAGAGCGGCGGTCATGAACGCCTTCATGTTCTCGGCCGAGTCGTCGAATCCGCATGCCTTCTGGAGCGGGGTTCCGCCACCGAGGTAGACGAAACCGCCCGCCAGTGCTGCGGCACCGCCCCACCCGCCGGTGCGTTCGAGGACCAGTACGTCGGCGCCTTCGCGGGCCGCCTCGATCGCGGCGGTGACGCCCGCGATGCCGTATCCGGCGATCACCACGTCGGCGTCGAGGTCCCATTCGGTGATGTCGGAGGCGGGCCTGGGGCGGACGGATACGGGGTCGGTCATCGGTGCGGATCCTCTCGCGCGGGTGTGACGTGGGTAACGTCGGACAGTAGCCCGCTGCGCGACGCACGGAGCCGAACGTTCCGGTCACCGGGAGACAAGGTCGGCGCCGCGCTCCTACCGGCCGGCGATCTCGCGGACCGCACCGACGAACACGTCCAGGTCCTCGTCGGAGCAGAAGTAGTGCGGAGAGGCGCGGACGACGGCGTCGAGGCCCCGCGCGCTCATGTCGAGAAGCGTCGAGGTGCGGGCACTGACCGTGACGACGACGTCGCGCGCGGCGAGGGCATCGCGAACCTCCGTAGGATCAAACCCGTCCACCGTGAACGACACTATCCCGCAACGTTGTTCACCGAGGTCGCGCACGGATACGCCGGGGATGTCGGAGAGGTCGGCGCGCACCCTGTCGGCGCCGGCCCGGACGGCCCGCTCGACCTCGTCCACGCCGAGTTCGAGGAGATAGTCGACGGCCGCCCCGAGGCCGAGCCGGGCCGCGACGTCCGCCTCCCAGAACTCGAACCGGGAGGCGTCGCCGGCGATCCGATAGCTGTCCGGTGCCGTCCATTCCGCGCTGTGCAGGTCCAGTTCGGCCGGCTCGATCTGCAGATCGGGGCGGACGTAGAGGAAGCCGGTTCCGCGCGGTCCCCGCAGCCACTTGCGGCCGGTGGCGGAGAGGGCATCGACGTGCAACTCGACGACGTCGAGCGCGAGCTGGCCCACCGACTGGCAGGCATCGAGCAGCACCAGCGCGCCGTGCTCGTGGGCCAGGTCGGCCACCTCCCGCACCGGGTTGACCAGCCCGCCGTTGGTGGGGACGTGCACGAGGGACACGAGGCGAACGCGCTCGTCCAGCATCCGATCGAGCGCGTCGAGATCGATCCGGCCGTGATCGTCGCTCGGGACGACATCCACCGACGCCCCGACGGCACGGGCACGCTGGAGCACGGCGATCGCGTTGCCGGCGTACTCGACCTCCGTGACGAGCACCCGATCGCCGGCAGCGAGCGGGACCGCCTGGAAGAAGTCGTTCCAGGCGCGGGTCGCGCTGTCGCAGAGTGCGATCGATGCCGCGTCCGCGGCGACGAGGCGGGCCAGCGACACCTTGAGACCGGACAGGTCGTCGGCGCGCTCGGCCGCAGCCACGTAGCCGCCGACCCGGGCCTCCCGGTGCAGATGAGCGACCATGGCTTCGAGTACCGGTGTGGGCGGCAGGGAGGACCCGGCGCTGTCGAGGAACACGCGTTCCCGGCATCCGGGGGTGTCGCGCCGAACCCGTTCGAGGTCGATTCCCGGTGCCGTCATCGGTACCCCACGATCACTGCAGGTAGCCCTCCACCTCGGAGGCCGGACGCACCTGCGCGTCGTCCGGGTCCTGCCCGGCATTCTTGCGGGCGTTGCGCTGGCGCAGCAGATCCCAGCACTGATCCAGTGCTTCTTCGACCTGCTTCAGCCGGGCTTTCTCCTCGTCGGGTGAGAGCTTGCCGGACTGGACGTCGGAGCGGAGTTCGTGTTCCTCGCCGACGAGGGCCTGGATGTGGTCGAGAATCTCCTGATGGTTCATCACGTCTCCTCATACGAGAGCCGCACCTGCCGGGTGCATCGGTATCCACGCTAATGCACACCACCGGTATCGGTGTCGCCTCGGCATTCCGGACTTCCGGACAACTACAGTGTCAAGATGCGTACTCGCCTGGACGAGAACATGGAGCGGCTTTCCGGAGAACTCGCGCAGATGTGCGCCGCGAGTGAGACGGCGATGTCGGATGCGACCGAAGCGCTCCTCGACGTGAGTCTGGCAGCGGCGGAACGCGCGATCGGGTCCACCGACGAACTGGATCGGGCAGCGGCCGAATGGGAGCGTTCGGCCTTTTCGCTGTTGGCGCTGCAATCGCCCGTCGCGTACGACCTGCGGTTCGTGGTCGGGGGCCTGCGGGTGGTGGCGGACGTGCAGCGGATGGGCGGGCTGGCGGTACACGTCGCGAAGATCACTCGGCTGCGACATCCGGACCATGTGGTGCCCGAGGTGGTGCGCGATCTCTTCACTCGTATGGGTGAGGTGGCGGACCGGCAGGCGGCGGAGAGTGTGGAGACCCTGCGTCAGCTCGACCCCGAGCGCGCCGAGGCGCTTCTGCACGGGGACGAGGCGATGGACGAACTCCATGCGGAGCTGTTGGCCACCGCGCAGTCGGAAGAGTGGCGGTACGGGGTCCAGGCCGCCGTCGACCTCACCCTGCTCGGACGGTTCTACGAGCGATTCTGCGACCACACCGTGGAGATCGGTCGCCGCGTCATCTGGATCGAGACCGGCGTCGCGCCGAGCTGACTCGTGACGGACGAGTTGGCCGGGTGTTCACCGCCCGTCCGCGAGTCCGCCGTGGCCGGTCCGGTCGGCGTGGCTAGGGTGGACACCCAGTAGGCGTCCACCCGGGCACCTGCCCGTCGGGGCGAGCGGAAGCGAGAGACCGATGAGCGGCAGACGGACGGCCGAGTATCCACGTCCGAGTCACTTCGTGCTGCATCTGAGTGACACCCATCTGATGGCCGGACCGGATCCCCTGTACGGGGTCGTCGACAGCGAGGCCAGGTTGCGTCAGATCTTCACCGAGGTCGCGGCCTCCCATGCGCGCCCCGATGCGCTGGTCTTCACCGGGGACCTCACGGACAAGGGCGAACCCGGTGCCTACGCGAAGTTGCGGGCGATCGTGGAACCGGTGGCGACGGCGCTCGGTGCCCAGGTGATCTGGGCGATGGGCAATCACGACGATCGAGCCCATTTCCGGACGCAGCTGCTCGATCAGGAGCCGTCTGCGGACCCGATCGACCGGGTGCACGACGTCGACGGGCTACGGATCGTCACACTCGACTCCACCGTTCCCGGGCATCACCACGGCGAGATCAGTGATCGGCAATTGGAGTGGCTCGCAGACCAGCTCGCGACCGCCGCCCCGCACGGAACGATCCTCGCGCTCCACCATCCGCCGGTGCCGTGTGTTCTCGATCTCGCGGTGCTGGTGGAACTGCGCGATCAGGCGCGGCTCGCCGATGTTCTGCGCGGCAGCGATGTGCGGGCGATCCTGGCCGGGCACCTGCACTACTCGACGACGGCGACATTCGCGGGCATTCCCGTGTCGGTCGCCTCCGCCACCTGCTACACCCAGGATCTCAACGTCCCCTCGGGGGCTCTCCGTGGTCGGGACGGCGCCCAGGGGTTCAACCTGGTGCACGTCTATCCGGACACGCTCGTGCATTCGGTGGTGCCGACGGGCACCTACGACACGGTCGGGGAGTACGTCGACCCCGAGGAGACGGCCCGCCGGCTCGCCGCGGCGCACGTGCGCATCCCCGGTGCCGGCGAGGCGGACGTGAGCGCGCTGTGGGAGGGGCGTCAGGCAGCTTCCCAGGGCGCCGGTATCGGGAAGTAGGCGTCGAGGAATTCGGTCACCTTCGCCGTGCGCAGTTCGAGATCGATCTCGGGTGCGCTGCCGTCGTTGAGGCAGAAGAAGTCCATCGACCGCTTCGCGAGGAGCCTGTTCATGGCGTCGAGTCCCGAAGCGACGGTGGTATCCACGTACTTCACCCGCGCCGACTTCTGTGCCACGGCCCTCCCGCTGAACAATGCGTAGTAGTGGTACAGAGAGTTGGTGACGGAGATGTCGGAACTGGACCGGAAGGTGCTCGACGCCGTGGCGGCGAACTCCTCGGGAAACTCCCGCTCCATCTCGGCCATCACGCTCTTGCGGAGCGGGGTGGCGGCGTGCTCGAGGTGGCGGGTGGTCATCATCCCGAAGCGATCCTGGAGCAGCCGTCGATTCACCCGGGCGGCGTTCTCGAAGCCGCTGCGCTCGTCGTCGTTGTGGCCCAGCCCGATTCGTGTGGTCGCCTCGATGAACATGCTGATTCCGCCGGGGGAGAAGAACATCTGCGGGCCCACCGGACGGCCGAAGAACATGTCGTCGTTGGAGTAGAGGAAGTGCTCGGCCAAGCCGGGGATGTGGTGCAGCTGGCATTCGACGGCTTGCGAATTGTGGGTGGGCAGCACCGACGGATCGGCGAAGAACTCCTCGCTGGGCACGAACGTGACGCGCGGGTCGTCGGCCAGCCAGGCCGGACGTGCCGAGTCGGTGGCGACGAAGATGCGCCGGATCCACGGCGCGTACATGTGGACCGAGCGCAGGGCATACTTGAGTTCGTCGATCTGCCGGAACCGCGCCTCCGAGTCGTCGCCCTCGCCGACCACATGGCTCCGCATTCGCTCGGCCCGCTGCGCCCGCCATTCCTCGGACGAACCGTCCACCCACGAGAACACCAGGTCGATGTCGAAATTGATGTCCGACGCATGATCGGCGAACATGTTCTCGATGGTCGGCCAGGTCCGTCCGAAACGCTGCACGGTGCCCCGGACGGCTTCCTCGGCGCGTACGGTGCGGCGGGTCAGCGAGTTCTCGACGGGGAGCACGATCTCGTCCTCACCGATCGACCACAGCTCGATCTGCACTCCCGTCGACGCCCCGTAGTTCAACCCACTGCTCGGTTGGACGCGGGGGCGGAACAGCCGGAAGATTCGCGCCTTCGAGGTACTGGCCAACGAGCCGTCCGCGACGAGCGCCGCCGGCCCGCGCGCAGCGTCCACCGTCTTGGAATAGAAGGGCGTGTTCTCGCACGCGGCCACCAGAGCGGTGCGCAGTGTCTTGCGGTCGTCCCAGTCGACGGCGATCACCGGACGCTCGTCGTTGCCCCGCACCAGCAGGTATTCGACCCCGGCCTCGTCGAGCACGTCGCGGACGAACAGCAGATCCTCGACCATCGCCTCGTGCGGGGTGGTCGCGGTGATCTCGAGCGCGTAGCGGCCCTTGAACCGCACCACCTCGGGGCGTTCCGTCAGTCTGTGCCGGGTGGCGGCCGAGGGAAGGGCGACGGCATCGCCGATCTCCTGCTCCGGAGGTACGAAGTAGACGTCGTGCGTGGCGACAGGGTGAGTGATGGCGGTCCTTCCGGGTGGCGAATCGCGCGGGAGGCGATCAGAAGGACAGTCTAGGTCCCTTCGCCGCCGGTGACCGACCTCGCCGTGTCGACCTGGCGGTCACCTCGACCCGGGGAAGCGCAACCCGGGGAATCAGCGGGAGGTCGGCTCGCCGCCGACGCGCGCCGCCTCGGGTGCGGGCTCCTGCGCGGCGTACATGGCCTCGATGCGGGCCTTGATCTCGGAAGTACTCATGGAACTGCGTGCGACCGGTGTGCCGAAGGGGCGGTGAGCGGTGGTCGTCGATGAGGGCATTCGTCGTCTTTCCCGTCGTCGGCGGCAACCGCAGGGCGGCCACTGCCGGTGGTGTCGTGAGCCAGGTCACACCGGCTCGATGACTGTTCTACCGGACAAGGGGGACAGTCCGCCACTCAGACGGTCGTCCAGGTGGGGAATTGTGTCGTTCACCTGCTGTTTTCGAGGAATGTTCGAGCGAATTCGCGGTACCTGTGCGGATGCGGCCACAGCGCTCTACTGTCGATGGCGATGTCCACGCGGCACCGACCGGGGAGGTCGATATGGCTACGGCAACCACATCCGTCGAGAGTCCGTCCGTCGAGAGCCCGCGGGTGACGTCGCGCCCCGCGGCGGAGGCATATGTCGGCGGCGTCTGCTTCAAGCTGGGACCTCCACGGCTGATCGGGGCGGAACTCGAATGGCTCACCGAGTGTCCCGGGGGCGAGCGGCCCGATCTCGCGGCCGTGGCCGCCGCGCTCGGCCGGCACGCGCCTCCCGTGATCGACCCCTGGTCGCCCGCGGAACCGCTGCCCGGCGGCAGCCGGGTCACGATCGAACCGGGTGGGCAGATCGAGCTGTCCAGTGAGCCCTGCAATTCGGCCAGGGAGCTGTGCGACGACCTGGTCGAGGACCATCGCACGCTCTCCGATCTGCTCGGCTCCCGCGGGATCCGACTGCGGGCGGAGGCCGCGGACTCGCGCCGACCAGCGGAGCGCAGTCTCGAGGCGCCCCGGTATCGCGCCATGGAGGGCCGGTTCGAGCGGATCGGCCCGTACGGCAAGCTCATGATGTGCAGTACTGCGGCGACGCAGGTGAGCGTCGACGCCGGAGCCGACGCGGACGCGGTGCAGCGGAGGTGGGCGCTGCTCCATGCGGTCGGCCCCGCCATGATCGCGGCATTCGCCTGCTCGCCGTCGCTGGACGGAATACCCAAGGGGAACTGGGTATCTCAGCGGATGCGTACCTGGCTCGAACTCGACACGGCACGGACCTGCGGCACCGCGCACAGCCGCGACTATCCGCGGTGGGCCCTCGACGTCCCACTGCTGTGCGTGCGGTGCGACGGCACCGAGGACTGGCAGGCTCCCTACGGAGCCTCGTTCGGGGACTGGATCGACGGTGGGCTGGACTCCGTGATCGGTCGGGGACCCACACAAGCCGATCTCGACTATCACCTCAGCACGCTGTTTCCTCCGGTGCGTGCCACCGGCCATCTGGAGGTGCGCTACCTCGACGCCCAGCCGGACGCCCTGTGGCAGGTTCCGCTCGCGGCATTCGAGGCGCTGCTGTCCGGCCCGGGAGCGATGGTCGAGGCGTGGGACGCCGCGCGTACCACTGCCGGGCGATGGACCGACGCCGCCGAGTTCGGTCTCGCCGATCTCGAATTACGCTCGGCGGCAACGGCTCTGCTGTCACTCGCCGCGTCGTACTCGCCGGACCCGGAGTTCGTGCGGCTGCTCGACGACGCCGCCGCGAGATGCTGCCGCGGGCTGGCGCCGGGCGAGGGCGACTGATGGTCACTCGTGCACTGATCGAGAGCGTGCTCACCCGCGCCCGCGAACGCAGCCGACTGCTCACCGACAGCGTGGACGACGGCGACCTCGTCGCTCAGCACTCGCCACTGATGAGTCCGCTGGTCTGGGATCTCGCGCACATCGGCAACCAGGAAGAGCTGTGGCTGGTGCGTGACGTGGGCGGCCGCGAACCGGTACGTGTCGACATCGACGCGCTGTACGACGCGTTCGAGCATCCGCGTTCGACGCGGCCGCAGCTGCCCCTGATGGACCCTGCGCAGGCCCGTGCATACGTACGGACGGTGCGCGAGAAGGTGTGGGACGTCCTCGACGGGCATCCCCTCGCGGGCAGCCCACTCGCCGAGAACGGCTTCGCCTTCGGGATGATCGCCCAACACGAACAGCAGCACGACGAGACCATGCTGGCGACCCATCAGTTGCGTTCCGGCGATGCGGTTCTCGTGGCGCCCGAGACGCCGGACCTCGGCGGAACCCCCGAAATCGATACGGAGGTCGTCGTCCCCGGCGGTGAGTTCGTGATGGGGACGTCGGTGGAGCCCTGGGCGCTCGACAACGAGCGTCCAGCCCATGCCGTCGACGTCCCGTCCTTCGGGATCGACACCTTCCCGGTTACCAACGAGCGGTATCTGGCCTTCATGGACGACGGCGGCTACGAGCGGCGGGAGCTGTGGAGCGAGCGAGGATGGTCGCATCGGCGCGAGGCCGAGCTGGCGGCGCCGCAGTTCTGGGAATGGGACGGAAAATCTTGGTGGCGGCGCCGTTTCGGAACGATGGAGCCGGTGCGTTTGCGTGAGCCGGTGGTACACGTGTCGTACTTCGAAGCCGAGGCGTTCGCCCGGTGGGCCGGGAAACGGCTCCCGACCGAATCGGAGTGGGAGAAGGCTGCGCGCTGGGATCCGCGGAGCGGTCGCTCGCGGCGGTACCCGTGGGGCGACGAGGATCCGGACGACACCCGCGCCAATCTCGGGCAGCGTCACCTGGGGCCGGCGGTGGCCGGCGCGTACCCGGCCGGCGCGTCCGGTCTGGGAGTGCACCAGCTGATCGGCGACGTGTGGGAATGGACTTCCTCGGATTTCCTGCCGTATCCGGGCTTCTCGGCCTTTCCGTATCGGGAGTACTCGGACGTGTTCTTCGGCGGCGACTACAAGGTGCTCCGCGGCGGCTCGTTCGGAACGGACGCGGTGGCCTGCCGCGGCACCTTCCGGAACTGGGATCATCCGATCCGGCGACAGATCTTCTCCGGCTTCCGATGTGCCCGTGACGTGCAGGGCGAGCAGGCCTGATGTGCCGTCATCTCGGCTATGTGGGCCCACCCGTGTCCGTGGGCGAGATGCTCGGTGCCGGAACCCACTCGCTGGTACGTCAGTCCTGGGCACCGAAGGAGATGCGCGGTGGGGGAACGATCAACGCCGACGGCTTCGGGGTGGCCTGGCGGTCGTCCGGCCGGTGGTCGCGGTACCGCAGCGCCCAACCCCTCTGGTCCGATCCGGCCGTGCCGGAGGTACTCGCCGATGTCGCGAGCGGGTCGATCGTCGCGGCCGTGCGTTCGGCCACCGAGGGCATGCCCGTCGAGCGCAGCGCGACCGCGCCGTTCGTCGGGGACGGCTGGGCATTCAGTCACAACGGGGTGGTGCGCGGATGGCCCGACACGCTGGCTCCGCTCGCCTCGGAGCTTCCGGTTGCCGATCTGCTCCGGCTCGAATCACCGACCGACTCCGCCACGCTCTGGCAACTGCTGCGGCACGCACTCGGCGTCCAGACGCCGGAAGCCGCGGTGACCGCGTTGGTGACGACCGTGGCGCGGGAGGCGCCCGGCTCGCGGCTCAATCTGCTGCTGTCCGGCGGGGACGAACTCTGGGCCACCGCCTGGGACCACGCACTGTACGCGCGTGTCGACGACACGTCGGCGCTGATCGCCTCCGAACCCCTCGACGACTCCGACGGGTGGCAGCCGGTACCGGACCGGCATCTGGTCGGTGCGCGTCCCGGTCATCTGATCCTCACCCCGCTCGAGATGGGAGACCCATGAGAACGCCGACGCTGGAGATCCACCTCCGGCCGGACCAGCTGCTGGAATCGCTTCGCGAGGACGTGCGTGTCGGTCTGACATCGGACCCGAAATGGCTCGCCCCCAAGTGGTTCTACGATGCGCGGGGCAGCGAACTGTTCGAGGAGATCACCCGGTTGCCCGAGTACTACCCGACCAGGACCGAACGTGCATTGCTGCAACAGTTCTCGGACGAGATCATCGAAACGGCAACGCCGTCGGTCATCGTGGAGCTGGGCTCGGGATCGTCGGAGAAGACCAGGCTGCTTCTCGACGCGGCGACCCGGGCCGGCACCGTACGCACGTACGTACCCCAGGACGTCTCGATCACCGCGCTCGAGGGCGCCGCGACCCAGATCAGTGCCGAGTACCCCGGCGTGGAAGTGCACGGCGTTGTCAGCGACTTCACCGATTCCCTGCACCACCTTCCGGCCGGCGATCGACGCATGATCGTCTTTCTCGGCGGCACACTCGGTAATCTCGTGCCTGCCGAACGGGCCGAGTTCCTCGCCGGTATCGCCGATGTGCTCCATCCGGGCGAACACCTGTTGCTGGGGGTCGGTCTGGTCACCGACCCCGGGGTCCTCGTTCCCGCCTACGACGACGCCGCGGGGGTCACCGCGGAGTTCAACCGCAACGTGCTCCGGGTACTGAACAACCGACTGGGAGCGAACTTCCCGGTCGAGAACTTCCGGCACGTGGCGCTGTGGGATGCGGAGAACGAGTGGATCGAGATGCGGCTCGAAGCCGAGCGCGAGGTGACCGTGGAGGTGGCCGACCTCGGGCTCACGGTCCGTTTCGGGGCCGGTGAACAGATCCGTACCGAGATCTCCGCCAAGTTCACGGTTCCCGGCATCCGTGACGAACTCGATCGTGCGGGATTCGTCGTCGACCGGACCTGGACCGACGAGGAGGATCGATTCGCCCTCATCTGCGCCGCCCGTCGCTGACCCGAGTGCCGCCGACCTGAAAGAACTGACCGTGTACGTGTTCTCGAATCCCGTATCTCCGAGGAGTGTGTGAAGTGCGTCGAACCCATCTCGTGTCCGTCGTCGTTGCGGCGGTGGCCGCGCTCGGACTGTCGTCCGCCCAGGCCTGTGCGGAACCGATTCCGATCGACACCGGCAGCCTCGGTACCGGGAGTCTGGGCACCGGCAGCCTCGACGGTGGTGAGCAGCCGCCCGTCGAGCCACTTCCCGCACTGGTGGCGACGCCGGTACTCGAAGGGCTCGATCATCCCTGGGATGTCGTGCAGGCGCCGGACGGGGCGATTCTCACGGGCCAGCGATCGGGTGGCTTCGTGGTGCGCCGGGCCGACGGCTCCACGGGCCCGGTGGCCGCGGACCTCACCGACCTGTTCGCGCAGTCGGAGACCGGGCTGATGGGCATCGCCCTCGCCCGCGACTTCTCGTCGTCGCGCACTCTCTACACGTGCCAGGGGTTCCAGGGTGGCGGCGTGACGGACGTACGGGTGGTGTCCTGGACCGTGGACTCGGGGTGGACGCAGCTCACCAAGGGCGACACGGTGGTGTCGGGCATGCCGGTGAGCAACGGTCGTCACGGCGGCTGCCGGATCCTCGTGTCCGAGGACGGTTCACTGTTCGTCGGCACCGGTGACGCGGCGCAGCCGCTGGCACCGCAGGACCCAGCGTCCCTGGGCGGCAAGGTGTTACACGTCAATCCCGACGGAACGCCCGCGGCGGGCAACCCCGACCCGGCGAGTGTCGTGTACTCCCTCGGGCACCGCAACGTGCAGGGGCTGGCGGTGCAGCCGGGGACCGGGCGGCTGTACGGAATCGAGCAGGGCACCAACGTCGACGACGAGGTCAATCTCCTGGTTCCGGGCGGCAACTACGGGTACCGGCCGGACCGGATTCCCGGGATCTACGACGAGTCGGTACCGATGACCGATCCGATCCGCGTCCCCGGCGCGATCGGTGCCGTGTGGAGCAGTGGATCACCGACACTGGCGACCGCGAGCGGAACGTTCGTCACCGGAGACCAGTGGGGCGACTGGGACGGTGCACTGGTGATCGGCGGCCAGAAGAGCAGGCAGTTGCTGTTCCTGCGCCTGTCCGAGGACGGTCAGACCACCGTGGCCCGGGCGGACGGGTTGAAGAACGAGTTCGGCCGCATCCGGTCGGTGACCCCGGCACCGGACGGGTCGCTGTTGATCACCACCGACAACGGCGACACCGACCAGGTCCTGCGGGTGGTGCCTCAGGGGTGACGACCCGCCCGGCGCGGTTGCCGAGACATGCGGCTGCCGTCGGTGGATCAGAGTCGGTCGGGGAGGTGGGGCGCGAGTGCGGTGAGGACGCGTTCGGCTTCGCCGCAGGCCTGCTCGATGGTGGTCACGGATTCGTCGGGGCGATTGGCAGTGGGGGAGTAGGTGACGGAGAACTGGAAGACGCCGGGTTCGATGTCCATGGAGGCGAAGCAGTTGGAGCCGACGGTGAAGTCGGCGATGGACACGTCACGTCCGTTGATCTGGATGCGCTTCTTTTCTTCGAGGCGCTCGTCGGCCACGACGTCGTCGAAGGTCTTACCCATCGCGGCGAAGGTGGCACCGTAGCCGGGGTGGATGTGGGCGAAGGTGCACTCGTGTGAGATCGGGTTCGGTCGGTCGGTGCGGTCGTGCTCGAGGTCGAACCCGACCTGTGCGAGTGCGTCGAAGGAGAGGTCGTCGCAGGGGTGGTAGGTGATCGGGATCGGTGCCGCGCTGGTGGCGGTCGGAGGTGTCGCGTCGTCTCCGCTGCAGGATGTGATTGTGGCCGCGGTGAGGAAGCCGAGTGCGCCGAAGACGGCGATGGAGCGCGAGTGGGTCACTGGTTGATTCCGATCGAGTGGTAGCCGCTGAGGTCGTAGGTTCGCGATCCGCGGACGTTGTGTGCACCGTGCTCTCGAAGGTTCGAGGGCGCGGTGTGCAGTATGTCCGCGGCTTCGGGGCGCCGTCGGTGTTCGTGCGGGCTAGAGCCGGTCGGGGAGGTGGGGTGCGAGTGCGGTGAGGATGCGTTCGGCTTCGCTGCAGGCCTGTTCGATGGTGGTCACGGATTCGTCGGGGCGATTGGCGGTGGGGGAGTAGGTGACGGAGAGTTGGAGGACGCCGGGTTCGATGTCCATGGTGGCGAGGCAGTCGGAGCCGACGGTGAAGTCGGCGATGGATACGTCGCGGCCGTTGATCTGGATGCGTGTGTGTTCGTCGAGGCGTTCGTCGGCGACGACGTCGTCGAAGGTCTTGCCCATCGCGGCGAAGGTGGCGCCGTAGCCGGGGTTGCGGTGGGCGAAGGTGCATTCGTGGGAGATCGGGTTCTGGCGGTCGGTGCGGTCGGGGCTTCTCACGGAGAAGCCCACTTCTTCGAGTGCGTCGAAGGAGAGGTCGTCGCAGGGGTGGTAGGTGATCGGGATCGGTGCCGCGCTGGTGGTTGTGGCGGTGGGCGAGTCGGTGTCGCTGCCGCAGGCGGTGAGTGTCGTGACGGTGAGGAGGCCGAGTGCGCCGACGGCGGCGAGGGTGCGGGGGTGGGTCACTGGTTGGTTCCGATCGAGTGGTAGCCGTCGGCGGACTGGGCATCGGTGGTGAGGTAGGCGTCGAGTACTGCCTGGAGCGAATCGCGAAGATCGAGCGCGTAGTCGATGTGCGCTTGGAGGTAGCCGACGGCGGAGCTCTCGTCGGCGATTTGGCCGCCCCCGCGGGCCTTGTGCTGGAATTTCTGCACGATCAGCCTCGAGGTCTCGATGTCTGCTTCACCGATTCCGAGGGTTTCGTAGTACAGCTCGCGGCTTGCTCGGTTCTGCAACTGTTGGAGGTCTTCAACGTAGTCGTTGCAGTAGTTGATGCACTCGCGCATCTTGTCCGGGTCGAGGCTGAGTTGGCCGCTGCCGATGGCTGCGGCGGAAAATGCCTGCCAGCTCCCCGGCGCGGGTGCGTCGCTTCCGCTCATGGTTGTGCTCCCTCCCTGTACGGCTGACGGCCGCTGCACGTCGGCCGAACTCCCCGGCGCGCACCATACCAGCAGGGGCCGGGTCGGCGACTACACGAACGCCAGCACCCGGGCAGGCCCACCGGACCCGCCCGCATGGGTCGGCGCACCGACGACGACGGAGGCGCCGACGGGAGGGAGCCGGTCGAGGTTCGCGAGCACCTCGACGGCGTAGCGCCCGGCACCCAGCGCCGCGAGGTGCGCTCCGTAGTCGGTGCTGTTGCCGGCATCGATGCTGAGCGTGTCCGACCCGAGGGCCACGATGTCGCGCTCGCGAATCAGGTACTCCACCGCTTCGGCGTCGAAGCCCGGTGTGTGCTGCACCCCGAGCCGGTCCTGATTGGTGAACGCGCCGGGCTGTCCGAGCCGGGCCTGCCAGCCCGAGTGCATCGCGACCAGCGCCCGGCGCGGGATCTCCCCGTGCGCGGCTTCCCACTCCTGGACGTCCTGCCGCGTGAGCAGCGCGTCGTTGTCGGCGTGGGCTTTCGCGGCTATGTCGACGACGACGAGCGGCGCCACCAGGTCCTCGGGCGGGATCCTCTCGACGGTGACCCCGCCGGCATCGGCATGCGCGGGGGCATCGACGTGGGTGCCCGTGTGCTCTTCGAGCCGCAGTTCGGCCGTGTAGAAGACCCCGGTGGGGATGCCGATCGATCCGAGCGAGCCGGTCCCGCCGGAGATCGACGAGAGTGTGCGCATCTCGAACGGGCGACTTCCCGGCCACACCGGAAAGCTCGGGGACAGGACGTGCGAGAGATCCACGATCGAGCGGCCGTCACCCGGTGCGGCCGCGGCACGGGTGGCCATCGCGGGCAGCATCGTCGCGCCGAGCGCGGCGGCGCCGACGGCTCCGAGTACCGATCGCCTGCTCAGTCGCCGCCGTCCGAACGCCTCGTACACGTGGTGCATGAGGTGGGGTGAGCACATGGACGGTTCCTCCGAGCCTCTGGTTGTCCGCTGTCACGCCCCGCCACAGCGCCGAGCCGCGCGCCTCAATGTAGGCGAATCGTCGAAAACCTGCGGCGAAACCGGCCCCGGCGCGCACTCGGAGCACCCGGATACCTCGCGGTAACAAGACGGTCGTATCGTTTCCCGGTCGCGACCACGCGGCGGCATTCCTCACCAGGGATGTCCAGAACGAGAAACGGGGAACCCGCACCGTGACCGACGTGCTCGAAACGATCAACAGCTGGGTGTGGAGTCCCGCACTCGTCTACCTCTGTCTCGCGGCAGGCCTGTACTTCACCATCCGCACCCGCGTCGTCCAGCTCCGCGCCGTCGGCGACATGGTGCGGCTGATGTTCCATCCGGGAAAGTCCGACGCCGGTGTCTCGTCGTTCCAGGCGCTGTCGATGTCGCTGGCGGGACGCGTCGGCACCGGCAACATCGCGGGCGTGGCCACGGCGATCGCCTTCGGCGGCCCGGGCGCGGTCTTCTGGATGTGGATGGTCGCGTTCCTCGGGGCGTCGACGTCGTTCGTGGAGAGCACCCTCGGCCAGATGTTCAAGGAGAAGGACCACCAGGGCCACTATCGGGGAGGCCCGGCCTACTACATCGAGAAGTGCATGGGCCAGCGCTGGTACGCGCTGTTGTTCGCCGCCGTCACGGTCGTGGCGACCGGGGTGCTGCTGCCCGGCATCCAGGCCAACGGCATCGCCGCGTCGATGAACACCGCGTGGGGGCTTCCCGAGTGGAGTGTCGCCATCGCGGTCGTGATCGCGCTGTCCTTCATCGTGGTCGGCGGGGTCAAGCGGATCGCGGCGTTCGCGGGCGTCGTCGTCCCGTTCATGGCGGTCGTCTACATCGGGCTCGCGCTCGTCGTGGTCCTGGTCAACGCCTCCGCGATCCCGGACGTCCTGCGGTTGATCCTGTCCAGTGCCTGGGGCCTGGATGCAGGCTTCGGTGCGGTCGTGGGCCTGGCGATCGAATGGGGTGTCAAACGCGGGATCTACAGCAACGAGGCCGGGCAGGGCACCGGCCCGCACGCGGCGGCGGCCGCCGAGGTGTCGCATCCTGCCAAACAGGGTCTGGTCCAGGCGTTCTCCGTCTACATCGACACCCTCTTCGTGTGCTCCGCCACCGCGTTCCTCATCCTCTCGACCGGCATGTACAAGGTGTGGGGCGGGGGTGGCAGCGACGGCGAAGTCCTTCACGACGGGTTCGCCGGCGCACAGGTCGAAGCCGGCCCGGCGTTCGCGCAGGCGGCATTCGACACACTCTGGTCGGGAGCGGGCGCCAGCTTCATCGCGATCTCGCTCACGTTCTTCGCCTTCACCACCGTGGTCGCCTACTACTACATGGCGGAGACCAACATCAACTACCTGCTGCGCGACGTGAGTCGGCCCGGCGTCCTTCCGGTCGCCACCCGGTTCCTGCAGCTGTTCTTCCTTGTCGCGGTCGCCTACGGGGCGGTGTCGACGGCCGGTGTCGCGTGGACACTCGGTGACATCGGAGTCGGTGTGATGGCGTGGCTGAACATCATTGCGATCTTCATTCTGCAGAAGCCCGCGCTTCTGGCTCTGCGTGACTACGAGCGGCAGAAGCGAGCGGGCCTGGACCCGCAGTTCGACCCTGTCGCGCTCGGCATCCGAAACGCGACGTTCTGGGAGAGGCGTGCGGAGGAGCGCACGCGAGACCGTGTGATCTGAGGGGGCCGGATCGCCGTCAGCGGGAGGCGGCGATCCGGGCCTTCTCGAGCGCGGCGAGCGTGCGCAGAATCGTGGCCTTCTGGTTCTCGAGATTCTTCAGGCGGGCCTTGGCCGCCAGTCCGGAAGCGTCGCCGACGAGGGCGATCTGGGCGTCGATGGCACCCATCTGATCGAGCAGGCCGGTTACCCGCGCCTCGAGAGCGGCGACGTCGACGGCGTCGGTGCGGACCGGCGACGGAGCGGGGGTCGAGGGGCGCGCAGCCTTCGGGCGGCTCGTCGCGGCAGCGGGCGGCGGCGTGGGGGCTGCGACGCCTGCGCCCGCGGAGACTCCGCTGTCGCGGTGTTCGACGACACCGGCGGCACGCGGCCGCAGAGCCTTGCGCACGGCGGCGGGGTCGGGGAGCTCCGTGAGCCGAATCTCGTTGAGCGCCCGGCGCGCATCGCGGGCGCCGAGGCGGTGCTCGTACTCCTCGTCGTCCTCGGACTGCAGGGTGCCGCCGAGGGGGCGAAGGCCGTACATCCCGAGGAACTTGCGGGCCTCGTCGATGACTTCCTCGTGAGTCCGGCAGGTCGCGCAGCGCGGTTCGTTCCGGTACATCTCCACGGAGTCGTCGTTCCCGCACCACACACAGGCTCCGGGAGTCCAACGGCGGATGTTGCGGATGGTATCGATGTCAGTGGAACCGGGAAGCGTGTGCGCGTCGATCACGAGCAGCCACAGTAAGGGACGCGAATTCGGCGCCTCACACCGGGGTAATTTCTTCCGCAACCACGTGACGCAGATCATCGGCATCGGGGGATGTACGGTGCAAAGTCTTGTGCTACACGGCGTTTGACGTACCGGTAGGTCTCATTCAGTGGAGTCCACCGCAGTGGTGAGCCACTCCACGAGGGGGCGCATCGCGCGCCACGACCGACGGATCTGCGTCGCGGCCTCGGGCGTCGCGAGCCAGTCCGGGGAGACGTGGCGGATGCTCGCGGTGAGCGATCGATGGCGGAGCAGATCCAGCCGGGGATGGTCGTCGGCCACCCCGCGGGGCCGCGTCTTCAGTCGGTCGCCGCCGATCTCGAAGCCCGTCGAGCGCACCCTGCCGACGATGCGGGCGAGCTGCCGTCCGCGCCGCTCGTCGTCCACCGCGGCTCGATACCGCGCGAGTTGCGCAGGGGTCGACGCGTAGAAGCCGCCGGCAACGAGTAGCCCGGCGGCATCGATCTGCGCGTAGTACCCGGCGCCCGAATACGATTCCACGAACAGACCCTGGTGGGTCTTGTAGGGAGACTTGTCCTTGGCGAAGCGCACGTCGCGGTGGGGGCGGAACAGCTTGCCGTCGCCGAACTCCGGCTCCAACTCCGCGAGCAGTGCCGTCATCGGAGCCCGTACCGCGTCGTCGTAGACGGACCGGTGCGCCGCCCAGAAGCTCTTGCTGTTGTCCGCCTCGAGGTCCTCGTAGAAGTCGAGTGCGGCGACCGGGATGCCCGTGAACGCGCTCATGGGTCCATCGAAGCAGATGCGGGACGGAGCGCGCAGCGTCGCGCCCCGTCCCGCATCGGCTCAGGCGTTGCCGTTGAACAGCGAGGTGACGGAACCGTTCTCGAACACTTCCTTGATGGTGCGTGCGAGCAGCGGCGCGATCGAGAGCACCGTCAGCGTCGGGAACTGCTTCGAGTCGTCGATCGGCAGCGTGTTGGTGACGATGACCTCGCGGGCACCGCACTCGGCGAGGCGGTCGCGGGCCGGATCCGAGAGGACGCCGTGGGTTGCCGCGATGATGACGTCGCCGGCCCCGGCCTCCTTCAGGATCTTCACGGCGCCGGCGATGGTGCCGCCGGTGTCGATCATGTCGTCGATGAGGATGCAGGTTCGGCCCTCGACATCGCCGACGACGCGGTTGGACTTGACCTGGTTGGGCACCAGCGGGTCGCGGGTCTTGTGGATGAACGCCAGCGGGGCGCCACCGAGGGTGTCCGCCCACTTCTCGGCGACGCGGACGCGACCCGAGTCGGGGGAGACGACGGCGATATTCTCGGTGCCGTAGTGCTCGCGGATGTACTCGGCGAGCTGGCCCTGCGCGTGCATGTGGTCGACCGGGCCGTCGAAGAAGCCCTGGATCTGGTCGGTGTGCAGGTCGACCGTGATGATCCGGTCCGCGCCCGCCGTCTTGAGCAGGTCCGCGATGAGCCGGGCCGAGATGGGCTCGCGGCCACGGTGCTTCTTGTCCTGACGGGCGTACGGGTAGAACGGGAGGATCGCCGTGATGCGCTTGGCGGATCCGCGCTTGAGCGCGTCGATCATGATGAGCTGTTCCATCACCCACTCGTTGAGCGGGGCGGGGTGGCTCTGCAGCACGAAGGCGTCGCAGCCGCGCACCGACTCCTCGAAACGGACGAAGGTCTCGCCGTTCGCGAAGTCCCGCGCGGTCTGCGGGGTGATCCGCACGTCGAGTTCCTTCGCCACCTGCTCAGCCAGCTCCGGATGGGCGCGACCTGCGAAGAGCATGAGGTTCTTCTGGTTGTCGATCCAGTTCGCGGTCACTGCTGGTTGCCATCCTTTTGTTCTTCATGGGGATCTGCATCCGGGCCGGATGCTCGTGCATTCGATGCTGCCTCAGCCGCCGGTGTGCCCGGACGGTTTCGCTGCACCCATCCTTCAATATTGCGCTGCTTGCCGCCGGAGACGGCGAGCGCCCCCGGGGGGACGTCGAAACGCAACACGGTGCCGGCGCCGGTGTATGCGCCGTCACCGACCCGGACCGGGGCCACGAACATGGTGTCGGAGCCGGTCCGGACGTGTGAACCCACAACGGTGCGTGACTTGTTCACGCCGTCGTAGTTGACGAAGACGCTCGAGGCGCCGATGTTGCTGTGGTCGCCGATGGTGGCGTCACCCACGTACGTGAGATGCGGCACCTTCGAGTGCGCACCGATCTCCGCGTTCTTGGTCTCCACATAGGTGCCGATCTTGCCGTGCGCCCCCAGCACCGTGCCCGGGCGCAGATAGGAGAAGGGGCCGACCGAGGCCTCCGCGCCGATCGACGACTCGCTGCCCTGGGTCCGCACCACCGACGCGCCGTGGCCGACGACGACGTCGGTGAGCGTGGTGTCCGGCCCGATCCGGGCGTCCTCGCCGATCACGGTGCGCCCGTGCAGTTGCGTGCCGGGATGCAGGGTGACGTCCTGGCCGAGGGTGACGTCGACGTCGATCCAGGTACTGGACGGGTCGACGACGGTCACACCCGCACGCATCCACTTCTCCAGGATCCGGCGGTTCAGCTCGCCGGCGAGGGTGGCGAGCTGAACCCGGTCGTTCGCCCCGGCGACCAGCACCGCGTCCTCGATGTGCCGGGCGCGGACCCGGCGCCCCGCCCGACGGGCGATCGCGATGACGTCGGTGAGGTAGAGCTCGCCCTGCGCGTTGTCGGCGCTGAGTTCGGACAACGCGGCGCGCAGCGTCACCGCGTCGAAGGCGTAGACGCCCGAGTTGACCTCGGTGATCGACCGCTGCGAGTCGGTGGCGTCGGCTTCCTCGACGATCGCGTTGACCTCACCGTCGGTGGTCCGCAGGATGCGTCCGTAGCCGGTCGGGTCCGGGGCGGTCGAGGTGAGCACGGTGACGGCGGCGGCCGGCTCGGCGGTGTGCTCGTCGATCAGCGCGGTGAGCGTGTCGCCGTCGAGCAGCGGGACGTCTGCGGCGGTGACGAGGACGGTGCCGGTGAAGTCGGCGGGAAGCGCTTCGAGCCCGCAGCCCACGGCGTGGCCGGTGCCGTTCTGTTCCTCCTGGACCGCGACGTCGACGGAGCGCCCCAGCGCACCGGCGACCTCTTCGACGGCGGCACCGACCCGGGCACGGTCGTGACCGACGACGGCGATCAGGTGTGCCGGGTCCAGCGAGGCTGCGGCGTGCAGGGCGTGCGCGAGCATCGTGCGTCCGCCGAGCGGATGCAGCACTTTGGGGGTCTTCGACCGCATTCGTGTCCCGGCTCCGGCGGCGAGGACGACCACGGCGGTCTGCACTGGCATGAAGCTCCCTTTGCGTCGATCTCGAGGTGCTGCTCTCAGCTCCGCCGCCAGGACTCGAACCTGAACTATCTGAACCAAAATCAGAGGTGCTGCCATTACACTACGGCGGATTGCCACGCTCTCGGGCCCTCACGCCCGGTTGCGCGAGAGAAATACTCGCACGCCGACCCGCCGCCCGTCGAACCGCTTCGCGGAATCCGGCGCGTCCGCCCGATAGGCTGGTGGCGACCTGCGGAAACTCGCGGACCCGGCAGGTCCGCTCGCAGCGTCGCGGAAGGAGCGGCAGTCACGGTGGTGTCACCGGAGGAGCAGTTGGCCCGGCCCGCGGTGCAGACCCGGCCCGCGCGCACGCGGATGACGGGTACCCAGCGTCGCGAGCAGTTGATCCAGATCGCCCGGACCCTGTTCGCCGAGCGCGGCTACGAGGCGGCGTCGATCGAGGAGATCGCGCAGCGTGCGAGCGTGTCCAAGCCCGTCGTCTACGAGCACTTCGGCGGCAAGGAAGGGCTCTACGCGGTCGTCGTCGATCGGGAGATGTCCCGGCTGCTCGAGATGGTCACCAACGCGCTGACCAAGAATCGGTCCCGCGTGCGGGTCGAGCGGGTGGCGCTGGCGCTGCTCTCCTACGTCGAGGAGCACACCGACGGGTTCCGGATCCTGGTCCGGGATTCCCCGGTGGCCGCGCCGGACGGCACGTATTCGAGCCTGCTCAACGAGGCCATCAGCCAGGTCGCGCACCTGCTCGCCGCGGATTTCTCCAAGCGCGGATTCGACCCCGGTCTCGCCACCATGTACGCCCAGGCCCTGGTCGGGATGGTGTCCACGACCGCCACCTGGTGGCTCGACGAGCGCACTCCGTCGAAGGAGGTCGTGGCCGCCCACCTCGTCAATCTCTGCTGGAACGGGCTGACCAACCTCGAGGCGAACCCGGAACTCGGTGACGACTGAATCCGGTGGCGACGGTGGTGGGGTTGACGGTGGTGGCGACTAGGCTGTGTCCGGTTGTGGGCGAGTCCCGCGCCACCGTCCCCGGTCGCCGTCCGTCACCGCCGTAGTCCGTACCGCCGTCATCCGTACTGCCGTATCTGAGGAGTCAGTCGTGTCCTCGTCCGCCACGTCCACGTCGTCACCGGGAACACCGCTCGCAGGTCTTGCGGCGGCGGCCCTCGCCGACCCGGCCCTGACCCGGGTCCGCGACGCGGTCGGGCAGGCCTCGCTCGACATCGTCGCGCCCGCCGCGGTGCGGCCGTTCGTCGCGTCCGCCGTCGCCGAGCGGACGCAGCTGCTGGTGGTGACCGCGACCGGCCGTGAGGCCGACGACCTCGCGATCGAACTGCGGGAGATGATCGGCGACGGAGTCGCCCAGTTCCCGTCCTGGGAGACGCTCCCGCACGAGCGGCTCTCGCCCAGCGCGGACACCGTGGGCCGACGGCTGGAGGTGCTCCGTCGTATCGCCCGGCCGGACGACCGGCTCTACGGGCCGCCGCTGCAGGTGATCGTCACCACGGTCCGTTCCCTCGTGCAGCCGATGGCGCCGGGTCTGGGCGAGATCGAACCGGTGGTGTTGCGCGCCGGTGTCGAGCACGATTTCGAGCGCCTGATCACGCGCCTCGTCGAGATGGCGTACACCCGTGCCGACATGGTGGGCAAACGCGGCGAGTTCGCGGTACGCGGCGGCATCCTCGACGTCTTCCCGCCGACGGCGGACCATCCGGTGCGGGTGGAGTTCTGGGGCGACGAGATCACCGAGATCCGGTCGTTCTCCGTCGCCGACCAGCGGTCGATCCCCGAAATCGAGGTTGAGACGGTCCTCGCGACACCGTGCCGGGAGCTGATGCTCACCGAGGACGTCCGGGACCGGGCCGCGCAGCTGGCGAAGGACAATCCGGCCGACGCCGCCCTGGTGGAGATGCTCGACAAGATGGCCGGCGGTATCCCGGTCGAGGGCATGGAGGCGCTACTGCCGATCCTGCGCTCGGGGGAGTTGCAGCTGCTCACCGACGTGCTGCCCGCGCAGACCCACGTGTTGGTGTGCGACCCGGAGAAGGTGCGCACCCGGGCGGCGGACCTGATGCGTACCGGCCAGGAGTTCCTGGAGGCCTCCTGGACCGCGGCCTCGATCGGTGCGGACGCACCCATCGACGCGGCCGCACTGGGTGGCGACGGCATCGATCTGGCGGCCTCCGCCTACCGCTCGCTGCGGCAGGTCCGGGACAGTGCCGAGGCCTCGGGGCGGCCCTGGTGGACCGTCAGCCCACTGGCATCGGGCAGCGGCGAGGAGATGGAGCTGCCCGTCACGGCGGCACCACAGGTACGCGGGTCGGACGAGCTCCTGTCCGAGTTGTTCGTGAGCCTGCGCGCGCACGTGAGCACGGGTGGCCGTGCGGCTGTCGTCGTCGCCGGTGCCGGTACCGCGCAGCGTGCTCTCGAACGCCTGCAGGACGCCGAGGTGCCCGCGGCCAGGGTCGAGCCGGGTACGCAGCCACCGCGTGGGCAGGTCGCCGTCCTGTGCGGCTCGTTGCACGAGGGACTGGTGCTTCCCGGCGACGCCTCGGTGCCGGGGCTCGTCGTCGTCGCCGAGGCGGACCTGACCGGCAACCGCGTCGCCCAGGCCGGCGACGGCAGGCGGCTGCCCGCCAAGCGGCGCAACCAGGTGGATCCGCTGGCCCTCACCGCGGGGGACATGGTGGTGCACGACCAGCACGGCATCGGCCGGTTCGTGGAGATGGTCGAGCGCACCGTGGGCGGCGCCAGGCGCGAGTACCTCGTGATCGAGTACGCCCCGAGCAAGCGTGGTCATCCGGGTGACCGGTTGTTCGTGCCGATGGAGTCCCTCGATCAGCTCTCCCGCTACGTCGGTGGCGAGTTGCCGGCATTGAGCAAGCTCGGGGGCTCGGATTGGGCCAACACGAAACGCAAGGCCCGCAAGGCGGTTCGGGAGATCGCCGGTGAGCTGGTGCAGCTGTACGCCGCCCGCCAGGCCGCTCCCGGTCATGCGTTCGGCTCGGACACCCCGTGGCAGAAGGAGATGGAGGACGCGTTCCCGTTCCAGGAGACGCAGGACCAGCTGACGGTCATCTCCGAGGTCAAGGGCGACATGGAGAAGCCGGTTCCGATGGACCGCGTCGTCATCGGTGACGTCGGATACGGCAAGACCGAGATCGCCGTGCGGGCGGCGTTCAAGGCGGTGCAGGACGGCAAGCAGGTTGCCGTCCTGGTGCCGACGACGCTGCTGGCGCAACAACATCTGCAGACGTTCACCGAGCGGATGGCGAGCTTCCCGGTCACCGTCGGGGGCCTCTCCCGGTTCACCGACCCCGCCGATTCGCGGCAGATCATCGAGGGCATGGCCGACGGCGAGATCGACATCGTCGTCGGTACCCACCGGTTGCTGCAGACGGGCGTGCGCTGGAAGGACCTCGGGCTGGTCATCGTCGACGAGGAGCAGCGCTTCGGTGTCGAGCACAAGGAACACATCAAGGCCCTGCGCACGCACGTCGACGTCCTCACCATGTCGGCGACGCCGATCCCGCGCACGCTGGAGATGAGCATGGCGGGCATCCGGGAGATGTCGACGATCCTCACCCCGCCGGAGGAGCGGCACCCGATCCTCACCTACGTGGGTTCCTACGCGGACAAGCAGGTGGCTGCCGCGATCCGGCGCGAGTTGCTACGCGACGGCCAGGTGTTCTACGTTCACAACCGGGTCAGCTCGATCGACAAGGCTGCCAAGAGGATTCGTGACCTGGTCCCGGAGGCGCGGGTGGTCGTCGCGCACGGGCAGATGAACGAGGACCGGCTCGAGAAGACGGTGCAGGGGTTCTGGGAACGCGAGTTCGACGTGCTGGTGTGCACCACCATCGTCGAGACCGGCCTCGACATCTCCAACGCCAACACCCTGATCGTCGAACGCGCCGACGCACTGGGCCTGTCACAGCTGCACCAGCTGCGCGGACGCGTCGGCCGCAGCCGGGAACGCGGGTACGCCTACTTCCTGTACCCGCCGGAGAAGCCGCTCACCGAGACCGCGTACGACCGGTTGGCCACCATCTCGCAGAACTCCGACCTCGGCGCCGGCATGGCGGTGGCGATGAAGGACCTCGAGATCCGGGGCGCCGGAAACGTGCTGGGCGCCGAGCAGTCCGGCCATGTCGCGGGCGTCGGTTTCGACCTGTACGTCCGGCTGGTCGGCGAGGCCGTCGAGGCGTACCGGGCCGCCGCCGACGGTAGGCCGATCACCACCGAGGAGGCCCCGAAGGAGGTCCGTATCGACCTGCCCGTCGACGCGCACATCCCGCCGGACTACGTCACCAGCGACCGGCTCCGGCTCGAGGGATACCGCAAGCTCGCCGCCGCGTCGGACGACGAGTCGATCGGTGCCGTCGTGGACGAGCTGGTCGACCGGTACGGTCCGCTGCCGGAGGAGGTCGCGCGTCTGGTGTCGGTCGCGAAGCTGCGGCTGCTCGCCCGGGAGTACGGGCTCGAGGAGATCGCCGTGGTCGGCACCCAGATCAAGATCTCGCCGATGCCACTGCCCGATTCGAAGCAGTTGCGGCTCAAGCGGATCTACCCGAGCGCCCAGTACCGGGCCACCACCGGGATGGTGCAGCTGCCGGTGCCCCGGGGCGGGTCGGGTGGCATCGGGGCGGATCGGTTGCGGGATGTCGAACTGCTGCAGTACATCGCCGACCTGATTCTCGCCCTCGACGGCAAAGCCGCGGGTGCGGTGTCGATGGGGATGCGATGACGGTCGTCCTCCTCGACCCGCTGCGCCCGACGTCGGTACCGCTCGAGGCCGTCGGGTTGCTGGCCGGGGGAGTGCGGTTCGCCTCCGACGTGCCGGCGCAGACGCGGGAACTGCTGGCCGAGAACCCGGACTCGGAGGTGCTCGTCACCGCGTCTGCCGATCTGGCGAGTGAGTACGACGGCCGGGTGATCGCGGCGCCGAAACTACCCGGAGACAACCTGATCGAAGCGGCCGAGGTGATGGACCGGCTGTGGAGCTACGGCGGCTGGGAGGTCACCCAGACCCATCGCAGCCTCTCCCACTACCTGGTGGAGGAAACCTACGAGGTGCTCGACGCCATCGAGGACGGCAGCGGCGAACATCTTCGCGAGGAGCTCGGTGACCTGCTGCTGCAGGTACTGTTCCACTCCCGCATCGCCTCCGCCTCCGGCGGATTCGACGTGGACGACGTCGCCGCAGGTCTCGTGGCCAAGCTGGTGCATCGCAGTCCGCATCTCGCCGACGACGTCGTCGGCCCCATCGACATCGCGGAGCAGGAACGCGCGTGGGAGATCCGCAAGGCGGCGGAGAAGGCTCGACAGTCCGTCGTCGACGGCGTCGCGATGAGCCAGCCGCCGATCTCGCTGGCGTCGAAGGTGATCGGACGGGCACTCGAGGCGGGGCTGCCGTCGGATCTGGTGCCGGAGGCCCTCGCCACCGGCGCCGACGAGGTCGAGGCCGCGCAGAACGCCCTGCGTGCGGACATCGACACGTTCATCGTGCGGTTGCGGGCCGCCGAGGACCGCGCTCGAGCCGAAGGCGTCGCGCCGCTGACCGGCGACGACTGGCGCCGGTTCTGGGAGTAGGTTTCGCGAACCCTGCGAGCATCCGCGCACGTTGTAGCCCCCGCGAGGGTGACGCAACCTACGCGGATCCTCGCGCAGCGGCGAAGGCGTATCCGAGGCGCGTCCGGATGGTGTCGGGAGTGGCGAGATGCCCCCAGGTCCAGCGGGCGACGATGAATCCCAGCGCGCGGAGTTCGTCTTCACGTAGCTTCTCGCGCCTGAACGCTTCCTGTTCGCTGATCCCGGGAGACATCGAGTACTTCGCCATGCCGTCGAACTCGCCGATGACGTGTTCTTCCTCCCAGAGGAAGTCGACACGAGCAACGACGTGGCTGTCCGTACCCACGATCGGGACCTGCAAGCGTGGAGCGGGATACCCCATTCGGTCGAGCGCGACGCGGCTGCGGGATTCGCCCACGCTCTCGCTGAGTCCGTCAAGGAACTGGAGGGTGCGTGCCGCACGGTGCACCCCCGTCCGACTGCGCGCATGTTTCAGCGTGTCCTGTATTCGGGACCGGTCGGTGAGTTCCAGGCGCAACGCGCTGTCGCCGATCACGGTGGCCTCCTCGAACGGGAGGGTGCGAGCGAGGTCGACGATGGTCCGCTCGATCGACGTGACGGCGACGCCGTCGATGTGCACGATCTCGTTTTCACGGATCGGTGTGGCGTGGACGTGGCGAGTGGGGTGCCTGCGGCCACCGCCTCGTCGGTCGACGGTGAGGTGCACAGTGTCGAGCGGTACGTTCCACAGGTCCACGCCGTGAAATGCCGCGGCGGAAACGTGGCTCACCACCGTGTTGGTGGACGACTCCCACGTGGCTCGGGCAAGGACCCGATGGCGACCGATCTCATCGAGTTCTCGATGGTCGGCGGCACGTAGGTAGTGGCCGCGGCGCAGGCACACCAGTTCTCCGTGGGTCCGCGCGGCTCGCAGTTCGCGGTCGGTGAATCCGCGTGCGATCGCGTCGCCACGGCCGATGATGCCTTCGGGAAGATGATCCACGTTTCGAGCCTGCCCCGACCGAGCATGGGATGGAACCGCTCCGGCGGCAGGCTGTGGATAACCCGAAATCCGCGCAGGCTGCCGACCATGCGCGCACCATGCAACCTGCTCGAATGGCTCGATCGTGCGCGCATCCACAGGTCATCTGGATGATGGATGGAGTGACTCCTACTCGTCTGCTCGTGGTTCTCGCGGCGGCAGCCTGCCTGGTGGCGGCGTGCGGCAGCCCGACGCCCCGCCCGGAGATCCCCGAGGATGTACCTCCGCCGCCGGGGGCTCCGTTGCCGTTCATCGACGTCAACGGGCCGGGACGGACCGCGGACCTGCTCGCCGGCTGGGCGGCCGGGCTGTCCGACGCGACCGGAATCGGGCAGACGGCACTCGAGGCGTACGGCCACGCGGCGGCGGTGCTCGCGCAGAGCCGGCCCGAGTGCGGTATCGCGTGGACGACGCTGGCGGGGATCGGCAGTGTGGAGAGCGGTCACGGCACCCATGCGGGCGCCGTCGTCGGCCCGACCGGGCAGGTCGAGCCACCGATCCGCGGCATTCCGCTCGACGGGGGACCGGGGGTGGCGGAGATTCCCGACACCGACGGCGGACGACTCGACGGCGACCCCGAGTTCGACCGGGCGATCGGCCCGATGCAGTTCATCCCCGAGACGTGGGTCCGGTGGGGCGTCGACGCCAACGGGGACGGTGTCGCCGACCCGGACAACATCGACGACGCCGCACTCAGCGCGGCGCGCTATCTGTGTGCTCGCGGCGGTGACCTGCGCACTCCCGACGGCTGGTACACCGCGCTCATGGCCTACAACCTGTCCGGCGACTACCTGCGGTTGGTGCGGGACCGGGCGGCGGCCTACTCCGTCGGAGTGCGTCCGTGACCGAGTGGCCGCGATAGCGGGCGCGCCGACCGCCGCGGAGTTTCCCCTGCCGTTAGGCTGTCAGGCAGCACGATCCCCGTGGTCGGTGCGTTAACGATGTGCACCGGGTCGGTGCAAGCGGCGAAGCCCATCAAAGGAGAATCAGCTAGTGGCCATCATTGAGCAGGTCGGAGCCAGGGAGATCCTCGACTCGCGCGGTAACCCCACCGTGGAAGTGGAAGTGCTGCTCGACGACGGCAGTTTCGCGCGTGCAGACGTCCCGTCCGGTGCATCCACCGGCGAGCACGAGGCCGTCGAGCTGCGTGACGGTGGCGAGCGCTACAACGGCAAGGGCGTGGAGAAGGCTGTCGAGGCCGTCCTCGGTGAGATCGCGCCGGCCATCATCGGCCTGGATGCCACCGAACAGCGCACCGTCGATCAGGCGCTGCTGGACACCGACGGCACCCCGGACAAGTCCCGACTCGGGGCCAACGCCCTGCTCGGTGCGTCGCTGGCGGTTGCCCGCGCCGCTGCCGAGTCCTCGGGGCTGGAGCTGTTCCGTTACGTCGGTGGCCCCAACGCCCACATCCTGCCGGTACCGATGATGAACATCCTCAACGGCGGTGCGCACGCGGACAGCGGCGTCGACGTGCAGGAGTTCATGGTCGCTCCGCTCGGTGCGTCCTCGTTCAAGGAGTCGCTGCGCTGGGGCGCCGAGGTCTACCACTCGCTGAAGTCGGTGCTGAAGAAGCAGGGCCTGAACACCGGTCTCGGCGACGAGGGTGGGTTCGCACCGTCCGTCGACGGCACGCGTGAGGCGCTGGATCTGATCAGCACCGCCATCGCGGCCACCGGACTCAAGCTCGGCGAGGACGTCGCGCTGGCGCTCGACGTCGCGGCTACCGAGTTCTACAGCGAGGCCGACGGCTACGCGTTCGAGGGCAAGAACCGCACGGCCGAGGAGATGGCCGTGTTCTACGAGGAACTGCTCACCGCGTACCCGCTGGTGTCCATCGAGGACCCGCTCAGCGAGGACGACTGGGCCGGGTGGATCGCGCTCACCGACAAGATCGGCGACAAGATCCAGCTCGTCGGCGACGACCTGTTCGTCACCAACCCCGAGCGCCTCGAAGAGGGCATCGTCAAGGGTGCCGCGAACGCGCTGCTGGTGAAGGTCAACCAGATCGGCACGCTCACCGAGACGCTCGACGCCGTCGATCTCGCGCACCGCAACGGCTACAAGACGATGATGAGCCACCGGTCCGGCGAGACCGAAGACACCACCATCGCCGACCTCGCGGTTGCCGTCGGCAGCGGTCAGATCAAGACCGGCGCCCCGGCCCGCAGCGAGCGTGTCGCCAAGTACAACCAGCTGCTCCGTATCGAGGAGAACCTCGGAGACGCCGCCCGGTACGCCGGCGAGGTCGCCTTCCCGCGGTTCACCTTCGAGGGCTGACGGGCCTTCGTCAGTGGCTGAGCGCCGTAAGCCGCGGTCGTCCGGGGGTTCCTCGGGCGGCCGCGGCTCCGCGCGCAGCGAGCGCGGTCGGCGCAAACCGGATTCGGCTCCGTCCGCGCGGCGGCCCAGCCGCGGTGGCGGTGGCGCCGGGCCACGCGCGGGCGCGTCGGCGTCGGAGAGCAAGAACGTCCGTCCCGGTGGCCGTCCGCGCACCCCGAAGACGTCCAACCGTGCCGAGCACACCATCTTCGGGCTCTCCACGGGGAGGGCCTTGATCCTCGCGATGGTGGTGCTCGCGCTCGCGCTGACCCTGGCGGTGCCGCTGCGCACCTACCTCACCCAGCGTGCGGAGGCCGACCGTCTGGACGCCGAGCGAGTCCAGCTCGAGCAGGACATCGCGGCACTGCAGATCCTCGAGGAGCAGTACTCCGACCCCGCCTACATCGAGGCCCAGGCCCGTAAACGGCTCCGATTCGTCAAGCCCGGGGACACTCCGTTCCAGGTGCAGCTTCCCGGCGACTATCAGGAGCCGGAGAAGCACGAGAGTGTCGACGACACCCTCACCGGGCCGTGGTATTCGGACCTGTGGAAGACGGTGTCCGAGCCGGACGCCCTCGACACCGAGGAACCCCCGCCGCCGCGGATGCCGGTGATGGAAGAAGAACCAGGAGAACCGACCGGGTGACCGATCAACCCACGCCCACCCCCGAAGACCTCGTCGCGGTCGCCGAGCAGCTCGGCCGCGAGCCGCGCGGTGTCCTCGAGATCGCCTACCGCACCCCGGACGGGCGGCCCGCCGTGGTCAAGACCGCGCCGAAACTGCCGGACGGGACACCCTTTCCGACGTTGTACTACCTCACCGACCCGCGGCTCACCGCCGAGGCGAGCCGGCAGGAGTCGGCCGGCGTCATGCGGGAGATGACCGAACGGCTGCAGCACGACGAGGATCTGGCCCGCGGGTACCGCGCGGCGCACGAGTCGTACCTGGCCGAGCGGGACGCGATCGAGTCGTTGGGTACCGACTTCACGGGTGGCGGCATGCCGGAGCGGGTCAAGTGCCTGCACGTGCTGATGGCTCACTCGTTGGCGAAGGGGCCCGGCGTCAACCCGCTCGGCGACGAGTCGGTGGCTCTCGCGGCCCGGGCGGACGGTGGAAAGCTGCGTGGCACTGCGGTTCCCGCGGACTGGCCGGGCATCGACGAACAGGACGAGCAGTGACTCGCGTCGCCGCCGTCGATTGTGGGACCAACTCGATCCGCCTGCTCGTCGCGGACATCGACGACACGGGCACACTGCACGATGTGCACCGGGAGATGCGGGTGGTGCGGCTCGGGCAGGGCGTGGACGCGACGGGCTCGCTCGCGCCCGAGGCGATCGAGCGGACCCGGATCGCGCTCACCGAGTACGCCGCGGTGATTGCGTCGACCGGTGCGAGCGCGGTGCGGATGGTGGCGACGTCGGCCACCCGCGATGCCGCGAACCGCGAGGACTTCTTCTCGATGACCCGCGAGGTGCTGGGCGCCGTGATCGCCGGTGCCGAGGCCGAGGTGATTTCCGGCGACGAGGAGGCACGCCTGTCGTTCGCCGGTGCCGTCGGTGATCTCGATCCCGCGGAGGGGCCGTTCGTCGTCGTCGATCTGGGCGGCGGCTCCACCGAGGTGGTGCTCGGGGACAGCGCCGGTGTGTCGGCGGCGTTCTCTGCGGACATCGGCTGTGTGCGCGTCACCGAACGTTGCCTGCCGGGCGACCCTCCCACCCGGGACGAGGTCTCGGCCGCACGGTCTTTCGCTGCAGAGCGGCTGGCGGAGGCATTCGCGCGCGTGCCCGTGGAGCGGGCGCGCACCTGGGTCGGTGTCGCCGGCACGATGACGACCTTGTCCGCCATCGCGCAGGACCTTCCCGAGTACGACCCGGAGAGGGTGCACCTTTCGCGAGTATCGTTGCCGCAGTTGCGTTCCGTGTGCGACGAGCTGATCGCGATGCCCCGTGCCCGCCGTGCCGAGTTCGGGCCCATGCACCCGGGACGGGTCGATGTCATCGGCGGCGGCGCCGTCGTCACCGAAGTGCTCGCCGACGCGTTCGAGCAGCGAGCCGGCATCACCGAACTCGTCGTCAGCGAGCACGACATCCTCGACGGCATCGCGCTGTCCATCGTCTAACGTTGTTTCGGCAGCCCCTATAGCCCAATTGGCAGAGGCAGTGGACTTAAAATCCATTCAGTGTCGGTTCGAGTCCGACTGGGGGCACTACTGCCACGAACTCCGTGCCTGCCGAAAGCCCCCATCCGACAGAACGGTCGCCATGTGGCCATGGATCCGCGACGCGAGGACAGTCTGGTCTGGCGTCTGCCGATGTTCGGTGGTGCCGGGGCACCGGACAATCCCGAGTTCGACCTGCCGCAGGCATGGGCGCATGCTCTCGATGCCGTTGCCCGCGACCTTCGGTGCCTACGGGCCGGGCGGGACGTGAATCTGGACCGATTGGCATGGAAGTTCGCCGTCGACGACGAGTACCTCGTGGCGATCGGATGGGACGGGGTCCGAGGTCTCGGCGGCTTCATGCGTCGCGACGGTCTGATGCTGGACGCCGGCTACGACGAGGCCGTGGTCTGGGTCGCGGACACCGTGCAGACGGAACTGGCCGGCTACGAGTTCGTGCAGTGGCCCAGCGAAGGCTGTCACCTCTTCCTCACGCCGCACTGAATCCGCGCACCCCGCGGACGATCCGCGCAGGGAGCATCCCACGCAAGTGGCTGCAGCGTGCGCGGATTCGCCTGATGCGGCGACATCGACGCCTCAGACGAGCGATATCAAGGCCTGTCCAGCCAGACCTTCACGGTGGTACCACGATCGCCACGGTGGGCGACGGCGTGCCCGGAGCGGGGCGTGTCGTCGAGGTCGACGGTGACGTTCCGCCGGATCAGGCTCCCGACCAGCGGGGCGGAGCGCAGCGCCACCGCAACCACGTTGACGCGGTCGGCGGCTCGGGCCAGAAGCGAACGTTCGGACGACACGAACCCCAATATAGCGGCGATCCCGGCCCCGGGCAGTGCCTGAGGCCGGGATCGATTCGATTCTTATCCGCCGGTGGGCGCGTACCGCAGGATCGCGGCGGCGGCACCGCCGCCCGGCACCTCCTCGGCGCGTAGGGCGAGGACGCGTCCGCTCGACAGCAGTGTGCGCCGGGCGATCTCGTCGACGACGCCGTAGACGTCGCCGCCTTCGTCACCGAAGCTCACGGTGCCGTCGTCCGGGTCGATCGATCCCGGGACGACCGCGTCGATGTCGACGAACAGCGTGTCGATCGCACCGAAGGTCGCGGACTTGGCGAGGTCCGACAGGTCGGTCTGGGTACGGCCCTCGGAGGTCCGGGAATCGAACTGCTCGGCGAGGTCGGCGACCTGCAGCTTGTAGAAGTTGTCGAGCACCTCCCGTGACCGCGAGGCCAGTTCGTCGTCCGAGGTGTGCTCCGGATTGCCGTCGATGCCCTCGTCGAGCAGCCCGGTGTAGCTGTTGACCGATCGATAGATCGACGACGTCGGCTCGGCCGATGCCAGGATCAGCGGGACGCCGCGGGCACCGAGGAGGGACCTCAGCTGATGGTCGATCGCGCGGGCGTACTCTGCGACCCGCGTCTTCTTGCCGACATCCTGCACTCCGCCGAGCCGGGCTCGGTAGGACTGGGGCGAATCGTCCGCGAAACTTGCTGTGCTGGTGGGCAGCCCGGTGATCTTCACCTCCTGCGCCGGTGGCTCGGCGGAGACCTCCACCACGCGTACCGACCCCTCGGCGAGAGCGAGGACGAACGCGGATTGCGGGAAGGTCACGGCACGCAGCAGTGGTTTGACGAAGAAGCGATCACCCACCGAAGTGCGCTCGAGCAGACGGTTCGGCAGCCGGAACGTGCGCAGCCGTTCGGTGGTCGCGAAGACGGCGAGGGTGCGCGACTGGTAGCGCCAGTACTCCTCGTCCTCGAGCAGGCCGGCGAACTGCTCCTCGAACGCGGCGCGCTCGTGCTTGTCGCTCACGTGCTCGAGGGCTTCACGCACCTGGTTGGCGAAGCCCGTGTGGTTCTTCTCCGACGCGTTGGACGTCGCGCGCTCGGTGGGGGTGTAGATCGAGATGCACGTGGGGCCCACGGTGGTGGCGAGGGCCGTGATGTCGTCGGTGCCGGGTACGTCGTTGTGCAGCATCGGTTCGCTCCTGAGGTAGACAAGCCGTATCACCGACCCTACCGACGGTGCGGCGACAGGTCCGGTGAATCGGTCCGGCCTGCTTGGAGATCCGTCACACGTCCAACTCGGTGAGCCGGGGGCGGAGTTCCTCGGTGAAGAAAGTGAAGAACCCGTCCACGTCCGGGCCGGCGTTGATGAGCGCGAGATGGTCGAACCCCGCGTCGACGAAGCCGCGGGCGACCTCGACGTGACGGTCGACGTCGGGTCCGCAGGCGAAGGCCTCGCGCATGTCCTCGGGACGCACCCATGAGGCCGCGGCCTCGAAGTTGATCGGGTTCGGCAGCTCTGCCTGCACCTTCCAGCCGAGCACGCCGAAGCGGAACTTCTCGTGCGCCGAGGCGACGGCGGTGTCCTCGTCCGGCGCCCAGGCCAGCGGCACCTCGCCGTACCGGGGCCCGGAACCGCCCGACTGCCGGTACGCCTCGACCAGTTCGGAGCGGGGCTCGGTCGCGAACAGGCCGTCGCCGTGGTCGGCGGCGAGGGTCGCGGCCCGCGCCCCACCCGCCGCGACGACGATCTGCGGGGGAGTCTCCGGGAGGTCGAAGACCCGCGCGTCGTCGAGGGCCAGGTGCCGTCCGCGATACGAGTGGTAGCCGCCGGACCACAGCCGGCGAATGATCTCGAGGGCCTCGGTGAGCTGTTCGTGTCGGATGTCCGCCGACGGCCAGCCGCCCCCGACGACGTGCTCGTTGAGCCGCTCGCCGGAACCGACGCCCAGGGTGAACCGACCGTCCGCGAGAATCGCGGTGGTGGCCGCCGCCTGGGCGACGATCGCGGGATGGATCCGCGTCGTCGGGCAGGTGACGCCGGTGGCGAGCTCGAGCTGTTCGGTGCGGACGGCGATCGCAGCGAGCATCGACCAGACGAACCCGGAGTGTCCGTGTGAGTAGAGCCAGGGATGGTAGTGGTCGCTGACCTCGACGAAATCGAAACCGGCGGCCTCGGCGGCGACCGCCTGGGCGACGATCTCCTTCGGCCCGTACGCCTCCGCGAGCAGTTTGTACCCGAGTCTCAGTGCCATGGCATCCCCGATCAGCTCAGCAACCGCTGCCAGTCCGCAGGAACGTTGCCTGCCGGGCCGGGCACCGGTTGATCGGCCGGACGGGATTCCGGCGGGGCGAGGTGCGGGCCCTCGTAGAACTGTCCGTCCCGATAGTTGTAGAACCAGTTCTCACCCGGCTCGAAGCTGGTGATGATCGGGTGTCCGGTGGAGTCGTGGTGCGCGGTGCCGTGCCGTCCGGGCGAGTTGTCGCAGCATCCGATGTGCCCGCACTGAGCACATCGGCGCAGGTGCAGCCACCAGCCGTGCCTGGCCAGACACTCCACGCACCCGGTACCGCTCGGTGGGATGGAAGGGTCGATGCCGGGAACATCCGTCATCACCCCAGTGAACCGCTGCGCCGACGTCGGCGGCAACGGATTCGGTGAACTGCTCAGAATCCGCCGGCGACGCGGACGACCGCACGGCCGGTGTGCCGGCCCTCACGGATCTCGTCGAGCACGGCCGTGACATCGCGGACGGGTACCTCGGTGGTCACCCGGTCCAGGTGGCGCGGGCGGAGATCGGACCCGAGCCGCTGCCACAGACTGCGTCGCGCGGCGATCGGCAGCTGCACGGAGTCGATACCGAGCAGAGCCACTCCACGCAGGATGAACGGCATGACGGTGGTGGACAGCGCGGCGCCACCGGTGAGCCCGCTCGCCGCGACGGCGCCGCCGTACCGGGTGGTGCTCAGCGCGTAGGCGAGGGTCTTGCCGCCCACGCAGTCGACGACGCCCGCCCATTCGGCCTTGCCGAGCGGCCTGATCTTCGCCTCCGGGTCCTCCGGCAGCCGTCCGATCACCGAGGTGGCTCCGATCGCCGTGAGCAGATCGTGGGCTGCCTCCTTCCCCGTCGATGCCACCACCTCGAATCCCGCCGCGGCCAGCAGATCGACGGCGACGCTGCCGACGCCGCCGCTCGCGCCCGTCACCAGGACCGGGCCGGACTCGGGCGTCAGTCCCCGCTCCTGCAGCGCCTGTATGCTCATCGCCGCGGTGAACCCGGCGGTTCCGATCGCTGCGGCCTCGCGGGTCTCGAGCCCCGTGAGTGGCACCACCCACTCGGCAGGAACCCGGGCGAGTTCCGCGTAGCCACCGTGTCGGCCGGTACCGATCTCGTAGCCGTGTGCCAGCACCTTGTCTCCGACGGCGACGGACGGATCCTCCGAGCCAACGACCTCGCCCGCGAGGTCGATTCCCGGGACGATCGGGTACTCGCGCACCACCCCGCCGCGCGGGGTGACCGCGAGGGCGTCCTTGAAGTTCACGCTCGAGTACTCGACCCGAACGGTGACCGCACCCTCCGGCAGATCCGTGTCCTGGAGCGTTCGGGGTGCGAACTCGACAGTGCCGTCGTCGTCGCGGGCCAGCCATGCGGTGAAAGAAGACATGGGAACACCATAGCGACGCAGCAGGTGCCGGTCGGTGGTGTAGGCCGGTCTGTCAGGTCAGCCGGCCCTCGTGCACGGCTCGGTCGAACCGGGGGAGCGGATCGCCCCGGAGCAGCCGGGTGGCCAGGGCCGGATCGGCCAGATGCAGCCTTCCGATGGAGACGAGGTCGAACTCGCCCGCGGACATCCGCCGTTCGAGTTCGGCGATGTTGTCCAGCGTCGGTGCGGACCCGTCGAGCCTGCTCTCTCGCAGCGACTTTCCGATGCCGACACTTCCGACGGCCCCGGTCAGCGCGCCGGTCGTCTTCTTCGCCCACCCGGCGAGGCCGAGTTCGCTGCCCTCGAACGCCGGGACGTCGAAACGGCGGATGCTGGCGTCGAGCACGTCGACCCCGGCATCGACGAGGGCGCCCAGCAGGACGCCGAGTTCCTCCGGCGTATCGGCGATCCGGGCGGTGTAGTTCTGCTGCTTGTGCTGCGAGAAGCGATAGAACACCGGAGGTTCGGTCCCGATCGCGGAGCGGATCGCGGCGACGACGGCGGCGGGAAATCTGCTGCGCCTCTCCAGGTCGCCACCCCATCGGTCGTCGCGCCGGTTGGTGCCCGACCACAGGAACGAGTCGAGGAGATAACCGTGTCCGCCGTGGACGGCGACTCCGTCGAAGCCGATCTCGGCAGCGACTCGGGCCGCCTCGGCATAGGCGTCGACGACCTCGGCGATGTCGTCCTCGGTCATGGGAGCGGTCGGTTCGAGAGCGCGGGAGACGTACTCGTCCGGGTACGACGTGGCGCCGGGCTCACCCCACACGCCGGAGGGCCGCATCGGCCGGATCGCAGGATCGACCGGGCTCATCGCGCCCCACAGGGGCCCGACGTGCCACAGTTGCGGCACGATCCGCCCGCCCGCACGGTGCACCTCGTCGACGACGTGAGCCCATCCTTCGACCGCGTCGTCGCCGTATATCCGCGGCACCCGCGGATTGTCGACGGCCGACGGGTGATCGATCGCGACTCCCTCGGTGACGATCAGGCCGGTCCCGCCCTCGGCGCGGCGTCGGTAGTACGCGGCCACGTCCCGGCCGGGCACGCCGCCAGGGGAGTGCGACCGGGTCATCGGGGACATGACGATGCGGTTCGACAGCCGGACCGATCGAATCGTCAAGGGGCGGAAAAGAGGTGAATCCTGTCGTGTCATCTGTGGGCTCTCGTGGATCGGAAGAGGTCGGAGGTCTGGGCGGCCCGAAGGAGTGGCGTCGGCCCGTCTCGTGCGGTGGATGTCACCGCAGCGTGATGGAGCCGCCGTCTGCCATCAGGGTCTGGCCGGTCATGTACCTCGAGTCGTCGCCGGCGAGGAACACGACGACGGGGGCGATGTCGGTCTCCGGGTCGCCGATCCGGCCGAGCGGGACCTTGGCGGTGCTGGCCGCTGCCGCCTCGGGGAAACGCTCTCGCCAGGCGACCACACCCTCGGTGGCGGCGAACGGGCACAGGACGTTGACCCGGATCCCGTCCGGGGCCCACTCGTTGGCCGCGACCCGGCTGACCCCACGGATCGCTTCCTTGGCTGCCGCATAGGAGGACTGGGTCGGCATGCCGGTCAGCCCGGAGCCGGAGGCGAAGTTGACCACCGACCCGCCCGTTGCCTTCAACTGCTCGTAGCAGGCCTGCATGAGATGGACCGTGGGATAGAAACCGGTGCCGAACGACAGGTCGAACATCTCCTGGGTGTGCTCGACCAGGGGTGCCTGTGTGGAGGCGTGGGCGTTGTTGACCAGGATGTCGATCCGACCGAATGCCGCCACGGCGGCATCGCGAATGGCGTCGGCGGAGTGGGTTGCTGTCAGATCCGCCGAGAGGAATCGGACGCTGTCACCCAGTTCGTCCGCCAGCTCCCGGCCGCGGGTGTCGTCGATGTCGACGATCAGCACGCGTGCGCCCTCGGCGACGAATGCGCGTGCGATCGCACGCCCGATCCCGCCTGCGCCGCCGGTGACGATCGCGACCTTGTCCTGCAGCCTCATCGCGTGTGTGCTCACGGTCAGGCGTCGACGGCCAGGGCCGGCTTCTCGAGCGCGGCGACCCCGTACGCCGCGTACGTCTCGTACGGGCCGCGGCCGGTGAAGTACGCGCCGAGATCGGCGGCGAGCTCCTCGACGGTGAACTCGGAACCTGCTGCATCGAACCGATTCTCGACCTGGGGGGCCTGCATCAACGCGACCATCTTGCCGTAGACCACGAACACCTGTCCGGTGATCTCGTCCGATGCGGGAGAAGCCAGGTACTGCACCAGCGTCGCCACGCGCTCGGGCGCCAGTGGGTCGAGACCGTCGTATTCGCCTCCGTCCCCGAACGTGGATTCGGTCATCGCGGTGCGGGCACGCGGGCAGATGGCGTTGGCGCGCACACCGTATCGGGACAGGCCCTGGGCCGTGGAGAGAGTGAGGGCGGTGATGCCTGCCTTGGCCGCCGAGTAGTTCGGTTGTCCGGCGGATCCGAACAGGAACGCTTCGGACGAGGTGTTGATCACGCGTCCGTACACGGGGCCCGCGGCCTCCTTGCTCGCGGCGCGCCAGTGCACCGCAGCGGCGCGGGACGTGGCCGCATGGCCCTTGAGGTGCACCCGGATCACGTCGTCCCAATCCGATTCGGACAGGTTGAAGATCATCTTGTCCCGCAGGATTCCCGCGTTGTTGACCAGGATGTCGAACGAGCCGTACCGGCGGACCGCCTCGTCGACCAGGCGCGCACCGAGCGACCACTCCGAGACGTCCCCGGTGACGGCGACGGCCTGGCCGCCCGAGGCGGTGATCTCCTCGGCCACCGCATGCGCGGCGTCGCCCATGTCGTTCACCACCACCGCTGCGCCCGCCGATGCGAGGGCCAACGCCTCGGCCCGCCCCAGACCGGCGCCGCCGCCGGTGACCACCGCGGTCCGTCCCTCGAGGCTGGAGGTCTGCGTCATGTCGTGTCTCCCGTTCCCGTCCGTTACCGGATGCCGATCACTGATTACCGATTGCCGGTTTCTGATATTGATTTCAGTGATACCCGGCTGGTGCGAGTCGGACTGCCGACGTCTCACTCACCGGACGAGGTCGGGGTGCGATCCGGGCGAGGCGGATGCCGGGGAATGAACAGGGTGAACAGCATCGTCACGGCGGCCGCGGCGATCGTGAGCGAGATCGCCACGGTGAAGCCCGTCGACGACGGAATGGTGCGATCGCCGAGATCGACGGTGAGATGTGCGAGCACGACGCCGATCACGGCTGCCGACGACGAGGTCCCCACTGCACGCATGAGCGAATTGAGGCCGTTCGCCGCCGCGGTCTCGCTCACCGGCACTGCTCCCATCACCAGGGCCGGCATCGCGGCGAACGCGAGCCCGATCCCGGCGCCGATGATCATGGTGGCCAGGAGGATCTGCCAGACGTGCGTCCGCATCGCGAGCAGGACGAGGTAGCCCGAACCGAGCACCGCCGCTCCCACAGCGAGGGTGGTGCGGGCTCCGTACCGGGCGCTGATCGCCGCCGAGATCGGGGAGAAGGCGAACATGACGAGACCGGAGGGGGCCAGAACCAGGCCCGCACCGATCATCGACAGCCCGGGTCCGTGCCCGCCCTCCGCCGGTGCCATGAGGATCTGGGTGGGGACGAGGGACATTCCGAACATGGCGAACCCCACCGAGATCGAGGCGAGGTTCGTGAACAACACCTGGGGTCGCGCCGAGACCCGGAGGTCGACCAGCGGTGCCGAACGACGCAGTTGGTATCTGCCCCAGACCCCGAAGACGACCACGGATCCGGCGAGCGAGCCGATCGTCGCCGGGCTGGTCCATCCCCAGTCGCCGCCCTTGGTGATCGGCAGGAGTAGCGCCAGGAGCCCCACCGCCATGCCGAGCGCGCCCAGATGGTCGAACCGGGCCGGAGTGGTGACCGGCGACTCGGGCACGACCAGGAGCACCGCCACGAGGGCGGTGACGCCGAGGCCCGCCGACGCCCAGAACAGCGCGTGCCAGTCCGCCTTCTCGGCGATCGTCGCGGCCACCGGAATGCCGACCGCGCCGCCGATACCCATCGTCGCGCTCATGATCGCGATCGCCGAACCGACCCTGTCGGGAGGCAGTTCGTCCCGCATGATCGAGATCCCCAGCGCGATCGCGCCCATCGCCGCGCCCTGCAGGACGCGACCGGCGACGACCGGCGCGAGCGTGGAGGACACCGCGCACACCAGGGATCCGGCGGTGAGTGAGACGAGGCTGGCGACGAGAATCAGCCGCTTGCCGTACATGTCGCCCAGGCGCCCGGCGATCGGAGTGACGACGGCACCGGCGAGCAGCGTCGCGGTCACCGCCCAGGAGGCGTTCGCCGCGGACGTTCCCAGGATCTGGGGGAGGATCGGGACCAGGGGCACGATGAGCGTCTGCATGAGCGCCACCACCACGCCACAGAACCCGAGGACCGCGACCACCAGGCCGGGACGGTCCGGGCGCCCCGCGGTGGCCGCCGCGTAGCGGCGGGAGATGTCGAGCGTCATCGGCGTCTCACCCTCGCCTCCGCATCCGCCGCTGCTGGACGGGCCCGGTCAGGAGACGCCGGCCGCGAGCAGGGCCCGTGCCTCCGGTCGTCCGTCGAGTACGCGACCGGTGCGGCGAGTCACCTTCCATTCGCCGTCCGCCTTCGCCAGTTCCCAGCGGTTCGCCGTTACGCGCAGTACGCGGAAGCCGTCGCCGTCGTCGTCGCGAACGATCAACTGCGACTTGCAGGTCGCCACGGCCCGGTCCCCGTCGACCCGGATGTGACCTGGCTCGAGGACGTGGCCACAGCCTCCGTCGATCCATCCCCGGTGCGCATCCGAACGCACCATGGCGAGGATTTCCGCGTGCCCGTTCATCACACCGGTGTCCACGTCGTAGATGCCGTCCTCGGTCCACAGCCGGGCCACCGCCTCGGCGGACCCGCTGTCGACGGCGGGCCCGTACGCGGTCATCAATTCGAGGATGGCGAGCTTGTCCTCGAGGACGCCGACGCGATCGGCGAGCCGGCGGACGAGGGTGTCGGTGTCGGTGTCGGTGGTGGTCATGGCGTCTTTCCTCCGGTCGGTGATACGGAATGTGGGGCGGGATCGAATTCGACGCCGAGGTCGTCGCCGATCTCGCGCAGCGCGGCGAGTTGATCGCAGTAGTGCGCGCAGTCCCGGGCGAGGATCGAGACATTGACGATCGAGCAGCCGACGTCGCGGCGGGCGACGAGTGCGCGCCGGGCCCGGTCGCGATCGGCGACGGGGTCGACGGTGGCGGGCAGGACCACGGTGAATCCGTCCGGCAGATCGTGGGTGCCGAGCAGGTGTCCGAGCGCGGGCAGGTCGAGCCCGAACGGCACCCACCCGTCACCCAGCGCGATGGCCCGGCGCAGTGATCGACGGGTCCTTCCACCGATCCACAGCGGTACCCGTGGTTGGACGGCGTGCGGGCGCACGACGACGTCCGCGAAGTCGTGGAACCTGCCGTGGTAGCGCGGGTCCGGACACGACAGTGCCGCGCGAAGTGCGGCGATCGCGTCGTCCGCGCGGGTGCCCCGATCCTCGAACGGTGCACCGAGAATCTCGAATTCGGCACGCAGTGAGCCGACGCCGAGGCCCAGGACCACCCGGCCGGCGGAGAGCCGGTCGAGTGTTCCGTAGCGCTTCGCCAGCTCGAGGGGGTGGTGGTATCCGAGGACGAGGACGAGGGTGGCCAGCCGGATCGTTCGCGTGCGGGCCGCCAGATAGGAGAGCGTCGACAGGGGGTCCCAATAGGTCCCGCCACGCTCGGACGCGATGTCGGTCGGCACCGCGACGTGCTCGCTGCAGGTGAGGTGGTGGAACCCCAGTTCGTCCGCGGTCGCGGCCACCCGTTCGAGTTCGGCGATCCCGGCGTGCTGCTCCCAGCGCGGTGCGCCGGGAGGCGCGATCACCACGGGTGAGGCGATTCCGATGCGCATGTGCCTCCTCTGCCGACGCTGTGGCCGGTTCGCCGCTCTGTCCAGTTCTAGCCGTCACACCCGTGCCCGTTCGGGGGCTCGTCCCGGTGACCGGAACAGGGCCTTCTGTGGCGCAGCACGCGTCGGGGCAGGAATGTAGTCCACTTCACAACCGGGTCGCGAGTCTGCTAATTTAAGAATTCATTTCAATTTTGACCGAATCCGGGGCTGTGACCAGCGCACATGGAGGTACCGATGACCGTCGTCGACGTGGATATCCCCGCAACCTCGGCCAAGCAGGCCGTACCGGCATCGATGGTGGAGCGGATGACGTTGATCCTCGACGCGTTCGAGGGGCGGGCATCGCGTCTCACTCTCGAGGAGGTCGCATGCCGTTCGGGGCTGCCGCGCTCGACGGTGCACCGCATCCTGGACCAGCTCGTCCGTGTCGGATGGGTGGACCATGCGTCGTTCGGATACTGCCTCGGCAGGCGCGCCCTGGGAATGGGCGGCGGCGACAACGGTCAGGGACAGATCCGTGCCGCGGCGGCACCTCTGCTGCACGAGCTGCACATGCAGACCGGCATGGTGGTGCACCTGAGCGTGCTCGACGGCGGCGAAGGGGTCTATCTGGACAAGCTCGGTGGCCGGCTCGCCGCGACCCTCACCTCTCGGGTGGGCGGCCGGGTGCCCGCCTACTCCACCGCGGCAGGCAAGGCGATGCTCGCGTGGGTGGATCCGGAACGAGTCGATGCGCTGTACGGGCCACGCCTGACCAGAACCACCGACCGAACGATCGGCGACCTCACCACGTTGCATCAGGAACTCAATCGGATCCGGCGCAGGCGGGGCCTCGCCTTCGAACGTGGCGAGGCGATGCGGGGCGTCGCGTGCGTCGGGGCTGCGGTTCGCGGGCACGACGGCCCGGTCGCCGGGATCTCGCTGTGCGGGGACGCGCGCACCGCGGCACTCGAACGGGTCGCCCCACTGGTCGTCGATGCCGCCCGCGAGGTGTCCCGCACGCTCTATCCCGAGCTCGGCGCTCCCCGCCGCGGCCGGCGTCAGGCGCAGGTTCCCGAAAGTTCCTGGTCGCCACAGGCGCTCGACCGTCTCCTGTCGGTGCCGGCCGGTCAATGGCTCTGAGGGCCGGCACGTCGAACACGACGTCTCGCTGGGTGGGAGCGCGTATGTGCAGGTACGGGCGCCGCTGGCAACGTGATCGACATGACGATCGACACGAGCCACGACGGCACACTCGAGGAGTTGCACACCGATCTCGGAGTGCTCCGGTACCACGAGGCCGGTGACGGTCCGCCGCTCCTGCTGCTGCACGGATCCGGACCCGGGGTCACCGGATGGCGGAACTTCCGTGGAAATCTCGGCTTCTTCGCGGAGCACTTCCGGACGTTGATCCTGGAGTTCCCCGGCTTCGGCGTGAGCGACGACTTCGGCGGACACCCGATGCTCACGGCTCAGGACGCGGTGGTCCGGTTTCTCGACGGGCTCGGACTCGACGACGTGGCGGTGATCGGCAACTCGATGGGTGGAATCGTCGCCACCAACTTGGCGATCAACCACCCCGCGCGGGTGAACAAGCTCGTCACGATCGGCGGCATCGGCCGAAATCTGTTCAGCCCCGGCCCGGGTGAGGGCATCAAACTCCTCATGGAGTTCACCGAGAACCCCACCCGGGAACGGCTGATCGAATGGCTGCACTCGATGGTGTTCGATCCGGCGATGGTGACCGAGGAACTCATCGAGGAGCGCTGGCAGCAGGCCACCGATCCGGAGACCCTCGACAGCGCGCGGCGGATGTACAGCAAGGCCGCGATGGCCGCCGCGGCGCAGGCCGCCACCGCTGCGGATGCCGTTCCGTACTGGGCGCAGTTGCACAAGGTGACGGCGCCGACCCTGCTCACCTGGGGCCGCGACGACCGGGTCAGCCCGATGGACATGGCGATCATCCCGATGCGTCTGATCCCCGGAGCCGAACTGCACGTGTTCCCCAACTGCGGGCACTGGGCGATGATCGAGCAGAAGACGGCATTCGAATCCGCCGTGCTCGCGTTCCTGCTGCGGAAGGAATTCGATGAGCGCTGACGGTCACTCCGGCACCGGCAGTCTCACCGATGCACACAGGGCGGAAGCCGCCCGGCTGCTGCGGGAGGCCGAGCGCAGCCGTGTGGCCGTCGCCCCGCTCGGTGAGACCTTCCCCGGCATCGACGTCGTCGATGCCTACGAGATCCAGCTGATCAACATTCGTCGTCGACTCGAGGCAGGCGAGCGGGTCTACGGCCACAAGGTCGGGCTCTCCTCCGAGGTCATGCAGAAGATGATGGGAGTCGACGAGCCGGACTACGGCCATCTGCTGGACACGATGGTCTACCCCGAGGGGACGCCGATCGACACCTCCCGATTCTGTCTGCCGCGGATCGAGGTCGAGATCGGGTACGTTCTCGGCGCGACTCTGCCGGGTGAGGGCTGCACCGAGCGAGACGTCCTCGACGCCACCGAGTACATCGTGCCGTCGATCGAACTGATCGACAGCCGGATCGAGGACTGGCGGATCGGCCTCGCCGACACCATCGCGGACAACGCCTCGTCGGCGGGGATCACCCTCGGCCGAGGGCGTGTCGAGCCCTCGAAGGTGGACATCGGAGCGGTGTCGGCGGTGCTGTGGAAGCAGACGAGCGGCGGCGACGAGGAGATCGCGCGCGGTGACGCGTCGGCGGTGCTCGGCGATCCGACGCGGGCGGTCGCGTGGCTCGCCCGCAAGGTCGCGAGTTTCGGGGTCCGGCTCGAGGCCGGGCACGTGATCCTTCCCGGTTCGTGCACGCGCGCGATCGACGCCAGGCCCGGAGACGTGTTCCGCGCCGATTTCAGTGACATCGGCTCCGTGACAGTTGAATTCAAGTGAGGAACTTCCAGTGAGCAAAGCCACCGCCGCCATCGTCGGGTCCGGGAACATCGGTACCGACCTGATGTACAAGCTGTTGCGTTCGGACATCGTCGAGCCGCGTTGGATGATCGGCGTCGATCCGGCCAGTGAGGGTCTGAAGCGGGCCGCAGACCAGGGAATGATCGCCAGCGCCGAGGGTGTGGACTGGCTCCTCTCGCAGGGCGAGTTGCCGGATCTGGTGTTCGAGGCGACGTCCGCCTACGTCCATCGCGCGAACGCGCCGAGGTACCGCGAGTTGGGCATCCAGGCGATCGACCTCACGCCCGCGGCTCTCGGGCCCGCCGTGGTCCCCGCCGTCAACATGGGTGAACACCTCGATGCGGCGAACGTCAACCTCATCACCTGTGGCGGACAGGCCACCATTCCGATGGTGTACGCCGTGTCGCGGGTGGTGGAGGTGGCCTACGCGGAGATCGTGGCCAGTGTCGCCTCGCCGTCCGCGGGGCCGGGAACCCGGGCCAACATCGACGAGTTCACCATCACCACGAGCCGGGGAATCGAGACGATCGGCGGCGCTCGCCGCGGCAAGGCGATCATCATCCTCAACCCGGCCGAGCCGCCGATGCTGATGAAGGACACCGTGTTCTGCTCGATTCCCGCCGATGCGGACCGGGCAGCGATCACCGCCTCGGTCCACGAGGTCGCCGACACCGTTCGGCAATACGTCCCCGGATACCGGCTGCGTGCGGAACCGCAGTACGACGTTCCGACCCCGATCAGCGGTGGGCTCGCCCGGGTCGCGATCTTCCTCGAGGTCGAGGGTGCAGGGGATTTCCTGCCGCCGTATTCGGGCAACCTCGACATCATGACGGCCGCGGCCACCAGGGTGGGCGAGAGCTTCGCCGAGCAGATCCTCGCTGCCAGGACCGCCGACGCGACGTCCTCCGTCTGAGTTCCGACTCCATATCTCTCCCTAGGACATACCATGCCTTTCAGCGCCGAACTCGACATCCGGATCACCGATTCCTCACTCCGTGACGGGTCGCACGCCAAGCGCCACCAGTTCACCGTCGACGACGTCACCGCCATCGTCACCGCGCTCGACGCCGCGGGTGTGCCCGTGATCGAGGTGACACACGGCGACGGGCTCGGCGGCTCGTCGTTCAATTACGGATTCAGCCACACCCCCGAACAGGAACTGATCTCCGCGGCCGTCGCCGCGGCGAAGCAGGCGAAGATCGCCTTTCTGATGTTGCCCGGGCTCGGCGTCCAGTCCGACATCCGGGAGGCCGCCGACAACGGCGCGAGCATCTGCCGGATCGCGACCCACTGCACCGAGGCCGACATCTCGGTGCAGCATTTCGGTCTGGCTCGCGAACTCGGCCTCGACACAGTCGGATTCCTGATGATGTCGCACAGCCAGCCGCCCGAGGTACTCGCGCGACAGGCGCGGATCATGGCGGACGCCGGCTGCCAGTGCGTCTACATCGTCGACTCGGCCGGAGCCCTGATCATGAACGCCGTGGGCGACCGGGTGTCGGCGCTCGTCGCCGAACTCGGAGACGACGCCCAGGTGGGGTTCCACGGTCACGAGAATCTCGGCCTGGGCGTGGCCAACTCGGTCATCGCCGTGCAGGCCGGCGCGCTCCAGATCGACGGCTCCACCCGTCGTTTCGGTGCGGGCGCCGGCAACACCCCGGTCGAGGCATTCGTCGCCGTCGCCGAAAAGCTGGGAATCCGAACGGGAGTGGACACTCTGAAGATCGTCGACGCCGCCGAGGACGTGGTTCGACCGGTGATGGACGGCGAGTGCCTGCTCGACCGGATGTCACTGATGATGGGCTACGCCGGCGTCTACTCGAGTTTCCTCAAGCACGCCGACGGTCATGCACGCCGCTACGGAGTGTCCGGTGCCGAGATCCTCCGCGAGGCCGGCCGCCGGAAACTCGTCGGTGGGCAGGAGGACCAGCTCATCGAGATCGCCATCGGTCTGGCCGGTGGGGTCCCGGCCGCCGCACAGTCTGCCTAGGCGAATCCGCCGGGTACCCGATTCACCACAGGAGCGAGAAGACCATGGGCAAGGTTCTGGACAGGATCGAACAGTATGCGGACGAGCTCCGTGCGGAGGGCACCGAGGGCGACCGGTTGATGCGCCTGTCGGACACGTCTGCCAAGCGGCTGCGTGATTCCGGTGTCATCCGCATGTTCCAGCCGAAGGAGTTCGGCGGACAGGAGGCACACCCGCGAGAGTTCGCCGAAACGGTCATGCGGATCGCCTCACTCGACGGCGCGACCGGATGGGTCAGCGGCATCGTCGGCGTCCACCCGTGGGAGCTCGCCTTCTTCGATCCGCAGGCACAGCAGGACGTCTGGGGCGAGGATCCCGAGATGTGGATGGCCTCGCCCTATGCGCCGATGGGCGTCGCGCGCCCCGTCGACGGCGGCTACATCCTCAACGGCCGGTGGTCGTTCTCGTCCGGAACCGACCACTGCGGGTGGATCATGATCGGTGCCGCGCTCGGTGGCGACGACGGCAAGCCGCTGATGCCGCCGCAGGCGATGCACGTCCTGCTGCCGCGCTCCGACTACGACATCGACCAGGAGAGCTGGAACGTCGTCGGTCTGCGCGGAACCGGGAGCAAGGACCTGATCGTGAAGGACGCGTTCATTCCGACGCACCGCACGCTCTCGGCGGACAAGGTGATGGACGGCCGCGCCCCCAAGGAAGCCGGCCGGACCGAGACCCTGTACAACTTCCCGTTCTCCTGCATCTTCCCGCTGGGTATCACGTCCTCTCTGATCGGTTGTGCCGAGGGCGCTCTCGCGGCGAACATCGCGGCCCAGCGCGAGCGGGTCACCGTGTACGGCACGCCCATCAAGGACGATCCGTACGTGTTGTTCGCGATCGGCGAGGCTGCCGCCGAGATCGCCGCGTCGCGGGCCGCGATCCTCGAGACCGTGGACCGATTCTGGGACATGACGGAGAAGGGGCAGGAGGTCACCTTCGAACAGCGTGCCGTCGGCCGTCGCACCCAGACCGCCGCGGCGTGGCGCGCCGTGCGCGCCGTCGACGAGATCTTCGCGCGTTCCGGGGGCGGTGCCCTGCAGCTGAGCACGCCGTTGCAGCGGTTCTGGCGGGATGCGCACGCCGGCCTGCAGCACGCGATCCACGTGCCCGGCTCCATCTTCCACGCGTCCGCGCTGACACAGCTGGGCGGTGAGCCGCAGGGCGTGCACCGCTCGATGATCTGAGCGGACCGATGGATCCGAGAGGAGGACCGTCGACCATGACGGACATTCGAGGACTCGGCTATCTCCGAATCCGTACGCGAGACGTGGCTCGCTGGCGCGAGCTGCTCGTCGACGGGCTGGGCATGGCCGTCGGCTCGGGCCCGGAGCCGGACGGCCTGTACGCCCGTGTCGACGAGCGCCGCGCCCGTCTGGCGGTCCTGCCGGGGGACACGGACAAGGCGCTCGCGGTGGGCTGGGAGGTGCGGGATCAGTTCGCACTGGCGCGGGTGCAGGAGTCGGTGGAGAAGGCCGGAGTGTCGGTGGACGTGCTGTCCGAGGAGGAGGCACGCTATCGCGACGCGGAGCAGGTGATCGCGTTCGACGACCCGTCCGGCACCCGCGTCGAGGTGTTCTTCGGCCCGGTGCTCGACCACAGCCCGGTCGTGACACCGTTCGGGGGCCGCTTCGTCACCGGCGCGCAGGGTCTCGGACACGTCGTGTTGCCGACCCCGCAGTTCGAGGAGGCCTACCGGTTCTACACCGAGGTGCTCGGCTTCCTCCCCCGCGGTTCGATCCGGATCGGTGATCCCGATGCTCCCGGGCCCGCGCGCCGCGTCCGGTTCATGGGCGTCAACCAGCGGCACCACTCGCTCGCCCTGTGTCCCGCGCCGCCGACGGAGGCACCGGGGATGGTGCACCTGATGACGGAGGTGGATTCGCTCGACGCGGTCGGCCAGGCCCTCGATCGGCTGGGGAAGCTGGGCTTCTCGATCTCGTCGACTCTCGGACGGCACACCAACGACAAGATGGTCTCGTTCTACGTCCGCGCGCCGGGCGGCTGGGATCTCGAGTTCGGCACCGAGGGGATGCTCGTCGACGAGACCTTCTACACGGCAGAGGAAATCACCGCGGACAGCTATTGGGGCCACGACTGGTCCGATTCGGAGCCGCTGGCGGCCTTCGCCCCGCCGTCCCCCTGACGTCGGCCTCCCGGATGGGTGAAAGGACCCTTCGACCGATCAGATCGGTCGAAGGGTCCTTTCACCCGAGGGGGAGGGGGGTGTCAGCGTCTGCCGAGGAGGGCGCGCATCGACCGCGCCGCCGCGCGCACCATGGGCGCGCGGGGAAAGGCGTTGCGCTTCTGTGCGGCGTCGTAGTTGCCGCCCGCCACCCACACGGGTCCGTCCGCGAGATGCTCGAGGCCCTCACGGGCGACGTCCTCCGGTTCCGCGACGTTCATACCGGGGATGTCGAAGTTCAGGCCGGCGCGCACCATCGCCGGAGTCCTGGTCACACCGAGGACCAGTTCGACGACGTGCACGCCGTACGGATCCAGTTCGAGCCACAGGCTCTCGGCGAAGATCCGGCTGAACGCCTTGGCGCCGGAGTAGATGCTCTGATCCTCCGCGCCCATGTAGCCGGACAACGAACCGAGCAGCACGATGCCCCCGCGCCCGCGCGTCCGCATGAGAGCGCCGAAGTGGTGCGAGAGCTCGAGCTGCTTGACCACGTTGAGTTCGAGGACGTCGCGGAAGCGGTCCATGTCGCCGGTGACGAACTCGTGCCCGTAGCTGTTCGCCCCGGCATTGAAGATGAGAAGTCCGACCTCGACGTCGTCGGTGAGCGTCCGGATCCGTGCGAGTGCGTCCGGATCGAGCAGGTCCAGGGCGAGGGTGCGTACCTGTACTCCGTGGGCTCGGGCCTTCGCCGCGGTGTCCTCGAGCGGGCCCGATTTCCTGGCGACGAGCACCAGATGGATTCCGGCACGTGCCAGCTCGTCGGTGAAGGCCGCGCCGACGCCTTCCGAGCCGCCGGCGACGACGGCCCAGGGGCCGTAGATCTGTGGGTCGATCATGGAGTGATTCCGTTCGCTCAGGGGACGACGATCGGCGTGGGAACCGGCCGATCGTCGTGGACGGGTACGGCACCGGATTCCGCTGCGGCGGTGACGCTGTCGGACAGGGCGGGGCAGGCACGCCGGGGCGCACCGGGGCGGCCGTCCCGGCCCGGATCTCCGGCGCCGAGGACCTGGCATCGTGCGCGGGCAGCAGCGTTCCACTGCACCGACGTGTGCTCCCAGCTGAACTTCTCGACGCCGACCAGCGCTCCGCACTCAGTGCACTGCAGCGGCTGCATCGGCTTCGGCCTTCTTGCGCGCGAGGTTCGCCTGCATCTCCTTCTTCCACGACTCCACCGGCCGGGTGGTGTCCAGTTCGAACTCGAACCGATCGGTCATCTCCGGGGTGACGTCGGCGACGTCGACGTAGAACTGCTCGTACCACCGCCGCAGCTGGTAGACGGGGCCGTCCTCCTCGCACAGCAGCGGGTTCTCGATGCGGGTCTTGTTCTTCCAGATCTCGATGTCCTGCTCGAATCCCTTGGCGATGAAGGTGCCGAAGCCCGCGGCGGTCGCGGCGGCGGTGTCGGAGTCCAGTTGCGGCGACTTCTTGACGATGATCCCGTACTGGAGCACGAACTCGGTCGCGCTGACCGGGTAGTGACAGTTGATCAGGATGGACTCGACGTCGTAACCCTCGTAGCGGTAGGTCAGGTCGTCGACCATGAACGAGGGTCCGAAGTAGGTTGCGTCGGAACTGCTCCCGAGCATCCTCGGCTGTCCGGTGGCGTGGGGGCGCATGTCCTCGCGGGCCTCGCCCCGCATGAACTGGCTGGCGACGTGGCCTTCGAAGACGTTCTTGAAGTAGGTCGGGAACGAGTAGTGCACGTAGAAGAAGTGGGCCATGTCGACGACGTTGTCGACCACTTCGCGGCAGTTGGTGCCGACGGTCGTCCGATACCAGACCCAGTCCGTCCACTCGTCGCTCAGTGCGCCTTCGATCCTGGGAATCGTCACGTCCGCGGGAGGAGGGTTGCCCTCCGGGTCGTTCCACACGAAGAGCATTCCGTCCTGGTCGAGAGTGTGCCAGGCGCGGGTGCGGGCGAGTGGGGGGACACGGCGTGCGTAGGGAATCGCGGTACACCGGCCGTTCGCCCCCCATCGCCAGTCGTGGAAGGGACAGGCGACGGAGTCACCTTTGACCGAGCCTCTGCTCAGGTCTCCTCCCATGTGTCGGCAGTAGGCGTCGAGGACGGCCAGCTCGCCCGCCGAGTCGGCGAACACGACGAGCTTCGTGCCGAATGCCTGGAGGGAGTGCGGCTGCCCGTCCCGGAAGTCCTCGGACAGGCCGAGGCAATGCCAGCCACGAGCGAAACGAGCAGGTGCGCTGCCGGTTTCGATCTCGCGGATCGTGTCGGTTTCCGCTCTGGTCACTGGTGTCCGTCCTCTCCGTACAGGTGCGCCGTCCCCACGACGCCGGTCGGTCCGGACGCTAGGGGAGGGGTGTGGGGTCGGTACCGGGCGTCCCGCTGGGCGGGACCGGAGCCGACGCGGTTTCTCCCGGTCAGCGAGACGGTGGGACCGCGCGGCCGGGCGGCGACCTAGTGTCGGCGCAGTCGCTCCGACAGGCCGGGACACCGTGGTCCGTGCCGGGTGCGGCGAGGTGTGGGAGGTGTTGTCGGAAGTGGCCAACGAGGTACTCGCTGCGGTACGCGAACTCCTGCCGGACATCGCTGCCCGGGCCGAGTGGGTGGACGAGTCGCGTCGTCTCCCTGCCGACGTCGTCGGGCGGCTCACGGAGTCCGGTGTGTTCCGAATGCTCCAGCCGCGGCGGTACGGCGGCGCGGAGTGCGATCCGGGACTGTTCTACGAGGTGATCCGCGAGTTGTCCGGTGCCTGTGGGTCGACCGGGTGGGTGGCCTCCGTGCTCGGGGTGCATCCGTGGCATCTCGCGTTGTTTCCCGATGCCGCGCAGAAGGACGTGTGGGGCGCGGACCCCGACGCGCTGGTGTGCTCCGCGTACGCCCCGATCGGGCGGCTCGAACCGGTTGAGGGCGGATTCGAGCTGTCGGGGAAGTGGCAGTTCTCCTCCGGCTGCGACCACGCGTCGTGGGCGTTGCTCGGGGCGATGGTGATCGGTGCCGAGGGGCGACCGGTCGACTTCCTCACCGTGCTCGTGCCGCGCTCCGACTACGTCGTCAACGACGTGTGGGACGTCGTGGGGATGCGCGGCACCGGGAGCAACGAGATCGTCGTCGGTCAGGCGTACGTCCCCGAGCATCGCGTCAAACGCAACTACGAGACCACCCGTCTGGTCGGGCCCGGGCAGAAGGTGAATCGCGGCCCGCTCTACCGGCTGCCGTTCGGCACGATCTTCACCACCGCGGTCACCGTGCCGATCGTCGGGACGGTCGCCGGCTGCTTCGACCGCTACGTCGGCGCGATGCAGGAACGGGTGCGGCTGAGCCTCGGTGGCGGAAGGTTCGTGGAGGATCCGTTCGCCCAGGTCGCCGTCGCACGTGCGTCGTCGGAGATCGATGCTTCCGTGTTGCAGACGGAACGCAACGTGGCGGCACTCTGGGACCTGGCCAGGCGGGGTGAGGAACTGCCGATGGCGCTGCGGTTGCGGGCTCGCCGGGACCAGGTGCGAGCCACCGAACGTGCGCTCGAGGCGATCGACCTCCTGTTCAAGACCGCCGGCGGAGCCTCGCTGGCCCGCGGCAACCGGATCGAGCGCGCCTGGCGGGACGCGCACGCGGCCGGGGTACACGTCGCGAACGAACCCGAGCGCGCGCTCGCACTCTACGGGCGGGGCGTGTTCGGGCTCCCGGTCGAGGACACGCTGGTGTGAGCGGACGAAATCCCACCGATCCGACCCGATCCCACTGACCGGGCGTGAGCCCCGACCGGGACGGAGAGGTGACAGAATCGGCACCGTACGGCGGTGTCCCGCCACCGTCACGGGGATGAACGAGAGGGGGCCCGAGGATGCCGAGGATCGCCGAGGCGCGCGATGCGGCAGAGCCGAGCTCGGAGGAACAGCGTGCACGTCACCACCGCATGCTCGAGGCCGCCGAGGCTCTGGCCAGCGAGAAGGAGTTGGCGCGGGTACAGATGCACGAGGTGGCCAAGCGTGCCGGTGTCGCGATCGGCACCCTGTATCGGTACTTCCCGTCCAAGACGCACCTGTTCGTCGCCGTGATGGTGGACCAGATCGAGAGAATGGGCCGTGGCTTCGCTCGGGTGCCGCCGGCGGGAGACTCGCCGCAGGACGCGGTGTACGACGTCCTGGTGCGGGCGACCAGAGGGCTGTTGCGGCGACCGGCGTTGTCGACCGCGATGATCCAGTCCACCAGCACCGCCAACGCGGCGACGATTCCCGATGCGATGAAGGTGGATACGCTCTTCCGGCAGTTGCTGCTCGACGCGGCGGGTATCGACGCACCGTCGGAGGGCGATCTGACGTCGCTGCGGCTGCTCATGCAACTGTGGTTCGGCGTGATCCAGTCCTGTCTGAACGGCCGGATCTCGATACCGGATGCCGAGGCCGACATCCGTCGCGGTTGCGACCTGCTGCTGAACGGGCTCGCCGAGCACTGACGCCCTCGCGCTCGCGGGACGGGCGCACAGGCGTCTCCAAAGAAATGAAATGAATTCTAATACAGCCCCCGGAGTCGGGGATCAGGGAGATCGACATGAGCAACGTAGTGATCGTCGAGGCGGCGCGGACACCGATCGGGCGGCGCCGCGGCGCGCTCAGCGGGCTGCATCCCGCCCCACTGCTCGGCCACGTCCAGCAGGCCGTTCTCGACCGCGCCGGGGTGGCCGCCACGGATGTGGGCCAGATCGTCGGCGGCTGCGTCACCCAGGCCGGTGAACAGTCCAACAACGTGACGCGCCAGGCGTGGTTGCACGCCGGCCTGCCCTACACCACCGCTGCGACCACGATCGATTGCGCGTGCGGCTCGTCCCAGCAGGCGGTCCACATGGTGGCAGGGCTGATCGCCTCCGGGCAGATCGATGCCGGAATCGGTTGCGGCGTAGAAGCGATGAGCCGGGTGTTCCTCGGTCAGGCGGTGACCCCGGACACCGGCAGCCCCTATCCCGACGACTGGACGATCGACATGGGCGACCAGTTCACGTCCGCGCAGCGGATCGCGGAACTGCGCGGCATCACCCGTGCCGACGTCGATGCCTTCGGGCTCGAGTCGCAGCGTCGCGCCGCCCGCGCGTGGAGCCAAGGTCGGTTCGACCGGGAAGTCGTACCGTTGAAGGCCCCCGTGTTCGGGGCGGACGGCGTGCCCACCGGCGAGACCACACTCGTCTCACGGGATCAGGGGTTGCGCGAGACCACGGCGGAGGCGCTCGCCGGCCTGAAGCCCGTGATCGACGGCCATGTCCACACCGCAGGCAACTCGTCGCAGATCAGTGACGGTGCCGCCGCGGTCCTGCTGACGAGTGAGGCCCGCGCTCGCGAACTCGGTCTCCGGCCGCGGGCTCGGATCGTCGCCTCGACGATGGTCGGGGCCGACCCGTACTTCCACCTCGACGGTCCGATCGACGCCACGCGCGCCGTCCTCGAGCGGGCCGGGATGTCCTTGGCGGACATCGACCTCGTCGAGATCAACGAGGCGTTCGCCTCGGTGGTCCTGTCCTGGGCCGCCGTCCACGGTGCCGACCTGGACAAGGTCAACGTCAACGGCGGTGCCATCGCACTCGGGCATCCCGTCGGTTCCACCGGAGCGCGGCTCCTCACCACCGCCCTGCACGAACTCGAACGCACGGACCGCGGTACCGCACTGGTCACGATGTGCGCCGGCGGGGCCCTCTCGACCGCGACCGTGCTCGAGCGCATCTGACGCGTCGCTCCCTTCGACATCTCGGAATCACGAGGCAGACATGACCATTGGAATGACCGACGACGACCGCGCGCTCCGCGACTCGGTGCGCGCCTGGGCGGCCAGGCACGTGAGCGCGACGGTGCTCCGCGAGGCCGTCGAAGCCGAAGCCGAGACTCGCCCGCTGTTCTGGGAATCCCTCGCGGAACTGGGTGTTCTCGGCCTGCACCTGCCGGAGGAACACGGTGGGGCCGGGTGCGGACTCGTCGAACTCGCCGTCGTCGTCGAGGAACTCGGCCGCGCGCTGGTACCGGGGCCCTTCCTTCCCACCGTCGTCACCAGCGCCGTCCTGCAGGAGGCGGGCCGTACGGACGAGTTGGCCGCCTTCGCCGACGGCCGCGTTCTCGGGGCACTCGCACTCGAGCCGGGAACTCTCACACTGACCCGCGACGCGGGCACCGTCACGGTCTCGGGCACGTCGAGCCATGTCCTCGGCGGGCAGATCGCAGATCTGTTCCTGACCGCGGTGCAGGACGGCGATTCGCTCGCGTTCGTCACGCTGCCGCGGACGGCGATCGAGGTCACCGCGCTGTCCAGCCACGATGTGGTGCGTCGTGGTGCCGAGTTCACCGCGCCGCGGCTCGTTCTCCCCGACGATGCCGTCCTCACCCTCGATCCGCAGCGGGTCCTCGACATCGCCGCGACCCTGTTCGCGGCCGAGGCCTCGGGGATCGCCGACTGGGCCACCACCACCGCCGCCGACTACGCCCGGGTCCGTCGCCAGTTCGGCCGGGTGATCGGGCAGTACCAGGGGGTGAAACACAGGATTGCGCGGATGCTCTCGCTCGCCGAGCAGGCGCGGGCCACCGCCTGGGACGCCGCAAACGCCACGGCGGCCTCGATGGCCGAATCCTCGCTCGCTGCGGCCGTGGCCGCGTCCGTCGCCCCGGAGGCCGCCTTCCAGGTGGCCAAGGACTGTGTGCAGGTGCTCGGCGGCATCGGATACACCTGGGAACACGACGCGCATCTGTATCTGCGTCGCGCACAATCCCTGCGTCTGCTTCTCGGTTCCACGACATCGTGGCGGCGTCGCGTCGCGCGGCTCACTCTCGACGGAACGCGCCGCGTGCTCGGTGTCGACCTACCACCGGAAGCGGAGCGCCTGCGCGCGGTGATACGTGCCGAACTCGCTCCGGCGCGCGAACTCGACGGCGCCGTGCGCGCGTCCTATCTCGCCGAGAAGGGATACACCGCACCGCATCTCCCGACGCCGTGGGGCAGGGGAGCGGGACCGGTCGAACAACTCGTCATCGCCGAGGAACTTCGTGCGGCGGGCCTCGAACCGCACGACATGATCATCGGCAACTGGGTGGTACCGACCCTCGTCGAACACGGCGACGCCGCGCAGCAGGAGCGTTTCGTGCCGCCGTCGCTGCGTGGTGACCTGGTGTGGTGCCAGCTGTTCTCCGAGCCCGGCGCCGGGTCCGATCTCGCCGGCCTGTCCACCCGGGCCACCGCGGTGGACGGCGGCTGGCAACTCCGGGGACAGAAGGTGTGGACGTCCATGGCCCGGGACGCGGACTGGGGAATCTGCCTCGCCCGCACCGATCCGGATGCTCCCAGGCACAAGGGGCTGTCCTACTTCCTGGTCGACATGAAAGCCAGTGCGGGACCGGATATCCGGCCCCTGCGGGAGATGACCGGGGAGGCTCTGTTCAACGAGGTGTTCCTCGACGACGTGTTCGTTCCGGACGAACTGCTCGTCGGCGCACCGGGAGACGGCTGGAAACTCGCGCGCACCACCCTGGCCAACGAGCGGGTCTCGCTCTCGAACGACTCGTCTCTGGGATCGGGCGGGGAGGCCCTGCTGGCGCTCGCGGCCGAACGGCCCGCAGGACTCGACGACGAGCAGCTGACCGTCCTCGGCAAGGTGCTCTGTGACGCCCAGTCCGTCGGTCTGTTGGGCCTGCGCACCACATTGCGCTCGCTGGCGGGCGTCCAGCCCGGTGCGGAATCGTCGATCGCGAAACTGCTCGGGGTCGAACACATCCAGCAGGTCTGGGAGGTGGCGATGGACTGGGCCGGACCCGCCGCACTGCGCAGCGATCTGGGTCGCGAGTCCTCGACTCACATGTTCCTGAACGCGCAGTGCATGTCCATTGCCGGCGGTACCACCAACATTCAACTCAACATCATCGGCGAGCGGCTCCTCGGACTGCCGCGCGATCCCGAACCCGTGAAGGAGAACTGACGTGCCGATCGACGTAGCGGCCGCGCTGTCCGCCGCACCGACCGTCCGTGAGGCGTCCTGGACCGAGCGAGACGTGATGCTGTATCACCTCGGTGTCGGCGCCGGGGCCCGGCCGCTCGACCCCGCGGATCTGGCCTGGACGTACGAGAAGCAGTTGAAGGTACTGCCCACGTTCGCGATGGTGGCCGGCCAGGGCATCTCCGCCGGGCCGCACACTGCCGCGGCGATGGCGATGCCCGGCGTCGACGTCGACCTGCGTGCCGTCCTGCACGCCGGACAGTCGCTCACCGTGCACCGGCCGCTCCCGACCCGGGGGACGGCGACGATCACCTCACGCGTCGCCGACGTCTGGGACAAGTCCAAGGCCGCAGTGGTCGTGCTCGAACAGCACGCCGTCGACGGCTCGGGCCAACCGCTGTGGACCTCCTCGATGCAGATCTGGTCCCGCGGCGAGGGCGGGTTCGGCGGGAGGTCCGGACCTTCGGACGGAGCACCGGCGCCCGACCGGGATCCCGATGTGGTGCTGACCGCTCCCACCGCGCCCGGGCAGGCGCTGGTGTATCGGCTCAGCGGAGACATGAACCCCCTGCACGCCGACCCGGCATTCGCTGCCGCGGCCGGTTTCGAGCGGCCCATCCTGCACGGACTCGCCACTTACGGCATCGTCTGCAGGGCCGTCGTCGACGACCTGCTCGACGGCGATCCGGCCCGAGTGCGTGAGTACTCCGTGCGGTTCGCCGGTTCGCTCCACCCCGGCGAGACCGTCGAGACGTGGGTATGGCGTGACGGGGACATGCTGACGCTGCGCGCGATCTGCCCGGAGCGGGCCGGCCAACCGTTGCTCACGCACGCCACGATGGAGGTGCGGTGATGGAACTCGGAACCCACCCGACGTTCCGGGACAGCGCCGACGGCACCGTGCTCACGTCGGCCCGGGCGGGAGACCCGATCGATCGGGCGACGGACGCCGCACGCCGCGTCGTCGACGCCCTGTTGCGCACCGACCGCACCAACGCCAACCTCGAACGGGTCACCGAGGAACTGGACGGCATCGCCGAACATCTCGAGGAGCATGCACCGGCCGTGGCGGAGCGCCTGATCGACATGTGGAGCGGTGAGGGCGTCACCCGCCACGATCCGGTGACCGGTCCCGAGAACGCGATCGCCCCACCGCTCGTGCTGGAGGGGCGAGGCGACGGAACCGTGTGCGGGACCGTCACTCTCACGATGGCTTATCAGGGACCACCGGGGCATGTCCACGGTGGTGTCTCGGCCCTGCTGCTCGACCACGTCCTCGGCGTGGCGAACGCGTGGTACGGGCGGTCCGGGATGACCGCGCAGTTGAGCACTCGGTACCACCGGCCCACGCCGCTGTTCGAGCCGCTGACGATCAGCGGGAGGGTCGCGTCCGTCGACGGACGAAAGATCCACGCAGAGGGAGACATCCGCACCGCCGACGGGCAGGTGTGTGTCTCGGTGGAAGGATTGTTCATCGACAAGACGGTGCCGCGTCCGCGGTAGGGACAAGACGGTGCCGCGTCCGCGGTAGGGACAAGACGGTGCCGCGTCCGCGGTAGGGACAGGTCGCCGTCCTGCCCCCACCGCGGTGGATCAGCGGCCGGTCAGACGCTGATCTCCCGCCGCATCATCTTCCCGGTGGCATTGCGGGGCAGATGGTCCCGGGTGATACGCCAGCGCGAGGGCACCTTGAAGTAGGAGAGTCGTTCCTTCGCGAACGCCTGCAGTTCGTCCTCCGTGACGTCCGCACCCTCGCGGAGGACGACGACGGCGCACACTTCCTGGCCGAGGTCGGGGTGCGGGCTACCGATCACGGCGCACTCGGACACGGCGGGATGTTCGTCCAGACACTGCTCGATCTCGGTGGGGTAGACGTTCTCGCCCCCACGCAGGATCAGGTCGGAGCGTCGGCCGGTGAGGCGCAACCGGCCGTCCTCCACGACGCCGTAGTCGCCGGTGCGGAGCCATCGCCCCGGGGCGATGGCGGCTTCGGTGGCCGCGTCGTCGTTCCAGTAGCCGAGCATGACGAACGGGCTGCGTACGCAGACCTGACCCTCTTCGCCGTCCGGCAGCCACTCGTCGAACTCGTCGCGGATCTCGAGGCTGACGGTGATGATCGGTCGGCCGAGCGTGCCGGGGAAGTGCTCGAGCTCGGGGCCCGCGGCCACCGCGATGGCCGTGCTGCACTCGGTGAGCCCGTAGCTGTCCACCAGTGCGTCCCGAGCGAAGGTGAACCGAGCCTTCAGCCGTTCCTTGAAAGCCACGGACGACGGTGCCGACGCCAGGGCGAACGCCGTCAGGGAGGACAGGTCGTACTTGTCGACGTCCGGATGCTCGAGCAGGCGTGCCGCCATGGTGGGGACCGCACCCCAATTGGTGACCCGCTCACGCTCGATCAGCCCCAGCACGGTGTCGACGTCGAACGATCCCTCGTTGATCACCACCGCGCCCCCGGTGGCGAGGCGAGGTACCACCAGGTTGTGCAGGCTCGCGATGTGGAACAGCGGCGAGGTGAGCAGGTACCGCAACGGGCTCGGCCGAGACGGGTCGTACTCGCGGCCGGTGAACGCGGCCCCGAGGGCGTCGCTGAACCGGTGATAGTCGACCACCGCCATGAGATTGCGGTGCGAGTGCAGCGCCCCTTTCGGCCGGCCGCTGGTTCCGGACGTGTACAGAATGGTGGACGGATCGTCCTCGTCGACATCCTCCCGAGGCAGTTCGGCGCCTGCGAATTCGGTCGTCAGGCGAGCGATGTCCTCCTCGATCGTGAGGATCGGGATGTCGGTGCCCACCGCGGCGAGCGTCTGTGCGCGTTTCGCGTCGGCGACGACGATCGACGGGGTGGAGTGTCGGAGGGCATAGTCCACCTCACGCGGAACCCACCAGCCGTTGAGGCCGACCGCGATGGCTCCGAGGGCCTGGGTCGCGAAGTAGACGGACACCCATTCAGGGCTGTTGGCGGCGAGAATCGCGACGCGATCACCCTTCCGGATGCCATAGCGCTCCCGGAGTGCGGTGGCGAGCGCGGCCACCTGCGCGTGGTGCTCGGTGAACGAGATGCGCCGCGTCGTGGTGACGAGGTAGTCCCGGTCGCCCCAGCGCAACGAGTCGCGGACGAGCTCGCCGACGGCGTGGCCGCGGGTCTTCATCACCGGCATGGTGGTGCCGAGAACCTCCTCCTCGGCGATCTCGAACGGTGCGCCTGGCCCGGTCAGACGAGACATCACCTGGTCCAGGTACAGCTGCGGATCTGCGGGGGCAGTCATGGGCGGCCCTTTCGTTGTGCTCCGGATGTGGAGCCGACGTGATTTCCGGCTCAATTTCTCACGCCGTTCGACGCCGTCCGGTCCGGTTACCACTGAGCGAGACCGCTCGCCGTGGACCCCGTACCGGCGGGGCTAGCGTGGCGGCGAATCGCAGCTGGAGGACACACACATGACGATAGATCTCGACCCGCCGAAGGTGAAGATCGACCCGCTGGCACCCGCCCGGCTCGGGCCTGTCACCTTGCGTAACCGAGTGATCAAGGCGGCGACCTTCGAGGGGTTGACGCCGAAGGGGTTGGTGACGGACGAACTGATCGAGTTCCACCGTCGCCCCGCGGCAGGCGGGGTGGGAATGACGACGGTCGCGTACTGCGCCGTCGCCCCGGACGGACGGACCGCTCCCGGACAGCTCCAGTGGACCGACGAGACGCTACCCGGGATGCGGCGGCTCACCGATGCGGTACACGCCGAGGGCGCCGCCGTCTCCGCGCAGATCGGCCATGCCGGTCCGGTCGCGGCATCGAAGTACATCGGCCATCCAGCGCTCGGCCCCTCGCGACAGTTCCGGATGACGACGCAGAACTTCTCCAAGCCCGCGACCAAGGCCGACATCGCCCGCATCACCGAGGGCCACGTGCAGGCCGCGCTCCGGGCGATCGATGCGGGGTTCGACGCGGTGGAGATCCACTTCGGCCACAACTACCTCATCAGCTCCTTCCTCAGTCCCCGGGTCAACAAGCGCAAGGACGAGTACGGCGGATCGCTCGAGAACCGGGCGCGGTTCGCGTTGGAGACGGCCCGGGCAGTCCGGGACGCGGTCGGTGACAGGATCGCGATCCTGGCGAAGCTGAACATGGACGACGGCGCACCCGGCGGATTCTGGCTCGACGAGTCGATCCAGGTCGCGCAGTGGCTCGAGGCCGACGGAAGTCTCGATGCCCTCGAGCTGACCGCGGGTAGCTCGCTGCTCAATCCGATGTACCTGTTCAAGGGGGACGCCCCACTGCGCGAGTTCGCCGCGGTGATGCCGCAGCCGACCAAGCTGGGTATCCGGCTCGTCGGGAAGCACTTCCTCAAGGAGTACCCGTACCGCGACGGATATCTCCTCGAGGATGCCAAGCAATTCCGCTCTCGACTGAAGATGCCGCTGGTCCTGCTCGGTGGGATCACGAACAAGGCCGTGATGGACGAGGCCATGGCCGAGGGGTTCCAGTTCGTCGCCGTGGCCCGGGCGCTGCTGCGGGATCCGGCGATGGTGGACAAGATCCGTGCGGACGAGACCACACGGTCGCTGTGCAACCACTGCAACAAGTGCATGTGCGCGATCTACGGCGGCACCCATTGCGTGCTGAATCCTCGACCCGCCGACCCGCCGGCGCGGACCTCGTGAGCGCGGCGATCGAGCGCGAGTCCGTCGCGCAGATGCTGATGGACCGGCTCGGCGACGGGCACCCGGGACTGCGTACCCGGGAGCAGACGTGGACGTGGGACGAGGTGGTCCGGGAGAGTGCCACCCGCAGCGCTCTCGCGCGGGAGCTCCGTCGGGAGGGCCCGTTCCATGTCGGCGTGCTGCTCGAGAACACTCCCGAGTTCGTCTTCTGGCTCGGTGGTGCCGCGCTGGCCGGTGCCACGATCGTCGGCATCAATCCGACCCGGCGTGGCGTGGAACTCGAAGCCGAAGTTCGCTATGTCGATTGCCAATTGATCGTCACCGACCACGCCGGAATGCAGTTGCTGAGCGAGCTGGACCTCGGGCTCGACCGGGAACGGTTCCTGCTCGTGGACGAGCCCGGCTACCGGGATCTGCTGGGGCAGCACACCGTGGACACTCCGGCCGTCGATGCCGGGGTCGACGCGTCGTCGCTGTTCCTGCTGCTGTTCACCTCGGGCACCACCGGAACGTCGAAAGCGGTGCGCTGCAGCCAGGGGCGGCTGACGCGTCTCGCCTACGCCAACAGCCGCAAGTACGGCCACGTCCGGGAGGACGTCGACTACTGCTGTATGCCCCTCTTCCACGGCAACGCGCTCATGGCCCTGTGGGCCCCGGCGCTGGCGAACGGTGCGACCGTCTGTCTGACTCCCAAGTTCACGGCGTCCGGGTTCCTGCCGGACGTGCGATTCTTCGGTGCCACGTTCTTCACCTACGTCGGCAAGGCGTTGGCCTACCTCATGGCCACTCCCGAGCAGCCCGACGACCGGGACAACACGCTGGTCCGCGGCTTCGGGACGGAGGCATCTCCGGAGGACCGGGCGGAGTTCGTCCGCCGGTTCGGGGCCGAACTGTTCGAGGGCTACGGATCCAGCGAGGGGGCCGGCTCGGTCACGCTCGACCCGACGGCACCCGAGGGTGCTCTCGGGCGCCCGGCTTCGGAGCACATCGCGATCGTGGACCCGCAGACCTGTGCCGACAAGGACCGCGCGCGCGTCGACGAACACGGCCGCGTCCTCAACCCGGACGAGGCGATCGGGGAAATGGTCGACAAGGCCGGGGCAGGCAAGTTCGAGGGCTACTACAAGAACGAGGACGCGATCGCCGAGCGAATACGGCACGGCTGGTACTGGACCGGTGACCTCGGGTACATCGACGAGGCAGGGTTCATCTACTTCGCCGGACGCAAGGGCGACTGGATCCGGGTGGACGGCGAGAACACGTCGGCCCTGATGATCGAGCGGGTTCTCCGTCGTCACCCCGACGTCATCGCGACCGGTGTGTACGCGGTTCCCGATCCGCGCTCGGGCGATCAGGTGATGGCCGCGGTCGAGATGGAGCGGCTCGAGGAGTTCGATCCGGCGGAGTTCGCCCGATTCCTCGCCGAGCAGGACGATCTCGGAACGAAGGCGGCGCCCAGATTCGTCCGTGTGTCGACGAATCTTCCCGTCACCGGCTCGAACAAGGTACTCAAGAGGCAATTGCAGGGCGAGCGCTGGCACACCGGCGATCCGGTCTTCCGCTGGGTGGGACGAGGAGTTCCCGAGTACGTGCTGATGACCGACGCTGACAAGGAGACGCTCGACGACGAGTTCGCCGTGCACGGACGCCAGCGATTCCTGGGAGTGTGAATGAACTGCTTTCGCCTCTCCGCCACCGCGGAGAACGCGCGATGAAGCTCGGTGTGGTGATCCCCGTCGAGCACGGTCGAAGTGCCGAACCCGACTGGGTCCTCGATTTCGCCCGGGCCGCAGAGAGGCTCGGCTTCGACGAGATCTCTGCGGTGGAGCACTCCGTCGTGGTCGCGGACACCGCGAGCCGGTACCCGTACGCGCCGTCGGGAAAATCGCACCTGCCCGACGACTGCGACATCCCCGATCCTCTCGAGCTGTTGTCGTTCGTGGCCGGGGCCACCTCCCGGCTCGGCCTGGCGACCGGCGTGCTGGTGCTGCCCAACCACAATCCGGTCGTCCTGGCCAAGCGGCTGGCGACGCTGGACCGCCTGTCGGACGCGCGCACCCGCATCTGCCTCGGCCTGGGCTGGATGCGGGAGGAGATCGAGGCGTGTGGCGGGGATTTCGAGCATCGGGGCAGGAGTGCCGACGAAGCGATCCGGCTGATGCGGGCACTGTGGGCCGGTGGCGGCGAGGGAGTCGACTTCGACGGCGAGTTCTTTCGGGTCTCCACAGCGCACAGCTGGCCGAAACCCGCTTCACGGCACGGAGTTCCCCTTCACATCGGCGGCCACAGCAAGGCTGCCGCGAGGCGTGCCGGGCGCCTGGGCGACGGCTTCCAGCCGCTGGGGCTCGCCGGGGAGGAACTGGAGGCCGCGATCACCACGATGCGCGACGCAGCGCACGACGCCGGACGAGACTCCGGTGACGTCGAACTCGTGCTCGGGGCGTCCCTGCCCCGCCTCGACGAGGCGAAGCTCGACCGGGCCCGCGGTCTCGGGGCCACCCGGATGGTGCTGTCGGTGTCCCGGCATGCCCGGACCCTCGACGAGGTGATCGCCGAGATGGCCGACTGCGCGGATCGCGTGGCGGTGACCCGGTGAGCGTGGTCTTCTCGCCCGGGCCGCTGTTGGACGGGCGCCGGGCCGTCGTGACCGGTGGGGCCGCCGGTATCGGCGCCGCCGTCGCCGGAGCGTTCGCGGCGCACGGTGCCACGGTGCTGATCGTGGACGTCGCGGACGCGGCTGTCCCGGAGGGGCCGGGACACGAGTCGTGGGTCGCCGACGTCCGCGAGGGGTCGACCGCGCAGTCGATCGCGGACTGGTCTCCGGACGTGCTGGTGAACAATGTCGGTCACTTCCTGCGACCACCTGCCAGGTTCGCCGAGACCGAGACGAACCACTGGGCCGAACTCGCCGATGTCAACTTCGAGCACGTGCTACGCGTGACCCGCGCGGTGCTGCCGGGAATGGCGGGTCGCGGCGGAGGATCGATCGTCAACCTCACCACCGTCGAGGCGCACCGTGCGATCCCCGGCCACACCGTGTATTCGGCGTACAAGGCGGCGCTCGTGCAGTTCACCCGGAGCCTCGGCGTCGAGGAGGGGCCGAACGGCGTGCGGGTCAACGCGATCGCACCGGATCTCATCGAGACCGACCAGGTTCCCTATCGAGACCTGGTGGCCGATTCGGACTGGGACACCTGGCCGTTCTGGGCCCCTCTCGGCGGTCCCGGCCGCGCCGAGGACGTCGCGGGCGCCGCCCTGTACCTGGCGTCGGAGCTGTCCCGTTACGTCACCGGCACCACCGTGCACGTGGACGGTGGCAGCCATGCGGCGGGCGGCTGGTTCCGTCGCGGTGAGGGCGGCTGGACCAACCGCCCGCGTAACGCGTGACCGGAAAGGCGTGTTCATGACGACTCTCAGCCTCAACGTACCCAACTTCGGCCCCCTGCTCGGAGGTGACCGCTACGGTCGTCTGCTGAGCGTGTGCGAGGCGGCCGACGAGGCCGGCTTCGACCGGCTGCTGCTCACCGACCACGTCGTGATGGGAGCGGACACGTCCGGCTACACCTGGTCCGCGTTCCCCACCGAACCGGATGCGAACTGGCTCGAGCCGCTCACCACCCTCGCCGTCCTCGCCGGGCGGACCCGGAGGATCCGGTTGGGCACGGGCATCGTCATCGCCGCGCTCCGCGGGGGAGCGGTGCTCGCCAAGACGGCCGCGACACTCGATCTGCTGTCGAGCGGTCGGCTCGATCTCGGTGTCGGAACCGGCTGGCAGGCCAAGGAATACGAGGCGGTCGGCCTCGACTTCCGGGCGCGTGGGCGCCTGCTCGACGACACCCTGCAGGTGTGCAGGGCACTGTGGTCCGGTGCGCCGGCGTCGGTGGACACCCCGAGTGTCGCGTTCACCGGCGTCTACAGTGCGCCCAGGCCGGAGGGCGCGATCCCGATCTGGGTGTCCGGGTCGCTGTCGAAAGCCGTCGTCCGACGGACGGTGCGCTTCGGCGACGGGTGGATTCCGATCATGGGCGCCACGGACGACGACCTCGCCGCCGGTACCCGGGTCATGCGGGACGCGTTCGCCGAGGCGGGCCGCGACCCCGACGATCTCGCGGTACGAGGGCGGCTCACCGTCGCGAAGACCGGGGACGGAGCGGTGGACGGGGCGCGGACGATGGAGCACGCCGCGGCGCTGATCGAGGCGGGTGCGACGGACCTGATGGTGCCGCTGCAGGCGATCGATGCGGACCCACAGCGGGCGGTCGAGCAATTCCCGGCGCTGGTCGCGGCATTTCGGGACGAGATCGGCGCACCGGCTCGCTGACGTCGGACGAAACGGGCCCGGCTGTCCGCTCAGCTCGGTAGCCGCACCGGCACGTCCTCGGCGAAGTCGACGGCCAGCGCCCGGGACGCGAACACCCAGGAGCCGCCGGTGTCGGTGAACCGGTCGTGGTAGCGCAGGGCGATCCGGTTGTCCCGCACGCGCTCGTCGCGGGTGTAGAGGTGATGTGCCGTGCAGTAGGTCACCCCGGTGGTCCCGTCGATCACCTGCTGGAACACCTCGTGGCGGGTGGCGATCAGCGGCGACACGGCCTCGACGACCGCCTCGGCGATGGCCACCGCCCCGGAAAGGGTGGTGGGCTCGGTCGCCCCGGTCAGTGCGGGCGGGAGGGTGAACGTCGCGTCGGGCGCGAACAGCGCCGCGACCGCCGGGACGTCTCGCTCGTCGACTGCTCGTGCATAGAGGCCGGGGAGTTCGGTCCGAGTCCGCGTCATGACACCATCACACCCGCTCCGCGGAGGGAGAGCGTCGCGTGCTCCCGCTGTCCGAGACAACTCCCGTGGCGTCGTCGTCTCCGCCGCTAGCGTCCCGGCTCATGGAACTGAGGGAAAGTCCCGGTCAGCTGGCGCTGCGCCGGGAACTGCGCGAGTACTTCGCGGGCCTGCTGCCGGCGGACACCCGCCGTCTCGCGGGTGAGCAGGGAGTCGGTGGCGAACACTTTCGTGACATCGTGACGATGCTGGGAAAGGACGGCTGGCTCGGTATCGGCTGGCCGGTCGAGTACGGCGGTCAGGGCCGGTCCGTCGAGGACCAGTTCGTCTTCTTCGACGAGGTGCAGCGGGCCGGACTGCCGTTCCCGTTCGTCACCGTGAACACCGTCGGCCCGACCCTCATGAAGTACGGCACCGACGACCAGAAGCAACGGTTCCTACCCGGGATCCTCACCGGTGACATCGTCTTCGCCATCGGGTACACCGAGCCGGGCGCGGGCACGGATCTCGCCTCCCTGCAGACGCGAGCCGTGCGCGCGGAGGACGGCTGGGTCGTCGACGGAAACAAGATCTTCACCTCGGGTGCGAACACCGCCGACTATGTGTGGCTGGCTGCCCGCACCGATCCGAACGCGCCGAAGCACGAGGGCATCTCCATCCTGGTCGTACCCACCGCCGACCCCGGGTTCTCCTGGTCGCCGATACACACGGTCGGTGGACTGACGGTCACCTCCACCTACTACAGCGGGGTCCGGGTGGGGGACGAGGACGTCGTCGGCGACGTGCACGGAGGATGGAAGCTGATCACGGCCCAGCTCAATCACGAGCGGATCGGCCTCGCCGCACTCGGTGGCCGCACCTACCAGTTGTGGGCCCAGGTGCTGGAGTGGGCCCGCTCCAACGGGGCGATCGAGATTCCCTGGGTGCGCCAGGAATTGGCGGGCACCCACGCCCGGCTCGAGGCCATGAGGCTGATGAACTGGAAGATGACTGCCGCGGTCGCGAACGACACTCTCACCGGTGCCGAGGCGGGGGCTGCCAAGACGTACGGCACGGAGACACACGTGGACGTGTATCGAGCACTGCTGGCCGTCCTCGGTGCGGCGGGCAGGATCCGGCCGGGATCGCCGGGTGCGGTCCTCGCCGGGCAGGTCGAGCAGATCTCTCGGCAGGGTGTGGTGAACACCTTCGGTGGCGGCGTCAACGAGGTCCTGCGCGACATGGTGGGGACCGTGGGCCTCGGGCTCGTCCGGGAGAGGAGGGCGGTGTGAGCACGTACCCGGCTCGTTCGTGTGAGTTCGATGGATGCACGATCGTCCCCGACATGACCCTGCCGGACTTCCGGCCCGCGAACCAGGAGTAGCCGTGGATTTCTCGTACAGCGAAGAGCAGGAAGCGGTTCGGAGCCTGTCGGCGGATGTCTTCGAATCCGTGGCGGCGCGTCTCGGCCGTGTCGAGGCGACGGAGGAGCGGATCGACAGGGAACTGTGGCGTAGCCTCGCCGACACCGGACTGCTGGGGATCGCACTGCCGGAACAGCTCGGCGGTGGCGTGAGGGGGATGGCGGAGCTGAGTGTGCTGCTCGAGCAGCAGGGGCGCGCCGTTGCCCCGATACCGCTGTGGCCGGGCGCTCTCGCCGCCTGCGCGATCGGCCGATTCGGCACGGACGATCAATGTCGTCGGGCCGCGTCGTTCGCGGCCGGAGACACATTTCTCACGGTGGCACTGGAGGAGTTCGGGCCGTACGTGGACCGCGATCCCGACACCACGGCTCGACGCGTCGGCGAGGGCTGGGTGGTGCGTGGAGCCAAGGCCGCGGTACCGGCCGCGCACGTCGCCGCGAGCATCGTCGTATCCGCCACCACCGATACCGGGCCGGCGCTGTTTCTGGTCGATCCGCGGGGCGAGGGGGTCCGAGCCGAACTCGCCGAGTCCACGACCCGCGAGATCTGCGCCGATCTGACCTTCGACGACGCGCCCGGCGACCTCCTGGGGCCGATCGGTCCGTCGACGGTGTCCTGGCTGCGGGAGCGGGTGGAGGTCGCGCTCGCCGCCGTACAGTCCGGCGTCGCCGCGGCCGCGGTGGAACAGTCGGTGGCCTATCTCAACGAGCGACACCAGTTCGGCAGGCCGCTGGCGACTTTCCAGTCCGTGCGCCATCAGCTCGCCGACTGCTACATCGATCTCGAGGCGATGCGGGTGACCCTGTGGCAGGCGGCGCAGCTGCTCGACGAGGGTGCGGACCCGGGGACCGCGGTGCTGGTGGCGAAGTGGTGGGCCACCGATGCCGGCCGGCGCGTCGTGCACCGGACCCAGCACGTCCACGGTGGTATCGGCGTGGACACGGAGTACCCGTTGCACCGGTATCTGTTGTGGGGCATGCAGATCGCCGCGACCCTCGGCGGGTCTGCGGCGGACCTCGAACGTATCGGGGCGCTGCTCGCCGGCGACGAGGAGGTATTCGTGTGAGCACGCCCGCGGAACTGCGTCCACGCCCGGCCCGGGCTGTCGACTCCCGCTCAGTGGGTGGCGATGTTCGCTCGGGGCCACGGGCACGAATACGGTGCGACGAGTGAGGACTTCGGACGCGTCGCGGTCCCGGCGAGCGGCCTCATCCTGGTAGCGAGGAGTGACGATGACATACACGGCAACCGAACCGGCCGGTGCCTGGCGCGGAGTGGACCTCGGTACCCGCACCGTGTCCTACGACGAGCGCGACGCGATCCTGTACGCCCTTGCCGTCGGCGCCCGTGCCGACGAGCTGGATCTGGTGTTCGAGGATCGGTTGCGGGTGCTGCCGACGTTCGCGCTGACCCTCGCGCAGTGGGCGCCGGACGAACTCGGTGCGCGTGGCGGCTTCGACACGACGACGGCACTGCACGGGTCGCAGGAGCTGACCGTGCTCGCTCCACTGCCGCGGAGCGGCGAACTCACCCTGCGCGCGTCGGTGGGGGAGGTGTGGGACAAGGGCGCTGCCGCGGTGTTCGAGGTGCTGGTGGAATCGGACCGGTTCGTGGCGAAGTGGTCACTGTTCGCGCCCGGATCCGGCGGCTTCGGTGGTGACCGCGGACCGTCGAAACCAGCTCTGCCGGAAGGTGTTCCCGAGGTCGATGGGGTGCTGGAGACCGCTCCGAATCAGGCCGCGTTGTACCGGCTCACCGGCGACCGTCACCACATTCACATCGACCCGGCTGCGGCGGAGCGAATCGGCCGGCCCAGGCCGATCATGCACGGGCTGGGCACCCTCGCTGCGAGTACCGTTCACCTGGCGCGACTGCTCGGTGCGCATCCCGCGGATCTGACCCACCTGGAGGGTCGCTTCGCCGCCCCGGTGTTCCCCGGTGACTCGCAGGCGCTGCGGGCGTGGGGGAACGGAACGGATGTCGCATTCGAGGTGGGTGACCCGGAGCGCCCCGCCGTGACCGGGGCCCGAGCCACTTTCGCCTGATCGCCGCCCCCGCTTCCGACACGATGTCACATCGGATCGCTCAGATCGATACGGTGGGTCATCGTGTCGGGGTGGGGTGGGTGGCCAGATACCGGGCCGGATACTCCCCGCCGCCGTGGACGGCCAGATCGGCGCCGTTGACGTACGACGCCTGAGGGCTCGCGAGGAAGAGGCAGGCGGCGGCGACGTCCTCGGGCACGGCCATCCGGGCCATCGGCAGTGTCGCGGTGACTGCGGCCCCACCGTCTTCGCCGTACCCGGAGGCCGCTGCCTCGGTGCGGATGAGGCCGGTGGTGATGTGGTTGACCCGCACCCTCGGTGCCCACTCCAGGGCGAGCGCCTTGGTCAGTGCGAGCAGGCCCGCCTTCGCGGCGGTGTAGGCGGCGGTGCCGGGCTGGGGATCGTGCGCCGAGACGGAGCCGATATTGACGATGGAACCGCCCTCGGGGCGGCGCTGCATCACCGCGTTGGCGGCCTGCGCCAGGGTGAACGGAGCGAGGAGATTGAGGGCCACGATCTTCTCGACGAATCGGGGAGACACCGTGGCCGCGTCCGCGTCCGGCGATCCGCCGGCGTTGTTGACGAGCACGTCGACGTACCCGAATCGTTCCACGGCATCGGCAATCAGAGCCTGTGCCTGATCCGGGTCCCGGACGTCGGTGGCGCGGAAGGCCGCGCGGCGGGAACCCGCCGACGGCAGGTCGCGTGGTTCGGTCCGGCCACAGACGAGGACGTCGGCTCCGGCCGCGAGGAACGTCCTGGCGATGACGTAGCCGATGCCCTGGGTGCCGCCGGTGACCACGACGGCGCGGCCCTTCCAGTCGGTGGTGCTCACGAATACCTCACGTCTCGTCTCGTATAGCTCTGTCGCTCAATATGTTTGACGGACCATACTCCTCGGGAATAGGGTGAAGCAAACGCTTGGTTCGGCAGCGGCGTTCGGTTCGTTGTCGAGGGCACGAGTCGACGGGACGGGCATGGGAACACTCGACGGTAAGGTTGCGCTGATCACCGGTGCGGGACAGGGAATCGGTCAGGGGATCGCGCTGGCTCTGGCCAAGGAGGGCGCGGCCATCGGGGTGGCCGGACGCACCGAGTCGAAGCTGCACACCACGTGCGGGCTCCTCGCCGAGATCGGCGCGACGTGCCTGCCGATTCGGTGCGACGTGAGCGTGAAGTCCGACATCCGCGACGCGGTCGACCGGGTGGTCGAGGAGCTGGGCGGGCTCGACATCGTGGTGAACAACGCGAACGACAGCAAGCCCGGGCCTCTTCTCGACGTCGCCGACGGGGAATTCGAGAAGGCTTTCGCCACCGGACCGCTCGCGACTCTGCGGGTCATGCAGGCCGCCCACCCACACCTCGCGGCTCGTGGCGGCGGGACGATCGTCAACCTCGTCACGTCGGCTGCCGTGCGCTGGGACGCCTCGAACTACGGTGTCTACGGGTCGGTGAAGGAGGGGATGCGCTCCCTGACCCGCGCCGCGGCCTGCGAGTGGGGTCGGGACGGCATCCGCGTGCTGTCGGTCGCGCCCCACGCGAAGACGCCGGCGCTGAACTGGTGGATGGAACGGAATCCGGAGGAGGCCGCGGAGTTCGTCGCAGGCATCCCGCTGGGCCGCGTCGGGGACCCGGAGCAGGACATCGGGCGCGCCGTGGTCTTCCTGGTGGGGCCCGATGCGGCGTATCTCACCGGGGCCACCGTCCCGCTCGACGGCGGCCAGTCGCGCTGGGGCTGATCCACGCCGGACGCAGGGTCCCGCCCACTGGGAGACCGGACCGCAGGCGGCCACGACGTGCCGTACTTTCGGCGGCGAGTTGATCGTTCGTACCGAGAGGGCCACCGTCGCCATGACGACCGTCGAAACGCCGAAGAGTTCCCGTTCCGTGCTGGTCACGGTTGCCGACGTGGTGCGTGAGACCAGCGACAGTGTGTCGCTGGTGTTCGACATCGCGGAGGAGCATCGCGATCGATTCGACTATGCGCCCGGACAATTCCTCACAGTGCGCATTCCGAGTGAGCGCACCGGCTGGGTCGCTCGCTGCTACTCGCTGGCGAGTTCCCCGTTCACCGGTGAGCGCCCGAAGGTCACGGTCAAGCGCACCGTCGACGGCTACGGATCGAACTGGCTGTGCGACAACATCTCGGCCGGCGATGCCCTCGAGGTGCTGCCGCCCTCCGGAGTGTTCACCCCGCCGGACCTGAACGAGAACCTGCTCCTCTTCGCGGCGGGTAGCGGCATCACTCCGGTCATGTCGATTCTCGGGTCCGCCCTTGCCGTCGGATCGGCGAAAGTGGTTCTGGTCTACGCCAACCGGGACGAGAGTTCGGTCATCTTCGCGGAGGAACTCCGCGCACTCGCCGCCGCTCATCCCGAGCGGCTGACCGTCGTGCACTGGCTCGAATCCGTGCAGGGTCTGCCGACGTCGGCACAGCTCGCGGCGACGGCCCGCGCCTTCGCCGACCATCGCGCGTTCACGTGCGGTCCGGGGCCCTACATGGACGCCGTGCGGGAAGCGTGCTCGGCGTTGGGGATGCCTCGCGACCGGGTGCACGCCGAGGTCTTCACCTCGTTGACCGGCGATCCCTTCGCCGATCTCCCCACCCCCGAACTCGACGACGCGGACACCGCCGATGCCGCCAGCGCCACCGTCGTCCTCGACGGCCGGGAACACGAACTCGCGTGGCCACGCAAGTCCACGCTGGTCGAGGTCATGCTCTCGAAAGGGTTGGACGTGCCGTACTCGTGCCGGGAGGGGGAGTGCGGGTCCTGTGCCTGCACCGTCACCTCGGGCGAGGTGGCGATGGACGCCGTGGGCATGCTCGAACCGGAGGACATCGCCGCCGGGTACGTCCTGGGTTGTCAGGCCCGCCCGATCAGCGACCGCGTGCAGATCGAGTTCTGACCGGCTCCGGGCGTCAGAGGGGGCGAACGGGTCGCCGCAGGATCGTTCGACGCTGTTCCGGCGGGACGCGACGGGCGTCGGACAGGTAGATCTCGTGGTGCGGGCCGGCCACGGTGAGGCCGTGCTCGGGAAGATATTCGTCGTACATCCGCGCGAGCGTGGGCCCCGCCTCCTCGTACGGTCCGACGTGGAGCACCTGCACCGATCGTCCCTCCTTGACCGTCGTCAGGCGGATGCGCTCGAGTGCGGGGTTCTTCCTCTTCTTGTGGGAAGTGGCCGCGGCGTCGGCGAGCATCTCCGCGGTGATCCACTCCGGCTGGGCGATCATCATCGTCCAACTGGTGGCGTCCCGGCGCGAGGCGTACGGGTCGTCCGAGTGCCACAGCGCTTCGAGCGGCCCCACGACGAAGTTGCAGCCGAGATACCTCTTGCTCTCGAATTTCTCGGTGTACCCGGCCGAGTACAGTGCCTCGACCGCCGCGACATGATCGGCCGACTCGTCCGGGGTACCGGTACCGTCGATCGCCGCGTACCGCATCTCCGGCACGTCCACCTGCGTGAACTCTGTCGTGACCTGCGCGTACAGATCGCGGTACCCGGTCTTGACGTCGAACGTGCGCATGGCAGTCTCCTCCCACCCATTCGACCCGGCCCCTTCCATTGTGAGCGGCCGCGGGCCACCAGTGTGCGCAATACGCGCGCTTTGCGCACATCGGCGACGATTATCCGACCGGACTCGCCGGGGCAGGAGGAGATCGCCGCTCGGGGGAGGGGCTGTGACCAGTGGATTCACCCCGAGCGGCGCGCGTTCAGGCCGTGCCGGACGATGCAGCGGCGGGAAGGTTCGACCACTGCTCGTCGGTGTGTCGGGACCAGGAACGCTCGGCGGAGGCGGTGCGCCTGTCCAACAGCTTCCGATACGCGTCGACCGGTGTGTCGACGCCGTGCCTGCGGAACGCTTCCGCCGGGGTCGTCGTCACCAGCCGCCGCGGCAGGACAGGGCGGAGTACCGGTTCGACGACCGGGTAGGTGGACGGTGAGATCCACCGGAGCAGCAGGAGCTGCGCCGTGTTGCTCTGCGCCACCATCCAGAACACCAGGGTCATGAGTGGTCGGAGCAGGCGGTCCACGATGCGGGGCTGGTGCAACCCGCCGAGTGCCCGTTGCCATGCCGGCATCGTGGCGATGGTGGCGGCGCGGAGCGTGCGGCTGACCACCCAGGCGCCGGGACGCAGGAACCACGGCACCGGCGGAAACATCACCTTTGCGTCGAGGAGCTGGTGCATCATCGCCTGTGCCGCCTCGCTGGCGGCCAGACGCGGCCGTTCCCGCGCGAAGTACTCGCGGATTCCCTCCCGCGTCCGGGGGATGTCGGCGGGATCGCACGTCTGGAGTTCCGCGGCGATCGCGCATTCGTCCCAGTACCTTCCCTCCTCCTCGGGGGTGAGCTTTCCGGGTCCGTACATCTCGTAGGCGTAGAGGATCGAATGCCAGGCGGTGAGGTGGATCCACAGCTGCTGGCCGGGATCGTTGGCGTCGTAGGCGTTGCCGCTGATCGGTTCGGTGCCGAATGCTCGGCCGTGCACCTTCACCAGGATCTCCGCCGCTTTCGTCGCGGTCCGGGAGTCGGCGAAGGCGGCGATCGCGAAGTACCGCAGGGTGTGGTCGTAGCGGATTCTGGGCTGCGTGTAGATCTTTCCGGTGTCGTCGACCGCGGCGATGAGGAACGGGTCCAGTTCCTCGATGACGACCGCGCGCTGGAAGCCGACGGTCAGGGACGTGGGGTAGCCCCACACCTTCCAGGTGATGGAGTCGGGTCCGAAGAAGCCGTAATCCTCGGGCGGCTCGACCTGGGTCTTCGCCTTCCTCATGCGGCGGTCACGGGTGGATGACGCAGTGTTCATGCTGATCCTCTGATTCTGGGAAACCGGCAATCTCTGGCGACGTCGTGTTAGCTACGGTAGCGTACTTACGTGACCGTAGCTAGAGAAGAACAGGACGGGGCGAGCTCTCGCCGGGACGGGCCGCGGGTGCGGCAGCACCGGATGCCGATCGAGGTCCGGCGGACCCAGGTGCTCGATGCCGCGCGTGCGCTCATCGGCCGAGAGGGGTATGCGGCCGCCACCATGGAGGCCGTGGCCCGCGAAGTGGGTATCGCCAAACCCGTTGTCTACAAGGCATATCCGTCGAGAGGTGCGCTGTTGTACGCGCTGCTCGAGCGGGAGCGGTCGGAGGCGGTTGCGGCGTTGATCGAGGCGATGCCGAGGACGTCGGCGGAGGTGGGGCGCACCGAGGCGATCCTGGCGTGGATGCACGCGCTCGTGCAGGTCATCGACGGTTCGCCCGACCGATGGCGGCTCATCCTCACGCCGGTGGACGGCACCCCCGACGAGGTGCGCGAACACGCGGAAGCGGGACGCGCGCTCGCCCGAGCTCAGCTCCGGAATCTCCTGGACGCCGGATTCGGTACCCATTCGGCCTCGCGAGGAGGGCGTGTCGACGTCGATCTGGTGGCGCACTCGGTGCTGGCCGTGGCCGAGCACTCGGCGCGACTGATGATCGAGAGCCGGGACGAGTACCCACCGGAACGCGTCCTCGCGTTCGCGGAGAATGCCGTCCGAGCCCTGAAGTTGTCATGAGTTCTCACCGGCCCGGATTCGAAGTCATTGTCGCCCAATGAGTCAATCTGGCTAGGTGATCGAAGATTCTTCTTACTTTTCGGTAAGTTCGCTGCTATCGTCTCGGTGTGGCGGCCGCCACAACAACATTGTCAAGTGACGTACATCCTCTTGTGGAGGTGTGCGGCCGGGATGTGGGGCACACGAAATGGGTGATCGAGAAGCGGTGGATCCGGCCGGTGTGGACGGCACCGCCGTGTCCGCGCGCGCTCCCGATCCGATCGGCGGCTTCTTCGCGGAGATGGGGGTCCTCTTCGTCTTCGCCGTGCGCGTCGGCCGGGCCGCTCTCGCGGCGCCCTTCAGCAGGCCGCCGTGGCGAGAGTACTTGGGGCAGATGTGGTTTCTCGCCCAGGTGACCACCGTCGCCTCGGTGTTGGTGATGATCCCGCTGGGGGTCGGGGTGGCCCTGCAGATCGGATCACTCGCGAGCCAGATCGGTGCGGACTCGTACAGCGGCGCGGTCGTCGCCTTCCTGATCATCGGGCAGGCCGGCCCGCTCGTGTGCGCCCTGATCATCGCCGGGGTGGGCGGCTCGGCGATCTGCGCGGACCTGGGTGCGAGGACCATCCGCGAAGAGATCGACGCGTTGGAAACCCTGGGCATCCCGGTGCTGCAACGCCTCGTCCTCCCCAGGGTGGTGGCCGCTGCGGTGGTCTGTGTCCTGCTGAACTCCATCGTCATGGTCGTGGGAGTGGGTGCGAGCCTGCTCGTCCAGGTCTACGTCGTGGGTGGCAATGCGGAGAGCTTCCTGCGCAACCTCGTTCAGTTCAGCCAGCCCAGCGATTTCCTGGTCTCCGCGCTCAAGGCGGTGGTGTTCGCGGTGATCGCCGGGATCGTCGCCAGCTACCGAGGTCTCACGGTCAAGCGCGGCGCCCAGGGGGTCGGGGACGCGGTGAACGAGACGGTGGTGCTCTCGTTCATTCTCGTGTTCATCGCGAATCTGGCCATCACGCAGTTCTATCCCCTGTTCGTTCCGGTGAAGGGCGCGTACTGATGCACCGGCCGCTGATCATCCGCGGACGACGTGCCGGTACCAGGACCGTCGACTCCCTCGAACGACTCGGCGAACAGGTGGCCTTCCACGGGCGGGTCGTCGCCGGGATACCCGGCACCGTCGCGCGCTACTGGCGCGAGGTACTGCGCCTGGTGGCACAGGTGGCGTTCGGCTCGGGAACCCTGCTCGCGGGCGGCGGCAGCGTCGTGGTGATCTTCGGGATCTCCTTCTTCGCGGGCTCGCAGATCGGGCTCGAAGGCTATCGCGGGCTGAATCTGGTCGGGCTCGCGCCGTTGTCCGGGGTGATGTCCGCGATCGCGAACACCAGGGAGGTCGCGCCACTGGTGGCGGCGATCGCGCTGGCGGCGAAGGTGGGCACCGGATTCACCGCGCAGCTCGGGGCGATGCGGATCTCGGAGGAGATCGACGCCCTCGACGTGATGGCCATTCCCTCGGTGCGCTACCTCGTCACCACTCGCGTGCTGGCCGCGATGCTCGCGGTCGTACCGCTGTACCTCGTCGGCCTGTTCGCATCGTATGTGGCGACGGCATTCTCGGTGATCGTGGTGAAAGGTCAGTCGGCCGGCACCTACGGCTACTACTTCGGACTGTTCCTCACGCCGAACGACATTCTGCTCTCGGTCGTCAAGGTGCTGGTGTTCGCGGTCGTCGTGACGCTGGTGCACTGCTACTACGGCTACACCGCCACGGGAGGGCCCGAGGGCGTCGGCCGTGCGGCCGGTCGCGCGCTGCGCACCAGCATCGTCTTCCTGGCCTTCACCGACGTGGCGATGACGATGGCACTGTGGGGCCTTCGCCCGCACATCCCGGGGTTGATGGCATGAGAATTCGGGAGGGGAGGGGCGGATCCCGGCGCGGAGTGCACGCGCTGCTCGGTGCCGGGTCGGTGCTCGCCGCCGCGGCCGTGTACGTCTTCGCGTTCTCGCTCGGCTCGGATGTCTACGTCACCCGCGCCGACGTCGCGGTCACCGTTCCCGCCGAGGCGGGTGCGCTGCGCACGGGTTCGTCCGTGCTGTACCGCGGAGTGGAGGTGGGTCGGGTCTCGGCCATCGACGCCGCGACGACCAGCTCGCTGGTCACCCTCGGGATGGACCCCGGCCGTCTCGACCGAGTCCCTCACGACGTGCAGGTGCGCCTGATGCCGCGCACCGTGTTCGGCGACTACTTCGTCGATCTCGTGGATCCACCAGGGCGGTCGGAATCCGTGCGCTCCCTCGTCGCCGGCGACCTCCTCACACCGGACCGCAGTGACGACGCACTCCAGCTCTACCAGGCCTTCTCCACGGTGTACGACCTCGTGTCGGCGGTGCGGCCCGCCGACCTCAATGTGGCGCTCACCGCCGTCGCCACGGCTCTCCAGGGCCGCGGCGAACGGATCGGCGAGTCCCTGGAAACACTGAGACAGCTGCTCGTGGAGGCTGCACCGACGATCGACCGTCTCGGTGACGATCTCGACGACGTCGCGATGCTGACCCGGCAGGTGTCGTCGGCGGCTCCGGATCTGCTCCGGACACTGCATGATTCGATCACCGTGTCGACGACGATCGTGGAGAAGCAGGACGGACTGCGGGGCGTGCTCGCGGCGGGAGCGGTCACCGCCGAGCAGGTCGCCGGGTTCACGGCGGACAATCGGGAGCGGGTGATCACGCTCGTCTCCGACACCGCCGCCCTCGGGGGTGCACTCACCGCCGAGCCGGACCGGTTGTCCGAGATCTACGAGGGCCTCCGTACTCTGGTGACCGATCTCCCTCCCGCGCTCGGCCAGGGCCCCTGGCTCAGTACGTCGTTGAAACTGACCGTGCAGGACCTGCGCCCGTACTGGCGGGAGGAATGCCCCCGGTACGGCGAGACGCCGGGCGCGAGCTGTGACCGTACGGCGCCACACCCGTTCGCACATCTTCTGCACCCCGAGGTGTACGGCGGTGCGAGTGGACCGGTCGGAAGCCCGACCGAGCGTGCCCAGATCGAGGGTGTGCTCGGCGACGGTGACCTGGGTGGGATCCTCGGCGGCCCGATCCTCCGCGGAACGACGGTGGTGAACTGATGTCCTCGAGAGCCGTGGTTCTGGGTTTCGGTGTGTTCGCGACGCTCTCGCTCGTGTGCACGGTGGTGATGGTCAGTACGCTCGTGAATCCCGTCGCGGGCCCCTCCACGACCTACCGGGCGGTGCTGTCCGATGCGACCGGGCTCGTCGCCGGCAGCGACGTGCGCATCGCGGGTATCCGGGTCGGCCGGGTCGGTGGCGTCGAGCTCGGCGAGAACAACGACGCCGTGGTCTCTTTCGATGTCGAGGCCGAGCACCGCATTCCCTCCGACGGCCGAGTCGTGGTCCGCTACGCCGACATGCTCGGCTCGCGAGCACTGACCCTCGAACCCGGGGATGCCGGAACCACGCCGACGTCGTTCCTCGCCCCGGGGGCGACGATTCCCCTCGAACGCACGACGCCCGCGCTCGACCTCACCGGCGTGCTCGGCGGATTCCGTCCGCTGTTCGATGCCCTCGACCCCGAACAGACCAACGAGTTGGCCACCTCTCTCGTGCAGGTGTTCCAGGGGGAGGGAGCGACGGTGGAGAGCGTGCTGCGGCGCACCATCGAGGTGGCGTCCACGCTGGCGGCCAAGGACCAGGTGATCGATCGGATGCTGGTCGATCTCGGGGGAGTGCTCGACGAGTTCGCCCGCAACCGACCGGATTTCGCGCAGATGATCACCTCCCTGGACGAGTTCGTCAACGGTCTCGCACAGGATCGCGACGACATCGGCGCCGCACTCGACTCGGCCGGGGGGCTCGCGGCAGAGCTTGCCGGCCTGACCGACCGGCTCGAGCCGGTCCTCGCCCCGGCCGTGGAATCGGTGAGCGCCGCGTCGCGCACCCTGGTGGACAACCGTGAGCCGATCGCGCAGGGAGTGTCCGCCTTCGACGAGCTCTTCGCCGCACTCGGCGCCGCGGCGAGCTACGGCAGCTGGGTCAACGTCTACATCTGCAACCTCAGCTTCGACCTGGTGGGGCATTCGCTCTCGCTCGAGGGGCCCGAACGTTCGGCGGTGTGCCGATGAACTGGCTGACCGTCCGCCATCCCGTTCGCGCCGGGGTCGTCTGCGTCGTCGTCGCGTTCGGCATCGTCCTCGCGGCGCTGGCGGTACCCCGGGCGACGCTCGTTCTCCGGACACACGACTACCACGCCACGGTGGCCAACGCGACGGGGCTGCAACCCGGGGACACCGTCAACGTGGCGGGGGTACCGAGTGGCACGGTGAGCTCGCTGTCGGTGCACGGCAACACCGTCGACGTCACGTTCCGGCTCGCCCGAGGGGTGCGTCTCGGAGATCACTCGACCGCCGACATCAAGATCGTCACCCTGCTCGGGCGCAGGTCCCTCGACGTCACTCCACGCGGGCCGGGCGCTCTCGAGCCGGGCGGTCACATCCCCCTGGCTCGCACGACGGTGCCGTTCACGCTCGACGAGATCAGCAGGGAGGGAGCGGCCACGGCGGAGGACGTCGATCTCGACCGCATGCGTGGGATGATCGACACCCTCGCCGAGGTCACTCCGCGGGATCCGGAGCTCGTCGGCGACGCCCTCACCGGGATCTCGGAGGTGGGGGCGATGATCACGCGTAATTCCGAGCGAGTGCAGCAGGTCCTCGACGCCGCGCGGGTGACGACGCGGGCGCTGGCCGATCAGCAGGACGTGCTGGTGACCTTGCTCGGCAACGCGGACCTGGTGCTCGCCACGGTGAACGAGCGCCGGGCGGTCCTGACCTCGCTGATCGCCGACGTCGAGCAATTGTCCACCGCTGCACGGCGATTCCTGGTCGACAATCAGGTGTCGAACGACGCCGTCCTGCGACAGTTGCACGAGGTCACCGCCACTCTGCGGGAGAACGAGACGGTGCTCACCGATCTCCTGGAGAACTTCGCGCCGAGCGTGCGGTACGTCACCAACGCGACCGGCAACGGCAACTGGCTCGATCTCAACTCGCCGTCGACGCTCATCGGCGACAACTGGCTCTGCAAGGTCCAACTGGTACGGGGGTGCCGATGACTGCGGCGACGAAGACGACGACGGCGACTGCGGCGACGACGGCGACGAAGTGGACGAGGTTCGGGGGCTTTCGCACGGCGACGGCCGTCGCCGTGGTGGCGCTGATCGCCGCAGGCTTCGCCGGCGTCCACTTCCTCGGATCGGCCACCTCCGTACGGATCACGGCAGAGTTCACCCGTACGGACGGAGTCTTCGCCGGTAACGCCGTGACGATCCTCGGCGTCCCGACCGGCCGCGTGGAGTCGGTGATCGAGGCCGGCCCGGTGGTTCGCGTCGAGTTGAGCCTGCCACGGGAGACCCGGGTCCCCGCCGACGCGCACGCATGGGTCGTGTCCCCGTCGGTGGTCAGCGACCGAGCGGTCGAACTGGGGCCCGGATACGTCGAGGGGCCGTCGCTCGAGGACGGGGCCGTCATCCCGGTCGAGCGCACCCATTCGCCCCTGACCTGGGATCAGCTCACCGACTCGATCAACGACCTCGTCGTCGCACTCGGGCCCGAGACCTCCGGCGGGGGAACCGAACTGGTGTCGCTGGCCGCGCACGCGGTCGACGGCAACGGGGAGCGCTTCCGCGACGCGGTGCAGCAGATCTCGGGGGCCACCGCACTCGTCGCCGGGGAATCGGAGAACCTCACCGAACTGGTCACCGCCCTGAGTGGTCTGGTCGGCACGCTGTCGGCCAACCGGGACGTCGTGGGATCGGTCACCGAATCCCTGACCTCGACGGCACGACAGTTCGCCGCCCAGCGCGCCGGAATCTCCGAGTCGCTGACGGCACTCACCGATGTACTCGGTCAGGTCTCGGCGCTGATCTCCGCCCACGGGGACACCCTGACCCACGACATCGCCGAACTCGGCGCGCTGACCGGCGCGATCGCCGAGAAGCGGGAACAACTCGCCGAGATCGTCGACGTCAGCCCCACCGGTTTCGAGAACGTCGCGAACCTCGTCACGGACGAAGGGCGGGCACGCATCCGGCTGAACGTGTCGACCAACCTCGCCCAGTTCCCGGCCACGAAGGAACTGTGCGACGAACTGCCGATCCCGCTGTGTCAGGGGCCGGGCCTGGTCAACCCGATCGAGTTCCCCCCGAACCTCGAGGGCACCGATCTGCGCTGGCTGTTCGAGGGGGGCCGATGACGAACACGCCGCTCGTGCGAACCGTCGCGGCACTGGCCGCCGTCGTTCCCCTGTCCGGGTGCGCTGCCGGGTTCCAGCACCTCGAGGTGGGAACGGCCCCGCCGGGGGACTCGTACCCACTGGTGCTCCGGTTCGCCGACGCGGCGCTGCTGCCGGTCGGCGGAGAGGTGCGCATCGGCCAGGCCGTGGTGGGCCGGGTCGCCTCGATGCGTGTGGAGGACTACACCGCGGTGGTCGAGGTGCGGATCCGATCCGACATCGCGCTCCCGGAGGCCACCGGTGCCCGGATCGAGCTGACCACCCCGATCGGAGATGCCTTCGTCAACCTCCGGGTGCCGCCCGGCGACGAGGGCGCGACCCTCGCACCGGGAGCCACGGTCGACCTGTCGCAGACCGACCGCGGACCGGACATCGCGCAGCTGCTCGCTCTCGTCGGGAACCTCCTCAACGGTGGCGGACTCGGCCAGATCCAGTCGATCGTCGCCGAATCCAACGCGATCCTCGGTGGGCGGGAAGATGCGATCGGTGATCTCGGCAGGAGGGTCGACGGGCTGCTCGGAACACTCGAGGACAGGAGCTCCTCGATCGACACCGCCATCGATTCGCTCGCCGACCTCTCCCGGCAGATCGGCAGCGAGACGGGGACCATCGACGCCGCGCTCCGTGCCGCGGCACCGGCCGTCGACGTCCTCGTGGGTGAGCGCGCGAGGATGCTCGAACTCACCCGCACGGTGCACACCCTGAGCGTCGAGGTCGAGGAGGTCCTCCGGCGGAGCGGTACCCAGATGTCCGACGTCGTCGCCCAGCTGTCGCCGATCCTGGACCAGATCGCCGCAACCGGGCCGACGCTCGCGGACACCATGGGCAAGGTGGCGGTGGCCAGAGACCTCGTCCTGCGCGCCGCACCCGGTGACTACATGAACATCGACCAGGTCGTCGAGGTGGACGGCACCGTTCTCGGTGTTCTCTCCGAGGTGATTCCCGGTGCCGCACCGCCGGTCCCGCCGCCGGCGCCCGCACCCCACGCCGCCGCCCCGCTGCCGGACATCCGCGGAATCCTCCAGATCGTGGAGGGAGGTCTGCGATGAGGACCAGCCAGCGCACGATCTATTTCGAGATCGTCGTCTTCGTGACACTCGCCGTGGTGTGCTCGATCTACGTCGTGCGCACGGTCGGCGGCCCGGACCCGCTCGGTGGGTCGTTCGGCGTCGTCGTGGAGATGGAGCACGCCACCGGCATGCCGGCCGATTCCGAGGTGTCCTACCGGGGGGTGTCGGTCGGCAAGGTCGACTCCGTCGTCCTCGGCGACCCCGGTGATCCGGTGGAACTGCACGTCCGGATCCGTCATTCCGCCAGGATTCCCGCCGACGCCACCGCGGCGATCAATCAGGATGCCGCGGCCCCCGTCCTCAAGCTGGAACTCGAGTCGGATGCCACGGCCGGGCCGTATCTCGAGGACGGGGCGGTGATTCCCGGTGAGCGGACGAGCGTCCCGGTGCCGTTCGGTGAGGTGCTCGCCAACTTCGACGCTCTGGCCCGCACCCTCGATCCCGACGACCTCCGGGTGCTCTCCCACGAACTCGGAGTCGGTTTCGACGGGAACACCACGGATTTCGCCACTCTGGTGGACGACTTCTCCACGATCGTCCGGACCCTCGACACGAACCAGGTGAACATCCGCTCTCTGGTGGACGATTCGCGCGTGCTCTTCGACGAGAACGAGGACGGCATCAGGGCGATCCCCACCATTGCGCAGTCGCTGCGTGAGATCACCGAACAAATACGGCTGTCCGACCCGTCCATACGGACACTGCTGGATCACACGCCCACAATCCTCGCGGACCAGGTGTCGCCGCTCCTCCGGGAGAATCAGCAGTCGTTGGCGGTCCTGATGGCCAACTCGTCGGTGTCGACTCGAATCGTGGCGAGCCGGATGCCTGCGGTGAACGCGCTTCTCGTCGCCGTTCCGAACGGTTTCACCGCACTGGGCAGCGTCGTCCGGGACGGTCGTGCCCGACTCGATCTCGTCACCCAGGTCGGCCCGGTGTGCTTCTACGACACTCCTCGGCGGTCGGTGCAGGACACCTCTCCTCGCGAGCTGGACCGGGACCGGCACTGCACCGACGAATCCGGACGCGTCCAGCAGCGCGGTTCGCAGAACGTCCCGCGCACCGGTGTCACGCCGGTGGGAGACGAGACCGGCCCTGTTCCGGCGGAGCCGGCGGACCAGGTCGCGGTGACCGTGTACGACCCCGCGACCGGCGTCCGGTCCGCGGGCGACGGTTCCACCGTCCGCATCGGCGGATCGGGTGGGCAACAGCAGATCCTGGGAGACAGGTCCTGGGTGGCACTACTACTTCAGGGAGCGCAATGACTGTCGACACCGATGCTCAGGCCGACGGAACGCCGGACACCGACGAGAACGGTGCGGCGGAGACCCCGTCCCCGGGGCGACCGTCCGGCCGGATCCGACTCCTCGCGTTCGCCGCAGTGGTGGCGCTCGTCGCCGGACTGGCCGGTGCCGTGGGCTACCTCCTGTGGGACAGAAGCTCTCTCGACGATGCCCGCGGCAGCGCTCTCGACGCCGGTCGCCGCTACGCGACGGACCTCGCCACCTACAGCTGGGACAGTCTCGACCGCAATCTCTCCGTGGTCCGGGAGAACTCGGCGGGTGACTTCGCCGAACAGTACGAGGAAGTTGCGACGAGCCTGTCGGAGATGATCCGCCAGTACCAGGGCACGTCCTCCGGCGAGATCGTGGAGGCGGGACTGGTCAGCGGCGACCGCGATCGTGCGGAGGTCATCGTCTTCCTGGACCAGACGGTGACGAACACCAACTCGCCGGAGCCCCGGATCGACCGGAACCGTATGCAGCTGTCGCTGATTCGTGAAGGTGACCAGTGGAAGCTCACGGATGTCCAACTGCTGTGACCGCCCTGCCCGGGACCGCCCCGGTCCGTCTTCTCGGAAAGGAATCGTTGTGACATGAGCACCGTCATATGGATTGTCGTCGTGGCCGTTCTCGCGATCGGCATCGGAGCCGGGCTGTGCGCGTTCGTGCTCGCCAGAGGTTCGCGCGCGGGAGCACGGTTCTCCGCCGACAGGGTGGGGGAGCATCGGGTGGACGCCTTCTTCGAGGACGGCGCCGCCTTCGCCGCGACCGTCGAGGTCGCACTCGACGCACCCCCGGAGATCGCCTGGGAACTGATCACCCGACCGGATATGTTCGCGTGGCTGCCGTTCGTGGACGGCTACGACTACGCCCGGCCGTCACGCGACCCGGGGACGGGGCGGACCTTTCGGTTCCTGCTGTACGCGATGGACGAGACCGTCCTCGTCGGCGAGGCTCCGCGGGAGTTCGTCACCGCCGCCACCGGTGCGAGCCTTCCGGTGCTGGGGACGGTCGCTCAACGCTTCGTCGTCGACGCGGCCGCCACGGGCGGCTCCCGGGTGCGGTGGACGTTGGCCGTGACCCCGCGCTTCCTCGGGTTCTTGCCACTGCGGATCGCCGCACCCTTCGTGCGTCCGTTCCTGCGACTGGGGTTGCGTGGCGTGGTCTCGCGTGCGGAGCAGGACAGCCGGCGCCGCTCCGCCGCGCCCCCTCCGCCCTCCACTCCGTGAGCCCCCGCCCCTGGGTGAAGGTGCCCTTCGCCTCGTCAGACCGGTCGAAGGCCACCTTCACCCAGGGGAGAAACGGGGGGAGAGGAGTGTCGAGGTCAGCCGAGGTCAGCCGAGGGCGTCGAGGGCGTCGATCGCCCGGGCCACGCCCTCGCCGTACGCCGGATCGCACTCGGTGCAGTTCTTGATGTGCCGCTGGACGATCTCGGGCTCCACGCCCATGAGGTTGCGGGCGGTGTTCTCGAACAGGATCTGTCTCTGTTCATCGTTCATCAGCGCGAACAGGGCGCGGGGCTGGGAGAAGTAGTCGTTGTCGTCCTCGCGGAAATCCCAGTGATCGGCGACCGAGCCCACCGACTCGGCCGGCTCCCGGAACGCCGGCTGCTCCTGCCATTTCCCGTAGCTGTTCGGCTCGTAGTGCAGCGTTCCGCCCTGGTTGCCGTCCACCCGCATCGCGCCGTCGCGGTGGTAGTTGCTCGTCGGGCACCGCGCGGCATTGACCGGGATCTGGAAGTTGTTGACACCCAGACGGTACCGCTGTGCGTCGCCGTACGAGAACAGCCGTCCCTGGAGCATCCTGTCCGGTGAGAAGCCGATACCGGGGACCACGTGCGCGGGATTGAACGCGGCCTGCTCCACCTCCGCGAAGTAGTTGTCGGGGTTACGGTTCAGCTCCCATTCGCCGACCTCGATCAGCGGATAGTCGCCCTTCGGCCAGACTTTCGTGAGGTCGAACGGGTGGTAGGGCACCTTGGCAGCGTCCGCCTCGGGCATGATCTGTACACACAGCTTCCACTTGGGGAAGTTTCCGTCCGCAATGGCGTCGAACAGATCCCGCTGATGGCTCTCCCGATCCTGCCCGACCACTGCAGCGGCCTCCGCATCGCTGAGGTTCTCGATGGGCTGCTGGCAGCGGTGGTGGAACTTGACCCAGAACCGCTCTCCGTCGGCGTTGACGAAACTGAAGGTGTGCGAGCCGAATCCGTGCATGTTCCGGTACGACGACGGAATGCCCCGCTCGCTCATGACGATGGTCACCTGGTGCAGGGCCTCGGGCAGCGAGGACCAGAAATCCCAGTTGTTGTTCGGACTCCGGAGATTCGTGTGCGGATCACGCTTGACGGCGTGGTTGAGATCCGGGAACTTCAGCGGGTCGCGGAAGAAGAACACCGGTGTGTTGTTCCCGACGAGGTCCCAATTGCCCTCCTCGGTGTAGAACTTGACGGCGAATCCGCGAATGTCCCGTTCGGCATCCGCCGCACCACGCTCGCCGGCCACCGTGGAGAAGCGGACGAACAGATCCGTCTTCTTGCCGACCTCGGAGAAGATCGCGGCCTTCGTGTAGCGGGTGATGTCATGGGTGACAGTGAAGGTGCCGTACGCGCCCGAGCCCTTGGCGTGCATCCGCCGTTCCGGGATCACCTCCCGGTCGAAGTGGGCGAGCTTCTCGAGAAACCACACGTCCTGCAGCAGTTGCGGTCCGCGCGGGCCCGCGGTGAGAACGTTCTGGTTGTCGGGAACCGGCGCCCCGACCGCCGTCGTCAGGTGGTCGGGGTTGTTGATCTCCGGGCTCACTGTGAATCCTTTCCGTTGGGGGCTGACGGACACGAGAACGAACGTGTGGGGGCCGGTTCACGGCCCGGCGGACTCGCGGCAGGAAGGGCAGATGCCCCAGTAGACGACCTCCGCCTCGTCGACGAGGAAGCCGTGGTCGGCATCGGGCGTCAGGCACGGCGTCCGCCCGGTGGCGCAGTCCACGTCGCGGATCGATCCACAGGATCGGCAGACGAGGTGATGATGGTTGTCGCCGACCCGCGTCTCGTAGCGGGCAGGAGAGCCCGCCGGCTCGATCCGGCGGATCAGGCCGACGCCGGTCAGCGCGCGCAGCACGTCGTACACCGCCTGGGTCGAGACCGACCCGATCTGGGCGCGCACACCCGAGGCCACCGTGTCGGCATCGACGTGGGGGTGCCTGCCGACCTCGTCGAGGACGGCGACTCGTGGAGCGGTGACCCGGAGACCGGCCGCGCGCAGTCTCAGCGCCAGCTCCGGATGTGTGTCGCCCGTCACACTTCGACAACGTACATGGAGTCGATCCATGAAGCGGCCGAATCCGGAGAATGCCCGCGTGCGAGACTCGGACCCGTCGACCGAGAGGAGCCGTGAGATGACGGACATCGTCGTGGGGGCGGACGAGAGCCTGAGTGAGCTGCTGGAACACCGGATCAGCTGCCGGGCGTTCCGGCCCGACCCGGTGCCCCGGGAGACGATCGAGCGCATCCTCGAACTGGCGCAGCGGACGCCGTCCTGGTGCAACACCCAACCCTGGCAGGTCGCGATCACCGAGGGCCCGGCCACGGAGAGGTTCCGCGAGGGACTGGCCGCATACGTGGTGTCCCACCCGCAGGAACCCGATTTCGACTTCCCGCGCGAGTATCGCGGTGAGTACCGCACCCGCCGCAAGGACTGCGCGATGCAGCTCTACGCGAGTGTCGGTATCGCGGACGGTGACCGCGCCGCGTCGGCCGCGCAGACCATGAAGAACTTCGATCTGTTCGGTGCCCCCCACGTCGCGGTGATCACCACGGACGAGGCGCTCGGGACGTACGGTGCCGTCGACTGCGGGCTCTACGTCGGCACCTTCCTGCTCGCCGCGCGAAGCCTGGGCGTCGCGACGATTCCGCAGGCCGCCCTCGCCGGCAGCGCGCCGTACCTGCACGAGTTCTTCGCCCTGCCCGAGGACCGGAAGGTCGTGTGCGCCATCTCGTTCGGGTACGCCGACGACGAACACCCGGTCAACGGCTTCCGCACCACGCGCGAGGCGATCGACGAGGTCGCGGACTGGGTGAGCGAGTAGTGGATCGAGCCGACGGGCCGGGTGCGCTCGACGCGCTGTTCGGCACACTCCGACGTCGGCCGGACGTCGAGGCGCCCAACCTGTTCGCGGTCGATGCCGCGGACCGGTTGATCCTCGACGAGGCCGACGACGCACTGTCCGCCGCGCCCGCCGGGAGTGTCGTCGTCATCGGCGACCACTACGGGGCACTGACTCTCGGCGCCGCCGTGCGTCACGGGGCCACGGGAATCCGGGTCCACCAGGACCCGCTGACCGGGGAACTCGCACTCGCCGCGAATGCGCGGGACACCCTGCGGGACGGCTGCTACCGCACTCTCCCGCTCGGCACCACGCTGGTGGAGGGCGCCCGGGTGGTGCTCCTCCAGGTACCGCGCTCGCTGGCGGAACTGGCCGAGGGCGCCGAGACGATCGCGCGGGCGGCCGATCCCGAGGTCGTCGTCTACGCCGGTGGCCGCGACAAACACATGACCCTCGCGATGAACGACGTCCTCGGGCGCTCGTTCGAGCACGTCCGACCGAGCCGGGGCAGGCAGAAGGCCCGAGTCCTCGTCGCGTCCGGGCCCGTGCCCGGTCCCGCGACGTACCCGGTGACCGAGTACGTCGCCGACATCGACCTCACCGTCGTCGCCCACGGGGCCGTCTTCGCCGGCGCCACCCTCGACATCGGCACCCGCTTCCTGCTCGAGCACCTTCCCGCACCGAGCCCGCAGGTGCGTACCGCGGTCGATCTCGGTTGTGGCAGCGGCATCCTCGCCGTCTCCCTCGCTCGCAGGCACCCGGAGCTCGTGGTCACGGCCACCGACCAGTCGGCCGCGGCGGTCGCCTCGGCCGCCGCGACCGCCGCGGCGAACGGCGTCGCCGATCGCGTGCGCACGCTGCGGGACGACGCGATGTCCACGCTTCCCGACGCGAGCGTGGACCTCGTCGTGTGCAACCCTCCCTTCCACGTCGGCGCGGCCGTCCACACCGGCGGTGCCCGGAAGATGTTCGAGGCCGCGGGGCGGGTGCTGCGCCCGGGTGGCGAGCTGTGGACCGTGTTCAACACCCATCTCGGGTATCGCTCCGCGCTCGAGCGGCTCGTGGGTCCGACGCGCCACGTCGCACGGGGCCCGAAGTTCACCGTCGCCCGCTCGATCGTGCCGATACCCGACTAGGCTCGCCTGGCACCGGTGGAACCTCCACCGGTAGAGTCCGAAATGTCCTGAGCGGATCCGGGGTGGGAACTCGCCGCCCGTGGGGAACGTTGGACAGTCAGACAAACCGGATCAGTCCGGCCAGCCATCAGAAGGGACGTACACGGTGCGCACCACCAGCAACCCGGTGTTCCGTAACCTGCCCAAACAAGAGGGCGGCGGTTACGCCTCGTTCGGATCTGCGACGGCGGGCGCCTCGCAGGTCACCCAGCAGTTCGGCCAGCCGCAGTACACGCAGGCCGATCCCTACCAGACCGGTCCCACTCAGCGGGCCATGACGATCGACGACGTCGTCACCAAGACCGGTATCACGCTCGGTGTCCTGTCGATCACCGCGATCATCTCGTACTTCATGGTGAGCAACAACAACGGGCTGGCCGTGCCGTTCGTGGTCGGCGGCGGTCTCGTCGGACTCGGCCTGGTGCTCGTCGCCACCTTCGGCCGCAAGATGGACAACCCGGGGATCGTGCTCGCCTACGCGGTCGCCGAGGGCTTCTTCCTCGGTGCGCTGTCCTTCCTCTTCACGGACGTCGCGTTCGGCGGTGTCGGCGGCTCCACGCTGATCGCCCAGGCGGTCCTCGGCACGTTCGGCGTCTTCTTCGGCATGCTGGTCGTCTACAAGACCGGCGCCATCCGGGTCACCCCTCGACTCACCCGAATGATCATCGGCGGCATCTTCGGTGTGCTGGTCCTGGCGATCGGCAACCTGGTCATCGGCCTGTTCACCGGAAGCGCGGGCATCCTGCGCGACGGCGGTCCGGTCGCGATCATCTTCAGCCTCGTGTGCATCGGACTCGCCGCGTTCAGCTTCCTGCTGGACTTCGATTCGGCAGACAAGCTGATCCGCGCCCAGGCGCCGGAGAAGGCCGCGTGGGGCGTCGCTCTCGGCCTCACCGTCACCCTGGTCTGGCTGTACGTCGAGATCCTGCGCCTGCTGAGCTACTTCAACAGCGACTAGGACTCGGCTCGTCGACAAGTCGACAAAGAAGGGCGGTCCCCCTCGGGGGACCGCCCTTCGTCGTTCTGTGCCCTTCCCCGATCCGGGGACCCGGCTCAGCTGAGGCGCTCGAGCACCATCGCCATACCCTGGCCGCCACCGACACACATGGTCTCGACGCCGAAGGTCTTGTCCTGCTCCTGCAGGTTGTTGAGCAGGGTGTTGGTGATGCGGGCGCCGGTCATACCGAACGGGTGGCCGAGCGCGATGGCGCCGCCGGAGACGTTCAGCTTGTCCTCGTCGATGCCGAGTGCCCGCGCGGAGCCGAGCACCTGGACGGCGAAGGCCTCGTTGATCTCGAACAGGTCGATGTCGTCGATGCCCTTGCCTGCGAGCGCGAGAGCCTTCTTCACGGCCTCGATCGGGCCGAGCCCCATGATCTCGGGGGACAGGCCGGTCACCGCGGTGGACACGATCCGCGCGAGCGGGGTGAGGCCGAGGGCCTTCGCCTTCGTGTCGGACATGATCACCAGGGCGGCCGCGCCGTCGTTGAGCGGGCACGCGTTGCCCGCGGTGACCGACCCGTCGGGGCGGAACACCGGCTTGAGCTGGCTGACACCCTCGTAGGTGGTCCCGGCGCGCGGGCCGTCGTCGGTGGAGACGACGGTGCCGTCCGGCAGCGTCACCGGGGTGATCTCGCGCTCGAAGAAGCCACGGTTGATGGCCTCCTCGGCGCGGTTCTGGCTGCGCACTGCCCAGTGGTCCTGGTCCTCACGGGTGATGCCCGTGTACGACGCGACGTTCTCCGCGGTCTGGCCCATCGCGATGTAGACGTCGGGGAGGTCGCCGGACTCGCGCGGGTCCTTCCACGCCGTGCCACCCTCGGCGAGCTTCGCCGTGAGCGCCTCGGCATCCGCGAAGAGCGGGTTCTTGGTGTTGGGCAGGCCGTCGGCGTTGCCGGTGACGAAGCTCGACACCGACTCGACGCCCGCCGAGATGAACGCGTCGCCCTCACCGGCGCGGATCGCGTGCATTGCCATGCGCGTGGTCTGCAACGAGGACGAACAGTAGCGGTTGACCGTCACACCCGGCAGGAAGTCGTAGCCGAGCTCGACGGCCACGACGCGGCCGATGTTGAAACCGGACTGTCCTGCCGGCTGACCGCAACCCATGATCAGGTCGTCGATCTCGGTCGGGTCCAGTGCGGGAACCTTCGCCAGTGCGGCAGCCACCATCTGGGTGGCCAGGTCGTCCGGCCGGATCGTCTTCAACGACCCCTTCATGGCGCGCCCGATGGGCGAGCGAACTGCAGAGACGATGACTGCCTCGGGCATGGCGGGAACTCCGTTTCGTCGACTGCGGGACTGGAGCCGCAGTGCGGATCGTGTGGTCTGGGAAACAATTTACGTGGCGTCGGGTTCGCGCTGCGGCGGGGGCGGCCCCCCGGCCACCCGGGTGAGGCCGCGCCCCGCCGGTCCCGGCGGTGCGGATTCGGAGACCTCGGGAAGATCCGGGAGGGGACCGCCGTGCCAGAGGCCCAGCGCCGAGGCCAGCACCGGAACGATCTGCTCGGCGGCGAGCTCGTAGCCGGCGGCCGAGGGGTGGAACCCGTCCGGTGAGAAGAGCCGGTCCGGGGCGGCGAGAAACTCCCGGCTCAGCAGGTCCGCGAGCGGTACCGCGTGCCCGCCGGCAGTGCGGGTGGCCTGGGCCTGTGCCCGCGCGAGCCGCAACCCCCAGGTGCGGACCACCGTGCGCAACGGCTGCGGTATCGCGGTGACGACTCCGAGGTCCGGGCAGGTGCCGACGACCACCTCGCAGTCGCGCTCGCGGAGGCGGCGCACTGCGGAGCCGAGCCGGCGAGCGGACGCACGGATCGAGTTCTTCCTGGTGACGTCGTTGGCCCCGATCAGGATCACTGCCGCATCGGGTGGCGGGCCGGCCACGAACATCGCGTCCACCTGGCCGCTGAGCCCCTTGGACGTGGCACCGCCGATGGCCTTGGTACTGAGCCGGATCCGTTTGCCGGTCTCGTCCGCGAGCCGCCGCGCGATCTGGACGCCGGGGACCTCCTGCGCCGTCGCACATCCCACCCCGGCGGCGGTGGAGTCGCCGAAGATCATCAGGTGCAGGTCGAACGGGTCGCCCCGATACCACCGTCGACAGCCGCTCTCGCCGGGAACGTAGACGCCGTCCGCCTCGGGTGGCTTGGCGACGTTGCGGCCGATCACTCCGCGAGCCGCGCCCGCCTGGGACATCAGATAGTGATAGGCCACCCACGAGAGCGTGCCCGCGCCGGAACCCGCGACGACCGCCGCCGCGCTCGCCGCCAGACCCGTCCGCCGGGTGAGTCGCGCCACCGGAGTTCACCCCTCCCGCGTCCGGAAGACCTTCACCGTCGTGGTGTGTGTCGATCCCAATCTAGTCGCCGGCCGTCCGCGGCGCGGGACGTCCGTGAGCACCGGGCGGTGCCATCTGGGACGATGGGAGCATGCGCATTGCGGAACACGTCGTCGATCTCGTCGGCAACACCCCTCTGGTCAAGCTCAACTCCGTTGTCGGCGAGAACTACGGGACGGTCGCCGCGAAGATCGAGTACCTCAACCCCGGCGGAAGCTCGAAGGACCGGATCGCCGTCAAGATGGTGGACGCCGCCGAGGTGTCCGGCGAACTGAAGCCCGGGGGCACCATCGTCGAACCGACGTCCGGGAACACCGGTATCGGACTCGCCCTCGTCGCCCAGCAGCGCGGTTACAAGTGCGTGTTCGTGTGCCCCGACAAGGTCAGTGAGGACAAGCGCAACGTGCTGCGCGCCTACGGCGCCGAGGTCGTGGTGTGCCCGACGGCGGTGCCGCCGGATCATCCGGACAGCTACTACAGCGTCTCCGATCGCCTCGCGCGGGAGCTGCCGGGCGGCTGGAAGCCCAACCAGTACTCCAACCCGGGCGGTCCGGAGAGCCACTACGAGACCACGGGTCCCGAGATCTGGGCCGACACGGACGGCGCGATCACCCACTTCGTCGCCGGCGTCGGCACCGGCGGAACGATCACCGGTACCGGCCGCTACCTCAAGGAGATGTCCGGCGGGAAGGTCAAGGTGATCGGCGCGGATCCGGAGGGATCGGTCTACTCCGGCGGCACCGGCCGGCCCTACCTCGTCGAAGGCGTCGGGGAGGACTTCTGGCCCAGCGCCTACGACCCGTCCATCCCGGACGAGATCATCGCGGTCTCCGATGCCGACTCGTTCGAGATGACCCGTCGCCTGGCGCGCGAGGAAGGCCTGCTCGTCGGCGGGTCCTGCGGCATGGCCGTCGTCGCCGCGCTCGAGATCGCGCGGCGTGAGGGCCCGGACGCGCTCGTCGTCGTCCTGCTGCCGGACGGCGGCCGCGGATACCTGTCGAAGATCTTCAACGACAAGTGGATGGCGTCCTACGGATTCCTGCGCACCCCGCTCGACGGCAAGAACGACGAGAAGACCGTGGGTGACGTGTTGCGCGGCAAATCCGGCAAGTTGCCCGATCTGGTGCACACCCATCCGTCCGAGACCCTGCGTGACGCGATCGAGATCCTGCGCGAGTACGGCGTCTCGCAGATGCCCGTCGTCGGTGCCGAACCGCCGATCATGGCAGGCGAGGTGGCGGGCAGCGTCACCGAGCGTGATCTGCTCAGCGCCGTCTTCGAGGGCCGTGCGCAGCTCGCGGACCCGGTGGAGAAGCACATGAGCAAGCCGTTCCCGCTGATCGGTGCGGGCGAGCCCGTCGGCGCCGCGACCAAGGCGCTCGGGGACAGCGACGCACTCATGGTCGTGGACGACGGCAAGCCGGTCGGGGTCATCACGCGCCACGACCTGCTCGGATTCATCAGCTCCGGCGCCTGAGAGGTCTCCGGAGGGCAGCGCTGTCGACAGGGGGAATGGCATGTGGGTACGACCGCGTCCGCGGATGGTCCTGATCGGAACGGCCGTGGCCGCTGCCGCAGCGCTCACCGGATGCAGTAACACGGTGGACGGCACCGCCGTCGCGGCCGGGGAGGGGTCCGTCGGTGCGACGACGTCGGGTTCGGTCCCCACACCACCCGAACGCACGGCGGCCGGTGCCGCGACGGACTGCGCGAGCCTGTCGGCGGTGATCGCTCCCCTGGTGCCGGCAGTCTCCGACACTCCGCAGGACGTGCCCGGGGTCGCGGGCACCACGATGTGCGTGTGGACCGGCAGCCGCGGCGCCGCGGTGAGTGTCAACGTGACCGCCAAGGACGTCGATCCCGAGATCATCGCGCTCATCCGGGACGACGACAGTGCGGTCACCGACGAGCGGGTGGCCGCGCTCGGGGCGGTGGCATTGCGCACGGTGGGCGTCGGGTTGCAGACGCCCACGCACCTGATCTCCGTCGTGGTCGCCGCGCAGGAGGACACTCCCGACCTCGATCTGGACGTGGCCGTCGCGATCGCGGAGTCGCTGCGGGGCTGATCGAGCGGGGCCCGACTCGAGCCGGGAAGCCGACGCGGGCGGCGCCCATCGGGCCGGTACCGCGAGCTATTAGGCTGGTGCCATGAGCGAGCAGCGCAGCAAGGCGGACGACATCAGCTGGGCCGGGTTTTCCACCAAGGCCGTGCACGCGGGATACGACCCGGATCCGCAGACCGGCGCAGTGAACGTCCCGATCTACGCGAGTTCGACGTTCGCCCAGGACGGTGTCGGCGGCATGCGCGACGGCTTCGAGTACGCCCGCACCGGCAACCCCACTCGCCGTCCGCTCGAGGCGAACCTCGCCGCCCTCGAATCGGGAACGTACGGAAGAGCGTTCGGGTCGGGCATGGCGGCCACCGATTGCGTGCTCCGGGCGGCGCTGCGCCCCGGCGACCACCTGGTGATCCCGAACGACGCCTACGGCGGCACCTTCCGGCTCATCGACAAGGTGTTCACGCAGTGGGGTATCGAGTACACCCCGGCCGCGGTCAGTGACGTCGACGAGGTACGTGCGGCGATCCGCCCGAACACGAAGCTCGTGTGGATCGAGACGCCGACCAACCCGCTGCTCAACATCGGCGACATCGAGGCGCTCGCGGACATCGCCCACGAGGGTGGCGCCAAGCTGGTCGTCGACAACACGTTCGCCTCGCCCTATCTGCAGCAGCCGCTCCAACTGGGCGCCGACATCGCGCTGCACTCGACCACCAAGTACATCGGCGGCCACTCCGACGTCGTCGGTGGCGCCCTGGTGACCGACGACGAGGAACTGGACGCGGCGTTCGCCTTCCTGCAGAACGGTGCGGGTGCGGTGCCGGGGCCGTTCGACGCCTTCCTCACGCTGCGCGGCATCAAGACCCTCGCCCTGCGGATGGAACGGCACAGTGACAACGCCGAGAAGATCGTCGATCTCCTCACCGGGCACGCGGCCGTCTCCCACGTCATCTACCCGGGTCTGGACTCGCATCCCGGCCACGCGACGGCGGCGCGGCAGATGCGGCGATTCGGCGGCATGATCTCGGTCCGGCTCGCCGGAGGCAAGCAGGCGGCACTCGACTTCTGCTCCCGCACCGAGGTGTTCACCCTCGCCGAATCGCTCGGTGGTGTCGAATCGCTCATCGAGCACCCCGGCGCGATGACGCACGCGTCCACCGCGGGCTCCGCCCTCGAGGTGCCCGACGATCTGGTGCGGCTGTCGGTCGGCATCGAGGATGCGGCAGACCTGGTGGGCGACATCGAGCAGGCGCTCCGGTAGCGGCCTACGCTCGCGTGGTGGAACCGGTTTCCTACGAGCAGATCGTCGCGGCCCGCGCCGTCCTCGACCCCGTCATGCGGCGCACGCCGGTGATCGCCTCGCGTGTGCTGTCCGAGCGATGTGGACGCCAGGTGTTCCTCAAGTGCGAGAACCTCCAGCGCACCGGGTCGTTCAAGCCGCGCGGGGCCTACTACCGGATCTCCCGGTTGAGCCCCGACGAGGGGGCCCGCGGAGTGGTCGCGGCCAGCGCCGGTAACCACGCGCAGGGTGTGGCGTGGGCGGCATCCGAACTCGGTATCTCCTCGACCGTGTTCATGCCCGACGGTGCGCCGCTGCCGAAGGTGGCGGCGACCCGCGCCTACGGTGCGGACGTCCGGTTCGCCGGTGACAGTGTGGACGACGCACTCGTCGCGGCCCACGAGTTCGCGGACCGGACCGGCGCGGTCCTCATCCATCCCTTCGACCATGCGGACATCGTTTCCGGGCAGGGCACGGTCGGGCTCGAGATCCTCGAACAGATACCCGACGTCGCCACGATCGTCGTCCCCACGGGCGGAGGCGGCCTGATCGCCGGCATCGCCGCTGCGGTCGCGGCCGTCCGCCCCGAGGTCCGAGTCGTCGGGGTGCAGGCCGAGCAGGCGGCGGCGTGGCCGGCATCCCTCGCCGCCGGTGCACCCGTCCCGCTCGACGGAATGAGCACGATGGCGGACGGCATCGCCGTCGGCCGTCCGGGCGAGGTGCCGTTCCGGCACGTCTCCACGCAGGTGGACCGGATCGTGACGGTCACCGAGGAGGAGCTGTCGCGCGCCGTGCTGCTGTGTCTCGAGCGCGCCAAGCTCGTCGTCGAACCGGCAGGCGCGGCCGCGGTCGCGGCCCTCGCGACCGGCATGCCCACCGAGCCGGGGCCGGTGTGCGCGGTGCTGTCCGGGGGAAACGTGGACCCGTTGCTGGTCACCCACCTGGTGACCCACGGTCTCCGGGCAGCCGGTCGGTATCTCGGTGTGACGGTGACGATTCCGGACCGGCCGGGAGGGCTGGTCGCGATGCTCGAGATCGTCCGGGACGCCGGGGCGAGCGTCGTCGACGTGATCCACTCGCGTACCGCGGGCACCCTGGACCTCGACGAGGTGGAGGTGTTCCTCACCGCGGAGACGCGGGGCCCGCAGCATCGCCGCGAACTTCTCGACGCGTTGGTCGCGGCCGGATACCGGACCCAGGTCACTACCTAGCCGCGGCGGGCCACCCGCTCAGCGTCACGATTCGCATCTCCTGATCGACCAGCCGAGTCGGGACGCCCAGGCCGGACACCCAGTCCACCGCGGAGCCCGCCCGGCGCAGTGCCGAGCTCGCGACGGCATGGGCCCGGGCGCACGACTTCTCGACGACGGAGGCCGTGCGCCAGAGCGGAATCGAATCCGGGTGCAGGGGAGTGACGGTGCTGGACGTGGCGACGGCCGCGCCTGCCGGAACCGCGATCTGGCAGGAGGGGTCGCCCGGCAGGTCCCGCACGCGGATCTGCCACCCGCCCTCCGGTGCCGTGCCTGCGGTCGCGATGTCGCCGCCCAGGCCGACCAGGACCCCGCACTCGAGCAGTCCGGAGATCTGTTCCGCGACGTAGTCGGCGGCAGCGGCCCGCGTCGTGGCGGTGAGGTCGAGTGATGCACCGTCGGGGAGGTCGAGCCGGTCCCCGTCCACCCGGATCGAGCGCCAGTCGGGGGTGCCCGGAGTGGGGCACAGGTAGCCGTCGGTGAGTTCGGCGGTGGCCATCGCCTCGGTGACGAACCGGGCGAGCAGCGGGGTGACCCGGTTCGGGCCCGCCGCCAGTCCCGCGATCTCCGAATCCGAGCGCTCGGCGTTCGTCGCCGCGTCGACGGCGGCGAGGTATCCGCGCGCCAGGTTCTCCGCGGGGACGAGGCGGTCGGCGTCGGTCACCACGACCCGTACGCCGTACCCCCACGTCGTCCACTCCACCGAGGCACGATCCGCCTCCGTCACGATCCACTCGACGTCGCGTCGGGTTCGCCCTGCCCCGCGGACACCGCCGGGGCGGAGGGGAACTGGGCGGTCGCGGCGGCCGGGGCGTCCGCCGCGCCGTCGACCGCGCCCCGGCCGGTGAAGGCGGCGGCGGCGATTCCCGCGGCGCCGAGGAGACCGGCGGCGGATCTGAGCGGGCGTCGGAGGACTCTGCGGGCGGGTGTTGCGGCCATGCCCCACATGGTGCCTGTCGAACCTGTGACGGAGCTGGGAACGGCCCTGGCCACCGTCGAGTCTTCCGCTCACGGGCGTGCGCAGATAAGTTAACGATGAATCTCTGGCATTCGGCCACGAGAAAGGTGTGACCGGTCGTACGGTGGACTGCACTCGGTGACTGTGGGCCGGGAAGAAGGAGTGCATGCATGTCAGTGGACGCAGCAGCGATCATCGTGGCGATCACTACGGCAGCGGGGGCCATAGTTCAGGGGGCGGACATTCCGCAGGAGCTTCAGGAGCAGGCCGAGCAGGCCATCGCCTCGATCGAGGAGGCCGCCCCCGAGGTACGCCAACAGGTGGGGGATGCCCTCGCGACCCTGCCGGACGGTACTCGCCAGCAGGCCGAGGAGTTGTTGAGCCGCACCTCCGACGCGGTGACGGAGGCAACCGACCCGTTCATTCCCCCCGAGGCCAGGGCCGATGCCGAGGCCGCCGACGAGGAGCAGGCCGAGCCGGTACCCGGACAGCCACCCGGCCCCCGCCTCGAAGGTGTGCCGCTGCAGCCGGATCCCCGGTACGGCGCTCCGCCGGCCACCTCGGGAGGCGGTGGAGCCGCCGCGTTCGGATCACCGGCTGTGGGTCCCTCGGTGTTGTCCGAACTCGCCGCGTCCGCGCCGAGTGTGCTCGGTGGTCTCGGGGCGCTGATCCCGTCCGTCCCGGCGGCCTATGCGGGAAGCTCGGTGGCGCCGGTCGGAGCGGTGGCGGTGTTCGCCCCGTGGATCCGCAAGGCCGGCTCGCTCTGCGAGGAGATCACGCCACCCACCCTGGCCGCACTCTATTCGGTGCAGAGCGGGTTCCGGTGGGGTGCGAACGCCCCGGTGTCCCGACTCGGAGCGCGCGGTCCTGGGCAGTTCCTCCCCGGCGAGTGGAGCCGCTACGGCGAGGACGCGGACGGCGACGGCAAGGTCGACATCCTCGGCGTCGCCGATTCCACCATGGCCTCGGGGCGCATGCTGTGTGACCTGTATCAGCAGGTCGAGCAGTGGAAGGGCGACGGCGTCGTCTCCGGGGACACCCTCGATCTCACCCTCGCCGCCTACACCGCCGGGCCGGACACGGTGCGGGTGGCCGGGGGGATACCGCCCGGCATGGCGGACCTCGAGAACGAGACCGTCTCGCACGTGCACCGGATCCGCTCGCTCGAGGAATCCTTCGCGCGGATGCTGTCGCCGTTCTTCTACGGAGCAGCCGGCCTCGGCGAGAGCCGAGTGGTCGATGTCGCGATGCGCTTCATCGGGCTTCCGTACGTGTGGGGCGGCGGCAACATCAACGGACCCACCATGGGCGGCTTCGACTGCTCCGGGCTGACGTCCTTCGCCGTCTACGCTGCCACGGGTATCACGCTGCCGCGCACGTCGGAAACGCAGTGGCACGTCGGTACCGAGATTCCGTTGACCGAGGCCAAGCCCGGTGATCTGCTCTTCGGCAACTGGCAGGCGGGCGGACCAGGCCACGTCGCCATCTACGTGGGCAACGGCCAGATGCTGCACGCGCCCACTACCGGCGACATCGTGCGGATCGGGCCCGTGTTCGACGGGATGAAGGCACGCCGGATCGTCTGAGGGTGGCGGCTGCCGTGCTCACTCGCGACAGTGAACGAGGCTCCGGCCGGGGATTCCCGGCCGGAGCCTCGTTCACTGTGGCCGGGTCCTTCCGGCCGGACGATCGTTCGATCAGCTGTGGTACGGCTCCGCGCTGACCAGCGTCACCTTCATGGTGCTGCCGTTGGGCAGCGTGTACTCGCGGGTCTCGCCGACCTTCGCGTCGAGCAGCGCTCCACCGAGCGGTGAGTTGGGCGAGTACACCTCGAGCTCGCCGCCGCGGGCGCCTTCCTCGCGGGTGGCGATCAGGAACGTCTCGGTGTCCTTCTCGTCGCCGTCGTAGTAGACCTTCACCACGGAACCCGGCAGTGCCACACCCGACTGGGTGGGCGCCTCGCCGACCTTGGCGTTGTTGAGGAGTTCCTGCAGCTGGCGGATACGCGCTTCCTGCTGGCCCTGCTCCTCGCGGGCGGCGTGGTAGCCGCCGTTCTCCTTGAGGTCGCCCTCTTCACGGCGCTCGTTGATCTCGGCTGCGATCACGGGACGGTTGGCGATGAGTTGGTCGAGTTCGCTCTTGAGCCTGTCGTGTGATTCCTGGGTCAACCAGGTCACCTGGGTCTCGGTCATCTCGATCACTCCCTCGTAGTTGAAGCCGTCCGGCTCCTTCGTCAGGACGCTGCGACGGCAGTGGTCGGCGGCCGGACGCTCGCGGCACCCTGCCGCAGACATACGTCTTGCCCGCCTTGCCGTCCACGGTGCGGACATGCGTCGTAGCGCCGCATAATGCAGCAATACACGGTTCCACCCGGAACCGTGTATCAGGCAATTCTAGCACGGAGAGTTCGTCGGCCGAGCCGATCGGTGATTCGTCAGTTACCGATCGAGTCACCGGTCAGGTATGCCGGAACGTCCAGGCTGCACCCGTACACGTCCCCCACCGCGGGCCGCTGTGAGGTGTGTACCGGGGAGGTGAGCAGGACGGTGGCGGAGTCCCCTCCGGGGATGTAGACCTCGCGCCGACCGGTCTCCGATCCGTCCCGGGAACGGGCCCGCACGATGCACACGGCATCGTCGGCGGGATCCTCCCGGGTGACGGTGAAGGTGACCTCGAGGGTGCCGTCGTCGACCACTTCGAAGGAGGTGAGTTCGGTGTCGATCTCGTTCACCGCGAACTTGTCGTACGCGAGATAGGCGATGACCAGCCCCAGTACGATCACCCCGGCGCCCAGTGCCCACACCAGCGTCTTTCGCGGTCGCTTCGGTGTCGCCGACGCGTATCTGCCGGGGGGAAGCGTTCTCGTCATCACTCTGCTCTCACCGCCGCGCGCACGTCGGTCGACGCGGCTTTCGGTACTCCTCGCAGCGCTCCCACGGGGGCACGGCTGCGTGCGGAACTCACGGGTGGAACTATAGAGGACGAGCGAGCACGCTCCACCGGCGCCGGTGGAGGCGACGAACAGCGACGACAAGCCGAGGTGAACGAACACGTGAGCGGATTCCGGCTCATGGCCGTCCATGCCCATCCGGACGACGAGTCCAGCAAGGGTGCTGGCACCACCGCCCGCTACGCGGCGGAAGGAAATCGTGTTCGAGTTGTGACCCTGACGGGGGGAGAGCGCGGCGACATCCTCAATCCGGCGATGGACGTTCCCGGCGTTCGGGACCGCATGTCCGAGGTCCGGCGCGAGGAGATGGCCGAGGCCGCCCGGATCCTCGGTGTCGAGCACGAGTGGCTCGGGTTCGTCGACTCGGGGCTTCCCGAGGGCGACCCACTGCCGCCGGTGCCGGAGGGCAGCTTCGCGGCGATCCCGCTGGACGGCCCGGTGGAGGCGCTGGTGCGGTCGATCCGCGAATTCCGTCCCCACGTCGTGACGACGTACGACGAGAACGGCGGCTACCCGCACCCGGATCACATCCGGTGTCACGAGGTCACCATGGCCGCGTACGAGGCTGCCGCCGACCCCGACCGCTACCCCGACGCGGGTGAGCCGTGGGAGGTGCTCAAGGTCTATTACAACCACGGATTCATCAGGAAACGCCTGCTGCTCTTCCAGGAGGAGTACGAGCGCCGCGGCGAGGAATTCCCGATGGCCGACTGGCTGAAGAAGTGGAAGACCGAGCAGGGTGACCTGATGGCCAGGGTGACCACCCAGGTGACCTGCTCCGACTACTTCCCGCAGCGGGACGACGCACTCCGTGCGCACGCGACGCAGATCGACCCGAACGGCTCGTTCTTCGCGGTGCCGCTCGACATCCAGCAGAAGGTGTGGCCGACCGAGGAGTTCGAGCTCGCGAAGACTCGCGTCACCACGTCGATTCCGGAGTCCGACCTGTTCGCGGGTGTCGAGGAGAGTGGCCGCAGATGAGTGTGTGGAACGTGGCGTCGCTCGGCGTGGCCGAGGTGCTCGCGCAGTCGCCGGCCAACCCGACCGGGCCGGAGTTCGGCAAGGCATCCCCGGTGGGGCTCGTGGTGATCATGGCGCTGCTGATCGGGATCGTCCTGCTGGTCCGGTCGATGAACAAGAAACTCGGGCAACTGCCCGAGACGTTCGAGCCCGAGCATCCCGAGCCCGACCAGGCGCTGGACGAGGGGACCGACCGCGGTGCGGTCCACGAGGATTCCGACCGTGGTGCGGTCGGTCAGGACGACGAGCACACGGACAATCCACCGAACGTGACGAAGTAGCCGCGTCGGCGTGGTCCGTGGCCGAGCGGCCCCGGCGGATACGCTCGAGGTATGTCCAACCGCCTGAGCACCGCGACCAGTCCCTACCTGCGGCAGCATGCCGACAATCCGGTGCACTGGCAGCAGTGGGGCCCGGAAGCGACGGCCGAGGCGCACGAGCGGGACGTGCCGATCCTGCTCTCCGTGGGATACGCGGCGTGTCACTGGTGCCACGTGATGGCGCACGAGTCGTTCGAGGACGAACAGACCGCTGCGCTGATGAACGCGAACTTCGTCTGCGTGAAGGTCGACCGCGAGGAACGCCCCGACATCGACGCGGTGTACATGAACGCGACCGTGGCGATGACCGGTCAGGGCGGCTGGCCGATGACCTGCTTCCTCACGCCGGCCGGATCGCCCTTCTACTGCGGGACGTACTACCCGCGGCACCCCCGCGGGGGAATGCCCTCCTTCACCCAGCTCCTCGAGGCGGTCACCGACACCTGGACCTCACGGCGCGACGACGTCGACCGTGCCGCACAGTCCGTGGTCGCCGAGCTCGAACGGGCCGCGGGAGCGGTTCCCGCCGGCGGCGCCCCGCCGGATGCGGCCGAACTCGACGCTGCGGTCGCCGCGGTCCTGCGGGACGAGGACACCGAGCACGGCGGATTCGGTGGTGCCCCGAAGTTCCCGCCGTCGGCCCTGCTCGAGGCGCTGCTGCGGCATTGGGAGCGTACCGGCGACGAGGCGGCGCTCGCGACCGTGGAACGCACGGCGTCGGCGATGGCCCGCGGCGGAATCCACGACCAGCTCGGCGGGGGTTTCGCGCGCTACTCGGTCGATGCGGAGTGGGTGGTGCCGCACTTCGAGAAGATGCTCTACGACAACGCGCAACTGTTGCGCTTCTACGCGCACCTGGCGCGGCGCACCGGCTCGCCACTCGCCACTCGCGTCGCCGAGGGCATCGCCCAGTTCCTCCTGCGGGACCTGCGCACCGCCGAGGGCGGGTTCGCATCCGCCCTCGACGCCGACACCGACGGAATCGAAGGCCTGACCTACGCGTGGACCCCGGACCAGCTCGTCGACGTGCTGGGCTTCGAGGACGGCGTGTGGGCCGCGGGGCTGCTGGCCGTCGGTACGGCCGGAACCTTCGAGGCCGGTACCTCCGTCCTGCAACTCCCGGAGGATCCCGACGACCCCGCGCGGTGGAACCGCGTGCGCGCCGCGCTGCTTGCTGCGCGTGACACGCGGCCCCAGCCGGGCCGGGACGACAAGGTCGTCACCGCGTGGAACGGGCTGGCGATCACCGCACTCGCGGAGGCGGGCGCGGGCCTCGGTCGTCCCGAGTGGGTGGAGGCGGCGGCCGCGGCCGCGGATGCGGTCCTGCGCACCCACCTCGTGGACGGCAGGCTGCGGAGGGCGTCGCTCGGCGGTGTCGTCGGCGACCCGGCCGGAGTCCTCGAGGACTACGCCTGCCTCGCCACCGGTCTGGCGGCGCTGCACCAGGCCACCGGCGACCCCGGCTGGGTGCAGCGGGCCGTGGCGCTGGTGGACTCGGCGCTCGAGCACTTTCCCGACGCCGACGAACCCGGCAGCTGGTTCGACACCGCCGACGACGCCGAGCGGCTGGTCGCCCGGCCGAGGGACCCGGTCGACGGGGCGACGCCGTCCGGCGCGTCGAGCATCACCGAGGCGCTGCTCACCCTCGCCCCTCTTGCCCCGGCGTCGGCGGGAGAGCGCTATGCGGCTGCGGCGCTGCGGTCCCTGGCCAGGGCTTCGCTGGTGATCTCCCGTGCGTCCCGCTCCGCCGGTCACTGGATCGCGGTCGCCGAGGCGGCGCTGCGGGGACCACTCCAGGTGGCGGTGGCACTGGCGGCCGACGCTCCCGCGTCGTCGGAGCTGCTCGCCGCAGCCCGGGCTCACGCCCCCGGTGGCGCCGTCGTCGTCGGCGGTGTGGGCGATTCCGGTCCGCTGCTGGCCGATCGACCCGCCGTGGACGGAGGCGACGCCGCCTACGTGTGCCGGGGCACCGTCTGCGACCTCCCGGTGGGGAGTGTCGAGGAACTCCGCCGGGCGCTGGACCGGTAGGAGTCAACGCACGTCACGCCGGTCGAAGCCGACGCATCCGGCAGCGGCGACGACGGCGGCGGCGATCACCAGCAGTGCCACGGCGACCAGCGACGTGCTCGCGCCGCTGCCCACCGAACCGAGGACGGCGGTCCCGGGCAGTCGCGGAGTGTGCTCGAACGGCGAGAGATCCTGCACGGCATCGGGCAGCCGGAGCGTCGGCCCGAGGATCGTGACGACGGCGGACCAGGCGAACAGGATCCACACCAGCGACGTCCGGGCCGGAGCGAAGCCGAACAGGGCGACCGCCACCGCGAGGAAGAGCCACACGGCGGGCAGGTGGGCGAGGGCGGCGCCGGCCATCTCCGCGACCGCGCCGGCCTCGCCGGTGCGTAGCGCGTGCGCTCCGCCGAGCCCGAGACCCCCGCCCACGAGCACCAGGGCGGAGACGATCCCCGCGACCAGCACGTGGCTGCCGAGCCAGCGCAGGCGGCTCACCGGTGTGGCCAGTACGGTGTCGGCGCGGCCGGAATCCTCCTCGACCCGGGTGCGCAGGACGGCGACCAGTGCGCCCGCGCTCGCGAGAATCGCGACGAACAGCGCCGCCATCGCGAAGTAGGAATCCACGAGATCGCCGGTGGTGAAGCCGCCCATCAGCTCGAGCGCCGCGGCCGAGCTCTGTGCCATCTGCTCGGCGTCCGCGCCGACCACGCCGAAGGCCGCACCGAGGCCGACACCTGCCACCACCCATCCGATCGCCGGGCCCCGGTAGCTGCGGCGAGCCAACGCACCCGCCGATGCCAGGCCGGGCGCGCCCTCGGCGGGCCCGGGGCGAGGACGGAGCAGGCCGGCATCGTGATCGCGCCGCGCCTCGATCGAGAACGCCCCGACGACGAGGAGGCCACTGACGGACCAGGCGAGGAAGAGTGGCCACCATCGGTTGTCGGCGAAGGCATGCGCGGCCTGCGCCCAGCCGAGCGGCGAGAGCCAGGACGCGAAGGACACCGATCCCGCGTCGCCGATCGCGCGCAGGGCGAAGGCGACCCCCAGGGTGGAGAAGGCGATGGCGTAGGTACCACGCACGTGCTCGGTGAGTTGGGCGGCGAGGGCCGTGACGGCGGCGAAGGTGACGCCGACGGTCGCGAGCGCGGCGCCGAACACGACCGCACCCTCCACACCGGCGCCCGCGACGACGAGGGCGGTGGCCGCGCCGGCGCCGACGAGCAGATCGGTACCGACCACGACGGCGAGCAGGGCGGCGAGGTTCGCGTGTGTCCCGAACAGTCCGGCGCGCAACATCTCCAGGCGCCCGAGTTCCTCGGCGCCGCGCGAGTGCCGGGCGACGACGACGATGTTGAGCGCGGCGACGGCGAGGGCGATGTACCAGCCCGCCTCGAACACGGCGATACCGCCCAGGCTCGTCAGTCCCACGGGAGGCCCGTTCAGTGCATGGGACGCCACGATCGTCGACGTCGCGGCACCGTAGGAGAAGCGATCGGCGGCGGTGGGGTACAGGGCCGCGATCCCGAAGGCGACACCCGCGACCAGCGCGACGGTGGCGACGATCCACACCGACAGGAGCGTGCGCTCGAGCCGCAGGATCAGGCGCAGCGCGACGGTGGTGCCGGTGAACGCCCGCGCGGGAGCGGCCGGGGCGGAGGTGGTGGTCACGACCGCGCTCCGACCGCGGCGGGCTCGGCGACGGGCGCCGGAGAATAGTGTTCGAGGAACAGGTCCTCGAGCGCCGGTGGCGTCGAGGTCAACGCGACGAGCCCGTGCCGTCCGAGGCACGCGATCGCCCCGTCGAGGTGCTCGGCGTCGACCGCGAATCGAACATGGAGACCGTCGGATTCGAGATCGGTGACGCCCGGTGAGCCGGCGAGGTCGGTGGCCGGGGTCCGGGTGGTCGCGTCCACGAACGTTCTCGTGCGTGCGCGCAGGCCGTCCAGACTGCCCGACTGTACGGTCCGGCCCGCGCGGATGATGCTGACTCGCTCGCACAGCTTCTCGACCTCGCTGAGGATGTGACTCGACAGCAGAATCGTGCACCCGCGCTCCCGTGCCTCACGGACGCACTCGGTGAAGACCCGTTCCATCAACGGATCGAGACCGGAGGTGGGCTCGTCCAGGACGAGCAGGTCCGCGTCTGCGGAGAAGGCCGAGACCAGGGCCACCTTCTGCCGGTTGCCCTTCGAGTAGGTACCGGCGCGCTTGGTGGGGTCCAGGTCGAAGCGGTCGACGAGTTCGTCGCGGCGGCGCCGGTCATGATTCGCGCGCATCCTGCCGAACAGGTCGATCACCTCGCCGCCGGTGAGGGCGGGCCAGAGGTTGACGTCACCGGGGACGTAGGCGATTCGGCGGTGGATGGCGAGGGCGTCGCGTCGCGGGTGCAGCCCGAACACCTCGGCGGTGCCGGAGTCGTGCCCGAGCAGGCCGAGCAGGATGCGGATGGTGGTCGACTTTCCCGCCCCGTTGGGGCCGAGGAAACCGTGGACCTCGCCGGGGCCCACCCTCAGGTCGAGGCCGGACAGTGCGCGGAAGCTGCCGTAGTTCTTCACCAGCCCTTCGACCCGCACGACGGGCTCGGCCAGGTCCCTCTCGTGCTGCTGTTCCGAATGTGTGGTCATCGCGGTCCCCAGACGTCGTCTCGAGTGAATGCCGTCAAGTGAATGTCACTGTCTAATGACAGTGACTCTACGATTCTCGACACAAAAAGTGCAAGTGACTTTCAGTTTTTCGCTGAGGCTGGGTAGGCTCGTTCGGGTGACCGAACAACTCCCGAAGGCGCCCGGATTGCGCGAACGCAAGCGACTCGAGGCGATGCAGCGGATCCAGGCGGTGGCCCTGGATCTGTTCGACCGGCACGGATACCGCACCGTCACGATCGAACAGGTCGCGGCTCAGGCGCAGGTCTCACCCAGTTCGGTGTATCGCTACTTCGGCACCAAGGAGCGACTGGTGCTCCATGACGAATACGATCCGCAGATTCTCGAGATGCTGAGGACCGTGGACCCCGGTGCGACCTGGACGGTGTCGGAACTGATGCAGGGCCTGCGAGCGGGTATCGCGTTCGTCATGGCGGCCATCGGGCCGGAGGAGGAAGTGCAGATCCAGCGCAGGATGCGGTACGTGGTGACCGAACCCGACGTGCGAGCGGGAATGACCCGGGACGCCGAGCACTACGAGGCCGAGATCCGCTCGATCGTGGCGAGTCGGCTCGGCCGCGACGAGGACGACCTCGAGGTGCGTGTGCTCGTCGCGATGGCGGTGTGGGGGTTCATCTCCGCGGTCTACCACTGGGTGGAGTCGGGGTTCTCCGATCCGCTGGGCGAGGTGGTGGACACCGCTCTGGCGGTGTTCACGCGCGGGCCGGGCTCGACGAGCCTCACGTGAGGATCCACCACACGGCGACGTAGTGGCACAGCGCGGCGATCGCGGTGGCCGCGTGGAAGAACTCGTGGTGACCGAAGGTGCCCGGCCACGGATTGGGCCACTTGGTGGCGTACAGGATCGCGCCGCCGCTGTAGAACAGTCCGCCGACGAGGAGCAGGATCATCGGGGTGACCCCGGCCTGGTCGATCAGTTCGGGGGCGACGGGCACGATCGCCCATCCCAGCAACAGATACAGCGGCACCCCGACCCAGCGCGGGGCGGTGGGCCAGAGCATCTTCAGTGCGACTCCGGCGAGGGCGCCGGACCAGACCACGACGAGCAGCGTGCGACCGGTCTCGGTGGGCAGGGCGAGCAGTGCGAACGGCGTGTAGCTCCCGGCGATGAACAGGAAGATCATCGAATGGTCCGCACGCTTCATCCAGATCCGGGCGGAGACGGTGTTCCAGTGGATCCGGTGGTAGGTGGCGCTCACCGCGAACAGGCCGCACACCGTCACGCTGTAGACGGAGGTCGCGACCACTGCCGTGGTGGAGACCTCGAGCGCCGCGTAGGTCACCAGCGCCGCGCCGGCGACGACCGCGACGGCGAACGCCCAGAGGTGAATCCACCCGCGCATGCGCGGTTTGACGGGGATCTCGTCGATTCCGGATGCCGTCACGTCGGGGCTCCTCACTGTCGGTCGCGGGACTCTCACGAGTTGCGGCGACCGGGGCTCTCCCGAGTCGGTCACCGGCGGTTCCGTAACCTACGCAAGCGTAGGTTACGGCCGTGTGGGTCAGCGTACCGGCCGGTAACCGATGACGGGAACACACGGGCCCTTCGCCGGTGGTGGGGTGACGGCGACGGCGTAGTGTGGGTACCCATGGTGATAGCCCGGTGAGTGCGCGTTCCCTGCTGTACACGATTTACGAGCGACGGTTGCTGTCGCGGCTCGACGGCTTGCAGCACCCACGCCACGTGGCCGTGATGTGCGACGGCAACCGCCGGTGGGCGCGGGAGAACGGGTTCACGGACGTCAGTCACGGCCACCGGATGGGTGCGCTGAAGATCGCCGAGATGCTGGGCTGGTGTGACGCCGCCGGGATCGAGATGGCCACCATCTATCTGCTCTCCACGGAGAACCTGCGCCGCGACCCCGGCGAGCTGGACACCCTGCTCGAGATCATCACCGACGTCGTCGAGGAGATCTCCGGTCCCGACCAGAACTGGAGCGTCAAGATCGTCGGCGCGCTCGACCTCCTTCCCCCCGGGCTGTCGCGGAGGCTGCGCGACGCGGCCGAACGAACCCAGGGCCGCACCGGGACCCACGTCAACGTGGCCATCGGCTACGGCGGCAGGCAGGAGATCGCCGACGCCGTGCAGTCACTCGTCGGCGAGAAGCTCCAGGAGGGGCTGGCCGGGGACGCGCTCGTCGAATCGATCACCGTCGACAACATCGAACGCCATCTCTACACCTCGGGCCAGCCGGATCCGGACCTGGTGATACGGACCTCCGGCGAACAGCGACTGTCCGGATTCCTGTTGTGGCAGAGCGCCTACTCGGAAATCTGGTTCACCGAGGCGTACTGGCCGGAGTTCCGGCGGGTGGACTTCCTGCGTGCCCTGCGGGACTACGCCGCCCGGCATCGGCGCTTCGGGACGTAGTGCCGCCTCGGGGCCCGGTACACGGTCGCAGTCGTGCACGGGTGCCTTTACTTTTAATTGTGCATTTCTTCAACTGGTGACATCGCTCGCCTCGCGACTTGGTTTTCCGGTCTGACGGGTGGCCCGCGGTTTCGGTCGGGTCCTCGCGTCACGACCGACAATCGAGAGGCCGATCATGTCCGACCCAGAGAAGACCGAACCGGCCGCGCAGGGCGGCGATCCCGGCACCACCCCCACGAAACGTCCGTGGCTGACCGGTGTCGCCTTCCTGGCGGTGGCGGCGCTCGCCGCCACCGGCGGGGCGCTCATCGCGGGAGGCGGTGGTGGTGGCGACGATTCGGCGGCGGTGCCCGGCAGCACCGGTGGTGAGATCGCCGCCGTCAGCGCCCAGTCGCTCGCCACCGGCGAACATCGCGGCTTCGACGACGTGCACCAGGGCGGCACCGAGGACCTCGAGAACGTCCTCGTCGGCACGGACTGGCTGGCCGAGAAGATCGAAGCGGGGCTCGAGGAGAACGACATCGTCCTGATCGACATCTCCGAGAACCTGGCGAGTTCGGAGCTCACCCCGTACGCCGAGGGCCACATCCCCGGCGCCCAGTACGTGGACTGGGGAACGGATGTCGTCCGGGAGAACCTGCGCGAGTTCGTCACCCAGGACGAATTCGCCGAACTCGCTCGGGGCCTGGGTATCTCGGACGATTCGACCGTGGTCCTCTACGGCGACAACGACAACTGGTTCGCCGCGTACGGGGCGTGGTTGTTCAAGCTCTACGGTGTCCCCGACGTTCGACTGCTCGACGGTGGCCTGAAGAAGTGGGAACAGGTCGACGGCCGGGAACTGGTCCAGGAGGTTCCGCAGTACGCACCGGGCACGTTCGAGGCGAAGCCACAGAACTTCGACCTCCGGGCCTTCCAGGCGGAGTTGCTGGACGTCGTCGTCGACGAGCACGCGGTCTCACTCGTCGACATCCGTTCGGCGAGCGAGTACTCCGGTGAGGCCGGGGTGAACCTCCAGACCTTCCCCGGCGAGGGCGCCACGGTGTGGGGCCACATCCCGAGCGCGGTCAACGTTCCCTGGGGTGCGATCGTCGAGGACGACGGTACGTACAAGAGCGCCGACGAGATCCGCCGGATCTACGAGGAAGCGGGCGTCGATCTCGACAACCCGGTCGTCACCTACTGCCGGATCGGGGAGCGCGCCAGCCACACCTGGTTCGCGCTCAGCCAGATTCTCGGTGCGGAGGTCGCGGTCTACGACGGCTCCTGGAGCGAATGGGGCAACTCGGTGGGAGTCCCGGTACAGAACGACACCGGCCGCCGCGGCGGACTGTGGGGCTGAACCGGGTGTCCCGGCACCCGGACGGGGTCGGGTCGGTGGCAACGGTGCCCGCGGCGCCCGGGTCCGCCGACCCACCCCCGGGGTGGATCCGCGGTGACGGCGCGCGCACTGCGCTCGCCGCGGCACTGGGCCTGACGGTTCTCGCCGTCGCCTACCACCTCGGTGCCACACGTGGGGAGGGCCTCGGCGGAAGCGCGGCATCCTTCGCCCTGCTGGCCGGCACCGCGCTGGGCGTACTGTTCCAGCGCGGCCGGTTCTGCTTCTATTGCATCTCCCGGGACCTGTTCGTGGAGAAGAACAGTCGCGGAGCCTTCGCCGTCCTGGCCGCGCTGGCAGTCGGCACCGTGGGCTACGTGCTGATCTTCTCCCTCCGACTCCCCGACCCGTCCGGCGGCCGGCTTCCCGCCGGGGCGCACATCGCGCCGGTGGGACCGGCACTGGTACTGGCGGGCATCGTGTTCGGGCTCGGCGTCGTGATCTCCGGCGGTTGTATCGCCGGGCACCTGTACCGGCTCGGGGAGGGCAGTGTGCGGGCCGTGCCGGCCCTGCTGGGCGCGCTGGTGGGGTTCGGCGTCGGATTCGCTACCTGGAATCCGATCTACGGCGCACTGATCGAGGGTGCCCCGTCGCCGTGGCTGCCGGCCGGGGGCGGCTACGGGATCGCCACCGTGTTCCAGCTCGCGGTACTCGCGGGGATCGCCGTGGTGCTGTTGCGATGGAACCCGGCTGAGCCGCAGCGGGATTCCCGCCGGATCGACGGACCGGAGATCCGCAGGCAGCTGTTCTTCACTCGATGGCCGACGTTGCTCACGGGTGGACTGGTCGGACTCGTCGGTGTCGCCGCCTATCTCCGCGACCAGCCGCTGGGCGTGACGTCGCAGCTGAGCGGTCTGACCCGCACGGTTCTCCACGAGCGGGATCTGTTGCCGGTCACCCTGCGCGGGCTCGACGAACGCCTCGCCGGCTGCGTCGCACTGGTCGTCGACACCGTCACCACCAACGGCTGGCTCGTCGGCGGCATCGTCGTCGGATCACTGGCCGCGGCCCTCCCGGGGCGTCGCGTCCGCTGGGAGCGGATGAGTGCGCGGCAGGGCCTGACCGCCGTGCTCGGCGGGATCATGCTCGGCTGGGGCGCGGTGATCGGCCTCGGCTGCACGGTCGGCGTGTTCCTCTCGGGCACGCAGGCACTCGCCGTGTCCGGGTGGGTCTTCGCCGTCTCCGTGGTGCTGGCGCTGTGGGCCGGCTTCCGGCTCGGCCTACATCGTTCCTGAGCATCGAATCCGGGCATCGTTCCCGGGCGCAGCGGATCGGCCGCCGGGCGGTCTCACAGTTTGCGCAGGCGCAGCCGGTTGATCGAGTGATCGGCGTCCTTGCGCAGCACCAGCGTCGCCCGCGGCCGGGTCGGCAGGATGTTCTCCACCAGGTTCGGCCGGTTGATGCTGTTCCAGATCTCCTTCGCGGCGGCCGTCGCATCACGGTCGGACAGGCTCGCGTAGTGGTGGAAGTGTGCGTCCGGGTCGGCGAACGACGTCTTGCGCAGCGCCAGGAAGCGGTCCACGTACCACTTCTCGATGTCCTCGATCCGGGCATCGACGTAGATGGAGAAGTCGAACAGGTCCGACACCATCAACCGGGGGCCGGTCTGCAGGACGTTGAGGCCCTCGATGATGAGGATGTCGGGTTGACGGATGAGGTGGAACTGGCCCGGCACGACGTCGTAGGAGATGTGCGAGTAGATCGGCGCCGCGACCTCGCGGGCACCGGATTTCACCTCCGTCACGAAACGCAGCAGCTTCCGGCGGTCGTAGCTTTCCGGAAAGCCCTTGCGGTGCATGATGCCCCGGCGTTCGAGCTCCCTGGTGGGGTACAGGAAACCGTCCGTGGTGACCAGATCCACGCGCGGATGGTGCTCCCACCGGGCGAGCAGTGCCTGCAGGACGCGGGCCGTGGTGGACTTGCCGACCGCGACGCTGCCGGCGACACCGATCACGAACGGCACCTGCCGGTCCGGGTGCTTCTCCCCGAGGAAGGTCGCGGTCGCGGCGAACAGTCGCTGGCGAGCGGCGACCTGGAGGTGGATCAGGCGGGCGAGGGGCAGGTAGACCTCGGCCACTTCCTCGAGGTCGATCTGCTCACCGAGACCGCGCAGCCCCCGCAGCTCCTCCTCGGTGAGCACCAGCGGAGTCGACTTGCGCAGTGTGCGCCACTGCTTGCGGTCGAACTCGACGTACGGACTCGGCTCACTGATCCGGGACATCAGCGCAGCTCACACTCGGTGCCGAGTACTCGTGAACTCTTCATGCGCGGGCTCGCCGGTAGCGGTTGCATAGTCGGATTGTGCTCGGTCCCACAACCCGACGTGTCGGCGGGTTGTCCTACATCGTGTCGTACTTCCACCAGGTACTAGAGTCGAACGGCATGGATCCCGACACACTCGTCCGCGAATACCTGCTGCTGGGTCTGGGTTTCGACCGTCTCGAGGAAGGGTTCGTCGACGCCTACACCGGCGATCCCGCGCTGCGGCGGCAGGTGGAGAACGCGCCGCGACCGGACCCGCGGGAACTCTCGCGCACCGCGCGCACCCTCCGGACGGAACTGCCCTCGGCGGGGCTGCCGGAGCAACGCACCCGGTTCCTCGACGCGCACCTCCGGGCGCTCGAGCTCTCCGCACGCAAGCTGGCGGGCGACGACGTCGGCTTCGTCGACGAGGTGGAGGCGTACTTCGATGTCCGGATCACCCGCGGTGACGAGGAGGAGTACCGCGAGGCACACCGGAAGATGGAGCGGGTGCTGCCCGGGCCCGGCTCACTCGCCGACCGGGTGCGGGCACACCGCGCCGCCGACGAGATTCCGGCCGAGCGCCTTCCCGAGTGCGTCGAGGCGTTCTCGAGCGCGTTGCGGGACCTGGTACGTGCCCGATATCCGCTGCCCGACGCGGAGACCGTCGAGTACGAGGTGGTCGGTGACAAGCCGTGGTCGGGGTTCAACTACTACCTGGGCGACTACCGGTCGAAGGTTGCGATCAACTCCGATCTGAAACAGCACCGGGCGAACCTGCCGCGGCTGATCGCACACGAGTCGTATCCGGGCCATCACACCGAGCACTGCCGCAAGGAGGCCGGACTGGTCGGTGCCGGCCAGCTCGAGCAGACGCTGTTCGTGGTGAATACCCCGCAGTGCCTCATGGCGGAGGGCCTGGCTGATCTCGCGCTCGAATCGATCGTGGGCGAGGACTGGGGGATGTGGGCGCAGGAGATCTACGCGGACCTGGGTCTGCGGTTCGACGGGGCGAAGGCTCAGGAACTGTCCGTGGCCTCGGCGCAGTTGCTCGGTGTCCGGCAGGACGCGGCGCTGATGCTGCACGACGGGCGCCGCAGCCACGACGACGTCGCGGCGTTCCTGCAGCGGTGGAGCCTGTCCACCCCGGAGCGGGCGAGGCAGTCGCTGCGGTTCCTGTCGTCGCCGCTGTGGCGGGCGTACACGAGTACCTACGTGGAGGGATATCGCCTGCTGGGGGAGTGGCTGGCACAGGTCCCGGTCGGTGACCGGCGGTCCGAACGCTTCCGCCGTCTGCTCGACGAGCCGCTCGTGCCCGGCACGCTGCGTGGTGAGCTGCAACCCGTCTGACCACGAGGGGCCGGTGCCTCTCTAGACTGGAGCCACCCGTTCCCGCAGATCAGCTTGGAGAAGCCTCGATGACCGCTGTGCCCGGTTCCGACATCAACACGGCCCCGCTCGCCGAACTCGACCCCGAAGTCGCCGAGGCGATGGCCGGGGAACTCGGTCGTCAGCGGAACACGCTCGAGATGATCGCGTCGGAGAACTTCGTCCCGCGTGCCGTGCTGCAGGCTCAGGGCAGCGTCCTGACGAACAAGTACGCCGAGGGCTACCCGGGCCGCCGCTACTACGGCGGCTGCGAGTACGTCGACGTCGTCGAGGACCTCGCCCGCACCCGGGCGAAGGAGCTGTTCGGTGCCGAGTTCGCGAACGTGCAGCCGCACTCGGGTGCGCAGGCCAACGCCGCCGTGCTGATGGCGCTGATGAACCCGGGCGAGAAGCTGCTCGGGCTCGACCTGGCCCACGGCGGCCACCTCACCCACGGCATGAAGCTCAACTTCTCCGGCAAGCTGTACGACGTCGCGTCCTACGGGGTGTCCAAGGAGGACTACCGGATCGACATGGACGAGGTCCGGTCGATCGCCCTCGCGGAGAAGCCGAAGGTCATCGTCGCCGGCTGGTCCGCGTACCCGCGGCACGAGGACTTCGCCGCGTTCCGCTCCATCGCCGACGAGGTCGGGGCCTACCTGTGGGTGGACATGGCGCACTTCGCCGGTCTCGTCGCCGCGGGCCTGCATCCCTCCCCGGTGCCGCACGCCGACGTCGTGTCCAGCACCGTGCACAAGACGCTCGGTGGCCCCCGCTCGGGTCTGATCCTGGCCAAGCAGGAGTGGGCGAAGAAGCTCAATTCGGCCGTGTTCCCCGGCCAGCAGGGCGGGCCGCTCATGCACGCGATCGCGGCCAAGGCCATCTCCCTGAAGATCGCGGGCACACCCGAGTTCAAGGACCGCCAGCAGCGCACCCTCGACGGCGCGAAGCTGCTCGCCGAGCGTCTGACCGCCCAGGACGTCGCCGGTCAGGGCGTCAGCGTGCTCACCGGTGGCACCGACGTGCACCTGGTCCTCGTGGACCTGCGGAACTCGCACCTGGACGGCCAGCAGGCCGAGGATCTGCTGCACGAGGTGGACATCACCGTCAACCGCAATGCGGTGCCGTTCGATCCCCGCCCGCCGATGGTCACCTCCGGTCTGCGCATCGGCACCGCCGCGTTGGCTTCCCGGGGGTTCGGCGACAAGGAGTTCACCGAGGTCGCGGACATCATCGGAACCGCACTCGCGGGCGGGGCGGACCTGGACGCGCTGCGGGCGCGCGTCGGCACGCTGGCCGCGGACTTCCCGCTCTACGACGGCCTGGAGGACTGGCGCCTGGTCTGAGCCGGGCTGCGCACGTGGGCGTGCGCCGAACATGCCGCGAACACCCCGGAACGCCGCACGGCGTTCCGGGGTGTTCGCGTTCGTGATCAGGGAACAGTCTCAGCCGTAATCGCGTGGGAGCACCGCCTGCGCGGCCCCGGCGACGCCGATCCGAGTGAGCGACCTGGCCACGGTGCCGAGGCCTGCGGTTCGTTGCGGAGTGAGACCGCGGGCCATCCGGTGCAGCTGGTGGCTGTGCGCGGCGAGTTGCAGATAGCCGTCGACCGGACGGTATCCGAGCGTGGGCGGGCCTGTCGGCAGCATCGGTTCGGGCTCTCCGGCGAGAATCCGCGCGGGATAGTCGGGCACGAACGCCATCGGCCGGGCCATTCCGATGATGTCGATTCCCCTCGCCACCGCCAGCTCCATCGCTGCTCGCGTGCGGAGCCCGCCGGTGAGCATGAGCGGGACCGCGGTGACCTCTCGTGCCCTCGTGGCGAATCCGGCGAAGTAGCCACGGGAGGCGTTCGCGTCGTCGCGGTGGGCGACACCTTCCATCGCCGGTACCGCGTAGTTGCCTCCGGAGATCTCGACGAGGTCGACTCCGGCCCCGTCGAGCGCCCGCACGACGTCCAGGGACTCGCCCTCGTCGAACCCGCCGTATTGGAAGTCGGCCGAGTTCAGCTTGACCCCCACGGGAGTATCGGACCCCACGGCGTCGCGAACCGCCTCGACGGTGTCGAGGAGAAGCCGCCTCCTCCCGGCGGCGTCGCCGCCGTAACGGTCGGTGCGGGTGTTGGCGAGGGGGGACAGGAACTGCGAGAGCAGATACCCGTGTGCGGCGTGGATCTGGACGCCGTCGAACCCCGATTCGACTGCGAGGGCAGCGGTCTGTGCGAAACGTGCGACGATGCGCTCCACGTCGCGCACGGAGAGGGCGCGCGGCTTGCGCAGATTGAATCCAGGTACCGCCTCGCGTCGAGCGGACGGACCGACGGGCCTGCGGTTGAACGGCACGGTCGCGACGCGGCCGGGATGGCCGATCTGCATCCAGAGATGGCTCGGCGCCCCGCGTACGGCGCCGCTCCACTCGCGGAGCCCGGGCACCGCGCGATCCGAATCGACGATGACGTTACGGGGCTCGACGAGGGCATCCCTGCCGGTCACCACGTTGCCGGTCACGAGCAGCCCGGCGCCACCGGTGGCCCAGGTCGCATAGAGCCTTCGGAGCTCGGGAGTCACGCTGCCGTCGCGCGCGGCGAGCTGTTCGCTCATGCCCGCCTTGGCGATTCGATTGGGGATCGTCACTCCGCAGGGAAGGTCGACGGTCTGGTGGAGGAGGTCGGTCATGTCGTCACAGAACTCTCGGTCGGAGGCGGGACAGGGTGTACAGGGGTGTGAGGGGACGAAGGGGCAGCGGTGGCATGCGTGCCGACAGATCGACGCGATGCAATCGGGCATCCACGACGTCGCCGAGGCCCATCTGATCGATCGGGTCGCGCTCGGACCCCGAGATCCGGAGGGTGACGTCTTCGACACGCCGGACCTCGATCGGGGTCTCGACCGGAGTGAACGCGACCACCCAGGGAACGAAGACTCCGGAGAGCCCGACGACGTTGCGGTGGGGGCGGCCGAGGATCATGGGCGGCGAGTCGATGACGTCCCCGAGGCTTCCGGACATCGAGAGGAGCTCGTGCGACCGGCGGGTGGCGGTGGCCGTCACCGTGTCGGAAGTATGCTGCCATTCGATCTCACCGAGCTTCTTCGGGTAGCCCAGCAGTTCACGCCCGAGGATGAGTGCCACGTCGTCGTCCAGGATCATCCAGGGGCAGTGGATTCCGGTCCTGCGACCCGCCTTCACGTGGACGAACACACCCGCCTCGTGATAGACGGAACCGTAGTTGCAGTCGGGAAACCACGCGGTGAACACGTCTGCTCGAGGCTTGTCCGCCAGGCGGATTCCCGGCGGCAGCCACTGCCGCATCCGGTCGGGATCGACCTCGACAGTGGCGACGAAGTAGTGCGCGTCCCGATAGAGGGTGCGACGAGGACGGCCGAGTTCGAGTGCCCGGCGCACGTCACCGGACATCGTCCGACCGTCGGTGCGGGGAGATCCTTCCCGGAACATCACGCGATCCTCGAATAGGCGGCGCGCAACAGTGGGCCGCTGACCGACCGCGGGCCGAACTGCCCACCGAACGTCTGTACCTTTGCGAATGCGCCGGGAACGATTCTCCGCCTGCCCTTCGCCATACCCTCGATCGCGGCCTCGGCCGCTTGCTCCGCGCCGACCCACAGCGGGGCCGGAAGCAGGCGTTCCAGGCGCGGCAGGTCGGCCGCCGTGCTGAATTCGGTGCGCACGGGCCCCGGCGCCAGGAGGCTGCACGTGACCCCCGTCCCGCGCAGTTCGCCGGACAAGGACTCGGCGAAGGTGTTGGCGAAGGCCTTGGACGCGGCATAGGTCGTGTTTCCCGGCCCTGGTTGGTTGCCCGCGGTGGAGCCGGTGACGAGGATCGCGCCACTGCGCCGGGCGAGCATCCCGGGGAGTACCGCGAGCGTGAGATCGTGTACGGCAACGGTGTTCAGCTCGACCTGTTCACGTTCCCGGACGGGGTCCAGCGTGGCCAGGTCCCCGTAGCTCGCGAAGCCCGCGTTGTTACACAGTACGGAGATCTCCCGGGAGGCGAGCTCGGCGGCGAGTTCGGCGCGCCGGGAACGGTCGGCGAGGTCGCACGCGAGGACGTCGGCGTCGATGCCGTGGTCCGTGGCCAGCCGGTCGGCGAGAGTGCGCAGCCGGTCGATGCGGCGGGCGACCAGGATGACCGAGTGGCCTCGGCGGGCGAGTGAACAGGCCAAGGCCTCACCGATGCCGGACGAGGCGCCGGTGACGACGGCGCGAGTCTGGGGCGTGGGTACGGGGACGTTCATACGAGGGACTCCTCACGGCCGTGTGCAACGGCCTCGTGTTCGTCGGTGGTCGGGGTTTCGACAGATGCGGAGGGCGTCGGGGCCCGAACGGCCTCGCCGATCCCGAACTTCCTGGCGGTTCGGGTGTAGCGGTGCAGCATTCGGCGCAGTCGTCGGATCCGGGTGAGGATTTCGGCGGAGCCCGCCAGGATGGAGCTCTGCGCGGGCAGACGCGACGCGGCGATATCGGCGAGGGGGGTCGCGAACAGTCGTTGCCAGCCCGCGGCCTCGGCGAGGAAATCGGCTCCCCGCGAGATGATTCGACCTGCGCCCGAACGTGGAGCGACGAGGCCCCAGATGTAGATGTTCGCGTGGCGGGGCACCAGGGTGTGCTCCACGAGTAGGGGTTGACCGTTCTCCCACGTGAACATCGACTCGTCCAGGAAGGGAAACCGGGTGTGATATCCGGTGGCCCACACGATGGTGTCGTACTCGCCGCACGTGCCGTCCACGAAATGCACCGTCTCACCGTCGAATCGGTCGATCGCGGGGCGACGTGCCACCTTGCCGTGCTGGAGCGCGTACATCAGCGACGAGTTGACGGTCACGTCCTTGGTGAACAGCGCGTGATCCGGGCGGTCCAGTCCGTACCGCCGGTAGTCGCCGTAGGAGAGCCGCAGGAGCATGCGGAATCCTGTTCGCTGCAACGCCATCGGCAGCGGGAAGCGGTCCCACTCGGAGGACGGGATGCCGAAGATGGTCTTCGGGATGAACCAGTAGCCGCGGCGCATCGAGATGTCGGCGCGCCCGAACGTCGCGGCAGCCTCGACTGCCAGGTCGCTCGCCGAATTGCCGCCGCCGACGACGAGTACCCGGTTGCCGCCACCGAGGTCCGCGGGGCACTTGTAGTGCTTGGAGTGGATCCGGCGCCCGGTGAACGTGCCGGGGTAGTGCGGAATGTTCGGCTCCCAGTAGTGCCCGTTGGCCACGACGACGCCGGCATAGCGACGTTCCTCGCCGGAAGAGAGGCGTACCGACCACCCGGCAGCGCCGGTGCGGTCGAGGGGACGTACCTCGACGACCTCGGCGCGCCACTCGATGGCGTCGCGCAAGCCGAAGTGGTCGGCGTAGTCGTCGAGATACCGCAGCATCTGTGCCCGGCTAGGGAAGGTCGGATAGTCCTCCGGCATCGGGTACTCGGGATACTGCGTCGAGTTCTTCGAGCTGATCAGGCTGGTGGAGTCGTATACCCCGTGAGCCCAGTTGCCCCCCAGGTGATCGGTGGCCTCGAGGTGGTCGTACGGAACTCCCCGTCGAGTGAACGCCCGCGCCACACCGAGCCCCGCGTACCCGGCGCCGATGATGCAGAAACGCGTCGGCTCCTTCGTCATCACCTCTCCCTTCTCATAGCTACACATATGTAGCTTTCTTGGAGACGATAGCTACAATCGTGTAGCTTTAGCAAGAGGGCTGGCTGCGGCGGTGCGGCCGAGCGGGATGCGACGAAAGGTGAGCGGCTGTGTCGGCACAGGAGACAACGCGCAGAAACCGTCCCTACGCGCGGCGGATGTCCCCGGACGAGCGGCGCGAGCAATTGCTCGACGTCGTGCTCGAGATCATCGACACCCGGGGGGTCGCAGCCGTGAGCATGGATGCCGTCGCCCGCGGCGCGGGCGTCACGCGCCCGGTGGTCTACGGCCTGTTCAGCGACACCGACGACATCCTGCGCAGTTCACTCGATCGTGAGGAGCGACGCGCGATGGAGCAGGTGGGTGGCGCGATTCCGGTGCCGGGCGAGGGGGACGTCGTCGATGCCTTCGGGCAACTGATCGAGGCATTCCTGCGGGCTGTCGACGAGGCCCCGCAACGGTGGCGTGCCATTTTCATGGTCGCCGACAGCGGCACTCCGGCCTTCCATCATCGGGTCGAGCACGGGCGGGCCCTTCTCATCGAGAGGTGCGCCGACGCGCTGCGTGCGTCCGATCGTGTCGACGGCAGTGTCGACGTCGAACTACTCGCCCACCACCTGCACGCGGCGCTGTGGGGTGCCGGCCGGCTCCTGCTCGTCCGCCCCGACACGTTCCCTCTCGAACGGCTGCGTCGTTCGCTCCACCAGTTCGTGTCTGCAGTTGTCCCCTGACCGACAGTCGTCCCCTGATCGAGAGGAATCCCTTGTCCAGAATCTTTCCGCACCTGCTTCGCGCGCATCAGTGGATCTACGAGCAGTCCGGCGGGCTGCTCGGCCACCGGCTGCTGCTGGGTAATCCGACCCTGCTGCTGCGTGCCAGGGGCCGTCGTAGCGGCCTGATCCGGACGAACGCTCTCACCTATGCCCGCGACGGCGACTGCTACCTCGTCGTCGCGTCCAACGGGGGAGCGCCGAAACCGCCGCACTGGCTGGCCAACCTCACCTCCACGCCGCACTGCGAGGTGCAGGTCGGTCGTCGCCGACTGGCGGTCGACGCGCGCCCGACCTTTCCCGGGGATGCCGACTACGCGCGTCGTTGGACGATCGTCGATGCCGTCAACAAGGGCAGGTACACGCAGTATCAGCGCAAGACCTCGCGGCCGATCGCGATCGTGGAGCTGCGTCCGACGTCGTGAGCGCCTCTCACCCCGCAGGCTTGCGGGCGACGACGCAGAAGGCCATTCCGCCACGTCCGCGCCGCTGCACGGTATCGACGGCGAAACCGGCCTGCTCGAGGTAGGGCTGCGGTTCCCGCGTCAGATGGTCGGCACCGAATCGAATGAAGAGCGGTTCCACCGTGCGCATCAGCATCCGGCCGACCCGGGAGGTCACCGGACCGTGTTCGGCGAGCACGAACCGGCCCCCGGGGGCGAGCACGCGCAGCGCCTCCCGGCTCGCCTGCAGCGGATCGGGGATCGTGCAGAACGTGAACGTCGACAGCACGGTGTCGACGGAGGCGTCGGGCAGGTCCAGGCGTTGGGCGTCCCCGCGTCGCACCTCGGCACGGTCGAGGTGCAGTTCCGTGATGCGACGGCGGGCGATGTCGAGCATTCCGTCGGAGAGATCGACACCGGTGATCCGGGTGACGTCCGGGCCGTACCGGGGCAGATTCAGGCCGGTGCCGACAGCGATCTCCAGGACCCGGCCGTGTGCCTGCGCGACCGCCCAGTCCCGGGCGCCGCGGAGGAAGAACCGTTCGAACCGCCCCATCTGGGTGTCGTAGCGGGGCGACATCGTGTCGAAGATCTGTCTGACCTGCTCGTTTCCGGGCTGTCGCACGGGCCTCTCCTCGACGATCGGGTGAGTTCACTGTAACCGCGGGCCACGCGTCCGGACAGTTTTCGAGATCTGTCGTCGATGCCCGCTCCGACCTGGGATTTCCTTCTCCGTAACGCGAAGTTCACCGACACACCCGTCGGCTCGCGCGGCCGGGCGCGCGATTTCGCGCTAGCGTGCGAGTTACAGGCAGCGGGGAAGCTGCTTGTGCGGGAGGTCCTGATCGTGGCTGAGAACCTGATCGAAGGTTCAGTGCGAGGGGGCCGGCACCCGGCCTCCGGGCGATACCTCGCCCCAGGGACGGACCGGTCCAGCGAACCGAGTGTGCGTGGTGCCACGCATACCTAGGAGCCTCACGTGACCACAACACGCTCCGCATCAGCCCGTCCGGGTACGCCCACCGGCGTCAAGACATACGTATTGGACACGTCGGTACTGTTGTCCGATCCGTGGGCGGTCGTCAGATTCGCCGAACACCGGGTGGTCCTTCCGCTGGTGGTGATCAGCGAACTCGAAGGCAAACGGCATCATCACGAACTCGGGTGGTTCGCGCGTGAGGCGCTGCGCATGCTCGACGATCTCCGCCTCGAGCACGGCCGCCTCGACCGGCCGATGCCGATCGGCTCCGAGGGCGGCACGCTGCACGTCGAGCTCAATCACACCGACCCCACGGTGCTGCCGGTGGGCTTCCGGACCGAGGACAACGATTCGCGGATTCTCGCGTGCGCGCTGAACCTGGCCGGCGACGGGGACGACGTGGTGCTGGTGAGCAAGGACATCCCGCTGCGGGTGCGCGCGGGCGCGGTGGGGCTGCGGGCCGACGAGTACCACGCCCAGGACGTGGTTCCCTCGGGGTGGACGGGAATGTCGGAACTCGACGTCGCCTCGACCGACATCGACGCCCTGTTCTCCGACGGCTCCATCGATGTCGAGGATGCACGGGAACTCCCGTGCCACACCGGTGTTCGTCTGCTCGGTGGCTCGTCGAGTGCGCTGGGCCGGGTCACCGCGGACAAGCGGGTCCAGCTGGTGCGCGGTGAGCGGGAGGCGTTCGGTCTGCACGGCCGCTCCGCCGAGCAACGGATCGCCCTCGACCTGCTTCTCGACGACAGCATCGGCATCGTCTCCCTCGGCGGCAAGGCGGGAACGGGCAAGTCCGCCCTCGCGTTGACCGCCGGGCTCGAGGCCGTCCTCGAACGTCGTTCGCAGCGCAAGGTGGTGGTGTTCCGTCCGCTGTACGCCGTCGGCGGCCAGGACCTCGGCTACCTCCCGGGCAGTGAGAGCGAGAAGATGGGTCCGTGGGCCCAGGCCGTCTTCGACACGCTGGAGGGGCTGGCGAGCCCCGAGGTGATGGACGAGGTGATCAGCCGAGGAATGCTGGAAGTGTTGCCGCTCACCCACATTCGTGGGCGATCGCTGCACGACTCGTTCGTGATCGTCGACGAGGCCCAGTCACTCGAGCGCAACGTGCTGCTCACCGTGCTGTCCCGACTCGGTGCCGGTTCGCGGGTGGTGCTCACCCACGACGTCGCCCAGCGCGACAACCTGCGCGTCGGCAGGCACGACGGGGTCGCGGCCGTGATCGAGAAGCTCAAGGGCCATCCGCTCTTCGCGCACATCACACTGACGCGCAGCGAGCGTTCGCCGATCGCCGCCCTCGTCACCGACATGCTGGAGGAGTTCGGCCCCACCCCGTGACCGAGTGATCGGCGCGCGCTGATCCCCCCGTCACCGGCACGATGTCACACCGGTTTCGTTGAACCGAACCGGTGTGACATCGTGCCGGAACACGTTGTCGGGCACAATGTCACATCGGTTTCGTTGGATCGAACCGGTGTGACATCGTGCCGCAGGGGCAGGGGCAGGGGCAGGGGCAGGGGCAGGGGGCAGGGGGCAGGGGCAGGGGTTGGGGGTCAGCGGGTGAAGGTGCCCGCTCCGTCGGCGTCGAAGTATTCGAGGGTGACGGTGGTGGGGGAGAAGTCCGCGCGCGAGATCGTTCCGGGTGGGGCGTTCTCACTGGCGATCTCGAAGGTGAAGGTGTCGCCGTCCCAGTGTGTCAGCGGGAACGTCTGCCCGGCGGGACCCAGGCCGAGGACGAGATCGCCGTCGGCCTCGGTGACGGTGGCCGGGCCCCAGTAGTCGTTCGCGTAGGTTCCCGCGTATTCCGGGAGCGGGCGTGGCGGCGCGGGGTCGGCGGGCGGGCTCTGCCCGACGAGGGTGCCCTCGGGCTCGCTCATCGAGGCGAAGGCCTGGGAGTACAGCGTCCGCCAGTCCTCCCGGACGTCGCCGTACTGGACCAGGTCCGCGAATTCGGCGGTGAGGGTCTCCGGAAGACCGGTGGGGCTGCCGTTGGTGAGCGCGACGATCGCGACGTCCGCCGAGGGTAGGGCGAGGAACGACGTCGCCGCGCCGAGTTCGAACGCGCCGGAGTGGCTGAGCTGTACCCGCCCGGCCGAGGTGGTCGAGACGTTGAACCCGTATCCGTAGAAGCCGGCTCTCGTCTCCGGAGACGTCGGGGGATTCGACACCGATTGTGGACTCACCGCGGGCAGCAGCGCGTCCTCGGCCACGATGCGGTCGCCGTCGAACTCGCCGTTCGCCAGCAGCATCGTCATCCACTCGGCCATGTCGTCCACGGACGAGCTGACCCCGCCCGCGGGCGCCTGGGCATCCGGATCGCGGATCGCGCCGGCCACGTAGGTCCCGTCGACGAGTTGGTGCTCCACCGCGCGATCGGGGGCGGCGAGGTAGTCGGCGAATCGCGAACTCGTCGACGACATCCCCAGCGGTTCGTACAGAGACTCCCGCGACAGGGTCGCCCAGTCGGTGCCCGCAGCGGCGGCCACCCCGTCCGCTGCGGCGGTCAGCCCGAAGTTGGTGTAGTCGTAGTTGGCCCGGAACGGCGCCAGCGGCTCGAGTCGGAGCTTCTCGATCACCTGCGGGCCGTCGAACCCGAGATCCTCGAGGCGGTCCCCGGCGTGGTCGGGAAGTCCCGAGCGGTGCGCGTACAGGTCGCCGACGGTGACGTGCTCGGTCACCCAGGGATCGGCCAGCTCGAATTCCGGCAGGATCGACGCCACCGGGGTGTCCCAGGAGACGTCCCCTTCGCCGACCTGACGGGCGACCACCGTCGCGCCGACGGGCTTGGACAGCGACGCCAGCGGGAAGACCGTCCCGGTGCCGACGGCGTCGTCGGTACCCGCCTCGCGCACACCGAAGCCCTTCGCATAGATCGTCTCGCCGCCGTGGACGACGGCCACGGCCATCCCGGGAACCCCGGACGACGCCATCAGTTCGTCGGCGATACCGTCCAGCCTCCCGACCGCATCGGTGACCCGGTCGGCAGGGATGTCCTCGCCCGAGTACGCGCCCGGATCGCCGGTGGCGGTCGTCTCCTCCGGTGCAGACTCCTCGGTGGAATCGGTGCAGCCGACGAGGAAGGCGCCCGCTGTCACCAGGGCCGCCGCCGTCGCCACGAATGTCCGCCGTGCGCTCATCGCGTCACCTTCTCCGTCGGACCCTCCCCGTTCCAGGATGGCATCCGGTCGCCTCGTCCGGCGGGCGTTTCGTCCGCTTCGTCCGAGGGGGAGAGGTCAGCCGCGAGCGGTGAGCAGCCGGCGTAGCTCCTTGCGGCTGGTCTTGCCGACGCCGGTCTCGGGGAACGTGTCGAGCACGGTCACCGTGTCCGGGATCTTCCAATTCGCGAGGCCGCGCCCGCGGACGAAGGCACGGATCTGACCGCCGCGAGGCGGCTCGGCCTCGTCGGTCACGAGCACGAACGCACAGGTGCGCTCGCCCAGGTACGGGTCGGCGACGGCCACCACGACGGCGTCGCGCACGGCGGGATGGGCGAGCAGGTGTTCCTCGACCTCTTCGGCGGACACCTTCTCCCCGCCCCGGTTGATGCGGTCGACATCGCGTCCGCACACGGTGATGTTGCCCGCCTCGTCACGTCGGACGATGTCTCCGGTGCGATACCAGCCGTCGTCGGTGAAGGACCTCGCGTTCGCGTCCGGATTGTCGTAGTAGCCGCGAATCGTGTAGGGGCCCTGGGTGATCAGGTGCCCTTCCGTTCCGGTGGGTACGTCCTCGCCGGCGTCGTCGACCACGCGGACCCGGTCGTGCTCGGACATGGGCCGCCCCTGGGTGGTGGTGACGACGTCGGCAGGGTCGTCGAGGCGGGTGTAGCAGACGAGACCTTCGGCCATGCCGAACACCTGCTGCAGTTGTGCACCGAGTGCCGGCTCGATCCGGGCGGCGAGCTCGTCCGGGCAGCGCGCGCCTCCGACCAGGACCGTGGTCAGGCTGGACAGGTCGAACCCGTGCTCGCGCTTCTCCGCGGTCTCGGTCCACAGCCGGGCCAGCGGCGGGACCAGGCCGGTCATCGTCACTCCGGCGCGCTCGATCATCTCGAAGGCGGCGGCCGGGGCCGGTGACAGCGTGAGGGCCACGGTGCCGCCCGCGGCGAGCGCGCCGAGGATGCCCGGTGAGCTCATCGGGAAGTTGTGGGCCACCGGCAGGGTCGCGAGATAGACGGTGTCCGACGTGACGCCGCACACGTCGTTGCTGCGAACGACGCTGTACAGGTAGTCGTCGTGGGTGCGGGGAATGAGCTTGGGGATTCCGGTACTGCCACCGGACAGCTGCAGGAACGCCACCGCCCCGGGGTCCGCCACCGGCCGGGTGCGTGGTTCCCCGGTCAGAGTGGTGAAGTCCACCACACCGGTGGGGAGTTCACGCTCCGGTTCGGGCACGACGATCACGTGCCGCAGTGCCGGAACCTCCTCGGCGACGGACCTCGCCAACTCGGCGTGATCGAACCGTTCGTGCAGGTGAGCGGTGATGACGGCGATCGCCCCGGAGGCCCGCCCGAGCGCGGTCAGCTCGGCCGACCGGTGCGCGGGCAGGCAGAAGACCGGGAGTGCGCCGATGCGGAACAGCGCGAAGACGGTGGCGACGTACTCCGCCCGGTTGGGCAACTGCACCATCACCCGGTCCCCGGCGCCGATTCCGAGATCGGCGAGGCCGGAGGCGAGGGCATCGACCCGGTCGTCGAGCTCGCGGTAGCTCCAGCGCCGGTCGACGTCCACGACGGCGGTGCTCTGCGCGTGCCGGTCGACCGATCGGCGCAGCATCTGGTCGAAAGTGATTCCGGCCCAGATTCCTTCGCGCCGATAGCGCTCGGCTTCCTCGTGTGGCCAGGGGGTGAAGGGAAGGGAGCCGGGGGAGGGCAAGTGCGTACTCCTGAGACCGAGGGCGGGCACGAAACTTCGCTAAGGATAGCCTATGCTGATGCGCATGACAGGACTGGCGGGACGCACCGTGATCGTCACCGGTGCGTCCGGAGGGATCGGTGCCGCGACGGCGTCGGCCTTCGCGCGTGCAGGTGCGACGGTGGCGATGTGGGACCTCGATCCCGTCCCTGAGCCGAGTGTGCCGCAGGGCGGGCTCGGTCTCTCGGTGGACGTCACCGACACCGCCTCGGTTCGCGACGCGTTCGACCTCACCACCGCTCGGCTGGGAACGCCGACGGTGCTGGTCCACGCCGCCGGTGTTCTCCGCACCGGTTCGGGACTCGACGGGGCGGGGGACGACTGGCTGCACTGTCTCGCGGTCAACGCCACCGGCACCGTCGTCGTCGCGTCCGAGGCGGCGCGCCGATTCGTCGACGCCGGTGGCGGCGCGCTCACCGTCGTGAGCTCGAATGCCGCATCGACGCCCCGGGCGAACATGGCCGCGTACGGCGCGTCCAAGGCGGCGGCGACCGCGTACGTCCGGTCGCTGGGCCTCGAGGTCGCCGCGCGGGGGGTGCGGTGCAATGTCATCTCCCCGGGATCGACCGACACTCCCATGTTGCGGGGGATGTGGGACGACGGGGATCGCTCCGCCGCCGTCATCGCGGGTGATCCGGCGGCGTACCGGCTGGGTATCCCGCTGGCGCGTCTCGCGCAACCGGAGGACATCGCCGAGGCCGCCGTGTTCCTGAGTTCCGATGCCGCCAGGCACATCACGATGCACGACCTGCGCGTCGACGGGGGAGCGACGCTCGACATGTGAGCCTCCCGCCCCGCCGTGCCACCACCGACCATCACACCGATTCGACGAAGGAGTGCCAGAATTGGCTATCCCCGGTATCGCCCCGTACTCCCTGCCGGGCAGGCCCGACGTGCCCGAGGCGCGAGTGGACTGGGCTCTCGACACCGACCGTTGCGCTCTGCTGATCCACGACATGCAGAAGTACTTCATCGACGCCTACGACAAGACGGCCGAGCCGCTGTCCACGGCGCTCGCGAACATCCAGGCGATCCGCGCCGCCTGTGCGCGCGCCTCGATCCCGGTGATCTACACCATGCAGCCGGGCGATCAGCACCCGTCCCGTCGCGGGATCCTGGCGGACTTCTGGGGTGTGGGGCTCACGACGGGGCGCGACACCGAGGTGGTCGAGGAACTTGCCCCGATCGAGTCGGACATCCAGGTCACCAAGTGGCGGTATTCGGCGTTCCAGCGCACGGACCTGCGCCAGTTGCTCGGCCATTTCGGGCGTGACCAACTCATCGTCACCGGCGTGTACACCCACATGGGGTGCATGCTCAGTGCGGCCGACGCCTTCATGAACGACGTCGCCCCGTTCCTGGTCGCCGACGCGACGGCGGACTTCTCCCGCGACGAGCACCTGATGGCACTCGACTACACCGCGAAGCGGTGCGGGAAGGTGACCGTCACCGACGACGTCGTCGCCGCGATCGAGGCCGGTGCGCATCCGGCACTGTCGAACGCGGCCCTCTCGAATCCGGTAGCGGCGAGCCTCGACGTGGCCGCGAAGGGAAGATGATGTACCGCATCATGATGTCGGGCAAGATCCACCGCGCCACCGTCACCCAGGCGGATCTGCACTACGTGGGTTCGGTGACGATCGACGCGGACCTGATGGACGCGGCCGATCTCCTCGAGGGCGAGCAGGTGCACATCGTCGACATCGACAACGGCTCCCGGCTCGAGACCTACGCGATCACCGGGGAACGGGGTTCGGGAGTGATCGGAATCAACGGTGCCGCGGCGCATCTGATCTCGCCCGGGCATCTGGTGATCATCATGTCGTACAAGCACATGGACGACGCCACGTCCCGCGCGTACCTGCCGCGAGTGGTCCACGTGAACTCCGCCAACCGGATCGTGGCCCTCGGGTCCGACCCGGCCGAGCCGGTTCCCGGCGCGCGGGATCAGCTGGCCACGAGATAGGAATTGTGCGTGTTCGGCCCGGCCGCCGCGAGTCAGACGTGCTCGCGGCGACGGTGCTCGAGCGATTCGACGGCCTGGTCGCGCAGCGCCCGGATACGCCCGAGTGCGCTCGAGCCCGCGTCCGCCCGCCAGTAGCCGGACGCATCGAGCATCGGCTTGGGTATCCCGAGATGCTTGGCGACGGCACGGAGTTCGCGGACGATTCCGGCCTCACCGGCGATCCACATCCAGCCCTCGCCCTCGGGGAGGGAGTGGTCGCGGACGGCCTGTGCGAGCAGTTCGGCGTCCGCGACGCCGGACCGGCGGTGGACCCACCGGACGCCCGTCAGCTCCCGCTGCTCCTCCTCGGGACCGTCGACGAGGACGAACGCGTGCAGGTCGACCGTGCCGTCGGCGTCGTCGAGGTAGTGACCGACGGCGGGGAGTGCCGTCTCGTCGCCGGCCAGCAGCCACCAGGAGGCCCCGACGGGTGGGACGGTCGAGATCTTGGGCCCGGCCAGATGGATCTCGTCGCCCGGTCGTGCATCCCGTGCCCAGTTGCCCGCCACGCCGTGGCCGTGCAGGACGAAATCGAGATCGAGCTCGCCGAGATCCGCGTCGTACCTGCGCACCGTGTAGGCGCGGGCGAGGGGAGCCGGCTTGCGTGGCCAGTGCAGATGCCCGTCGTGCTGCTCGGGCAGCACCGGCTCGCCACCGGGCTCGGGGAAGAACAACTTGACGTAGTCGTCCGCGCCGCGGGTGGTGAAGGCGGGCAGATCGTGACCCGCAGCGGAGAAGGCCCCGAGTTGCTCTCCGCCGAGGGTGATCCGCCTCATGCGTGGGGTCACCTCCGCCGTACGGAGCACGGTCAGCTTCCGCAGCACGATGGGTAGGTCGAGCCGACGGGACGGAGTGGTGACCGGCATGAGACCGTCGTCCTTTCGCTGGTGGGCGGCCCGGTGCAGCGCATCGGACCGGCTCATCCTACCTGTTATGGTTAGGCACTCCTAACCCTGCTGTTCGCGGGATGGGGTGTGCTTCTGACAGACGCGGAGGATTTCGGGTGAGTGCGGGTGTTCTGCTGCCGTTGACGGCGGCGCAGTCCGGGATGTGGTTCGCGCAGCAACTCGACGAGGGAAACGCGACGTTCGTCACCGGTCAGTACGTCGCACTGACCGGACCGGTGGACGTCGAGTTGCTACGGGGCTGCGTCGACCGCGCGCTCGGGGAAGTTCCCGAGCTGGGCGCCCGCATCGTCCGGGACGGCGACACGGTGCGGCAGGAACCGGGAGCCTGGGCGCTGCGCTGCGCGGTCGAGCCACTCGGGGAGGCCCTCGACCCGGCTGCCGCGGACGCGGAGGCACTTCGTCGAATGCGCACCGTGCTCGCCGAACCCGTGGACCTCACTGCCGTGCCCGGATTCGGGGCCACCCTCTACGTACTGGGTACGGACCGGGTGCACCTGTTCCTCCGGGCCCACCACGTGCTCCTCGACGTGTACGGCTACACCCTGCTCGAACGGCGTATCGCCGCGCTGTACGCCGCGGCACGGTCCGGAACGGACGCTCCCGCTGCGCGGTTCGCACGTCTGGACGCCGCGGTCGCCGCGGATGTCGAGTACTCGGCGGGGACCGACGCGGTGTCCGACCGCGACTTCTGGTCCGCCGAGCTCGCCTCCGTCCCCGAGGCGCCGACGCCCGCCGATTCCCCGCCACCGCCCGCATCCTGGACGGCGTCGTCGACCACAGGCCTCGCCGTCACCGCTCCTGCGGAGGTGGTCGACCGGTTGGACACGCTCGCGCGGGCCTCGGGGGGAACGTGGGTCGACGTCGTCACGGCGGCCGTCGCCGCGTACCTGGCGAGGGTCGGCGACCGTACCGACGTCGTGGTGGGGTTCCCGTCGATGAACCGGATCGGAACTCCCGCGGCGAAGATCGTCACCACCGCCGTCAACGTGCTCCCGCTGCGGGTGCGGGTGGACCCGGGTCGGACGCTGCTCGACCTCGCCGGCGACGTGCGGTCCGCGCTCGGTCGGCACCGCGCGCACACCCGCTACCGGGCCGAGGACATCCACCGGGACCTGCGCCTGCCCGCCGACAGCCCGGGGATCGTCGGCCCGTCGGTCAACGTGAAACCCTTCGGCGACGCACTGCGATTCGGCGACGTCGACGGGGTCGTCCACTCGCTCGCCGGCGGACCGGTCCGTGACCTCGCGTTCGTGCTCCGCCGGACCGAACTCGGCCGCGACCTCGAGATCCGGATCGACGCCGATGCGGACCGGTACACACCGTCGGACCTGAGCAGACATGCCGCTGCGGTGGTGCGCATTCTCACCACCGCAGCGGATTCCGAGGGGGCCGTGCCCGTCGGTGCGGTCGACCTGTCGGATCCGCAGACCCGGCGCGAGGTGCTCCGCGACGTCCCGGCCGATGTCCCGGCGTCCGACGTGACGGAAGCGTTCGACGAGCAGGTTCGCCGCCGCGGCGAGGCGACGGCGCTGGTGGATGCGGCCGGGCGGGTGTCCTACGCGGAACTGGCCCGCAGGGTGGACGATCTGGCCGGGCAACTGGCCGCGCGAGGTGCGGGCCCGGAAACCCTGGTGGCACTGGCACTGCCGCGCACCGCCGACATGGTGGTGTCGGTGCTCGCGGTCCTGCGTGCCGGTGCCGCCTACGTGCCGGTGGATCCGCAGTTCCCGCAGTCCCGGCTCGACTACATGCTGGCGGACGCCCGCCCGGCGATCCTGCTCACCACGGCCGAATTCGTGAGACGGGTGTCGATCCCGGAGGGCACGCGCACCGCGCACGCGGTCCGCGGGGGCTTCGACTGGGCCGACGGCGCGACCGGGTCGTCGGTGCCCTCGGTGGAGACTGCGCGGCCGGAGACCGCGGCGTACACGATCTACACGTCCGGATCGACCGGCAAACCCAAGGGCGTGGTGATCGAGCGGAAGGCGTTGGCGCGCTTCGTGTGCGAAGGCGCTCTCCTGGCCGGGCTCGGCCCCGGTACCACCCTGCTCGCCGTCACCACCCTCTCCTTCGACATCGCCGTCCTGGAGCTGATCGCACCTCTCACCCGGGGGGGCGACCGTCGTTCTCGCCGACGACGACACGGCACGGGACCCAGTCGCGCTCACCCAGCTGATCGCCGCCGAGAAGGTGACCACGGTGCAGGCGACGCCGTCCCTGTGGGGCGCCGTCCTCGGCGTGCACCCGGCCCCGGACCTGTCCGCCGTCGACGTGATCGTCGGCGGCGAGGCACTGCCCGCAGCCCTGGCGTCGGCGCTCGCCGCCCGCGGCCGCCGCGTGGTGAACATGTACGGCCCGACCGAGGCGACGGTGTGGTGTACGTCCACACCGGTCACCACCGATGAAGGGACCGGATCGATCGGGACTCCCTACCCGGGCACCGGTGTTCGCGTCCTCGACGGATACCTGCACCCGGTGGCGCCGGGGGTGGCCGGAGAGCTGTACGTGACCGGTGCGCAGCTGGCGCGAGGCTATCGCGGGCGCGCAGGGCTCACGGCGACCAGATTCGTCGCCGATCCGTTCGGGCCCGGACAGATGTACCGCACCGGCGATCTCGTCCGCTGGGTGGACGGCGGCCTCCAGTACCTCGGGCGCACCGACGACCAGGTCAAGGTCCGTGGCCACCGGATCGAGCTCGGTGAGGTCGAAACGGCCGCCGCGCAGTTCGACGGCGTCGAGCAGGCGGTGGTGGTGGTCCGGCCCGACCCGTCGGGAACGGACCGGCTGATCGGGTACGTGACACCGCGCTCCGGGGCCTCCGTCGACCCGTCCGCCGTCCGCGAGCACCTCGCCGAGCGGTTGCCCCACTACATGGTGCCCTCGGCGTTGGTCGTGCTCGGCGAGTTTCCGCTCACCCCCAACCTCAAGGTCGACCGCAAGGCCCTGCCCGCACCGGACTTCGCTGCGGAGGACACCGGTCGCGCCCCGCGAACCCCGACCGAGATCGTGCTCGCGGACCTCTTCGGTGAGCTCCTCGGGCTCCCGGACGTCGGGGTGGACGCGGACTTCTTCACCCTCGGCGGGACCTCACTGTCCGCGACCCGGCTCGTCGGCCGGGTGGCAGCCGCACTGTCGGTGCAGTTGTCGTTGCGTGAGGTGTTCGATGCCCCGACCGTCGCCCGACTGGCACCCCTGGTCGACGCCGGGCGGCCCGTGCGAGGGGGGCTGCGGGCCGTTCCGAGGCCGGAACGGATCCCACTGTCGTTCGCGCAGCAACGCCTGTGGTTCCTCGACCGCATGCGCGGGTCGTCCGCGACGTACAACATCCCGTTCGCGATCGAGCTCCGCGGGCCGGTCGACGTCGGAGCGCTGGAACAGGCGGTGCAGGCCGTCGTCGCTCGCCACGACGTGCTGCGCTCACTGGTCGGCGAGGACGGCGAGGGCAGACCCTACTCACACGTCGTTCCGGCGGAGCAGGCGTGGATCCGGCTGATCCACAGCGACACGGTCGGCGCCGCGGCGCTGCGTGAGGCGGCTCGGGTGCCGTTCGATCTCACCTCGGACCTGCCGATCCGGGCGCATCTGTTCGATTCCGGCGAACCGGACGGTGGAGTGCGGCACGTCGTGTTACTGCTCGTCCTCCACCACATCGCGGGTGACGACTGGTCTGCCGCCACGTTGCTCGCCGACCTCGCCGCCGCGTACGGGCATGCGGTGGACGGCGGTGCGGACAGTGGTCCGTTCACCGCCGAGCCGTCGCTGCAGTACGCCGATTACGCACTGTGGCAGCGTCACTCGGGCCAGGGCGAGAACGGCCGTGCTCGGAGTCTCGACTACTGGAGGTCGGTGCTGGCCGGTGCTCCGGAGGAACTGCCGCTGCCGTACGACCGGCGCCGTCCTCCGGTCCCGACCGAGCGTGGTGGCGAAGTCCGGACGGCGTTGGACGAGGTGACGACCACCCTGTTGCGTCGGGCCGCCCGCGAGAACGACGTCACCATGTTCATGGTCGCCCAGACCGCGGTCGCGGTGTTGCTGTCGCGTCTCGGCGCGGGGGAGGACATCGTGCTGGGCGCGCCGGTCGCCGGCCGTGGGACCGGCGATCTCGAGGACGTGATCGGTCTGTTCGTCGACACCCTGCCGCAGCGTGTGGATCTCGCGGGGGACCCGAGCCTGGCCGAGGTCCTCGGGCGGGTACGCCGGGCCGATCTCGACGGGTTCGCCCATCAGGACGTGCAGTTCGAGGACATCGTCGATGCCGCGGGTGTCACCCGTTCCTCCGCGCGGCATCCGCTGTTCCAGACCATGGTGCAGCATCGCACCCCGCCCGAGGTGCCCGAGTTCACCGGCCTCGAGGTGTCCCCCGAGTACTTCGGTACCGGCACCGCGAAGTTCGACCTGACCTTCGAGTTCCTCGAGTCGACGGACACGGTCGAGGTGCGACTCGAGTACGCGGAGGACCTGTTCGACCGGGAGACCGCCGAGACGATCGGTCGCAGGCTGGCCCGGGTGGCGGGCGCCCTCGCCTCGGACGCGTCCGCCAGGGTGTCCGACGTCGATGTGCGGCTGCCCGAGGATCATCGGGCCGAGACGCGGCCACAGCCGGTCGGGGCCGGCTCCGGAGACCTCCCCGCCCTGCTGGACGGCGCCGCCGCGGACTTCGCCGACCGGGAGGCGCTCGTGCTGGGTGGGGAGGTGGTGAGCCACGCCGAACTCGCCGCCCGCGCCGCCCGGGTCGCGCGTGAACTCGCCGCCAGGGGCATCGGCCCGGAGAGCGTGGTCGCGGTCGCCCAGCCCCGGTCCGTCGCCGCGGTCGTCACGCTGCGCGCGATCCTCGCGGCGGGCGCCGCCTACCTGCCGGTCGATCTCGCCTACCCTCGTGCCCGGATCGAGTTCGTCCTGGCCGACGCCGCTCCGACCCTGGTGATCGACGCCGCGGAGTTCGAGGAACTGGAATCCGCCGCTGCCACCCGAGCGGCGACCCCTCTCACCGACGTCGACCGGGTGCGCCGGCTGCGGCCCTATTCTCCCGCATACCTCGTCTACACCTCGGGATCCACCGGTGCTCCCAAGGGAGTCGTGGGCACGTATGCGGCACTGACGAATCGGCTCCTGTGGCAGCGCGCTCTGCTCGGCGGCAGCGAGGACGTCCGGCTGGCGAAGAGCTCGCTGAGCTTCATCGACGGATCCACGGAACTACTGGCCGGGCTGCTGGCGGGGGCGACCACGGTTCTCGCCGACGACGAGCAGTCCCGGGACGTCGGAGCGCTCGCGGCACTGGTGAGCGGGCACGGGGTTCGGCAGCTGACGGCGGTCCCCGGTCTGGCTGCCGCGCTGAACGAGACGGCTCCCGAGGCCGCGTCGCACATCCACACCTGGTTCCTCAGCGGGGAGCCGCTGGACCGAGGAGTGGTCGCGGCGCTGTCGCGTCCCGGTTCCCGGATTCTCAACTCGTACGGCTCCTCGGAAGTGGCCGGCGACGTCGCGGTGTGGACGGCGGAGACCGATGCCGAGGGCGCCCCGCCCGCCCGGATCCTGATCGGCCGGGAGGTCCCCGGGGCCGGCGGCCACGTCCTGGACGAGAGGCTGCGCCCGGTGCCGGACGGCGTCGTCGGCGAACTGTACGTCTCCGGGGTTCAGCTGGCCCGGGGGTACCTGGGCCGACCGGACCTCACTGCCGCCCGGTTCGTCGCGGACCCGTCGGGGTCGGGGCAGCGGGTGTTCCGCACCGGGGATCTGGTCCGGCGCACCCGTTCCGGCGCACTCGAATTCGTCTCGCGCGCCGACAACCAGATCAGCCTGCACGGGTTCCGGATCGAGCCCGGCGAGGTGGAGGCCGCCCTGGCCGCCCACCCCGATGTCGACACCGCGCTGGTGACGGTGTCTGCGGCGGCGTCCGGGGCAGACCACCTCCTCGCCTACGTCGTCCCGAGCGGGGCTCGGGTGCCCGACACCGCCGAGCTGCGGAATCATGCGCGGAACCTGCTTCCGGACTACATGATTCCGGCGACGTTCCTGATGCTCGAGGAGATGCCGACCCTGCCGAACGGCAAGATCGACCGTGCCGGTCTGCCCGAGCCCGTCCGGGCCGAGGCGGGCTCCCGGCAGCCGACCGAGCAGGAACAGGTGTACTGCGTGGTGCTCGCCGAACTTCTCGGCCTCGACGAGGTCGGACCCGACGAGGACTTCTTCGCGTTGGGCGGCAACTCCCTGCTCGCGACGCGATTGTCCTCGTCCCTCCGGGTGCGGACGGGGCGCGAATTCTCCGTCCGTGACATCTTCGACCTGCGTACCCCTGCCGCTCTCGCGGCGGCCGGAACCACGGTGGACGGGACACATCCGGAGCTCGTGCCCGTCGAGCACGCGGACGTCTCGCCGATGTCGTCTGCCCAGCGGCGGTTGTGGTTCCTGTTCCAGCTGGAGGGGCCGAGCGCGACCTACAACATCCCCTTCACCCTGCGCCTGCACGGCGAGGTGGATCTGTCCGCGCTGCGGGTGGCGCTCGCCCGGGTCGTCCGCAGGCACGAGAGCCTGCGGACGGTCTTCACCGGCGACGGAGCGGCCGAGGGCGTGGGTTTCCAGCGGGTCCTCGACCCGGACGAGGCCGAGGTGCCGTGGGGGGTGCGTGACATCTCGGCTGCCGATCTGGACCGGGTGCTCGCGGAGGAGGCGGCACACGAGTTCGACATCACCACGCAGATCCCGATCCGGGCGGTGCTCGTGCGGACCGCACCCGATGCGGCGCACCTCATGGTGCTCGTGCATCACATCGCCGCCGACGAATGGTCGGCCCGGCCGTTGCTCGACGATCTCGCCGGCTTCTATTCCGCCGCGGTCGCGGGCGCCGCGGACGCGGACCTCGACGAGGCGGCGGGTCCGCCGCTGCCGGTCCGCTACCGGGATTTCACCTCCTGGCAGTCGGTGCTTCTGGGCGACGGATCCGATCCGGATTCGCTCGTGGCCGAGCAGGCGGCGCACTGGTCGCGGGTGCTCGCGGGAGCACCCGAGGAACTCGGGATACCCCGCGACCGCCCTCGGCCCTCCGTGAGCACGTATCACGGTGGGGCCGTGCACTTCACCCTGCCCGCCACGGTCCGGGCTGCCGCGGAACGCATCGCCGCCGAGTCCGGCTCGTCGATGTTCATGCTCGTGCACGCGGCGGTCGCTGCCCTGCTCGCTCGATCCGGTGCGGGGGAGGACATCGTCGTCGGGACGCCGGTGGCCGGACGGGCGCATCCCGCGCTGGAACGGGTGGTGGGGTTCTTCGTCAACACGCTGGTCCTCCGCACGGATCTGAGTGGCAACCCGGAGTTCACCGAACTCCTCGGTCGAGTGAGGGACGTCGATCTCGACGCCTATGCGCGCCAGGACATTCCGTTCGAGGAGCTCGTCGATGCGGTGGCGCCGACCCGGTCACTGGCTCGTCAGCCGCTGTTCCAGATCCTCGTGCAGTACCGCGACGCGGTCGCGGAGGTCCGGATGAGCGGGCTCCGGACCGAGCCCGTGTTCGTCGAGACCGGCACGTCGAAGTTCGACCTGACCTTCGATCTCGCCGAAGCCGCGGACGGGGGGATACGAGGACGGATCGAATACGCCACCGAGCTGTTCGACGAGGCCACCGTGGTGTCCCTCGCCGAGCGGCTGGGTACCGTGTTCGCCGCCGTGGCCGCCGACCCGCGGGTGCGGCTGGCGGACCTCGATCTGCTCACCGTCTCCGACCGGGAAATGTTGCGGCGTGCGGAGACCGGCGCCACGCGCACCGTTCCGTCGGTGGGGCTCGCCGAACTGTTCACCCGGCAGGTCGAGGCCACACCGGACGCCCTGGCGCTGGTGGTGGACGGAACGGACACCCGGTGGACCTACCGGGAGCTCGACGCCGCGGTCGAGCGGCTCGCCCGTGCGATCCGCGTCCGGGTGGCCGAGCGGAACAGGCCCACGGCGGACGCGGTCGTCGCCGTGTCGGTCACCCGTGGAGCCGGACTGGTCGTCGCCCTGCACGCCGTCCATCGGGCAGGCGCGGCCTACCTGCCGCTCGATCGGAGCTATCCGGCCGACCGGCTCGCGTACATGGTGGAGGACGCGGAGCCGGCGCTGGTCGTCGCCGACGAGCCACAGCCGTACGACGTTCCGGTGCTCGACGTGGATGCACTCGGTGTGCCCGTCGACCCGCGAGACCGGGCGGTCGCCGACATCCCACACACCCCGGCCCCCCCGCACATCCCGGTCCCCCCACACGCCCCGGTCCCCCCACACGCCCCGGTCCCCGTGGACTCCGGTGCCTACCTCCTGTACACCTCCGGCTCGACCGGACGGCCCAAGGGCGTCCTCGTCAGCCACCGGGCGATCGTCAACCGATTGGCGTGGATGCAGGATCGCTTCCGGATCGGTGCCGACGACCGTGTGCTGCAGAAGACGCCGTCCGGATTCGACGTGTCGGTGTGGGAGTTCTTCTGGCCGTTGATCTCCGGTGCGACTCTCGTGACGGCGACGCCGGAAGGGCATCGCGATCCCGAGTACCTGAGCTCGGTCGTCGTCCGGCAGTCGATCACGACCGCGCACTTCGTGCCCTCGATGCTCGCCGCGTTCCTCGACCATCGGGCGACGGTGGGCGGACGGCTGGCGCTCGCGCACGTCGTCTGCAGCGGTGAGGCTCTCGGGGCCGACCACCGAGACCGTTTCCACGCCCTGGTGGACGGTGCGCTGCACAACCTCTACGGTCCCACCGAGGCGGCCGTGGACGTCACCGCCGAGACCATCGCCACCGGCGACACCTCCGCCGTCGTGCCGATCGGCAGACCGGTGTGGAACACCACGGTCCGGGTTCTCGACGCGCGGATGCAGCCGGTGCCTCCCGGCGTGGTCGGCGAGCTGTACCTGGGCGGGGTCCAACTCGCTCGCGGGTACCACGGCAGACCCGGCCTCACTGCCGAACGATTCGTCGCGGCACCCGCCCCGTCCGAGCCCGGTGCGCGGCTGTACCGGACCGGCGACCTTGTTCGATGGCGACTCGACCTCGGCGGCGACCCGGACTCCCGCGTCCCCGGACTCACGCTGGACTACGTGGGCCGAGCCGACGGGCAGGTCAAGCTGCGCGGTCTGCGCGTCGAACTCGGTGAGATCGAGGCGGTGCTCACCGCCCACCCGGACGTCGCGGCGGCCGCGGTGCTGGTGCGCGACGGTCGATTGATCGGCTATCTGGTGCCGGTGTCCGGCCGTGACCCGGTGACCGCGGACGTGCTCGGGGCCGCCGCGGAACGGTTGCCCGAGTATATGATTCCGACGGCGACCGTCGTTCTGGACGCATTGCCGGTGACGGCGAACGGAAAGCTGGACCGCCGCGCACTGCCGGAACCGGACACCTCCCAGGGCGGCAAGCGGGCGCCCGAAGGACCCGCCGAGCTCGCGATGTGTGAACTGTTCGCCGCCGCACTGCGCATCGACCTCGACGACGTCGGGGCCGACGACGACTTCTTCGTCCTGGGCGGCGACAGCATCATGTCCATCGCTCTGGTGAATGCCGCGCGGCGGCGCGGTGTCACGGTGGGGCCGCGAGAGGTGTTCCAGTGGCGCACCCCGGCGGCGCTCGCTCGGGTCGCCGTGTTCGACACCGAGTCCGATTCCGACGGGGCCGACGGTCCGCGGGACCCGGACGAGCCCGGCCCGGTGCCGTTGATGCCGTCGGTGCATCGCCTCCGGGAATCCGGCCGCGATCCCGTCGGCGTGGGTGGCGCGTTCACGGTGCGCACCGACGCCGGTACGGATCTCGCCGCCGTCACGGCCCGGGTGCAACGGCTCGTCGACACCCACGACGCGCTCCGCGCGACGCTGAGCCGAGTCGCGTCGGTGTTGTGGAGCATGCAGACCGCCGACACCGTGGACGTGTCGCCCGCGGTGCGCCGCGTGGACGCTGCGGGCTGGACCGAAGAGCGGTGGACGGAGGAAGTGGACGCAGCCGTCGCCGAGGTGGTCGCCGGGCTGGATCCGGAACGGGCTATGGTCGGTGCCGTCTGGTTCGACGGCGGCGCGGGGGAGGGCCGCCTGGTCGTCGGCGTCCACGCGATGGCCGCCGACGCGCTGTCGCTGTCGCTGCTGCGCCAGAGCCTCGTCGACGGTTCCGGCGCCCCGGTTAGGCCCGCCGCGACCGCACGTGCGCTCGCCACCCGCGTCAACGAGGCCGCCCAGGACCCCGCGCTGCTCGCCGAGCTGAGTCACTGGGCGGAGGTTCTCGCTCCGGGCGCCACCGTGCCGGGCGGCCCTGCCCTGCCCGGAACGGTGTCCACCTTCGCGGAGACGGTGGTGGACGTGGCGGGTGTCGCGGACGAGCGAGGGGTGCTCGCCGGGTTGGTCCAGGCGCTGGGCGAGTCCGGGGTGAGCAGTGTCGTCGTCGAGGTCGAACGTGATGCACGGCACGTCGGCGGCTCGGAGCCCGAGCCGAGCCGGACGGTCGGGCCCTTCTCGATGGGGCTCCCGGTGCGGCTCGAGGCGGCCTCGGGCGCCGAGGAGCTAGGGCCGGCCGTGGCCGCGGAGCTGGAGCGCGCACCCGGTTCGGGGACCGGCGGGGCGATGTTGCGTCACCTCGGTGCGCAGAGCGCGGCAGCCTTCGCCGCGTTGCCGTCGCCCGAGGTCACGGTGCAGTTCGTGCGCGCCGCGGGCGTGATTCCGGCGCCGGGTGCGGGTGCTCTCGACGTGTGCGTGTGGATGGTCGAGTCGCGCCTGCGGGCCCGCTTCGTCGCGGACGCGACCCGGTTCGACGACGGGTGGGTGCGTGGCGTGGCCGAAGGCTGGGCGCGGGCGGTCGCGGCAGCGGGGGCCGCGCCCGGTGTGGTTCGGGTCGCGGCCGACCGGATCGGTGCGGGAGGGTGACGCCGTCGCAGGTGGGGAGGATTCCGGCCCGGCCAACCCTTTGGGTAGGCTAACCGAATCCCCGGGGCCGTACGACCCGGATCTCCGGTGCGGAGTCGTACGGCTCAGATCGCCGACGCCGTGGTGTCGGTCCACAGGAAGTACGGAGAACACACAGGTGCAGTCGGCATTCCCGGTCACCGCCGCGCAGCGGAGCATCTATTTCGGGCATCAGCTCGACCCGGTGGGCCACCTCTACAACACCGGCATGTACACCGAGACCTTCGGAGAGGTCGACGTCGAACGGTTGGCGTCGACCGCGAAGGCCGTACTCGACCAGGCGCAGACGCTGCACGTCAACTTCGACATCGACGCCGACGGCACCCTCGTCCAGATCCCGCGTGCCGACCGCGACTGGACGCTCGACATCGTCGACTTCCGGGGCACCGACGACCCCGCGGCGGCGTCCACCGCGTGGATGCAGGCGAAGATGCGCGAGCCGGTGGACCTGGCCACCGACCTGCTCTTCACGTTCACGTTGCACCGGCTGGCCGACGACGTCATCCGGATGTACCAGCAGTACCACCACATCGTGAACGACGGTTTCGGAATCTCACTGGTGGTGGGGCGGATCGCCAAGGCCTACGCGCGTCACAACGTTCCGGAGACCGCATCCGAGTGGACCGTCGAGCGGTACGTGGCCGCCGACGTCGAGTACGTGGACGGAGCCCTGTTCCGGGAGGACCGGCAGTACTGGCTCGCCGAATTGGGCGATCTTCCGCAGATCCCGCATCTGTCGGCCGGACCGCTGCGGCCCGCCCCCGCCGTCATGACGGACACCTGGGCGATCGACGAATCCCGCCGGGAGCGCCTCGACGACTACGCGCGCGCACACGGGCTCCGGCTCTCCCACCTGCTCATCGCGCTCTTCGGTTCCTACCTGGCTCGTACCACCGGCACCCACGACGCCGTCTTCTCGCTCCCGACGACGGCCCGCGGCACCAGGGACCTGCGCGCGATGCCCGCGATGGTCGCGAGCGTCCTGCCGCTTCGGTTCGAGGTTCCCGAGTCCGCGCGACTGTGCGAGGTGGCCTCCGCCGTCGAGCACAAACTCTGGAAGCTCCTCAAACACGGGCGCTACCGCGGCGAGGAACTGGGCCGCGAACTGGCCGAACGTGACCCCTCGTGGCGTCCGCCCGGCATCGGCATCAACGTCATGCCCGCGTCGATCGCCAAGGACGCGATCGGCGACGTCACCGAGGGCCACGTCCTCTCGTCCGGGCCCGTCGGCGAACTCGAATTCACCGTGGTCCTGCACAAATCGGGTCTACCGATCGATGTCAACGTCAGGGCCCACCCGGACTGCGCGGACGAGGCGGCCGAATGTGCCCGCGGTCTGCGCGATTTCCTCGACGCCTTCCTCGCCGACCCCGACGCGCCGGTGTGGTCGGTGCGGCCCCGGGGCGCTCACGACGAGGACGGCGCCGGGCCACTGGCTCTGCTCCCGTCGCTCGCCGCGCTGCGCGACGCGGGCGGATCGCCCGCCCGCACCCGGTGCGCCTCGGTCCCCGTGCCCGCGGGCACCACCCGGGAGCACGTCGTCGGCGCGATCCGCGCCCTGCAGACCCACCACCACGGGCTCCGGGCGCAGCTGAGTACACCGACGCCGATCCTGTGGACACTCGACGTCGCGGACTCCGCGGCCGTCATACCGGAGGCCCTGCTCGGCGACGACGACCCGGACGTCACGGCCCGGCGGCCGCTCGCCGTCCGGTTCCGGCCGGGCACCGACGAGGTGACCGTCGTGGGTGCGGCGGCGATCCTCGATCCGAGATCGTGGGACGTGGTGCTCGCCGACCTCCGGTCCGCTCTGGCCGCCGTCACGGCGGGTCGTGACGTGCACCTGCCGTCCGTGCCGACGTCGCTGAAGGCGCACGCCCGGAACTTCACCACCGCGGCGTCCGCGCCGGATCGTCTTGCCGAGATCACGACCTGGATGGAGATCGCCGCCGCCGGTGGCGAACTCGTTCCTGCGGTGACCGGTGGTATCTCGGCGCCGGCCGACGTGGTGGTCGCGCTCCCCGCCGGTGCGGCAGCAGCCGCCGCGCTCGTGAAAGGGACCGAGATCGATGTCTGGTCCGCCGCGACGGCACTCGCGGTGAGTCGCTGGAGCGGCCGTCGCGGTGACGCGCTCGTGATCGACGCCTGGCACGACGGCCGCGACGGTCTCGGCGGGGAAACGCAGCTCGACCGCACCGTCGGCCCGCTCGGCTGGGTCGCACCGGTGCGCCTGCCCCTCACCGACGCCACGGAGGACGCGCAGGCCGTCCTGCGCGCCGCGAAGGAGGCGGCGCGGGCGACCCCCGACGGCGGCATCGGATGGCCGATGCTGCGCTACGCGAACGTCCAGGCGGGGCCCGCGCTGGCCATGTCGCCCGCCCCCCAGGTGCTGGTCCGGATCGGGGGAGACCGGTTGCGGGAGTACGTCCTCGACATCGCGATCGACCCCGCCACGGACACCGCGGTCCTGCACTCCGACCACGGGCTCGCGCCCGCCGATCTGGACGAGCTCGCCCGGCTGTGGCGGCAGGCGGCCGGGGACATCGCCGAAGCCGGAGGCACCGGCGGGCTGACTCCGTCGGACCTGGCGCACATCGACCTCGGCCAGGCCGAGATCGACCGCGTGCAAGCAGCGACCGAGGTGGAGATCGCGGACATCTGGCCGCTGTCGCCGTTGCAGCGAGGTCTCTACTTCCAGTCCACGTTCGACGACGGCACCGACATCTACACCGCCCAGTTCTCACTCGATTTCGGCCACCGCATCGACGTGGCCCGGATGCGCCGTGCCGCGGCCCGGCTGCTCGAGGAGAATCCCACCGTCCGTGCCGGATTCGTGGGCGACGGGGTCGCCGACCCGGTGCAGTTCATCGGTGTCGGACTGGAGGTGCCGTTCACCGAGATCGACCTCACCGGTCTCCCGCCGGACCAGCAGCAGGCGCGCGCCCGGGAACTGATGGAGGAGGACCGGCGGCTGCCGTTCGACCTCGCCGCCCCTCCGCTGTGGCGGATGCTGCTCGTGCACCTGGGCGATGTCGACCGGCTCGTGGTCAACCGCGAGTTCATCGTGTGGGACGGCTGGTCCGGGGCGCTGGTCGTCGACCAGCTCCTCGCCTTCTACGCGGGCGACGATCCTCGGCTGTCGACAGCGCAGTTCACCGACTACCTGGCCTGGCTGGGGCGCCGGGACCCCGAGGCCGCGGCGCAGTCGTGGCGCCGGGCGTTCACCGGATTCGACGAGCCGACGCTGCTCGCGGGCACGGTGCGGGACCGATCCGCCGTCGTCCCGCACCGGATCGAGTCGTACGTGTCGGAGGACGTGACGGCGGCGCTGCGCGAGCGAGCCCGGCACGCGGGCGTGACGCTCAACGCACTGATGAACGCGGTCATGGGCCTTCTGCTCTCCGCCGAATCCGGCCGCAGTGACGTCGTGTTCGGGTCCACCGTCGCCGGCCGCCCCACCGAGATCGACGGCCTCGACCGGGTCGTCGGCATGTTCCTCAACACCGTCCCGATCCGGGTGACGCTCGACCCCGCGGAAACCCTGGCGGATCTGTTGCGCCGGATGCAGGACGAGTACGTCCAGCGGATGGAGCACGAATACCTCGGCCTCGGCGAGATCCAACAGGCAGTCGGCCACGGCGAACTGTTCGACACGCTCTTCGTGCTGCAGAACTTCAAGGACGCCGCGACGATGGCGGCGCAGTCCGACCGCTACGGCATCGTGGCCGAGGACAGCCTCGACCACACCCACTACCCGCTCGCCGTCGTCGTGTCGCCCGGCGACTCGCTGCACGTGAAGATCGACTACCGCCACGATCTGGTTCCCGAGTCGAGAGCGCGGGCGCTGCACGAGCGCTTCCTCGCCCTCCTCGACCTACTCACGGGGGACCTCGCCCGAGCGGTCGGAACCGTCGACGCGCTCACGCCCACCGAACGCACCGACGCCGAGAACGAATGGCGGGCAACGCTTCCCGCAGTCGAGGACGCCACCGTCGCGGAGATGCTGCTGGGGCGTGCCGCACGGATTCCGGATCGCACCGCGCTCGTGTTCGGCGAGCAGAACTGCACCTACGGTGAGCTGTCGGTCCGCATCGAGGCCCTGGCCCGTGAGTTGATCCGTCGCGGCGCCCGGCCCGAGGTCGTCGTGGCGCTCGGCCTGCCGCGTTCGGTCGACATGGTGGTCGCGTTGTTCGCCGTCCTGCGCACGGGTGCCGCCTACCTCCCGCTCGAGCTCGATCAGCCCGACGGCCGGCTGCGTACCGTCGTCGACGACGCCCGGCCGGTACTGTTCGTCACCACCGATTCCGTCCGGGAACGGCTGGGGCTTCCCGCCGAACGCTCGCTGTGCGTCGACCGTGCGGGCAGCTCGGCTCCCGTCCGGGTCGCGGAAGCACTGTCCGATGCCGAACTCGGGGCGTTCGCACCGGGATCCGCGGGCCGGCTCGACCACCCGGCCTACGTCATCTACACGTCCGGATCGACGGGCACCCCGAAGGGCGTCGTCACGCCGTACCGGGGACTGACCAACATGCAGCGCAACCACCAGGATGCGATCTTCGATCCGGTGGTGGACTCCGTCGGCGGGCGGCGGATGCGGGTGGCACACACCGTCTCCTTCGCCTTCGACATGTCCTGGGAGGAACTGCTGTGGCTCGTCGAGGGCCACGAGGTCCACGTCTGTGACGAGGAACTGCGGCGCGATTCGCTCGCCCTCGTCGACTACTGCGATGCGCATCGGATCGACGTCGTGAACGTCACCCCGACCTATGCCACGCAGTTGTTCGCCGACGGCCTCCTCGACGACGCGGACGGCGGACACCGTCCACCTCTCGTGCTGCTCGGGGGCGAGGCGGTACCCGACTCGGTGTGGAACCGGCTGCGGGACACCGAGGGAACGCTCGGCTACAACCTCTACGGGCCCACCGAGTACACCATCAACACCCTCGGTGCGGGCACCGACGAGAGCGTCACGCCGACGGTGGGCGTCCCCATCCGATCCACCCGGGCACACATCCTGGATTCGTGGCTGCGTCCGGTTCCGGACGGGGTCGCCGGTGAGCTGTACATCGCGGGTGTGGGTCTCGCCCGCGGCTACCTGGGCCGCTTCGGGCTCACGGCGGAGCGGTTCGTCGCCGATCCGTTCGGAACCGCCGGAACCCGCATGTACCGCACCGGAGACCTGGTCCGGCGCAGGCCGGACGGCAACATCGACTACCTGGGCCGTACCGACGACCAGGTGAAGATTCGCGGATACCGGGTCGAACTCCACGAGATCGAGTCGGTGCTCGAATCCCATCCGGCGGTGGCATCGGCCGCGGTGATCGCGGTCCCGGACCCCCTCGTTCCGGACACCCGGCGACTCGCGGCGTACGTGGTGTGCACCGGAGAGCCGAACGACGCCGCAGTCGACGTCCTGCTCGGATACTTGCGGGAGTTGTTGCCGGACTACATGGTTCCCGGCCACCTCCAGGCTGTCGACGCGTTGCCGATGACGGTCAACGGCAAGCTCGACGTGGCCGCGCTGCCGGAACCGGAGCTGCGGCCCACCGTCGGGAGCCGTGCGCCGCAGACCGACACCGAGCGCGAGCTGTGTGCGATCTTCGCCGAACTGCTGGGCATCGAGACCGTCGGGGCCGAGGACGACTTCTTCGAACTCGGCGGCCATTCGATGATCGCGATGCGCGTGGTCAGCCGGGTCCGGACGGAGTTCGACGTCCAGTTGAGCATCCGGGACCTCTTCGAGGCACGTACGGTAGCGGCCCTCGCGTCGAGACTGCCGTCGGCCGAGCGGGCGAAGCCCGCGATCGTCGCGGGACCGCGGCCGGAACGCATTCCGCTGTCCGCCGCGCAGGAGCGACTGTGGATGCTGCAGCAGATGCAGCGCGACAGCCTGCCCTACCACTACGCACACGTCGCCGTACTGCACGGAACCGTGGACCCCGACGCGCTGCGCGCGGGATTCGTGGACGTGGTCACCCGGCACGAGAGTCTGCGAACGCTCGTCGACGCGACTCCGGAAGGCGCGTTCCAGCAGATCCTCGAGCCCGGCACCGCGGTGGACGATCAGCTGCGCTTCGACTACGTCGACGTGACCGGCGAGACCGACCCGGAGGCGGCGGCCCGCGTACTCGCGACCGCACGGCTGACCGCGAACTTCGATCTGCGCAAGGATCTTCCGATCCGCCTCACTCTCGTTCGCGTCGACACCGAGCGGTATCTGGTCGCGCTGGCGCTGCACCACGTCGCGACCGACGAATGGTCCGATGCGCCGTTGCTGGGCGATCTCGGTCGCGCGTATCTCGCCCGGGTCGCCGGGCGGGCTCCGGATTGGCAGCCGCTCCCGGTCCAGTACGCCGACTACACCCTGTGGCAGCAGGAGGTGCTCGCGGACGGGGCCGGAGACGCCGCACTCGGGTTCTGGGCCCGGACCCTGGACGGCCTTCCCGAGGAGATGCCTCTCCCCGTCGACCGGACCCGACCCGCGGTGCCGACCGGCGGTGCCGGCACCGTGCGTGCCGTGGTGGACCCGGACACCGGGGCGGCGTTGCGCGCCGTCGCGGATGCGCACGGGGCGAGTCCCTTCATGGTTCTGCACGCGGCCACGGCCGCGGCCCTGTCGCGGTTCGGCGCGGGGGACGACGTCGTCGTCGGGTCCCCGGTGTCCGGGCGCGGTGACAGCGCCCTCGACGACCTGGTCGGATTCTTCGTCAACACGGTGGTCCTGCGCACGGACGTGTCCGGCAACCCGACGTTCGCCGAACTCGTCGATCGGGTGCGGGAATCGGACCTGCTCGCGATGGACCACCAGGAACTGCCGTTCCAGCAGGTGGTCGAGCAGCTCGCGCCGCCGCGTGTCGACGGCCGCAACCCGCTGTTCCAGGTCATGCTCAGCTACCTGCAGCGGCCCGCCGTCCTGCCCGACTTCCTCGGCGTCCCCACCGAGTGGGAGCCGCTGTCGAACGTGCGTGCCAAGTTCGACCTCACCGTCACGTACGTGGACGCACCGGACACCGGCGAGATCGCGATCGTGCTCGAGTACGCCACGGACCTGTTCGACGAGTCGACCGTGAACTCGCTGGGACGATCTCTGGTACACCTGCTCGGAGTCTTCACCGACGAGTCGGTCCGCATCGCGGACGCGGCGCTGCTGTCCGGCGAGCAGGCGTGGGCCGCCCTCGCCCTCGGTGACGGCGGTAGCACGGCCACCGACTCGATCGGAGGCGTGCTCGCGGAGGCACTGTCGGACGCCGCGGCGCGCACCCCGGACGCGATCGCACTCGTCGGCTCCACGCTCACCCCCACCCCCACCCCCACCCCCACCCCCACCCCGGCCCCCGCCCCCGTCCCGTCCAGGGTGAAGGGACCCTTCGACCGGTCAGATCGGCCGAAGGCCACCTTCACCCTGACGTACGGGGAGCTGGCGGGGCGCTCGCGCCGGCTGGCGCGGCATCTGCTCGGCAGGGGAGTACGGCCGGGGGACATCGTGGCGATCGCCGTTCCCCGCTCGATCGACCAGGTGGTCGCCGTGCACGCCGTCGTCCACGCCGGAGCGGCCTACCTGCCGATCGACACCACATTGCCGCTCTCCCGGATCGAGTACCTGCTGGCGGACGCCGTTCCGGCGATGGTGCTCACCGCCTCGGACGTGGAGTTGCCCGAATCCGGGCACCCCGTGATCGCGCTGGACGACCCGGCCGTGGCGGCAGCTGTCGCGGAGCTCGATTCGTCCGTGCTCGGTGACACCGAGCGCGGTGGTGCACTGACCGCCGATCATCCGCTGTACGTGATCTACACGTCCGGCTCCACCGGTAAGCCCAAGGGTGTCGTCGTCTCACATCGTTCGGTCGCGAACCGGCTCGACTGGGTGCAGGCCGAATCGCCGATCACCCCACAGGACCGGATCGTGCTCAAGACGCCGGCCGGCTTCGACGTCTCGGTGTGGGAACTGTTCTGGCCGTTCCTGCACGGAGCGTCCGCCGTCGTGGCGGGACCGCGAGCCCATCGGGACCCGGCCGAGGTCTCCCGTCTCGTCCGCGAACACGAGGTCACGATCGCGCACTTCGTGCCCTCGATGCTGGACGAGGCACTGACCGGGGATGCCGCGGACCTGGCGAGTCTGCGCAGGATCGTCTGCAGCGGTGAGGCGCTCGCGCCGTCCACGGTCCGGCGAGTGGCGCACCGGCTGCCCGCGGCACGCCTGGACAACCTCTACGGGCCCACCGAGGCCGCCGTCGAGGTGAGCCTCGCCACCGACCTCACCCGGACCGCCACACCGCCGGACATCGGACGCCCCGGTGCGAATGTCCTGCTGTACGTGCTGGATTCGACCCTGAGGCCGGTTCCGCAGGGCGTGACCGGCGATCTCTACATCGGCGGGGTCCAGGTCGCGCAGGGCTACCTGCGCAGGCCGGGACTGACCGCGGAGCGGTTCGTCGCCGATCCGTTCGGGGACGCGGGGGACCGGATGTACCGCACCGGCGACCTGGCACGCTGGAATTCGCGCGGCGCGCTCGACTTCCTGGGACGCGCGGACGATCAGGTCAAGATCCGGGGCATGCGGATCGAGCTCGGCGAGGTCGCCGGCGCGCTGGAGTCGCTGCCGGATGTGGCGCGGGCGGCAGCGGACGTGCACGTACGCGACAGCGGCCCGGCACTCGTCGGATATGTCGTCGCCGAATCCGGTCGCGTTCTGGACCCGGCTGCACTCCGCGCCGCACTGGTCGGATCGATTCCGGACCATCTGGTGCCGTCCGTCCTCGTCCCGATCGAGGACATCCCGGTCAGCCACAACGGAAAGCTCGACCGCCGCAGGCTCCCCCGAGTCGATGTGCTCGAGGCATCGGCCGGTCCCGGGCGCGCGCCCGCCACGGAACTCGAGTCCCGGATGTGCGCCCTGTTCGCGGAGGCACTGGGCGGTGGTGTTCCGGACGTGGGTCCGGAGGACAGCTTCTTCGCGCTCGGCGGGCATTCCCTGTCGGCGATCCGGCTCGTGAACGCGGTCAAGGCCGAGTTCGGTGTCGACCTCGGAGTCCGCGAGGTGTTCGAGGCCCCGACCCCGGCGGCCCTGGCCGCCGCCTGCGCACGGGGCGGCGTGCGCGCGGCACTGCCGCCGCTGCGTCGCCACGAGCGGCCGGCGAACATTCCGGTGTCCTCCGCGCAGCGACGGATGTGGATTCTCGACCAGTTCGGTACGGGCACCGGGGTGTACAACGTGCCGATCTCGTGGCGGGTACCCGGCGTCGTCGACCACGCGGCGTTCACCGCCGCGCTCGGGGACCTGGCCCGTCGGCACGAGGCGTTGCGGACGGTGTATCCCGCCGGCCCCGACGGCGAGCCCGTGCAGGTGATCGCCGATCCCGCCGACGTGCAGGTGCCGACGGACACGGCGACGGCCACCACCGAGGACGAACTCGAATCGCTCCTGCGGGCCGCCGCGCGCCACCGCTTCGACCTGCGCACCGAGATCCCGCTACGTGCCACGCTCGTCGACGTCGGAGGTGCCGAGACCATCGTCGTGCTCGTCGTCCATCACATCGCTGTCGACGAATGGTCCACGGCCGCACTGCTCGCCGACCTGTCCGCCGCCTACGGACTGCGCCAGGTGGGTCAGGAGCCCGAATGGGAGCCGCTGCCGGTCCAGTACGCCGACTACGCCCTGTGGCAGCGCGAAATCCTCGGCGAGGCGTCCGCACCGTCCGCGCTCGCCACCGCTCAGCTCGACCACTGGACCCGGACCCTCGACGGGATCCCGGACGAGATCGAGTTGCCCGCCGACCGGTCACGGCCGGCCAGGTTCAGCTACCGGGGCGGTGCGGTGCCGCTCGGTGTGGACGCCGACACGGTGCGCTCGCTGCGCGAGCTCGCCGCCGCGCACGGCGTGAGCATGTTCATGCTGGTGCACGCCGCCGTGGCCACATTGTTGAGTAAATCCGGTGCGGGCGAGGACATCCCGCTGGGAACACCGGTGTCCGGCCGCCGCGATGCCCAGCTCGAGCCGCTCGTCGGGTTCTTCCTCAACACCCTGGTGCTTCGGACCGATCTGTCCGGGAACCCGAGCGTGGCCGAATTGCTGGAGCGGGTGCGGACCACCGACCTCGCGGCGTTCGAGAATCAGGACGTCCCGTTCGAGCAGGTGGTCGACGCGGTAGCGGGCCGTCGGGCGGGCGTGCGTTCGGTACACCCGCTGTTCCAGACGATGATCGTGTACCTCACCCAGCCGGACCCCTCGGAGTTGCTCGGTGCCGCGGTCCGTCCGCAACCGATCGAGCCGGACACCGCGAAGTTCGACCTGTCGTTCGACTTCGTCGAATACACCGGATCGGACGTCGTGGTCGGCGTGATCGAGTACAGCGCAGACCTGTTCGACCGGACGACGGTGACGCGACTGGCCGAGGGACTCGTGGCACTGTTGCGGCAACTGGCCGATGGATCCGCCACGCGCCGACTCTCCGAGCTCACCGTCCTGCCCGCGCAGGATCGCCGACTGATCGAGACCGTGTCACAGGCACCGGCGCTCGCACCCGTCGCGGACACCGTGCCCGCGCTCTTCGAGCGTGCGGTCGCGGCACACCCCGACCACATCGCCGTCGTGGACGGGGAGGGTGAACGGACTTTCGCGGAACTCGGGGACCGGGTGAACCGGCTCGCCAGGCTCCTGGTGGCGAGGGGCGTCGGACCCGAGGTCCCGGTGGCGCTGCTGATGCCGCGCACCGCCGACACGGTGGCGGCGATCCTGGCCGTCCTCACCGCGGGCGGAGCGTACGTGGCGATCGATCCGTCGACTCCCGCGTCCCGCGTCGACACGATCCTCCGGACGAGTTCCGCTGCGCTGGTGCTCACCACCGAGGCCACCACCACCACCGCCCTGCCCGCGCGCGGCGAGGCACTGGTGCTGGACGACGCCGCAACGGAGCGGGCGCTCGCCGACCTGTCGGGTGAGCCGCTCACCGATGCCGAACGCCGTGCGACGTTGCGGGCGGACCACCCGGCCTACATCGTGTTCACCTCCGGGTCCACCGGCATCCCCAAGGCCGTCGAGGCACGACACGGCGGACTCGTCGCGTTGTGGCACAGCCACCGCCGGGACCTGTACGTCCCCACTGCCGAGCGCGCCGGGCGTGACCGGCTCCGGGTGGGGCACGCGTGGTCGTTCGCCTTCGACGCGTCCTGGCAACCGCAGTTGTGGCTGTTGGACGGACACACCCTGTACCTCGTCGACGAGGACACACGCCGCGACCCCGGCCGCATGGTGGCGCAGGCACGACGGCAGGGCTGGGATTTCGTCGAGGTCACGCCGTCCCATCTCGCCCAGCTACTCGACGCGGGCCTCGTCGGGGAGAACGGGCCGGTCGCGCTCGGTTTCGGCGGCGAGGCCGTCACCGGCCCGCTGTGGGACCGGCTCCGCGCGCTGTCCGACAGCGACGGAATCCTGTCCTACAACCTGTACGGGCCCAGCGAGAGCACCGTCGACGCGCTGGTCGCCCGCGCGACCCGGGCCCCGGTTCCCGTTGCAGGAGGGCCGGTGGCCGGGACCGCCGCCAGGATCCTGGACCGGTGGCTGCAGCCGGTTCCGATCGGCGTGACAGGTGAGCTGTACCTGTCCGGCGCAGGTCTGGCCCGTGGCTACCGGAACGAGCCCGCGCTGACGGCTTCCCGCTTCGTCGCGGATCCGGACGGAGCGCCCGGCACGCGGATGTACCGCACCGGAGATCGGGCCAGGTGGCGCCCGGACGGGGCGATCCAGTACCGCGGTCGTGGCGACGACCAGGTCAAGATCCGCGGCCACCGAATCGAACCGGCCGAGATCGAGACGGTTCTGCTCGCCAGGACCGACATCGCCGACGCGGTGGTGATTGCCAGGACCGATCTCGGTGCCCCGGCGACGCTGTGCGCCTATCTCGTCCCGGCCGGGCCCCGCTCGGCCACCGGAGAGTTCGACGTCGAGGCGGTGCGCACTGGACTTCGCGCGGTACTTCCCGACTACATGGTGCCCGCCACCTACACCGTCCTGCCGCGGATCCCCACATCCGCGAACGGCAAGGTGGATCGGCGTGCCCTGCCGCGACCGGAACTCGACCTGGTGGCCTACCGGGAACCGCGGACCGGCACCGAACGGGTGCTGTGCCGTGCGGCGGCGGAGACGCTGGGTGTCGAGCGGGTCGGCGCCGGAGACGACGTCTTCGCGCTCGGCTGTGACAGCATCGCGGTGATGGCTCTCCTCGGCAAGGCCCGTGCCGAGGGACTGGATATCGATGCCGCACAGGTGTTCTCGTCGACGTCGATCGCGGATCTGGCCGCCCGTGTCGATTCGGGAGCGAGCGAATCGTGCCCGGTCGACTCGGTGAGAGCACCCGGCACTGCACGTACGGACGGCGACAACCTGGAAACGACGAGAGGAACACGATGAAACTCCGGTGGACTCGCAGGGGCCGCATCAGGGCGGGCGCCGTGTTGGCGGCCGCGGCGCTGGTGGTCGGCGTGAGCGCCTGCGCCTCGAACGACGACGACACCGATACCGGCGCGGGGGAGACGACGGCGAACGCCGATGCCTTCCCGGTGACGCTGTCGGGCAAGTTCGGTGACACGACGATCGAGACCCCGCCCGTTCGGGCGCTTCCACTCTCGCCCCAGGACGCCGACATCCTGCTCTCACTCGGGGTGACCCCGATCGCGCTGCCCGTGGACCGGCAGAACCTGGCGGCCACCGACGGAACCGGGGTGTGGCCGTGGGAGGCGACGGCGTTGGACGCGCTGGGCTCCGACACACCGGAACAGCTGAACCTGGACGCCGGTGCCGGCTCGATCGCCGAGAAACTGGTGGCGCTCGAGCCCGACGTCATCGTGTCCACCGGCTTCTGGGGACTGGACCAGGCGGCATTCGATCAGCTCGATCCGCAGGTCCCCGTCGTGCACTTCGACTCGAAGGCCAACGGCGAGCCCTGGCAGGATTCGACCCGCAAGGTGGCCACGGCACTCGGCATTCCGGAGAAGGCGGAGGAAGTGATCGCCGAGGCCACCGCGACCGCCGAGGCGGCGACAGCGGCGAATCCGGATTTCGCCGGCAAGACCTACAACGCCGTGATCGGCGATTTCGGCGGCGGTCAGCTCGCCGTCCTGGCCTCCGACGAACTCGGAATCGGCCAGTTCCTCAGCTCACTCGGACTCGAACTCAGCCCCTTCGCCGGCACCCTGCCGGTGGACCAGGACGGACGCGGGCAGCTGTCCTACGAGAACATCGCCGAACTGGATGCCGACGTGCTCGTCGTGGTCTCGCCGACCGGTGACCTCGGATACCTCACCAAGTTCGATGCGTGGAATCAGCTCCCGGCCGTCCAGGCAGGGTCCGTCGTGTCCCTCGCACGCAACACCGGCCGCCCCAATGCGGTCGGCTTCCCGTCGGCGCTGTCGCTGGAGTGGGCCACCGACCAGGTGGTCCCCGAGATCGCCGACGCGGTCGACAAGGTATCGGCCAACTGATGGCACAGGGCCGGATACTGCTGGACCTGAGGCCGCTGCGCGAGAGTGCCCCGTTCCGCAGGGTGTTCATCGCGCGGACGATCTCGATCTTCGGGATCGGCATGCTCATGGTGGGTGTACCGATCCAGATGTACTCCCTCACCGAGTCCTCGTTCCTGGTCGGACTCGTCGCCTCGGTGGAGGGTGGCGCAGCCATCGGCGGCATGCTGATCGGCGGTTCGCTGGCCGACCGTTACGACCGCCGGACGCTGATCCTGTTCGCGCGCACCGTGTCCGGCATCACGTTCGTCGGGCTGGCGATCAACGCCATGCTCGACTCCCCCTCGGTGGTGGCGATCTTCGTGCTGGCCGTGGTGAACGGCCTCATCGGCTCGATCAGTGTGGCGGCGCTCTTCGCCGTCATCCCGGCGCTGATCTCGAAGGATCAGCTGGTCGGTGCGGGTGCGCTCAACGTGCTCAGCGCCCGCGCCGGTTCGGTGGTCTCGCCCGCGCTGGGCGGCGTGGTGATCGCGGCGGCGTCGGTGGCCTGGAACTACTGGATCGCGGCCGCCGGCACGGCGATCACGGTCGCGCTGCTGTCCGGCCTGCCGTCGATGCGCCCACCGGAGCACGACGCCGAGTCGTCCGGGACCGACGGCAGTCCGGAGCACGGGAACTCGGTGCTGCGCTTCCTCGCCCGGTCACCCGTCGTCGGCGGGGTGATCGCCGCGGGGATGGTCGCCATGATCGGCGGCGGCGTCCTCGTGCTCGTTCCCGGCCTGGTCGACGAGAGATACGGGGGAGATTCGAGGGCCGCGGGCCTGCTCTACGCGGCCGCCGCCGTGGGCGCCGTGGCGGCGACGGTCACCAGCGGTTGGCTCACCCGGGCCCGGCGCCCGGGGCTGGTGTTGCTCGTCGCGTTGCCCGCGGGCTTTGCCGTCCAGGCGCTCGTGGGGTGGGCTGCCGGTATCGCCGTCGCCTTCGCGATCCTGGCTGTCGCCGGGGCCGTGAGCTCCGTCCAGGAAGTGCTGCGCTACTCGATCATCCAGACCCACACCCCCTCCCGGATGCTCGGCCGGGTGAACGGTCTCTGGTCGGCGCAGGAGGTCGCCGGACTGTCGGTCGGCGCGTTCGTGGCCGGGGTGTTCGGTACGGTCTTCAGCGCCTCCGACGCCATCGTCTACTACAGCCTGAGCGCCGTGGTCCTCGCGCTCGTGCTGTTCGTCGTCCTCGGGTCGCTGCGTCGCGTCGCGGGCGGCGCCCGGATCTCCGAGTTCTCGTCCACCGGTCCGGCAGCCGAGCCGGCAGACGCGTGATCCGCACCCTGGCCGTCGCGGCCGCCGTCGTCGCCATCGGTGTCTCGGTGTTCGGTGGCGTCGTCCACTACGTCGGCCCGGAGAGCAACACCCTGATCATGGCGTCTTCCTTCGTGCCCGTGTTCGTGGGGGCCGGTGTGCTCGGTGTCGTCGTACTTCTCCTCGTGCGGGCATGGCGGCTCGCGCTCGTCGGCGTGGTCGTCGTCGGCGCGGCGCTCGCGACCCAGGCCCCCCTGTTCGTCGGAGGGACCGATGCTCCGGGATCGGGTACGGCCGTGCGGGTGTTGCAGGCCAACATCCGGCTCGGGGAGGCCGACACCGACGACCTCGTCCGGCAGATCCGGGACCGACAGGTCGATGTCCTCACCATCGAGGAGCTCACCGACGACTCGGTGGGACGACTGCGGGAGGCGGGGATCGACGAGCTGCTCCCGGAACAGTTCCTGTCCCCGAAGCCTTCCGGCGGGGGCGGCACGGGAATCTACAGCCGATTCCCGCTCTCCGAGCGGGAACAGCTGCCGCACTTCTCGATGTCCAATCTGTCCGCGACCGTCGACCTCGGTGGCGGCGACCGGCTCGCGCTCTTCGCCGTGCATCCGATGCCGCCCTACCCGTCGCCGGCGTGGATGTGGGCGGACGAGATGGAGCGGTTGCGCGAGGCCGTCCACGCGCGGGCCGACCGAGACCCGGGGATCCCGGTACTGGTCAGCGGCGACTTCAACTCGACGTACTCGCACACCCGCTACCGCGCCTTCCTCACCGACGGTTTCGAGGACGTCGGTGAGCGTGTCGGGGCCGGCCTCGTTCCCACCTACCCCGCGGACACCTGGTTCCCGGCGATCATCGGAATCGACCGGATGATCGTGCGGTCCATGACGGTTCAGGAGTTCGAGGGTGTCCGCCTGGCCGGGTCGGACCATCACGGCCTCTTCGCCGTCGTGACCACCGAGACGGGCTCCTCGTGACTCACGCACGAGTGAGCGTGGTGGTGCCGGTGTACCGGTGCCTGCCGTACGTGACCGGGACGCTGCAATCGGTCCTCGACCAGACCCGCCCGGTCGACGAGATCGTCCTGGTGGACGATCGGGGAGGAGACCGGTCGATGCCGGTGGCGCGGGCGTTCCTCGACGAGCGCGGGGCCGCGTACCGGGTGGTCACCCACGACCGCAACCGTGGTCCGGGACCGGCACGCAACTCCGGATTGGCCGCGGCCACCGGTGACCTCCTCTGGTTCCTCGACGCCGACGACGTCGCCGACCCGCGGTTCGTCGAGCGTCTCGCCGGTGCGGTCGTGGGGTCGGGCGCCGACTTCGCGGTCTGTCGGACCCGTCGCGTCGACGAGCACGGAGTGGTCCTGGGGGTGGACGAACCGCCGTACCCGGCCGAGGAGCTCACCGGTCGGGAGTTCGCCCGGCTGCTTCTCCGGGGCCGCGCCAAGGCCTACCCGTGCACGAAACTGTTCCGGCGTTCGGTTCTCGGCGACCGGCCGTGGGACGAGCACCGCAAGTACGAGGACATCGCGGCGACGTTCCGGCTCGCGATGGGCGCCGGCCGGGTCGCTCTCGTCGACGAACCGCTCTACCGGTATCTCCACCGTTCGGGGTCGATCACCACGACGCTGTCCGAGGGCACGTTCGATCTGTTCGGCGTCGGGGACGACGTCCGCTCGACGGTGCTGGAGGACGGCTTCGGATCCGACTGGGCCGCCGACCTGCTCGGCTTCGAGTACCGGGAGGTGCTCACCTCGATCGCCCACGTCGCGATGCGGGCGAGCCACGTCGCCGCCGAGCGGCCGGCACTGTACCGCGATGCCGTGCGACGGGTACGCGCCCGGATCCGGCTGCGCGATCTCCCTCGTCTGGCCCGCACCGGACACCCGCGCGAGGCCGTGTTCGGCGCCTTCATGACCGTCTCGCCTGCGGCCTACTCGACCGTGTTGAGGTACCGATGACACCGACGCTGGACACACCTCGCCGTCGCCGGTTCCCCGACACCCGCAGTCTCGAATTCGATTCGGGCGCGCTGGTCGTCGCGGGCCTCGCCAACGGCGCGCTGGGCCTGGTCTTCTGGGCCGTCGCCGCCCGCATGTTCCCGGAGAGCGAGGTGGGCCGCGCGGGTGCGGTGATCAACACCGCGGTCATGCTCGCGACGGTTTCGAACCTGAGCTTCGGCCCCATGTACGAGCGGTTCCTGCCCCAGTCCGGATACCTCTCGCGACGGATGATCGTCGGTGGCCAGTGCGTCACCGGTGTGCTCGCCCTGGCCGTCGGCGCAGGGTTCGTGCTCGTCGGGCCCAGCGACCGACTGTTCCATTCCACCCTCGACGCGGTGCTGTTCCCGGTGTACGTCATGGTGCTGGCCGGCTTCGCCCTGGCCGATTCGATCCTCATCGGATTGCGGGGCGGCCGGTGGGCGGCAGTCAAGAACGTCTTCCACGCCGCCGCGAAGCTCGCCGTCGTCGCGGCACTGGGGGCGGGTGCCGTCGGCGGCACGGACGCGATGATCCTCGCCTGGCTCGTGCCCGCGGCCGTCGCCGTCCTGGTGGTGCAGGCCGTCGTCGTCGTCGCCGGACGCGGACTGCCGCGTAGCACCGCGCCGCGGCTACCCGGGATGCGCGCGCTCTGGGCGTACTTCGGTGGCGCCTACGGGATTACCGTGCTGGCCTCCGTGACGCCGCTGGTACTGCCGCTGGTGGTGGTCGTGAGCGTCGGCACCGAGGGCGCGGCCTACTTCACGGTGGTGTGGTCCCTCGTCGCGGCGATCATGCTGGGGACGGGCATGGTGACGGGCCCGTTCATCGCTGCCGCGGCCGCCGAGCCGGAACGACTGGCCGTGCTGCTCCGGCGGTTCCTCCGGCTGTACGCCGTGGTCGCCTGCGCGGGCGCCGCCGCACTCGCCGTCGGCGGGCCGATCGCCCTGTGGATCGTCGGCCAGAGCTACGCCGACAACGGCGCGACCCTGGTGCGTCTGATGGCACTCGTCCAGCTCGCGAGTGTGCCCGCCACCGTGTTCGGCGTCCTCTGCCGCGTGCACCGCACCCTGCGCTACGCCGTCGCGATCCAACTCGTCTCCACCGTGGGCGTCGTCGCGGTCTCCCTCTGGGCGGTGCCGCACTGGGGTGTCGACGGTGTCGGATACACGTTCCTGGCCGTGGAACTCGTCGTCGTGGCGGCGGTGGCCGTGCCGCTCTACCGGCGTGTACGCACCGATCTGGGGGAGAAGCGATGACACCGACCGTGACCGTGCTGATCCCGGCGTTCGACGCCGGGCGATTCGTCGGCGAGATGATGGACTCCGTCCTGTCCACGGTGGGCCCGTCGGTGGAGATCCTGGTGATCGACGACGGTTCCACGGACGACACGGCGGCCGTCCTCGCGAGCTACGACGACCGGCGGATCAGGGTGCTGCACCAGGACAATCGGGGCCTGGTCGCGACCCTCAACCGGGGTCTGGACGAGGCCCGCGGTGAGTTCGTGGCCCGGCTGGACGCCGACGACTGGATGGTGCGCGGGCGCATCGAGGCACAACTCGCCGCGATGGCCGCCGACCCCCGGCTGGTGAGCGTCGGCACCGACTACGTCCTGGTGTTCCCCGACGGCACCGAGAGTGCCCGTATCCGCATGCCGGCCACCGACGCGGCCTGCCGGGAGCGGCTGAGTCTGGCGAGCTGCCACTGTGGGCCGTCCGTGCTGCTCCGGATGGCGCCGATCCGCCGCGCCGGCCTGTACTTCGACGAGTCCGCCCGGCACGCCGAAGACTACGAGATGTGGACGCGGCTGACGGAGGTCGGCACGCTCGCGAATCTCCCGGTCCGCGGATACCGGTACCGGATTCACGACGACCAGGTCAGCACCGTGCATTCCGCCGCGCAGCGGAAGGTCCACCTCGCCGTGGCCGAGCGATATGCGCGAGCTCGCGGTCACGACCCTGTTCCGGAACGGAAGCTCGAGGGACTGCTGTGGCCCGAAGGCCCGAGGGCGACGCGCACCCTGCGGGCGTCGCGCGCCGCACTCGCCGTCCTGCGTCGGCAACGGGGCACCGAGTCGGTGCGGTTCGTCGGCCGCAAGGTCGTGGAGGCCGCGGCGAGGCGTTGAATCTCGTTCGGGTGAGCACACACTGCACGTCCGCGGACGTTCTGCGTCCCGTGCTGTCGAACCTTCGAGGGCGAGGTAGTCAGAAGGTCCGCGGATTCGTCGTGACATTCTCGCGAGCGCGGATTCGCGCGGCCACGTCCGTCACGACCGGTGCACGGAGCACCGACAGATGGTCCCCGGGCACCCGGACGGTCTCGAGGTTCCCGGTCACCAGTGCGGACCACCAGGCGGGGTCGTCGGAGTTGTCGGCGGTGAGATAGACCGTGGCGTCTCCGCGCCAGGGACGAGCGTGATGCCGGTTCCCGACCCGCAATCCCAACTCCCAGAACACCTTCTCCTGCAGCAGCGGATCCCGTTGCAGCAGGCCCGCGGTGTAGACCTGCCAGTGCGTGCGCAGTCTGGTGGCCAGCGGGGGGACCGCGCGGTGCTCGTCGGTGGCGACGAGACGTTCCCGCAGATCGTCCGCCGTCATCGGCGTGCGCGCGGCCACGATCGCCCCCGGCAGCAGCGTGTCCAGAATCGTCAGCGACTGCACCCGCTCGCCGCTGCCGACCAGGACCCGCGCGGTCTCGAGCGCCAGCAACCCGCCGAGCGAGTGCCCGACGAGCCGGTACGGACCGTGCGGCTGCTGCGCGCGAATGGTGACCAGATGGCGCCGGACCATCGCGGCCACGGCGAAATCGGGGAGTGCCCGATTCTCCAGCCCCTGCTGCTGTAGTGCGTACGTGGTGTAGTCACCGGCGACCTCACGGGCCAGCGATACGAACGACGACGTGTTTCCGCCCGCTCCGCAGAAGCACCACAACGGTTGCTCGCCCCGATCGAGGAGAACGGCCGTCGGCGGAAGGCCGCCGCGCAGGAGTGCCGTCGGCGGAAGGCCGCCGCGCAGGAGTGCCGTCGGCGGAAGGCCGCCGCGCAGGAGTGCCGTCGCGGGGAGCGCACCGCGTCGCCGGGATGCGCCTATCTGCGTTGCGATCCCGGCGGGTGTGGGGTCGGCAAGTGCCCGGCCCACGGAAATCCTGCTGCCGTAACGGTCCGCCAGGGCGGCGAGGACCCGCTGGAGGGCGAGCGAATCCGCACCCAGTGCGAACGGGTCCTCGTGGCGCCCGACGGTGTCCAGCCCCAGTGCCTGCGCCCACTGCGCGGCCACCACGCCCTCCACCGACGTGCGCGCCGGTGCCAGGTCACGGGGGACGTCCGGGATCACGAGCCGGGACCGGTCGATCTTCCCGCGTTCGGTCCGGGGAAGGGCGGTGGTGACGACGAGGTGGGTGGGCATCATCCACGAGGGCAGGAGCCGGGCCAGGTGCGTCCGCACCTCCGATGCAGCCGGGGCGGGGGAGTGTGGCGCCGGCGCGTAGAACACGGCCAGGTGCTCCCGGTGGTCCCGCTTGTCTGCGAGCACGGCACATTCGGCGACGCCCGGGTGCCGGAGCACCGCGGTCTCGATCTCGGCGACCTCGACCAGGTATCCCCGGATCTTCACCGCGTCGTCGGCCCGGCCGATCAGGTGCAGCGTGCCGTCGTCGTCCCGTCGGGCCAGGTCGCCCGTCCGGTAGCGGCGGACGCCGTTGCCCAGATCGGTGAATCGGCCGGCATCACCACTGCGGTATCCCTCGGCGAGATAACGGGATTCGAGGACGATCTCGCCGATCACGCCCGCGGGCACCGGCTCACCGTCCGCGTCGAGCAGGAGCACCGTCTTGTTGGTGGCCGGGTGGCCGGCGGGAAGGACGCGGTCCGGCACGGCCGCGCCGGCCGGAAGTTCGTGGAACGCGAGATTGCCCGTCTCGGACGAGCCGGACAGGTTGCAGAAGCCGATGTGGTCACCGAGAACGGTCCGCATGGACCGGACGTCGCGGCCGTGGATCGCTTCCCCGCACGTCGTGACCAACCGCAGCTCCGGCGCGGGCTCGGTGCAGGCGGCCACGATCCGGCGGAGCAGTGACGGGGTGGCGTGCAGTGTCGTCGGACGGTGGCCGGCGATCCAGGCAGGCACCGCGTCGATGCCCCGCTCACGCGGGTCGAGGACGTCGAGGGTGGCTCCGTTGAGCAGGGCGTGCACGACCACGTCCATCCCGCCACCGAAGCTGAGCGGCAGCGCCATCCCGATGCGGTCACCGGGGCCGATGCCCAGGGTGCGGTGGAAGTCCACTGCCTGGTTGAGCCACAGACGCTGTCCTTGGATCACCGATTTCGGTTGTCCGGTGGAGCCGGACGTGAACAGCAGAACGGCGCAGTCCGAGTGCGCGACCGGCGGCAGTGTGCCCGTGGACGTCGGGGTCGGGAAGGTCTTCGGGGACAGCCGGAGTGCGTCGGCCCCACGCACGATCGCCGCCCGGCGCTCCTCGGGGAGCTGGGAGTCGAGCAACACCAGCGGGCGACCGGACAGCAGGACGGACACGATCGCGACGACACAGTCGAGGCTGCTCTCGGTGTCGAGTGCCACCGGGCGCCGGTCGTCGTCGGAGACCAGCGAACGGGCGGTGCCGGTGGCGCGCGCGTGCAGGTCCCGGTAGGTGATCGTCTCGTTCCCGCACACCACGGCCGGACGGACGCCGTGGTCGGCGACGATCTCGCCGAAGCGTTCTCGAATCGAACTCCACGGGACCGCCACGTCCCGCCGCACCGTCGGGTCCTGGTTCACCGAACTCCCAGGCGGGGGAAGAGCAGACGCGCGGTGTTCTCCGCCTCTGCGGCGAGCGGCCATCCGGACAGGATCCAGATGTCGATTCCGAGGGCGTCCTGCATCTCCTGCATGCGAGCGGCGACGTTGTCGGCGCTGCCCACCAGGTAGGTTCCGGTGCCCTTGCCGGCCACGTCGAACGGCGGCTCGGCCGCCGTCCAGGTGGTGAGGCCGGCCGCCATGTTCGGGGCGAACTCGAGATCCGCGCGGGTCGGCAGGCGTCCGGAGCGCAACGCCTCGATCCGTGCCCGGACCTGAGCGTCCGGTGAGGTGAGGGCCTCGAGCGGGTCGAACCCGAAGCTCACGAGATTGCGGTCCGCGGTGGCGAGAACCGACTCCGGTGAGGTGTTCGCGAGTTGCCACTCGAACCGCTCCCACGCCTCGTCCTCGGTCTCCCGCACGATCACCGAGGCCAGCACGCCGAAGCGCATGCTGCGACCGGTCTCGGCTGCCGCCTTGCGGACCTTGGTGAACAGGGTGGACATCTCGTCGACCGGGCCCATGAACGTCAGGTACGCATCGAGAACCTCGGCGGCGTGGTCGATTCCGGCCGGTGACGCCCCGGTACCCCAGATCGGTACCCCGCCGGGTTGGCGGGGACCGGGGATCTCGGGCTTGTACCGCGGTCCGTACTCGAAGTGGTCGCCGGTGAACGCGTCGGCCTCGTCCAGGTAGAGCTTGCGCACCTGCGTCCAGTACTCCACCGAACGCGCATAGCGTTCGTCCTTCGGGTGGAACAGGCCGTACCGCGCCAGCACCGGATCCGCTCCGTTGACCTGGTTGAAGATCAACCGGCCGCCCGAGTAGTGATCGAACACCTGCGCCTGCTCCGCCATCAGTGCCGGCGGCTTGACGCCCGGGTACTCCGGCACCACGAAACGCAGCCGCTCGGTGTCGCCCACCAGTGCGACGGCCTCGCGTGCCGTGGTCAGGGCACCGAAGAACCCGAGCCGGTCGAGGGTGCGGGCCTGGTGGCGCAGCGCCTCGAACGACGGCGTGTCGCGGTGCCGCGGATCCCACGGCACCGCACCGTCGTTCGCGCCGATGTACCAGAGGATGTCCGGATGATCCACGGAGCTACCGTTCGTCGCAGAACTCGGTGATCGGCAATCCGACGTGGCGTGCCTCGCTCGGGACGTAGCCGAGCAGCTCGTCGCCCGCGGACAACTCGGTGACGTTGTTCACCGACCCACCCGGGCCGAGCAGGCGCACGTGCCAGTCGTCCTGGGTGATGACGTTGACGGTCTTGCCGTTCGGTGCGGTCGCGGTGATCGACAGCAGTGGACGCTTCTCGATCTTCACCCGGCCGATGCGTACCTCGCGCACGCTGCCGTCGGAACGGACGGCGAGGATCGGGAAGCCGGCCTGCAGCTCGCTGACGTAGCGGGTGCGGTTCTCCGGGCCGAGCACGTACGAGTGCACCGCGCCGGCGTTCCAGCGGAAGGGCCGCGTCGGCATGTAGGGCAGCGGATGGGTTTCGCTGCAGGACAGGAACATGCCGGTCGAGAACGAGCCGATGAGGCATCCCTCGTCCTTCTCCAGCAGCGAGCAGGTGTCGATACACGCGCGATCGCCCATCCCGATGTGCTCGATCTTGTCCACGACCAGGACCGACAGTTCCATGTGCTCGGGCTGGTGTTCGACGATGTTCGCGAGCCGGGCGACGTCGTCGGCCGAGCGCGGCGCGAGCAGCAGTCCGTCGGAGCCGTGCTCGAGGACGAGCTTGACGATCTCGGCGTCCTCGACGTCGGTGACCGTGGTGACGGTGCGGCCGCCGGAGTTCTCGGCGGCGGCGATCACGATCTCGAGTGGGATCTTCGTCGGATCGGTGAAGGTGAGCAACGTCCACGGCACTTCGCGGACGACCTCGCAGGCTTCCTGCAGGCTCGCGGCATCGGAGACGACGACGTGGACGCCGCGATCCGGTGTGTGGCCGATGTGGGGGGACCGGGCGTCCGCGCGGTCGGCGACCACGACGAGATCGGCGTCCTCGTAAGGGAAGTCGTCGACGGCCGGGGCATCCACCAGGAGGATCCGCCGGATGGTCGGCGGCAGGCCGTCGAACACCCGGGGGTCGTCGGCGACCAGTCCGTCGATGCGATGGTGCAGGGCCGCCTGGACGACGGCGGGGAGGAGGGCCTCGTCCAGCGCCCGGACGTCGAGCCAGCCGAAGTGGCCTTCCCGGCTCACCGGGGTGCGGCGCAGGTCGGTTCCGGCACCGGCCAACGGGACGATCTGGTCGGTGACGATTGTGCTGTCCATCGTGGGACGTATTCCCTTCATAGCGGTCTTCGATCTGGGATGACACCCGCGTGCGGCGGGCGGGTTTCGGGCGGTGTCGAGTCTCAGGCGGTCTCGAGCTGGGCGGCGACGTCGATTCGCTCGCCGATCACCGCATTGTGAGTGCCTGTGCCGGTGCGATTCCCGGCAGACCCGCGGTCGTGGACCAGGTGTGCCAGCGCGGAGGCGACTCCGTGCGGGTGGGTGGCCTCGAAGATGTTGCGTCCGAAGCTCAGGCCCGCAACTCCCGAATCCATGATCTCGGCGGCGAGCGCGACGACGTCCTGGTCGTCGCCCGCACGGTCACCGCCCGCGACGCAGATCGGCAGCGGGCAGCTCGCCGCCACCGCCCGCATCGTCTCGCTGGATCCGCTGTAGTCGAGTTTGACCATGTCGGCACCCAGATCGGTCGCGATCGACGCGAGGTGGGCGAGCTCGGCCGCGGTGGGCATACCGCTGCGTCCCGCTCCGCGGGCATACATCATCGCAAGCAGGGGGACGCCGAGCGTCTCGCACTCCGCCGAGATCCGTCCGAAGTCCTCGAGCTGAACCCGTTCGGTGGCCGAACCGATGTTGACGTGGACACTCACCGCGTCCGCGCCCATCCGGAGCGCGTCTTCCACCCCGGCGACCAGGGTCTTGGCGTGGGTGTCGATGCTCATGGTGGTTCCCGCGGACAGGTGCACGATCAGCCCCATGTTCGCGAAGGCGTCGGGATCGACGTGCCTGGCGCGGCCGCGATGCAGGACGACGGCGTCGGCACCGGCGTCGGCCAGGGTCCGGATCAAGGTGTCGGCGTGGTCGGCGCTGCCCAGCGGGCCGACGGTGACCGAGTGGTCCAGCGGGACGACGAGGGTGCGACCGGTCCGGTGGTCCGAGATCCGGGACAGCCGGATTCGCTTGCCGCTCGGGGTATGCCGGTGCGCGCGTGCAGGCAACGTCAGCATCCTAGGACTCCAATCGGTCAACTCCGTATGACCCGACGACTCCGGAGGAAACTCCGGCAGATTAGGGTAGGCTACACACATTTGTTACCGACCGGCAGTCGGGGGTGCGAGATCTACGCCACACCGCTGGCCTCGGGGTATTTCCACGGGGTGGGGAACGGGAGCCCCAGGTAGACCTCGCCGAGCGCGCGCCGCTCGGCCTCGGATTCGGTCCAGCGGCGTAGCCGCGCGAAGCGCAGTCCCGTCTCGATCGGGTCGGTCGGGTCGGCGTGCAGCGTCGCGGTGAGCGTCGCCGAGAACAGTTGCGCCTGCCAGATCCTGGGCAGGCAGGTAGCCGAGTACGCCTCGATTTCCGTGCGGGAGCCCGTCGCATGGTGGGCGCCCAGCGCGTACGCGAGCGTGGACGCATCCGACACCGCGAGATTGAGACCCTTGGCTCCGGTCGGCGGCACGATGTGCGCGGCATCCCCCAGCAGGAACAGGCGTCGGTACTGCATCGTCTCGCACACGAAGCTCCGCAGCGGGGCGAGTGACCGGTCGAAGATCTCGCCCCGGTCGAGCGCGGGTGCGTCGTCGGCGGCGCTGCGCGTGGACAGTTCGTCCCAGATCCGCTCGTCCGGCCACTCCGTCAGTGCGGTGTCGGCCGGGACCTGCAGGTATTGGCGCGTGATCCGGGGGCCCCGCATGCTGTGTACGGACAGCCCTCGCTCGTGGGCGCAATACATTCCCTCCGGTGTCGCCGGGGTGCTGTGGGCGAGGATGCCGAGCCAGGAGAACGGGTAGGCGCGCGTGTGTTCCCGGCGCAGCGCCGCCGGTATCGCGTGCCGGCTCACCCCGTGGAAGCCGTCGCAGCCGGCAACGAAATCGGCGTCCACCTCGGTCTGCACGCCGTCCTTCTCGTAGACGACGCGCGCGTGATCGGCGGACAGGTCGACGTCGGTCACCCGGGCGCCGAACACGAGCGGACCACCGCCGGCCAGGCGCTGGGCGACGAGATCCTTGACCAGTTCCTGCTGGCCGTACACGGTGGCGTGTCCACCGGTGAGGGCGTGGAAGTCCAGGTGATGGGTCGCGCGGTCGAAGCGCAGGTAGAAGCCGTCGTGGGTCATTCCCTCGCGGTCGAGTCGCTCGGCCGAACCGATGTCGCGCAGGAGGTCGACGGTGGGCTGTTCGAGGATGCCTGCGCGGGTGCGGTTCTCGATGTACTCGCGGTCCCGGGCCTCGAGAACGACCGAGGTGATGCCCTGCAGTTCGAGTAGTCGGGCGAGAACGAGACCGGCCGGGCCGGCGCCGATGACGACGACGTGTGGACGCACGCGGTGATCCTCCGGTGAGAGTGGACGGGAGGCCCGGTCCGGAAGGTTCCGGCAGGTCGAGCCCATGTGACAGTGGTCACTCGGCGGCACCTACGACTTTGTTTAGGCTTGCCTACCTCTTACTGTATGCCATGCAGTTCGCTCGAATTGCAGGCCATACCCCCACTTTCGAGATGCACACCCGCTGGTGTGGTGTCGTGGCCTCGCCTGAACTCTCGATGGAGACACCGCCGTGACAACACCGATCGACTCCCCGGGCGCCGACGTCGGTGAACCCGGAGTTCCCACACCGACCCCCGATGCCGGTGAGGCGTCGTCCCGTCCCACGGTGTCGGTGATCATCCCCGCGATGAACGAGGCAAAGAATCTGCCGTTCGTCGCCTCCCGGATGCCGGGCGGTATCGACCAGATCGTCTTCGTCGACGGAAACTCGGTCGACGACACCGTCACGGTCGCCCGCGAGCTCTGGCCGGACGCCACCTTCATCACCCAGACCCGAAGCGGCAAGGGGAACGCACTCGCCTGCGGATTCGCCGCGGCGACGGGCGACATCATCGTGATGATCGACGCCGACGGTTCGACCGATCCCGCCGAGATCCCTCGCTTCGTCGAGGCGCTCGTCGCGGGCGCCGACTTGGCCAAGGGCAGCAGGTTCGTCGCGCCCGGTGGCAGCTCGGACATCACGCTGCTGCGCAATGTCGGCAACAAGGGTCTCAACGGTCTGGTCAACGTCGTCTTCCGGACGAAGTTCTCCGACCTCTGCTACGGCTACAACGCCTTCTGGCGCAAGCACGTCCCGCTCATCGAGCTGGCTCCGACGGAGTACACCCGGGCGCAGTGGGGCGACGGGTTCGAGATCGAGACCGTCATCAATGTCCGGTTGGCCACCAGTGGCCTCCGGATCGTGGAAGTCGGTTCCTTCGAGGGGCCACGCCTGCACGGACGCAGCAACCTCAACGCCTACAGCGACGGGATGCGGGTGCTGCGCACCATCATCTCGGAGTGGCGTCACTGGCGGGACACCCAGGACATCCGCAAGGCTTCCGCTGCTGCGGACGTCAGCGAACTGACTGCGTGAGCACCGCGTCCGAGCTCGCCACCACGCCGGTGGGCAGGCCGGACGACGCGGCTCCCCCAGGGCGCAGTCTGGGGCGCAACAGCCTCGCGCTCACCCTCTCCGCCCTGGTCACGGGCGGAGTGGGGCTCGTCTACTGGGTTGCCGTCGCGAAGGTCTACCCGGCCGCGGAAGTGGGGGCGGCGGCGGCGGTGATCACCACCGCCACCATGCTCTCCGCGTTCGGGAACCTCAGCTTCGGCGCGGTGTTCGAGCGTTTCCTGCCCGAGGCGGGCCGCACCGCGCGATCGATGATCCTGCGGGGAACGGCGACCGGAGCCGGCGTCGGCACGCTCCTGGGATGCGTGTTCCTGGTCGTCGGCCCCACCGGCGAGATGTTCACGCACACCTGGGAAATGGTGACCTTCCCCCTGGTCGTCGCGGTGTTCTCGGTGTTCGCTCTCGGGGACCACACGGCGGTGGGTCTGCGCGAGGCCGGCTGGGCGGCAGGAAAGAACGTCACCCACGCTCTCGTGAAACTCGTTCTCGCCCTGGCGTTCGCGTTCACCGCCTCGCGGCTGGCCATCGTCTGGACCTGGGCGGTACCGGCGGCGATCGGGGCGATCGTGCTGGGTCGGCTGATGTGGCGCCGGGTCGGCTCCCTGGCCTACCGGGACGTCGAGCCCTCCCTCCCGCCGCGGCGCGAGATCGCCGAGTTCCTCGTCAGCGCCTACGGGATCTACGTGGTGAGCGCACTCGCGCCGCTGGTGCTTCCTCTCGTGGTCATCGCCATCCTCGGTGCGGATGCCAACGCGCACTTCGCGATCGCCTGGTCCCTCGTCAGCGCGGTACTGGTCCTGATGACGATGCTCACCGGGCCGTTCGTCGCGGCCGCCGCTGCCGACCCGACGCGAACCTACTCGCTGACCCTGCGGTTCGCGGCCGTGATCGGTGCGGTGTGTGCCGGAGGTGTGGTGCTCTTCGCGGTGGTCGGGCCCTGGATACTGGGATTCCTCGACCCTCGCTATGGGGAGGCCGGGGTGCCTCTGTTGCGGCTGGTCGCCGTGGCCCTGCCGCTGGTCGTCGTTCCCACCCTGTACAACGCCATCGCCCGGGTGACCCGCCGGATGCGGCTGGCCGTCGCCGTCCAGATCGTCAATGCGGCGGTCATCCTCGGGCTGAGCACGGCGCTGATCTCGGAGCGGGGAATCGCGGCGATGGGGTGGGCCTACATCGCCGCGGAGGGCGCCTCGGCGGTGATCCTCGCGGTGCCGCTCGCGCGTGCCGTCTCCCGGATGCGGTCCGCTGCGGAGTGATCAGTCGTCGGTGATCCGGACGGCGGACTCGGTTCGGTCGAATTCCCCGTTCCGGGTCATCCGCTCGATCTCGGCTTCGTCCGGGGCATAGACGGTGACCCAGTCGATCTCGACGGTCGCGGTGTCCGGACGGTCCTGCGGGTCCTCGTCACACGGAGTCAGGCCCCAGTCGAGTCGTCGTTCGCAGGCACCGGCTTCCGCCTGCATTCCCAGCCACATCGGGACGGTGGGAACCATGTGGGCGCTGCGGACCTCCGCCCACACCCGACCGTCCAGCAGGTACCGCACCAATCCCGGTAGCCACTCGACCCCGACGGTGTGCCAGTCCGAGAAGTCGCCGTTCACGGCGGCACTGGCCTTGTCGTTCTCGCCGTCCGCACCGACCCAGTGCAGGAAGGCGTCCATCTCGGATCGGTCGCCGCTCACACTCTCCGCGAAATCGATCTCCGGCGGCCACTGTTCGTTCTGGGGCCACAGCAGCATGTGATACGAGATGTCGTCGCTGTGATCCGCTCGCATCCGGATCTCCCAGCGTCCGTAGAGCTGGGTGACGGGATAGTTCGAGACCCCACCCGTGATCCAGTCGCCGGCCTCGTCCCGGCGTGCGCGCAGCGCGAGCGTACCGTCGCCGGTCTCGACCATCGATCCGTCCCACAGGGAATGGGGGTTGCCGCCGGGGTTGCCGCTGTACGTGCTCCACGTGCCCCCGAGTTCACAGCGGTCGAACTCGTCGACGAAGATCTGGCGCCATCCGGGCAGGTTGCCTGCCGGAACCGCGACCCCACTCGGCGGTTCCTCGGCCGCGCAAGGATTCGCGTACGGCGGCATCGTGTCGTAGCCGGTCACGGTGGAACTGCACGACGAGGCCACGACGACCCCGGTGGTGGCCGCTGCGATCGCGGCGGCGGCTCGTGAGCCGCGCCGGGGGACGGTGGCCGTCATCCGGCGAGGGTGATCAGACGATCGAGGGTGAGGACCGCGCCGATCGTCACCGAGACGGCGAGGGCCCCGGCGACCAGATGGGCACGACGTCCCCGGCCGATCACCCCTTCCGCGGGGACCTCGCGCTCGCGCAGCGCGACACCTGCCACCACGAGGGCGCCGGCGAGCAACAGGAAGAATACGGCGAGTGTCATGATTCCTCGATCCGGAGGGAAGGGGAGTCGAAGCGGCGCAGGATCAGTACGGTCGACCCCTCGTACATCGGCAGGTACCGGCCGCTCGCCGTGATCGCGTCGAGGTGCTCGGTGAGTCCCTGCTCGGACTGGCCGTACTGATAGCGGAGCATCCCGATGCCTTGCGCGGTGATGTAGATGTACGACGGTTCCCGGTCCAGTGCGCAGTTGGTGAGGTTGCCCAGGCACGGGTAGCTGTCGATGAAGAACATGCGCGGTGGGCTCGGGTCGAGGAGCCTGCGGACGCCGACGGTGTGCGGGGCGTGGGACCACGACATGATCGAGCTTCCGGGGGGCACCTCGGCCACGAACTGGTCCGAGACGCTCACCTGCTCGCCGGTCGAGGCTTCGAATGCGGTGTTCAGCCCGCGATTGACGGTGAGCAGCATGGCGACGGCCAGCAGGGCGAGGGACAGTGCCGCCGTCCGCGCGTAGCGGGAGGGCCCGGACCGGCGTCGACGCTGCGAGGACGAACCGGCCAGGCGACGAACGCGATGTGCCGCAGCGGCCAGAGCGATCGCCGCGAACGGAGCCAGGACGGGGGAAGCCAGGACGAAGCAGCGGATGATCATCTCGCCGCCGTAGCTCTGCAGCACGACGAGGGAAAACGGTGCCGCGCACACGAACCCGGCAACCAGCCAGGTCCGGCGACCTCGCGACAGCAGCCAGCCCGCGAACGCCACGAGGGCGAACACACCCGAGGCGCCCATCCGTAGGTACTGCATCTGCTGGTACGTGGGATCGCCCGTGATGCGGTCGCTCACGCCTCGCCCGACCGAGTTCCCGATCTGCCCGATCTCGTCGAAGATCGACTGGAGATGACCCATCCAGTAGTCGGTGGCGCCGTAGCTGAACCAGGCGGCGAAGACGAGTCCGGCGGCGAGCCACATCGTGCGGTACCGGGTCGCGCCGAAGTAGGAGAAGACGGCGAGTGCGATGACGACGAGCATCGGGGTGATCTGGTGTGTCACGGTGTTCGCGAAGACGATCACGAGAAGGACGGCACCGACGGCCAGGGTCCGGCCCTTCCCGAATCCGGGGACCAGCCCGGGGGTGCGGCGGGGCGAACGCAGGATCGTCGCCTTCAGCCCGGTGCCGACGGAGGGAAGGGGTGCGGAGCGCAGCTGCCACAGCAGGGTGGCGACGATCGTCGAATAGAAGAACAGGGCGACGGCCTGTGGTGCGAAGTAGTCCTGCTGGTACCAGTTGAACAGCTGGTAGAGCACGACGGACAACCACGCCAGACGTACTCGGCCGGTGATGACGAGGGCGATCGCGTAGAGCGGGAAGATCATCAACGCGTTGAAGAACAGCGGCGCGTACGTCATGAACGCGTGGGCGTCCGGAAGCCCCGCGGCGGAGACGAGATGGGCGGAGCCGGAGAAGAACCCGGCCCAGCTGAAACGTGCGTCGATGGCGGGCGGGAGCATCCCGGACTCGACCAGCGCGGAGATGAAGCCACGGTGCACGAACGCGGTGGGGACCGAGGTCTCGCCCGAGGACGCGGACACCAGCAGCGTCGTGAAGGTCACCAGGACGAGGACCGACGCGGTCATCACGACCCGGTCCACGACCCGGCTGCTCAGTGCGACGACGATCGTGACGCTCACGAGGGCGAGGCCGGCGACGTAGGCGGCACCGATCTCGGTGACGATGCCGAATTCCCGGGCCGCGGTGAAGTCGAGGGAGCGTGCCGCGACCACGAACAGCGCGAGCGCCGCCGTGAGGGTTGCCAGCGACACCGCGCGTGCGCGGGACGGGACCAGGGCCCGCACGTCGAACGCGGCGGAGGTGACATCGGCCGGAGAGTGCCTGCGCCACAACAGCACACACAACACGAGCGAGGAAACCGCGAGGATCGCCTGTGTGCGCAGCGGATGCCACCACTCCGGCACGATCGTGAACTGTGCCGCGAGGATCGTCGCGGCGAGCGACAGGGCGATCACGAGGCCGGCACCGACGGCGCGACCGGGGATGCGCAGTGCGGCGACGATCGGCGCCCCGGGCAGGAGCAGCGCTCCCGCGAGGACGACGGCGACCCGGATCGGCTCGGGGATCCCGGTGTGCGCGTCCGCCGCGACCAACAGGTCCAGGAGCAGCACCGCGAGCGCCACCGCGGCCGCGGCGGCCAGGGTCGGCCGGAGCGGCCACCCGAAACGCGGTGTCCGGTCGGCAGGTCGAGATTCCCGGTCCGGCACCGGGATCGGCACCGTCTCGGGATCGGTGCCGACACTCATGAGAGCAGTCCGGTCCGGTCGACCGTGAGGTGACTGCGCAGGTACAGGGCGGGGCCGATCAGGTATCCCCACACCTCGAGCAGACGCAGGTGGGTGGGCCACTCGGCGGGAATGTTCTCGTTCTTGGTCGAATGGGGCGACAACAGCATGTGCAGTCCGCGCGGGATCCGTCCGAGGATCGTCCACGGTGGAACCTGTCCGGAGAACAGGAGTTTGGTGAGCGACGCGGCCATCCCCGTGCCGTATCCGTAGCTCTGCACCCGCAGATCCGCGAGATTGTCGCGGTGATAGTGCCGCACGATCGCGCCGGGCGCGTAGGCGATGGCCCAGCCGTGCAGCAGTGCCGAGCGGTAGATGTCCAGGTCCTCACCGCCGTGGGTCGGTGTGCCGGTGCCGAGCCGCTCGTCGAATCCGTGCACCGACCGCAACGCCTCGATGCGGAACGCCATGTTGTTCCCGGTGCCGCACTCGCCGGCCGTGTACGGGAAGAACGGGCCGTGCGCGCCGAACGTCCCCAGCGCACTGTCGGCCTCGAACTCTTCCATCGCCCACACCGTGGGCTGCTCACCCTTGTCGAACACGCCTGCCTCCTCGAACCAGGCCTGTTCGGGGGTCGCGGAGTCGGTGCCGAGGACCCGCCCCGTGACGGCTCCGACGCGTCCCTTCCCGTCCAGCCGGAGGGTGTCGAGGACGGTCGTGATCCACAGCGGATCCGGGACCGCGTCGTCGTCGGTGAACGCGACGATCCGGCCCGACGCTCGATCGGCGCCGAGATTGCGGGCCGCGGACACCCCGGGGACCGGCTGCGCGAGCACGCGTATCCGCGGGTCGGTGAACTGGGACATCAACTCCGCGACGGCTCCGCTCGACGGCCGGTTGTCGACGACGAGGAGTTCGATCTCCCGGTGCTTCTGCTCGAGCACCGCGCGGACCGTGTCCGCGAGCGAGGCGCGTCCCACCGTCGGGACGACGACGGAGACGAGCTCTTCGGGACGGAGCGGATCGGCGGCGGGTTCGAAGGCCGCGGCGTTCGACTTCCGTGCCGCCACCGCTCCGGCGGCGGTCCCCGCGGCAGTGACCAGGAGCCCGAGCATCATCGCGACGATGCGGGTGACGGGAGCGATCCGGCCGTCGGGCCGGGTGGTGGCGAATTGGCGGAGGTAGCGCAGGATGCCGGTGGACAGGGTGCGCAGCACGTAGCTGCGTTCGGCGGACAACCCGGCGCCGGGACCGACCATCGATGCCAGAACGGCTTTCGACCGGCCCTCGTGGCGGCAGCGGGACAGGAAATAACGCAGGGTGCCGCGGCCGGCCGGAACCTCGTGATCCACGGCGAATCCGGTGATGCGGACGATCGCCGAGTCCGGGTACCGCGACGTCAGCGCGATGCCCATCAGTGTTTCCTCGCACCCTGCAGGCAGGGTGCCTACCCGGCCGAGTCGGTCGGAGAAGCCGCCGATCGCGGTGAGCGCGTCCCGCCGGACGGCCATGGCCGCGCCGATGGGATTGCGGATGACCGCTCCGTCCGCGGCCATGCCGCGGTAGTCGCAGCCGACGACCCAGCCGAACTCGTCCGGGAACCAGGACGGGGACCGGCCCGACTCCCAGTGCGCGTGGACGGCGCCTCCGACAGCGACCGTGGTCGGCACGCCGAATGCGGCGCGGACCGCCTCGAGGGACCCGGGCCGGATCACCGCGTCGTCGTCGAGGAACACGAGGATGCCGGCGCTCGCCCGGTCCGCACCGCTGTTGCGTGCACCGGACAGGCCGCGCGTGTGCGAGTTGGGGACGACGGCGACATCGTCCGGCAGTGCCGAACGAAGCTGCTCGAGCAGTTGCTCGTTGTGGTCGACGACGACGATCAGTTCGTCGTGTTCTCCCTGCTGGGCGCGAACGGCGTCGAGGCCACGGGTGAGCGTGGGCAGACGGTCCACGGTGTAACAACAGACGATCACGGCGAGGGCGTGCCCGCTCTCGCCGGTGCCGAACTGATCGATGGTGCGCTTCGAGGTCAAGACGAACTCCGGCGTTCCGAGGTGGGAGCGGCATGGCCTCAACCCAGGGGTAGGAAAGGCTTGCCTATACTAAGGCTCGCCTATGCTAACCGACGTGGGCCTGTCTTCCCCAGTCAGGTCGGTCACTCTCCCAGCGGGTTCGCGTAGAACCGGCCGAAGGCCGCCTCCATCACCTCGCGCGAGAAGACGTTCCCGTGGAACGAGACCGTCGTCTGCAGGCATCCCGCCACGGACGTCGAGCTGACGGTGACACCCTCGGGACCGCCCGGGTCGCTGTGCGCCAGGTAGTCGGCCGGCTCCAGTCCGGTGTCGCCACGGTCCGTGCGAGGTACCACTCCCATGTGCGAGAACAGCAACCGAGCTCGCGGGCGCGTAGGCACGGTGCAGGGGGCGGGCGGGACACCGCCGCGGGCGAGGGCGAGCCGGGCTTTCCCGGAACCGAGCAGCACGTTGGCCACCGGCCGGCCGCTCGCCGCCGCCCCGCCGATCAGGCCGTGCAACCGGCGGGCGGACACGTCCCGCGGGACCTCGAACTGCAGGCCCGCGACGAAGTTGCCCCACAGATTCGCCTCGTGGCGCAGGTAGCGGCGGCAGTCGAACGGAATCGTCACCGTGGGGTGGACGTCGAGGGTGCCCGCGAGCATCCGGTACGTCGCCGCGGTGAGATGCGCGAACAGCGAGGTGCCCGGCTCGTCCCGATCACGCCGAGCCCGCAGCGCAGTCACCACGTCGGCCGGCATGACGACGGTGAACACGTCCGGCTTCGGTGACCAGGCGACCTGCGGTCCGACGGCCCCTGTTCCGGCGGGAACACCCCTGGCCTCGGGCTCCGCTCCGGCGGATTCCGGGGCACCTCGTCCGGCCAGCAGCGCGGCCGCCCGTCGCGGGTGCCGGGCGAACACCCCGAACGCGGTGGCGGCGACCGGTGGACGGAGGCGGGTGCCGGGGCGGGGCGCCCCGACCCCGAGGATCGTCTCGTGCAGCGCGAGGGCGAACTCCACCTCGCCGAGCCCGTGGTCGTGCTCGGTCGCCAGGAAGCGCCCGGCCGAGACGACGCGGATCGGTGCGCCCGACGGGGAGTCGACGAGGCTCGCGAGAAGCTCCGCTGCCGTCGCGGGCTCCGGGACCGTCTCGAACTCGACGCCGGGAGCGCCCGGGTCGAACGTCCACCGGGTGGTGGTCCTGTCGGGTGCCAAGCCGACTCGGGTGCGAGGACCGAGGGCGGCCAGGTCCGCCACCCGTCCCGCGGCGGCCGCCGGATCGACGGGATCGACCGGGCCGATCACCGACCGCACCCTGGCACCGGCGTGCATCACGTCGAGCGGGGACACCCGAACGCTGCGCCCCCGGGTCCGGGGGCGCAGCGACGGTGCGGAGGGATTCCCGCTCACGCCTGGTCGACGGCGGCCATCGCCAGGACGTCCAGCCGCCTGTCGAGTTCCTCGATGGTGAGGTCCGGGCCGATCAGCCCCAGGTCGATGACCGTCTGCCGGATGGTCTTCTTCTCCTTCAGCGCCGTCTTCGCCACCTCGGCCGCCTTCTCGTATCCGATGAGCGAATTGAGGGGAGTGACGATCGACGGCGAGGACTCGGCCAGCGTGCGCAGACGATCGACGTCGGCGACCAGGCCCTTCACACAGCGGTCCGCGAACAGGCGCGAGACGTTCGACAGGAGGGTCAGCGACTCCAGGACGTTGCGGGCCATCACCGGGATGTAGACGTTCAGTTCGAATGCCCCGCCGCCGCCGCCCCACGCGACTGCCGCATCGTTGCCCACGATCTGTGCGGCCACCTGCGTGACCGACTCGGGCAGAACCGGGTTCACCTTGCCCGGCATGATCGAGCTGCCCGGCTGGAGGTCGGGGAGCTGGAGCTCGGCGAGCCCGGTGAGCGGTCCGGACCCCATCCAGCGGATGTCGTTCGCGATCTTGGTGAGCGACACCGCGATGGTGCGCAGGACTCCGGACAGCTCGACCAGACCGTCTCGTGCGGCCTGTGCCTCGAAGCTGTTGCGGGCCGGGGTCAGCTCGTCGAGCCCGGTCAGCTCGACCAGCCGAGTGACCACCTCGGGTCCGAAACCGGCGGGGGCGTTGAGACCGGTACCCACGGCCGTCCCCCCGATCGGCAGCTCGCCGACCCGGGGAAGCACGGCGATGACCCGTTCCATCGCGGCCTCCATCTGCCGGGCGTAGCCGCCGAACTCCTGCCCGAGCGTCACCGGTACCGCATCCATCAGGTGGGTGCGGCCGGACTTGACCACCGTGCGCCACTCCTCGGCCTTGTCGCCGAGCGCCAGCCGCAGGTGGTCGATCGCCGGAATCAACTGCTTCACCGCGGATTCGGTCGCCGCGACGTGGGTGGCGGTCGGGAAGGTGTCGTTCGACGACTGGGACATGTTCACGTCGTCGTTCGGATGCACCGGGACGCCTGCGCGCGTGGCCAGCGACGCGATGACCTCGTTGGTGTTCATGTTCGAACTCGTCCCAGAACCGGTCTGGAAGACGTCGATGGGGAACTGGTCGTCGTGCAGCCCGTCGGCGATCTCCGTTGCCGCTGCGACGATGGCGTCCGCCTTCACCGGGTCGAGGAGTCCCAGATCCTTGTTGACCTGTGCGCACGCTGCCTTGAGTAACCCCAGGGCCCGGATCTGGGCCCGCTCGAGGCCGCGGCCGCTGATCGGGAAGTTCTCCACGGCGCGCTGGGTCTGTGCCCGCCACAGCGCGTCCACCGGCACGCGGACCTCGCCCATCGTGTCGTGTTCGATCCGGTACTGCTGTTCACCGTTGCTGTCCGTCATACCTCGAACCCTGCCACTCGGGAGCGATTTCGGCAGCAGGGTCGAGGCACGACCGGTGGATTCGGGATCAGCGTGGATCCTGTGGATCCGGATCAGAACGTGGGCGGCACGGCTCCGTCGACGCCGTCGAAGTCCACCGCGGAGTATTCCCGGAGCTTGTCGATGCGGTGGTAGGCGTCGATCATGCGGACGGTGCCGGATTTGCTGCGCATGACGATGGATTGTGTGGAGGCGCCGCCGCCGTAGTAGCGGACGCCGCGGAGGAGGTCGCCGTCGGTGACGCCGGTGGCGCAGAAGAAGACGTTCTCGCCGGAGACGAGGTCGTCGGTGAGTAGGACTTGGTCGAGGTCGTAGCCGGCGTCGATGGCTTTTTGGCGTTCGTCGTCGTCTGTGGGGGCGAGTTTGCCTTGGAGGGCGCCGCCCATGCAGCGCATGGCGGCGGCGGCGATGATGCCTTCGGGGGTGCCGCCGATGCCCAGGAGCATGTCGGTGCCGGATTCGGGGCGGGCGGCGGCGATGGCGGCGGCGACGTCGCCGTCGGAGATGAGGCGGATGCGGGCGCCGGTGTCGCGGACTTGTTGGATGAGTTGGGTGTGGCGGGGGCGGTCGAGGATGCAGACGGTGACGTCGGAGACGGAGGCTTTGCGGGCTTTGGCGACGCGGGTGATGTTTTCGCTGATGGGGGCGGTGATGTCGATGGTGTCGGCGGCTTCGGGGCCGACGGCGATCTTTTCCATGTAGAAGACGGCGGAGGGGTCGAACATGGCGCCGCGTTCGGCGACGGCGAGGACGGAGATGGCGTTGGGCATGCCTTTGGACATGAGGGTGGTGCCGTCGACGGGGTCGACGGCGAAGTCGCAGTCGGGGCCGTCGCCGTTGCCGACTTCTTCGCCGTTGTAGAGCATGGGGGCTTCGTCTTTTTCGCCTTCGCCGATGACGACGGTGCCGTTCATGGAGACGCTGGAGACGAGTTCGCGCATGGCGTCGACGGCGGCTCCGTCGCCGCCTTCCTTGTCCCCACGACCCACCCAACGGCCCGCGGCGAGCGCACCTGCCTCGGTGACCCGCACCAGTTCGAGTGCCAGGTTGCGATCCGGGGCTTCGCGGCGACTCGACTTGTTGCTGGCCGTCATGGGCTGTGCCTCCTGCTGTGTGGTGGCCGGAGATCCGGCCCGTGTCGTGGTCGGCCGTCCCGGCCGGTGGTCTTCGGGGCCGATTCTCGCAGAATGGGCCGCGACGAGAGCGTGTGGGTCGAGCCGGGGCGAGCGGCCTGGGTCACCCTCGTCACCGCCCGCGGCACACCGCCGCTCGCCGACACTGGATACTGGTACCCGTGGCCTCCGAAAAACCCCGCATCCTGCAGAACAACCGCGACATGCTGTGGTCGCTCATTCCGCTCGCGCTGTGCTGCATCCTGCTCGCCGGAATCGCCAGCCAGTGCTCGTTCAGTCCCGGTGGCCCCACCGCAGGCCCGGTTCCCAGCTTCGACCTGGACGCCGCACTGAAGTACGACTCGCAGGATCTGGACTTCCCGGTCCGCCACCCGGAGACTCCCGAGGGCTGGACGCCCAATTCGGGTAGTCGCAGCGTCGTGACCGGCGAGTACGGGGGCGACTCGAGCACCGTCGGGTTCATCACCCCGCCCGGACGCTACATCCAGTTGACCCAGAGTGAGGCGGGGGAGAGCGCGCTCGTGTCCTTCGTCGCCGGTGGGCCGCGGACCGCGTCCGGCGCCGAGGAGATCGCGGGCCGGCACTGGGTCGTCTACGGCGGTGACGGGGTCGAACCCATCTGGGTCTCCGATTTCGGCGACGTCCGGTTGCTGCTGACCGGCAGCGCCGACGAGGAATCCTTCGTCACCCTGGCCACAGCCGTCTCGGATGCGGAGATTCTGAACGACTGACGCTCCCGCGACCCGTGCTCCGGGGGCGTGTCAGTTCCCGGCCTCGCGGAGATAGGACAGCACGGCGCGTACCCGACGGTCGCCGCCGTCGACGGGGAGCTTGGCGAAGATCGCCCCGACGTGCTTGCGCACGGCGCCCTCGGAGACGACCAGTGTCCGCGCGATGCCGGCGTTCGTCTGCCCCTCCGCCATGAGGGCGAGCACCTCGCGTTCGCGCGGGGTCAACTCGCGCAGCCCACCGCGCCGGGAGCGGCCGACCAGGGCCCGGACGACGTCCGGATCGACGATCGTCGCCCCGCCGGCGACGGCCTCGACGGACTCGACGAAGTGCCGGACGTGGCCCACCCGGTCCTTGAGGAGATAGCCGATCGCCCCGCCCTCGCTCCGGTCGAGAAGCTCACCCAGATAGGCCACCGAGATGTACTGGGACAGGACCACGACGGGCAGGCCGGGATGGTTGCGGCGCAGCGTGGCGGCGGCCCGCAGGCCTTCGTCGGTATGGGTCGGTGGCATCCGGACGTCGGTGATCACGAGGTCCGGCGCGGTGGCCGAGACGACATCGACGAGGATGTCGGCATCGGTGGCGCTTCCGCAGACCACGTGTCCCGCCGATTCGATCACCGCTTCGACGCCGGCCCGCAGCAGGGGGCTGTCGTCGGCGACGGCGATCCGCAGCGACGGACTAGCCTCCGGTGTCATCGATCCGGCACTCCATTCCGATGGTCGTCGGCCCGCCGACGGGGCTGTCGACCCACATTCTGCCGTCCGCACCGGCGACGCGGAGCGCCAGCCGCGTGAGCCCGCGCCCCGCCGAGGCATCCGCTCCGCCCCGGCCGTCGTCGGTGACGGTCAGCCGCCAGCGGCCGCCGTCCACGATCCCGTCGATGCGGGCCTCCCTCGCGGACGCGTGCTTCGCCACGTTGGTCAGGGCTTCCGACACCACCGAGTAGGAAATGCGTTGCACTCGCGGTGGCAGCGAGCCGAGTGGACCACGGAGGTCGACGTCCACCGGAAACGGCAGTTCGGCGACCAGGTCGACGAGCGCCGCGCGCAGTCCGTGATCGGCGAGCACCGGCGGCATGGTCCCGCGGATCACCGCGCGCAACTCGGCGAGGGCGTCCTCGACCTGCCGTCGCGCATCCCTGGCCAGAGCGCCGACGGGGCCTTCGGTGTCGCGGGACTCGGCGAGACCGAGGGACATCGACAGTGCCACGAGACGATGCTGCACACGGTCGTGTAGTTCCGCCTCGAGCATTCCCAGTTCGGCGTCCCCGGCGTCGAGCAGTCCGGTACGCACGACATCGAGGCGGCGCACTTCCTCGCGGAGCCGCCGAGTCTCCGCGGTGAGGGTCTGCCGCGCGAGAATCGCGCCGAACTCGGACCAGGCGCCCAGGGCGTACGCGGTGACGACGATCGCCACCAGTCCGGCGGCGGCAGCGGCCCAGCTCTCCGCGGCGGAGTCGATCAACCACGGGCCGACGTCGATCCGATCCTGAGGGACGAGCAGCGGCGCGACGAGCAGCCCGGCCGTCACGATCACCCCGAAGAACGCGCCGAGTGCTCCGACGACGGTGTGCACGCCCATCAGGATCAGATAGACCACCTCGCGAGGCGCCGGGCCGCGGCGATGCGCGGTACTCTCGCGTACCTCTGCGGTGAGGCGTTCGCCGAGAGCCGGGTCGACGATCCCGATTCGTCCCGCCTCGACCTGGAACATCGGCGACCACAGAGCCTGCCGACCGGACGGCAGGAGGCTCACCAGTGCCGCCGGCACCGCGGCGCCCAGCACGATCAGCGCCACGGGTGCGCCGAGGATCGTGAAGAGCAGCGCCCGCCACGGCCAGGTGGACACCAGGTACCTCGGTGTTCCGAGCGCCGTCGACAGAGCCGTGACGGGAGGAGCGTCGTTCATGACCCGAGTGTGCTGGGTGCGCCGGAATCCCGTACGGCGACAGGCGGCACAGGTGGTCGAGGCGTCCGCATCCGGTGGGTCCCGATGATCACGAGCACGACCGGCAGCATTGCGGCACACATCAGCAACGTCGACAGTGTCATCGCGCCGGCCTCGGTGTCGTCCACGCCGGATTGCGTCAGCACGTACCCGATGCCCATCGCGACCACCAGGTTGCTGCCGGCATGCATCATCGCCGGCGGCCACACCGATCCGCTGCGCATCCACAGCCAGCCGATGAGGAATTCGAGCAGGACGCTGAGCGGGATCCACAGCACCATGCTCACCAGTGCCGCGGTGGGGGAGAGCCCGCCGCCGAAGTAGCCGACCCAGGGCAGCGGCCAGTGCCAGATCCCCCACACCACCCCGGTCGCGAAGGTGGTGGCGACGGGGCGGCCGGGCACCAGCCGGTCTCTGAGGTAGGCGGTCCACCCGAACTCCTCGCCCCAGAAGATCGGTGCCGCCACCACGATCACCAGAGGCGCGGCGAGCAGGAAGAGGATCTCTCCGGCGCCGACCGACACGGTCGCGGCACCGGTGGCGACGGCGAGCACGACGGCGAGGACGAGAACCACCATCGGAAGCATCACGGCGAGGAGGTAGTAGGGCCAGGACTGCCGCAGCCGCAGTCGGTTCCCGGCGTCGGTGAACCCTTCACGCGTGATCCAGCGACGGACGACGATCGCGGCGAGTGCGGGCACGAACGCCGCCGTCGCCAGCTGGATCACCGGGTCGTCCATGGAGTGTCCGCTCAGGCCGACCAGGGCCCACGGAATCCATGCGCCGAGGAACGCGAGAGTCAGAAACCAGAGAATGCCGCGGGTGTCCCGGCGGGACCGGGAGCCGCCGGGTCGGGGCGGCGTCGTGGGGGGCGTGCCTGTCGTCGGGGTCATGCCTTCAGCACATCAGCGCACCGAACCCCTGTCGGTAGCCTGCGGGCCCCTGTTGCGGTGGCGCGCACGCCACCGTCGGCGGCGTCATTCGCCGGCCGAGTCCTCCTGCTGCTCGCCGTGGGAGATCGCGTCCTCGACCCGCCTGCGGGCCCCCGCGAGATGCTCCTCGCACCGGTTGGCCAGGGCTTCGCCCCGTTCCCACAGGGCCAGCGACGCATCCAGGTCGAGCCCGCCCTGCTCGAGTACGCGGACGACGTCGACGAGTTCGTCCCGTGCTGCCTCGTAGCCGAGTTGCGCCGCGGGGATCTCCTCGCCCGATCCGGTCATCTCATGTGTCCTTTCCGATCACCGCGGCGCGGAGGGCGCCGTCGGCGACACGAATGCGTACCTGTGTTCCCACCGGGGCGTCGTCTCTCGACCGCAGGACCTCGGCGTCACCGTCGGGGACCATACGCTGCACGACGGCGTAGCCGCGCGCGAGCGTGGCGGCCGGGCCGAGCGTGGTGAGCCGGGCACGCAGGTGTTCGGTGGTCCGGTGTTCCGTGTCGATCGAGCGGGTGACCGCCCGACGTCCGTGATCGCGCAGGCGCTCGACCTCCTCCACGCGCCGGGTGAGTCCCTGCAGCGGATCCGCCAGCGCAGGTCGGCTGCGCAGTTGCGCCAGGTGGCGGGATTCGCGCTGGACCCAGTTGCGCAGCGCGGCGGCCGCGCGGCCGCGCAGTTCGGTGACCGTGGCCTGCTCGGCGGCCGCGTCGGGGACCAGGAGCTTGGCGGCGTCCGTGGGTGTCGCCGCGCGCAGGTCGGCGACATGGTCGCTCAGCGGGCTGTCCGGCTCGTGACCCACCGCGCTGACCACCGGTGTCCGGCACGCCGAGACGGCCCGGCACAGCGCCTCGTCCGAGAACGGCAACAGATCCTCGACGCTGCCGCCGCCGCGGGCCAGGACGATGACGTCGACGTGCGGGTCGGCATCGAGTTCGCGGAGTGCCTCGAGCATCTGCGGCACCGCTGCGGGGCCCTGGACCGGGGTGTTGCGGATCTCGAAACGTACTGCGGGCCATCGTCGCCCGGCGACGCTCAGCACATCGCGTTCGGCGGCACTCGCGCGGCCGGTGATCAGGCCGATCGTGCCGGGAAGGAACGGAACGGGCCGTTTGAGCCGGGCGTCGAACAGGCCTTCCGCAGCGAGGAGCGCCCGGAGCCGTTCGATCCGGGCGAGGAGCTCGCCGACCCCGACCGCACGGATCTCGGTGACACGCAAGGAGACCGACCCGCGACCGGTGTAGAACGACAGCTTGCCGAACAGGACGACCTGGCTACCCTCCGTGAGCGGCACCGGCAGCGACTGCAACAACTGCGGCGAGCACGTCACCGACAGGGACATGTCCACCGACGGGTCCCGCACCACCAGGAACGCCGTGCGGGTTCCGGGACGGGAGTTGATCTGGGTGATCTGTCCCTCCACCCAGATACTGCCCAGGCGGTCGATCCACTGGGCGACCTTCGCCGAGACGGACCGGACCGGCCACGGATGCTCGGCCGAATTGGGAGCGGGTGAACTCACTTGGCCTTGGCGGTGGTGATCCGGTTCGTGATCATCGTCTGGAACGGTGCCCGCGCCAGCGTCGTGTCCTCGAACTCGAGCAGGGCCGTGAGGTCCTCGACGGACAGCGTCTTCAGGCGAGCCCGCAACTGCGCGAGAGTGAGTGACTCGTAGTCGAGATACGTGACGATCTCGGGCGTCTCCGCCGCGGGTGTCGCGCCGTTGCCCTCGTCCGCCGAGGGCGCGTCCTCCGGGCTGAGCGAGTAGAGCGCGAAATGGCCCGGCGACTTGTCGGTGGCCGGCTCGTCACCGCTCGTGGTGACGGACGCCGTCGCGTCGGCCGGGGCGGCGGCGTCCGCGCCGTCCTCGTCGAAGACCGCCCACTCCGGCTGCTCGGACTCGCGGGTCCAGTGCAGCAGCTCGAACGCGTGGTCGCCCTTGATCGCGAGCGCGGTCATCGTCTGCTGGACCCGCATCGTGGTCTGCAGGACCTGGCTCACGGCCGTCATCGGCATGGTGGCCGCGGTGGTGGGCAGTTTTCTGGCCTCTTCGACCGCGGTCACGGCGATACCGGCCGCGACGCGGGCCGCGAAAGGTGGACGGATCATGGTCACAGCCTGCCCGACGACGGGCGTTTTGGGTAGTTGACGGGCCGTGTGCTGCTCGGCTCCGGGGTCGGCCCGTACCCTGGGAGGCATGACTTCGGCTGTTCCCCTCAACGTCGGTATCGCCCGTACGGCGGGCTCCGGTCCCCGTACCGGTGCCAAGCGCGTTCTGCTGGCCGAGCCACGCGGCTACTGCGCGGGCGTCGACCGCGCCGTCGAGACGGTCGAGAAGGCGCTCGACAAGCACGGCGCGCCCATCTACGTGCGCAAGGAGATCGTGCACAACCGGCACGTCGTGGAAACGCTCACCGAGCAGGGCGTCGTGTTCGTCGACGAGACCGACGAGGTACCCGAGGGCGCATTGCTGGTGTTCTCCGCGCACGGGGTCTCGCCCGCGGTGCACACCGCGGCCGCCGAGCGGAACCTGCGGACCATCGACGCCACCTGCCCGCTGGTCACCAAGGTGCACCAGGAAGCCAAGCGGTTCGCTCGCGACGACTACGACATCCTGCTCATCGGCCACGAGGGCCACGAGGAGGTCGAGGGCACCGCCGGTGAGGCGCCCGACCACGTCCAACTCGTCGACGGCCCCGATTCCGTGGACGACGTGACCGTCCGGGACGAGTCGAAGGTGATCTGGCTGTCCCAGACCACGCTCAGCGTCGACGAGACGATGCAGACGGTCGCCCGGCTGCGTGAGCGGTTCCCGAGCTTGCAGGATCCGCCGAGCGACGACATCTGCTACGCCACCCAGAACCGGCAGGTCGCGGTCAAGGCGATGGCCCCGGAGTGCGATCTGGTGATCGTCGTCGGCTCACGCAACTCGTCCAACTCCGTGCGGCTCGTCGAGGTGGCGTTGGGGGCGGGAGCGAAGGCGTCCTACCTGGTCGATTACGCGCGCGAGGTGGACCTGGCCTGGCTCGAGGGTGTGCACACGGTGGGCATCACCTCCGGTGCCTCGGTGCCGGAGATCCTGGTCCGCGGCGTGGTGGATCTGCTCGCCGAGCACGGTTTCGCCGACGTCCAGTCGGTCACCACCGCGAACGAGACGCTGGTCTTCGCGCTGCCGCGCGAACTGCGCGCCGCCCGGCGTTCCGGGTAGCGGTTCCCTGGAAGAGGTTCCCGGGTGGCGGGCGGTCAGCGACCGTCCGGCTCGAACGGTGACTCGCGCCGATCCCGATACCGCACCCGGGGGACCGGATGGGCGGGGACGTCGTCGAAGGGCCGCTCGTCGAACGGCGAACGATCGGCACGGGGATCCGGTCGCAGGCGCGGCTCCGGAGCCCGGCGCGGTTCGGGCGCCCGGCGCGGTTCGGGCGCACGGCGCTGGTCCGGCGCACGACGAGGATCTCCCGGCGCCCCGGGAACCGGGGGGCGCGGTGTCCGCCGCGGCTGCGGCCTGGGGCCGGCGTCGACGGGCCGCCGAGGGTCGTCCACCGGCCGCCGGGGGGCGTCCACCGGGGGAGCGGGTCGGCGCCGCGGCCGGGCCGGTACCTCGGCAGCCGGTTCCTCCTCGCGTACCCGCCGCGACGTGCGGGTGGCCGTCGCCCGGGCGCTCTCGCGAGTGGACGAGGAGCGGGACGTGCCGCGCCGGTCCGCCGAGGAACGCCGCTGCGCCGGCTCGCGTCGATCCGAGTTCCTGCTGCCGGAGCGGCGGCTGGGCCCGGTGCGCCGCCCACCGAGCAGGAAGAGCCGGGAGCCCCCGATCGCGAGAGTGAGCACCGTGGTGACGAGCATCACCGGAAATCGGTCGACGAGCGGGTAGGCGATGTTGATCGCGAGATCCCGCAACGCGAGACTCGATCCGTCCGCGAGGACGAACTGCCCGATCGGGACGCCGGCGAAGAGGATCAGCGGTGGTTGGACCATCGCGGTGAACAGCGCCCGGTTCGCCGCGACCAGAACGGCCAGGATGCAGCCGAGCACGTAGAACGCCGAGAACGTCGTCGTCAGCTCGTTGCCCCGGACCGCGTCGATGGCGAATCCGACGGCGCTCAGGCCCGCCGCGACCGCGACCACGCCCCACCACGGGAGCCCGGGTACCCCCGGGAGCGTCGACCGGCTGTCGAGTGGCACCCCCGAACGGGCGCGTTGGTTAGCTGACACGCAAACGACAGTAGCGGCAACGAGGGCCGCTGATCCGTCGGCGTGCCGGGAGAACGGGGGAGTGTCGTCCGATTCGTCCCGACTCGGCGGCCGCGGCCGTCCGCGTTCCGGAATGCGGGAGAACCGTCCGACGCGCCCGCGCGGTCCCCGAGCCTGTCGGTCCCGTGCTCTACCGTTCTGCAACCATGAGGATCTTGCACACCAGCGACTGGCACATCGGCCGCACGTTCCACGGTGTCGATCTCCTCGCAGATCAGGAGCAGATTCTCGGGCACATCGCCGCAGTGGTGGCCGAGCGCGGTGTCGACGTCGTCGTGGTCCCCGGTGACGTGTACGACAGGTCGATCCCCAGCGCCGATGCGGTGGCCGTGTGCCAGCGTGGGTTCGAGGCGATCCGCAGGGCGGGTGCGGTGATCATCGCCACGTCCGGCAACCACGATTCGGCCACCCGGCTGGGCGCCGGTTCCGCGTTCACCGCGGCCGGCGGCCTGCATCTGCTCACCCGGGTGTCCGCCGTGGCCGATCCGGTGGTTCTCCGGGACGATCACGGGCCGGTCCTCTTCTACGGCATCCCGTATCTGGAACCGGAGATCACCCGCGCCGAGCTGGGGGTGCCCACGGCGCGATCGCACGCCGAGATCCTCGATGCGGCGATGAGCCGGGTGCGTGCCGACCTCGACAGTCGCGAGCCGGGCGCCCGCTCGATCGTTCTCGCGCACGCCTTCGTCGTGGGTGCGGAGGCCACCGGCTCCGAACGCTCCATCTCGGTCGGCGGGGTCGAGACGGTGCCCGCGTCGTCGTTCGACGGGGTCGACTACGTGGCGCTCGGGCACCTGCACTCGCCGCAGACGCTCCGTACGGGCGTCCGCTACTCGGGTTCACCGTTGCCCTATTCGTTCGGCGAGCGCACCCATCGCAAGGCGGTCCTGGTGGTCGACGTCGACCAGGAGGGCCTGCGTGGTGTCGAGCAGGTGGATCTGCCGGTGGTGCGCGGGCTCAGCCGGATCACCGGCACGGTCGAGGAGTTGCTCGCCTCAGACCGGTATGCCGCAGTGGAGGACGACTACGTCTCCGCGGTGCTCACCGACCGGCAACGTCCGGTCGATGCCATGCGTACGTTGCGCAGGCGGTTCCCGCACGCGGTGCACCTGGAATGGCAGCGACCCGAGGGTGACGACCTGCTCCGGTACCGCGAGAAGGTGCACGGGCGCAGCGATCTGGACATCGCACGGTCCTTCCTCACCGACGTGCGTGACGAGCCGACGGACGCCGACATCCGCTGGGTCGAGGAGGCCCTCGCCGCGGCGGCGCGGGTGGGTGAGGTCGCCGCGGAGTCGGCGCGGGCGGAGACGGCGTGAGGCTGCACGCGCTCGAGATCACCGCGTTCGGCCCGTTCGCCGATACCGTCCGCGTCGACTTCGACGCGCTGGGTGCGGACGGGCTCTTCCTGCTGCACGGTCAGACCGGTGCCGGAAAGACGACGGTTCTCGACGCGGTGGCCTTCGCGCTGTACGGAACGGTGCCGGGCGCCCGGCGGGAGGGCAAGCGGCTGCTGTCGGACCATGCGCCCACCGGAAGCGTCCCCACCGTGTCGCTGGAGGCGACCATCGGCGGGCGGCGGCTGCGGGTGATCCGCAGCCCGGAGTACAGCCGGCCCAAGAAGCGGGGCACCGGTTCGATCGTCGAGAACGCGAAGGCGACGCTGACCTGGTTGGACGGCGCCGGGGAGAATCTGTCCCGCATACCGGACATCGCCGAGGAGGTCGGCCGGCTCGTCGGAATGAATGCGGACCAGTTCTTCCAGGTGGTGTTGCTGCCGCAGGGGGAGTTCGCCCGCTTCCTGAGGGCGGACAGCGACGAGCGGGGGGTGCTACTGGAACGGCTGTTCGACACCACCCGTTTCGGCAGCGTGGAGGACTGGTTCGCCCAGCGCCGCAAGGACAGCGCGCGGGCCCTCGACGAGCGGTTGCGCGAGATCGAGGTGATCACCGCGAAGGTCGCGGCGACGGCGGGGCTCGAGGCCGGCGCCGATGCCGATCCATTGCGGTGGGCGGAGAAGTTGATCGACGAGTGTGGGACGGCCCGGGACGCCGCCGCAGCCGCACTCGCGGATGCGGGTGCGCACGCGCGCGCCGCCGACGCCGCGCTGGCCGAGGCCCGGCGGGTGCACGACCTGCAGACGCGTCGGGACAGGGCCACCGCCGAGCTCGAGCGGCTCGCCCGGACCAGTGACGACCGAGAGGCGATGGCGGCGGAAGCCGCGGCGGCGCGGGCCGCGGTGCCGGTCGCGAAGGCGGAGGCCGACGCCTCGCGGGTACGCACTCGCGCACAGGCGGCGCGCCGGCGAGTCGAGGAGGTCGAGGCCGAGCTGTCGGGCGTTCCCGGTGCGGGCAGTCTTCTGGGCACTCTCTCCTGGCCGCCCACGGAGGAGTCCCGGGTTCGGATCCGGCAGACGGTCCGGCAGTGGCAGGACGAGACGGTTCGCCTCGACGCTGCCGTCGCCGAGGCCGAGGAAGCCGACCGGATCGACCACGAGATCCTCGAATTGTCCTCCCGCCGTGGGAAGCTCGGTGTCGAAGCCGATCGGGTCGAGGACGGACTGTCGCGGATTCCCGACACGCTCGAGAAGGCCCGGCGCCATCTCGAGGAAGCGGAGAAGGCCGCCGCCCTCCTGCCCGGGTTGCACCGCGACCGTGACCGCGCGGCGGAGGCGGCCCGGGCAGTGGTCGAGTGGCGCACCCGGGTGGCGGAGGCCGATGCGACGAGCGCCGTAGTGGAGGAGCGTCGCCAGGGCTGGAACGACGCGCGCGAGCACTGGCTGGATCTGGTGCAGCAGCGGATCGACGGGATGGCGGCCGAGTTGGCGGCCACCCTCGAAGAGGGGTCGCCGTGCGCGGTGTGCGGGGCCACCGAACATCCGGCACCGGCGGGAGGCGACGCCGCACCGGTCACCGCGGACGACGAGAACCGGGCCCGTGCCCGGGAACGGGAGGCGGAAGCCGCGTGCACGCGCGCCGTCGACGCGGCGGCCGCGGCGCGACGCGCCGTCGATCAGGTGGCCGAGCGCGGCGGTGATCGCGACCCGGAGACCGCGCGGGAAGAGCTCGAATCCGCCACTGCCGCCTACGAGCGAGCCGAGGAGGAGGCCGCCGCTGCCGACAGCCGCGCGAACGCGGTGGCCGCGGCCACCGCCGAGCACACCCGGCTGACGGAGCGCCGAGCCGCGATCGCGGTGGAGGTCGCTGCCCTGTCGGAACAGGTCGACGCGCGCCGCGAGCGGGTCGAGGCCGTTCGTGAACGCCTCCGAGGTGTCGCCGGCGACGACCCGTCCGTGTCCGCGCGGAGGGCGCGGCTCGAGCGGCTCGCCCACCTGGCGTCGACGCTCGGGGACGCCCGCGACGACGCACATCGCCACGCGGAAGCCGCCGAGGAACAGTCCGCGCAGGTCCGCGCCGCTGCGGCGGAGTCCGGGTTCGAGTCGGTCGAGGAGGCGCTCGCCGCGGTGCGTGAGCAGGAGCGGCTCGAGCACGTCGAACACACACTCGCTGCCGCCCGCGATGCCGAGGCGGCGGCCCGAGCGGTGTTGGCGGAACCGGATGTCCGGTCCCTCACCGACATTCCCCCGGTCGACCTCGACGCGGCGGTAGCGCGGCAGAATGAGGCCGACTCCGTCGAGGCGGCGGCCATCGCCGCCGCCGCCGAGTGCGACCGCCGGCTCGCTGATCTGGAGCGTTTCGTCGCACAGTTGCGGCGCGCGCTCATCGCGGCCGAGCCGGTACGGGCTACCCACGAGCAGTTGGCGGCGTTGGCGGAGGTCATCGCCGGGCGGGGTGCGAACACCCGGAAGATGTCGTTGCGTTCCTATGTCCTGGCGGCGCGCCTGGAGGAAGTCGCCGCGTCCGCGTCGGTCCGGCTGCGCCGGATGTCCGGCGGGCGTTACGAGTTCGTCCACTCGGACGAGGCCGGTGCACGCGGGAAACGCGGCGGCCTCGGCCTGGACATCCGGGACGACTTCACCGGAGCGGTGCGCTCGGCGAAGACGCTGTCCGGCGGAGAGTCGTTCCTCGCGTCGCTCGCGCTGGCGCTCGGCCTCGCCGATGTGGTCGCCGCCGAATCCGGGGGAGTCGTGCTCGACACGATGTTCATCGACGAGGGATTCGGCACCCTCGACGCCGACACCCTCGATTCGGTGATGGGCGTGCTCGACGAGCTACGGGACGGGGGCCGTGTCGTCGGCATCGTCAGCCACGTGGACGAGATGCGTCAGCGCATTCCGTCCCGGTTGCACGTCGTCCGCGGCCGGGGCGGGTCCCACCTGGAGATGATCGCGGGCTGATGCCCCAGCCGAGCTGATGCCCCGGCCGACCGGATCCGAGCGTCAGGAGCGCTCGTCGTCCTCGGCAGGTTCCTCGTCGGAGGTGTCGTCGTCCGAACTCGGGACGGTCTCCAGCTCGTCGAGGTCGCTCATCTTCGGTTCCGAATCGGCGACGCGTTCGTCGATCTGTTCGCCGATGTAGCGCACCAGCACTGCGGCGACCGCGGCGGCCGGCACGGCGAGGAAGGCTCCGACGATGCCGAACACCGAACCACCGGCCGTCACCGAGAGGAGCACCACCACCGCGTGCAGCTTCATGCTCTTGCTCTGCAGCACCGGCTGCAGCACGTTGCCTTCGATCTGCTGCACGGCGATGATCAGCGCGAGCACGATCAGAGCGGTGGTGAAGCCGTTCGCGACGAGCGCGACCAGCACAGCCAGCGCACCCGCGACGAACGCACCGACGATGGGGATGAACCCGGCGATGAAGGTGAGGATCGCCAGTACCGGGGCGAGAGGGACGCCGAGGATCAGCAGCCCGATGCCGATGAAGAGGGCATCGATGAAACTCACCACCGCCTGGGTCCGGATGAACCCGCCGAGCGTGTCCCACATGCGGACCAGGACCGCCTCCACGTGGCGCCCCGCGCGTCCGCCGCCGACCACGTGGACCCACGGGATGAACCGCGGGCCGTCCTTGATGAAGAAGAAGGTGAGCACCAGGACGAGGGCGAGGGTGATCAGCATCGATCCCGCGGTGCTCACGCCGGTGAACACGCCGGAGGCGATGACCGAGCCGCTTTCCTGCACCTTCGTCACGACGACGTTGACGGCCTCGTCGATCTGCTCGTCCCGCAGGTTGATCGGCGGGCCCTGGAGCCAGTCCTGGACCTGCTGGATGCCCTGGCTGGCCTGGTCGGCGAGCTCCGGGGCCTGATTGACCACGGACGGGACGATGCCGGCGATGATTCCCGCACCGACCCCGAAGGCGAGTACGAGCGTGAGGGCTGCCGCCGCGGCGGGCGGGACGCCGCGCTTCATCATTCCGCGGGTGGGTGGCCACAGCACGGTGGAGACGACGATCGCGAGGAGCACCGGCAGGACGATGACCCAGAGTTCCTCGAGGACCCATCCCAGCACCCAGGCCCCGGCCGCGATGGCCACCACGATCAGCGACCACTTCGCCAGCCACATGCCGCCGATACCGATCAACTGGCCGCGATCGGGTTTCGCCGATTCGACCGGATGGGGCACGTGCTGTTGCTGCTGGGTCACAGATCATCCCTCCGTTCGCCGGGCAGGGTGTGCCCGGCTCGACCTGATGGTACTGAGGAAGGGGCCGTGCGCCGCGAGCATCTGCGGTGTGGTGTCCGACGCTCTCGGGCCGGGATGTCGGGTTAGCGGCCGGGTTGCCGATCCGCTAGGTTCGTCACGACTTGTTACGGATACGAGGGGGAATTCATGTCTGAGACACCGCAGGACCCGAAGTCGGGCTCCGGGGAGCAGTACGGGTCGAGCGGGTATCCGCAGTATCCGGCGTACGGTGCGGGCGACCAGAATACGCAGCAGTATTCGTACGGACAGCCGAGTGCGCAGCCGCAGTACGGTCAGACCGCGTCGGCCGGGCAGGACCAGACACAGGCACAGCAGCAGGAACAGGCACAGCCTCAGGCGCAGCCGCAGCCGCAGTACGGGCAGTACGGGCAGTCTGCGCAGTACGGACAGAGCGCCCCGTACGGTCAGCAGGCGTCCCAGTACGGGTACGCGTCCACCGCGACGGCATCCGTCCCGGTGTCGTCGACCGGGGTGCCGCTTCCGCCGCGCAACGCGGGATGGGCCGCGGCCGCGCTCATCTTCTTCTGGCCGGTGGCATTCGCGGCGTTCAACCACCTGCACGACATCTACCCCAAGTGGGCGATGGGGGACTACCAGGGCGCGCAGTACGCGTCCGACCGGGTGAAGACCCTCGGCAAGATCGCGCTGTGGATCTTCGTCATCGGGATGGCCTTGTTCATCCTGCTGTACGTGTTCGTGATCATCGCGATGGTGGCTTCGGTGGGATCGTCCTCGAACTCGTGGTGACCGGACGCAGGTTCGGCAGGGGCTCGCGAACGCCGTAGAATCCAACGACCGTGAGCCTTACCCTCGGAATCGTCGGACTTCCCAACGTCGGCAAGTCGACCCTTTTCAACGCGCTGACCAAGAACGACGTCCTCGCGGCGAACTACCCGTTCGCCACGATCGAGCCGAACGTCGGGGTGGTGGAGCTGCCCGACCCGCGGTTGGGCGAGCTCGCCGAGGTGTTCGGTTCGGAGCGGCTGGTGCCGGCGACGGTGTCCTTCGTGGACATCGCCGGCATCGTCAAGGGCGCATCCGAGGGCGCCGGCCTGGGCAACAAGTTCCTCGCCAACATCCGTGAAGCCGATGCCATCTGTCAGGTGGTCCGGGTGTTCGCCGACGACGACGTCATCCACGTCGACGGCAAGATCGATCCGCTCGCGGACATCGAGATCATCGAGACCGAGCTGATCCTCGCGGACATGCAGACGCTGGAGAAGGCGCTGCCGCGGCTGGAGAAGGAAGCGAAGAAGAACAAGGAACTCAAGCCGCAGCACGAGGAGGCCGTCAAGGCGCAGGCTGTCCTCGAGGAGGGCAAGACGCTCTTCGGGGCGAAGGACCAGCTCGATTTCGCGCTGCTGCGCGAGCTCAACCTCATGACGACCAAGCCGTTCCTCTACGTGTTCAATGCCGACGAGACGGTCCTCACCGATGCGGACAAGCAGGCCGAGCTGCGCGCGGCCGTCGCCCCGGCGGACGCGGTGTTCCTCGACGCCAAGGTGGAGGCGGAGCTGCTCGAACTCGACGACGAGTCGGCGCTCGAACTGCTCGAGTCCATCGGCCAGACGGAGCCGGGCCTGCACGCCCTGGCCCGCACCGGTTTCCACACCCTCGGGCTCCAGACGTACCTCACGGCCGGCCCGAAGGAAGCCCGCGCCTGGACCATCCACAAGGGCGACACCGCCCCGCAGGCCGCAGGCGTCATCCACACCGATTTCGAGCGCGGATTCATCAAGGCCGAGACCGTCTCCTTCGACGACCTCATCGCCGCCGGATCGATGGCGGCCGCCAAGGCTGCGGGCAAGGTGCGCATGGAGGGCAAGGACTACGTCATGCAGGACGGGGACGTGGTGGAGTTCCGCTTCAACGTCTGAGGTGGACGGGAACCTGCTCATGCGGGCCTCCGGGCTGATGGAGGAGGCTCGGGCGCTCTTCGGTCGGGACGACATCGACGTGTTCCCCGTCCAATTGCTCGAGCGACCGATCTCGGCCTCGGCACTCGTCGACGCAGTCGCGCTGTGAGTCGCGACCCCGCTCAGCGCGTCGCCGATGTTCTCGAAGCCATCGAACGATGCCAGCGGTACTGCTCTGGACGCGGCCCGCGATGTGACCCGACAGCGATGAGTGGTACCGTGAACACGTACCACTCGTCCGAATGGGGAGGCTCTCATCATGTCCATCAGCGCAAGCGAGGCGCGCAAGACCCTGTTCCCTCTCATCGAGCGAGTGAATGCGGACCGTGATGCCGTGGAGATCGTCTCTCGTAAGGGCAATGCCGTTCTGATGCCGGCTGACGAGTACGCCGCGTGGCAGGAGACTGCCTACCTGTTCCGCTCGCCGGCCAACGCCCGCCGCCTGCTCGATGCCTACGACCGTGCCCGCGGTGGAAAGGTCGAGGTCCACGACCTCGATCGCGTAGACCAGGAAGCCTGAGTGCGTCTGGTCTGGGACGAGTCGGCCTGGGAGGACTACAAGCACTGGCAGACCGCCGACCGGAAGATCCTGAAGCGCATCAACACGCTCATCGACGCCTGCCTGCGCGAACCGTTCTCCGGGATCGGCAAGCCCGAACAACTGAAGTACGGAGCGCAGGGCTCGTGGTCGCGGCGCATCACCGATGAGCAGCGACTGGTGTACCTCGTGGGCGACGAGGACCTCGTGATTCTTCAGGCCCGCTACCACTACTGAGTCAAATGGCCCTCTGTGTGGGCACGTGGTGGAGTTCAGATTTTCGCTCTAGCGACTGACGTGGTGGTTCCTGCGTCTCGGTGTACTCGAGTCGAGCAGCCATGGGTTCGACGGTTTCGAGGAAGCTTGCCATGCCCTCGGGTCCATCTCTGTCCCAGAGACTGCGAGAATCGGAGCATGAACCTCTTCCGTCGCAGAGCAGCCGAGCCGACCCCACGTCGTGACCCCACAGCGTTCGTTGCCGAGATCTTGCACAGGATCGGTGAGCAGTACGGAGGCTTCGACGCGATTGCCCCCTTCGTGCCGGACGCGGGCGGCCCCGGCATGGAGGTCACGATCCACATCGCGGGTCCGTCCGATCCGGAGCGAGAGTCGCTTCTTCAGGGCACGGGCATCATCCGCACGGTGCGGGTGTTCGCCGATCGTTCAGAGGTCTACGACGGAGCCCGGCTGATCGCCAGCTTCGATGACCTCACGACCGCCGACGTGTTCGGCACCGGGAGGTAGAGGACACCGGCGCTGCCCTCGACGTCGTCCACCTCGTGATCGCCGACCCTCGCGAGCACGAGCGGAGGCTCTGGCATCGCGGTTCGTGGTTCGATGACGCGGCGGGCAGATAGTCCTACGTGCGGCGGCGTGGTCGAGTTCCGCTTCGACGTCTGAGCGCGGGCCCGGCGGCGATGCCAGTGGACGATGTCACCGAGGGCGGACTCGTGACCTGGGGAGTGCTCACACCCTGGTCGGAGGTTCGTGCCGTCACCATGATTCGTCGCTCTGCGGTGGTCGACAACGGCCACGTGATCTCGCCGGCATACCGAACGATCACGTTCGACCTCGTCAACGGGCACTTCATCGACGTGGTCGAAGGAACCGAGAACTGGCAGTCCGTCGTGGAAGGTCTGCCGCGATGCCTCGAACTGGCCGTTGACCTTGCCCGGGTGACCGCGGCGCCGCGGTCCGTCGACACCGTCCTCTGGGCGCAGTAAGGGTCCCGGGAACCACGTCGCACCGGTTGTGGAGCGTCGCACGGGTTACAGCCAGTGCGACGCGCACGACGCCGTGCGACGTACGCGCACCTAGCGGTACTTCCGCGCAGTCTGCACCGTGCGCGGAAGTGCCGGAGAGTGCGCGTATCGAGAAAATGCCCGGAATGCCGGATCTGCCCGCCATTCGGGTGTGTTCAACGCCTCGACCAGCGCGAGAACTCGCGACATACCGGCGCAGGTTCGCCTGCGACGTGCGGATCTGGTCTACGTTCGCAGGTAGGACCAGTTTCCAACCACTAGGAGTTCTCATGGCATTGCCGACCTTGACGCCGGAACAGCGCGCTGCGGCGCTCGAGAAGGCGGCCGTCGCTCGCCGCGCCCGCGCGGAGCTGCGCGACAGCCTCAAGTCCGGGAGCGAATCGTTTGCCGGCGTTCTCGAACGCGCCGACAAGGACGAGGTGATCGGGAAGACCAAGGTTCTCTACGTGCTCGAGTCGCTGCCCAAGGTCGGCAAGGTCAAGGCCCGCAGCATCATCGAGGAGCTCGGCATCGCCGAGTCGCGTCGCCTCTCGGGCCTGGGTCCGCGTCAGCGCACCGACCTGCTCGAGCGCCTGTCCTGATCTGACACCACTGCACGCCCCACGGGGACGCGAGTAGCTTTCGCGTTCCCGTGGGGCGTGTAACGGTTTCCGGCAAATCGGGCGATGCTCCAGGTAGAAGCGCGCAGGGTCCTACCTCGACGTCGGGTCGGGCGAGGTCGAGTTCACCCTCGGCACCGACCTCCCGCACCTGCCGAACACCGTCGTCCACACCATCTACTGAGCCGCGCACCTGCCGCGAGGTCGCCTCGCCGCACGCGTCAGTGGCTGACCACCTGGGCGTCCGCGGGCTTGCGGACGAACAGACACGCCGCGATCAACACGAACGAGAGCACTCCGGCGACGAGGAACACGCTGCGCACGCCGTCGACGATCGCCTCCGGCGACTCGGCCGGGTGGCCCGAGCCGGCCGCGACGACGGTCATCACGGTGACGAACAAGGCCGTGCCCGCGGCACCGGCGACCTGCTGGAACGTGCCCACCACCGCGGAGCCGTGCGAGTACAGGTGTGCGTCGATCGAACCCAGTCCCGACGTCATCAACGGCGTGAACGTGGCGGCCAGGCCGAGGCACAGCGCCATGTTCGACAGCACCAGCCACCACAGCGACGTCCCGGTGCTCACGGTGGTGAGCATCCACACCCCGAGGCTGATGAGAAGCGCACCCGGGACGACGAGGACCCGCGGCCCGCGCACGTCGTAGATGCGCCCGACGATCGGCCCCGCGAGGCCCATGAGCAGGCCACCGGGCAGGGTGAGCAGGCCCGTCTGCAGCGGATCGAACAGGAGCACGGTCTGGGCGAAGTACGGGACGATGATGAACGTGCCCATCATGGTCGCCATCGCCAGCAGCATCGCCACCACGGCGACCGTGAACTGACGGGAACCGAACACGCGCAGGTCGAGCAGTGCCCTGTCCTCGCGCTGCAGCCGGATCTGGCGGGCGACGAACGCCGCCATCGCCACCGCGCCGACCAGGAACGGGGCCCACACCGGGACGGCGGAATCGGCCTCGGCCGACTCTCCGATGCCCACCAGGCCGTAGACGAGCCCACCGAACCCGAGCACGGCGAGCGGCACGGACAGCAGATCGATCCGGGAGGCGCTCGTCTCGGCCACCGGAATCACCAGTCGCGCACCCAGTACGAGGGTTGCGAGCGCGATGGGTGCGACGAATCCGAAGATCCACCGCCAGCCGAAATGATCGAGGATGAAGCCGGAGACCGTCGGGCCGAGCGCGGGGGCCACGGCGATGACGATCGAGATGTTGCCCATCATCGCGCCGCGCCGCGCCGGAGGCACGAGCGTCATGATCGTCGTCATCAGCAGCGGCAGCATGATCGCGGTGCCGGACGCCTGGACGATGCGGGCGAACAGGAGCACCCCGAAACCCGGTGCCCCGAAGGCGATCAGCGTGCCGGCCGAGAACAGCGACATCGCCAGGACGAACAGGGTCCGCGTGGGGACCCGCTGGATGAGGTAGCCGGTCAGCGGAATGACGACGGCCATGGTGAGCATGAACGCGGTGGTGAGCCACTGGCCGACGCTCGGCTGCACGCCCAGCTCGGTCTGCAGCACCGGGATGGCGATGGTCATCACGGTCTCGTTGAGGATCACCACGAAGCTGGCGACCAGGAGGACCCCGATCACCAGGAGGTGCCGGCGCTCGATCCGAGTGGCGTCGACCGGACCCGGCTGCTCGGCGACGGGTTCGTCGGTCTGTCGGACGGATTCGGTCACGGAGACGCCCTTCGGATGGGGGAGACGGATGGGGCCGCCCGGTACCCCGAGGGTGCTCGGACCGGACAGCGTCAGAACCTACCGCTCGGTACCGACACCGCGCGAACGGTTTTTTCTTCCCGTTCGCCTCGCTTGCGATCCGATGACGATCTCGTGACCCGTGCTGCCCGATAGTTATCCGGCTGTTACTCTCACCCGAGTCATTCGTGTCGGACCGGAATCTGTAAGGACATTGTCGATGTCGAAGGTGATACGCCGTGCCCGGGTGCTCGTCCTGGGTCTCGTAGCAGTACTCGCAGCGGGGCTTACCGCGGTTTTCGCCGGAGGTGGCGTCGCCCAGGCCGACTCCGCCCTGGTCTACGTGCACTCGAATGCGATGAACAAGACCGTGCCGGTCAAGGTGCTCAAGGCTGCGGGTGGCGGGCCGGCCCCGACGCTGTACCTGCTCGACGGCCTGCGCGCGCCGGACAACAACAACGGCTGGCTCATCGAGACCGATGTCGAGCAGTTCTTCGCCGACAAGCGCGTCAACGTCGTGATCCCCTTCGGTGGCGGCGGCTCGTTCTACACCGACTGGCAGCAGCCGGACCCGGTCCTCGGCGTCAACAAGTGGGAGACGTTCCTGACCAAGGAACTGCCTCCGGTGATGGCCGACCAGTTCGGCAGTGACGGGGTCAACAACGCGGTCGCCGGACTGTCGATGAGCGGCACCTCCGCGCTCAACCTGGCGATCAACAACCCCGACTTCTACAAGGCCGTGGGATCGTTCAGCGGCTACCCCGTGGTCAGCAGCCCCGGCTTCGCGCAGGGCATCCAGGTCTCCGTCGCGGAGATGGGTGGCAGCGCCTCCAACATGTGGGGCACCTGGCCGCTCGGTGATTGGACTCGCAACGACCCGATCCTCAACGTCGGCAAGCTTCAGGGCAAGGGCGTGTACATCTCGTCCGGCAGCGGCGCCCCGTCGAGTGACCCCACGGTCAACCCGGCCAGCTCGTCGTTCGACCCGGTCAAGTTCGCGCAGATGGTTCCGCTGGAAACCGCTGCCGGAATCAGCAGCCGGATGTTCGTGGCCGCTGCCCAGGCCGCGGGTGTGAACCCGCAGGTGCACATCACCTCGCAGGGCACCCACTGGTGGACCTACTGGCAGGACCGCCTGAAGGAAGCGTGGTTCGGTACGTTCGCTCCCGTCCTCGGGGCCTGAACGTCGCCTGGACCTGCAGCCACTGGGCAAGGATCTGGCAGCCGGTGAGCCCGCTCGTGTCGAGCGGCTCCGTGGCGTAGGCGACATGCCTGCCGCCGCGGCGGTTCGTGATCCGCACCCCGTGCCAGTCCACTCGTCGAGGTAGGTAGCCGAGGACTTCCTCGGCCGCCGCACGCACCCGGCGCAGATCGGTTCGCCACTGCGCCGGGTGCACTCGTGTCTTGGGGGCATTCTGGAAACCGTTGGATCGCAGCAGCGCCCAGATGTCCCGGCGCCACGTGTGCGTGGTGCGCAGCGACATCGACGCGGTGAGGTCCGCGACGTCACGGATCAGGCTGTCGTCCCCGGCATTGCAGATCATGTCGCGAGGGTGCGCGACCCAGAGCACCGGCACGGTGTCCGGCGTCGGTGGCCCGGCGCCGGCGACGCCGCTCCCGGAGCACCCGCGGACCACGTCGGCGGGCTGGTGGGGATCCGAGATCAGCCCGGCGGCGACCACCGGCCCGCGGGGGAGCCGCCCGTCCGCGATCCGGCCGAGCACTTCCCGGACGACTGTGCAGCCCTGCGAGTACCCGATCGGGAGGACGGGCGTCGACGAGGCCTCGATCCGGGCGACGAGCCGCTCCACTCCGGCGTCCACGCTGTCGCGATAGCTGAGCCCGCTCGGCGACACGGGCCCGTAGGAGGCGGGGTAGCCGACCCACCGGGCATCGAACCGCGGGTCGAGGGCGTCGACGACGCCGCGCAGAATTCCGGACACTTCGAGTCGGTCGTCGTCGGGGTAGGACTCACCGGTGCCCCCGACCGCCAGAACGGTCACCTCGGCCATACGACCATCGTGCCCGACTCCGGTGAGAGTGCCCCGCGAAGATCCTGAGAAGTTCCTGGCGATCCTGCCGAGGGTCAGTTGGCGACGACGCCGGCGATCGGGATCCTGGCGTCCACGGCCTGGCGGAAGTTGATCATGGCGCGCTGCAGATGGTCCCGGTCGGTGACGAGGACGGCGCCGGTGGCGCGGCGGGCGAGGAGCACGTCGTTGGTGAAGCGGGCGTTCTCGACGGTGGATCGGGAGGCGGGTTCCTCGATGATCCGGCCGGGGTGGACGCCGTTCGCGGTGAGCCACGCGCGCATGGCGCCGGCCTCGGTGACGCCGTTGCGGGGGACTCCGCCGGTCACGACGATCGGGGCCGTGGGGTAGCGCTGCGCAGTGGCCAGCGCGGCCCGCAGACGCTGTTCCAGGACCGGCCGAATCGTTCCGTCGTCGTGCAAACCGGCGCCGAGGACGACGATGTGTGTGCCGAACGGGTTGAGATCCAGCATGACCGGGAACGAGGGGGTGAGCAGCTCGAGATGGGTGCAGGCGATGATCAGTTCGTCGATGACGCCCTGGCAGGCGGGGGTGATCGACAGGATCCCGTTCGCGATGGTCGCCGGTGTCGGCGTGGCGGCGGCCTGTCCCGCGCCGACACCGGTGACCGCGGCGACGCCGACGGCCACGGCAGCTGTCGCCCGCCGGATCCGTTTCGTTCGAGTGTGCTTCATTCGAGTCCCCTCGCATTGGCACGGCTGATGGCATCCCGACCGCGGATCAGTGTGCCAGTCGAGGTTCCCCGCCCGCAGCAGATCGACACTCTGTGCAGGTCCACGGGACGAGGCCGGGCGAGTCAGCCGTCGAATCCGCCGGGAATCTCGTAGATCGCCCCGTCGAACCCGCCGCGGAACAGCCGCCCCTCGGAGAATCCCTCGGTGCCTGCCCCGTAGGTGACCGTGCTGGAGAGGGGAAGTCCGCCGGCGAGGGCACAGAACTGGTTCGGTCCGTCCACTCGCAGGATCTCTCCGCTCACGTCGGTCGGGACGATCGGGCGATCGCGCGAGTCCAGGATCAACCCGTCGGCCGCGGCGAACAGATCGAGACCGCCGAAGTCGACGAGCCGTTCCTGCGCTGCGGGCGCGAACACCGGGATCCGGCTGACGCCCGGGGCGGCGAATGTGTGGGCGACGTACAGGTAGCGTCCGTCGGCGCTGAGCGCCGCGCCGTTGGCGCTCGGTGTCGAGGCCCAGGCGGGATTCACCACGCCGTCCGGAGACACCTGCCCGACGAGGGAGCCGAAGTCGTTGGTGGCGTATACCCAGCCCTCCCGGCTCACGGCGATCCCGTTCGAGGCGCTCAACCCACTCGCGAACGGTCGCAGTTCCCCGGTCTCGACATCCAGCTTCGCAAGGGCGCCGGGCAGGAGTGCGTCGCCCACCAGCACGCGGGCGTCGGCACCGTATCCGACCAGCAGGGATCCGTCCGGATGCCAGGCGAGGCCACCGGCCCCGCCGTCCGGGACCGTCGCGATCGGGTAGGCGGGGGCGCCAGGGGCGTCGATGCGGTACACCCGGCCGGTGACGAGGTCCGTGGTGTACAGGCGTCCGCGCCGGTCCACCGCCATCCCCTCGAGCACCCCGCCCGGAACGGTGGCGACGAGTACCGGTGGCTGGCCGGCACCGGGGCACACCGGCGCGGCCTGCGCGACGGGGGCCTCGAGGACGGCGAGCCCGGCAGACAGGAGCAGGGCGGTGGCAAGAGCCGCGGCTCTGCGGCCGAACAGGCGTGGGCGCATGTATCGAGTGTGCTCTGCATCACCTTCTGTGGCAATGGGCGGTCGGCACCGGCCCGTCGAGCACTGGATCGAGCTGATCCGCGCGAGGGGGAAGACCAAGCACATGGAGATCGTCGCGTGGCTGAAATCCGAGCACGGGCCGGGCCACGGGCATGCCGACGCACTCGTCGCGCACACGCTGATGGCGGACGCAGCCCGGTGACGGTCCCTGCCCCCCGGGTGCTGTACTGGCGGGCATGGGATTCACTCGCGCGCACCTCGAGTCGTTCCGCGATGCCGAGGTCCCCGACCTGATCGGGCCGGACTGCCGGCTGCTCTTCGTCGGGATCAACCCGGGCCTGTGGACGGCGGCGACCGGAGCGCACTTCGCGAGGCCGGGCAACCGGTTCTATCCGGCGCTGCTGCGTGCGGGGATCATCGAGCGGCCCGTCGACCCGTCGGCGGGGATGTCCGATGCCGATCACGACCTGTTGATCGAGCGGGGCGTCGGGATCACCAACCTGGTGCCGCGCGCGACCGCCCGCGCGGACGAGTTGACGCCGGCCGAGCTCCGGGCGGGAGGCGAACGTCTACGGGCGGTGGTGCGGCGGGCGCGCCCACGGGTCGTCGCGGTCGCGGGGATCACGGCGTATCGCACGGCATTCGGCCACAAGACGGTGCCCGCCGGCCGTCAGGAGGCCGATCTCGAGGGCGCGCAGCTGTGGGTGGTCCCGAATCCGAGCGGGCTCAACGCGCACGAGACGGCAGCGAGTCTCGCCGAGAAGTATCGGTCCGCCGCCGTGGCTGCCGGGGTGGTCCGAGAGACGGATTCGCCTGGCACGGTAGGGGACAAAGGAAGGTAACACTTCGTTCGGACCGCCGAATCGCCGTCGGTAGGGTCCAGATATGTCTGTTTTGTACAACGTCTTCGTCGTCGTCCACATGCTCGGTCTCGCGGCGCTCGTCGGCGGGTACCTGGCGGTCGCGAAGGCGCCGCGAATCACCGAACTGGTGGTCTGGGGCGCACGGATCCAGTTCCTGTCCGGCCTGATCCTCGTCGGTCTCGGCGAGGGAGCCTTGGACAAGGACTACGACCACGCCAAGATCGCCGTCAAGCTGGTGGTCTCCCTGGTAGTGGTGACGCTCGCCGAGATCACCCGGGGCAAGCAGAAGCGGGACGAGGGCAACCCGACCATGGTGCACGTCGTCGGCGGGCTGGCCGTCCTCAACGTGCTCGTCGCTGTGCTCTGGACCTAGACCCGGAGAACGTCACTCGATCCGCGGACGTCGTGTGCACCGTGCTCTCGAACCTTCGGGAGCACGGTGCAACAAGGGGAGCGCCTGTGACGTCGGGTGGGGCAGGCTGATCCCGAGCCCGCCGAGCCCCGGGGCGTCAGAGTCCGGGACGCTTGCCGACCGTCAGCGTGACCTCGCCGGTGTGGGCGAAGAAGTCGTTGCCCTTGTCGTCCACGACGATGAAGGCGGGGAAGTCCTCGACGTCGATCTTCCAGACCGCTTCCATGCCGAGTTCCTCGTACTCGACGACCTCGACGTGCTTGATGCAGTCGAGAGCCAGGCGTGCCGCCGGCCCGCCGATGGAACCGAGGTAGAAGCCGCCGTGAGTGTTGCAGGCGTCGGTGACCTGCTTCGAGCGATTGCCCTTGGCGAGCATGACCATCGACCCGCCCGCGGCCTGGAACTGCTCGACGTAGCTGTCCATCCGGCCGGCAGTGGTCGGCCCGAACGAGCCCGACGCCATGCCGTCGGGTGTCTTCGCCGGTCCGGCGTAGTAGACGGGGTGATCGCGGAGGTACTGCGGCATCTCCTCGCCCGCGTCGAGACGCTCCTTGATCTTCGCGTGTGCGATGTCGCGCGCGACGACGAGTGGACCGGTCAGCGACAGTCGGGTCTTGACGGGATGCTTGGACAGCTCCGCGAGGATCTCCGGCATCGGCTTGGTCAGGTCGATCTTCACCGCGGCGCCCTTGCCGGTTCCGGAGATGCCCTCGGTGTCGGCGTCGAGCTGGGAGTCGGTCACCTCGGGCAGGAACCGGCCCGGATGGAACTCGAGCTGCTCGAGGAACACGCCCTCGGGGGTGATCTTCGCCTTCGCCTGCCGGTCCGCGGAGCATGAGACGGCGATTGCGACGGGCAGCGAGGCGCCGTGGCGGGGGAGCCGGACGACGCGGACGTCGTGGCAGAAGTACTTGCCGCCGAACTGCGCGCCGATGCCGATCTTCTGGGTGAGTTCGAAGACCTTCTTCTCGAGCTCGTGGTCCCGGAACCCGCGACCGGTGATCGCGCCCTCGGTGGGCAGCTCGTCGAGGTAGTGCGCGGAGGCGTACTTCGCGGTCTTGAGCGCGAACTCGGCGGAGGTGCCGCCGACGACGATCGCCAGGTGGTACGGCGGGCACGCCGCGGTGCCGAGCGAGCGGATCTTGGCCTCGAGGAACTGCATCATCGAGTCCGGGTTCAGGATCGCCTTCGTCTCCTGGTACAGGTACGACTTGTTGGCCGATCCGCCGCCCTTGGCCATGAACAGGAACTTGTAGGAGTTCTCGTGGCCCTGGGCGGTGTCCGCGTACAGCTCGATCTGTGCGGGCAGGTTGTTGCCGGTGTTCTTCTCGTCCCACATCGTCAGGGGGGCGTTCTGCGAGTACCGCAGGTTCAGCCGGGTGAATGCGTCGTACACGCCGCGAGCGATGGACCGCTCGTCGTCGCCGGGCGTGAGCACCTGCTGGCCACGCTTGCCCATCACGATCGCGGTGCCGGTGTCCTGGCACATCGGGAGTACACCCGCTGCGGCGATGTTCGCGTTCTTGAGGAGGTCGAGTGCGACGAACTTGTCGTTGTCCGACGCCTCCGGGTCGTCCAGGATGCCCGCGACCTGCTTCAGATGATCGGTGCGCAGGTAGTGGGAGATATCGTGCAGTGCGGTCTCGGTGAGCAGACGCAACGCCTCGGGCTCGACCTGGAGGAACGTACGACCGTCGGGGCCTGTGGTGGTGGAAACGCCCTCGGTCGTGAGCAGCCGGTACTCGGTGGGATCTTCCCCGATCGGCAGCAAGTCCTCGTAGAGGAAGTCGGCCATCATATCTCCTGAACGCGTGTCGATGTGGTGCGTCGATGTTCTGCTCAGGCTAGCGGGGCAAACCGGACCGGACCGGACCGGGGTTCGGTTTCGCAGCCGGGGGACGGGTGTCCGGTATCACCGGGGTGTACCGTCGCCGTCCGTACACTCGAGGGGGTGTATTCCGGCTGTAGAGAGTTCCCGCCCGTCCTGTCGACAGGCACGCCGAGGTGACGTCCGCCGTGGCCGTGGCAGCGGGAACCGCGTCCGGCTCGGTCGACCGTTCGGCCCGGCGGCGCAGCCGCGCGAGGACTTACATCGACATCGCGGTGGTCGTCGCGGTCCTCGTCGCCACCAATCTCGTCGCACATTTCACGACCGTGTGGGCGAGCGTCGCGGCGGTACCCGCGGCGGCCGTCGTCCTCCTTCTCCTCACCCGCCGGCGGGGCCTCGGCTGGGCTGAGCTGGGCCTGTCACCCCGGCACCTGCGCCGTGGGTCGATCTACGCGCTCGGAGCCGTCGCCCTGGTGCTCGCGGTGATCGCGATCGGAGTGGCTCTGCCGTGGACCAGGCCGTTCTTCATGGCCGACCGCTACGCGACGATCTCCGGTGCACTGATCGCGTCGATGATCGTCATCCCGCTGCAGACGGTCATTCCGGAAGAGCTGGCGTTCCGCGGTGTCCTGCACGGAACTCTCGAGCGGGCGTACGGGGCGCGGGGGGTGTTCGCGGCGGGGTCCCTGCTGTTCGGCCTGTGGCACATTGCTTCCTCGCTCGGTCTCACCACCGGGAACGCGGGCCTCACCGCCTTCCTCGGTGTGGGAGTGTTCGGCAAGGTCCTCGGTGTGGCCGGTGCCGTGCTGGCGACCGCGGCCGCCGGTTTCGTGTTCACCTGGCTGCGCCGACGCAGCGGCAGCCTGCTCGCACCCATCGCGCTGCACTGGTCGCTCAACGGTCTGGGGGCCCTGGCGGCGGCCGTGGTCTGGCACGCCACCCTCGCCTGAGTCGGAGCGCTCAGGGTCGGCCCGGCGGGCCCGTCGGTGTCCGAGGTTTCCGAATCGGACATTGCGGATACCCCGGAGGGGACCGTACGACCTCGACGAGGAGGCTCTCATGATGGGTAGAACCCGCAAGGCAGTGGTGACCGCGGCTGCGGTGTCGGCGATTGCGCTGGTCGGCGCGTCCGCGTGCGCCGACGACGATTCGGACGACGCCGCCACGACCACGACGACGCAGGAGCACACGGACCACACCACCGAGGCCGAGGCGACGACCGAGGAGACGGGTGTCGGGGACACAGCTGTGGCTGCTGTCCAGGACGCGGTGAACTCCGCGGTCGAAGCCGCACCGGTGACGTTCGATGCGGACACTGCGGAACTGTCCACGGTCAGCGGAGCCACGATTCGTGCCGTCGCTGCCGCACTGGGAACCAACGACGACACGATCGAGGTCAAGACGTATGCGAGCGGGGACGACGCGGATGCCGCCGCGCAACTCGCCGAACAACGGGCCACGGCGGTCGTCGACGCCCTCGTCGACGACGGGGTCGAGCGGGACCGGATCACGGTGACCGCAACGGCCAACCCCGAGGATCAGGACGTCGATGTCGACCGGGTGGAGTTCGTGGTCGGCGAGGAATGATCTCGCCGGCTGCTCGCCGCCTGTACGTGAACGGCGCCCGTACCTCGCGGTGCGGGCGCCGTTCACGGGCCGATCAGGACAGGCTCTGGAAGAAGCTGAGAGCCGAGAAGAGGTCGGAGAAGGCTCCGAAGAGGTCCGCGAGGAACGCCAGATCCATGGTGTGCACTCCCTGTGTGTGAGGTTCGCGGCGCCCGGTCGTGCGCCGCGAACCATTGTCGGGAAGGTGCGCGGGTGGTGCAATTCGGGGCCCTTGCCGGGCGCCCGACGCGGTCGGGCATGCTGGTCCGCATGAGTGCCCTCGTTCCGCGGTATGTCGATCTTCTCTGGCCCGCGTTGCAGGCGGCAATCGCCCTCGGCGGTTCGGCCTCGAACGACGAGCTCGACAGCGCGGTCATCGCACGCGAGGAGCTGTCCTCGCAGGCACAGGCGGTGTTGCACGGTGACGGCCCGACCACCGAGATCGAGTATCGGCTGGCCTGGGCGCGGACCTATCTCAAGGGAATGGGCCTGCTCACCAACAGTCGCCGCGGGGTGTGGAGCGTGACGGCGAAGGGCCGTGAGGTCACCGAGGAACAGATCCGGCCACTGCACGCCGAGTTCTCGGCCGAGACCCGCAAGCGCAATGCCGCCAGGAAGAACGCGGAAGCGGCCGCCCGGCCCGAGTCCGCCGGGGACTCCTCCCACGACGAGCCCGACGCGACCCTGGCCGACAACGACAACTGGAAGGACCAGCTTCTCGAGACCGTGCTCGCGATGTCCCCCGACGCGTTCGAGCGGCTGACTCAGCGGCTGTTGCGGGAGGCCGGATTCTCGAGTGCCTCGGTGACGGCCCGGACGGGGTCCGGGGACGTGGAGGGGCTCGGTCTCTATCAACTGGCTCTGCTGAGCTTCCCGGTGTATTTCCAGTGCCGCCGGAACAGTGGCAGCGTGGAGGCCCGTACCGTGCGCGATTTCCGTGGCGCGATGTCGGGTCGGGGCGAGAAGGGCCTGCTCATCACCACCGGGACGTTCACCGGCGACGCCCGGGCCGAGTCGCGGCGCGACGGGGCCCCGCCGATCGACCTCATCGACGGTGACCGGCTGTGTGAACTGCTCAAGGAGCACGCTCTCGGGGTCCGCACCACGACCAGGGTCGTCGAGGACGTGGAGGTCCGGCCCGACTACTTCCGGTCGCTCGAGCCGCGCTGACGGTCGCCGGGGCGACCGGGGAGTTGCCGGAGTCGGACCCGGACCGCTCGCGTCTGTGGTGCAATCGGTGTGCGAAGCGACCGGTGTGGTTGCAGTGACACGGGTGCCGTGGACGGCACGGGTGGAGCGCACAGACGCGAAGAAGAAGTGGAACGGGGAGGTTCGGTGCAGATCTCACGGCGAGAGTTGTTCAAGTACGCCGCGGCGGGGTCGGCAGTGGCCGGTGTCGCGGCCTTCACCACCGGTACGGGGGTCGCGCCCGCGCAGAGCCTCGGAACCCTCATCGACTACTCGGCCGACGTCCCGAGTGCCTCGGCGATCAAGGACGCCGGATACGCGGGCGTGATCCGCTACGTCTCCGATCGTCGGCCGGGAGCCGAATGGATGCTGGGCAAGCCGTTCCGGGCGAGCGAGGCCGAGGCCCTGCTCGCGGCCGGGCTGGCGGTGGTGTCCTGCTACCAGTACGGCAAGGGCCCGACCGCGGACTGGCGCGGCGGGTACGACGCGGGAGTGAAGCATGCGCGTCGTGGTCTGGAACTGCATCGCGCCGCGGGTGGACCGGAGGGTCGACCGATCTATGCCTCCATCGACGACAATCCGACCGAGATCGAATTCGCCACGATGATCGCGCCGTTCCTCCTCGGGTGGCACTCGGTGCTCGGCCGCGAGAACGTCGGTGTCTACGCGAACTCCAAGACGATCGATCTGGCACTCGTCGCCGGCCTCGGATCCTGGTACTGGCAGCACAACTGGGGTACGCCGCAGGGCTACGTGCACCCCGCGGCGCACCTGCACCAGTTCGAGATCGACAAACGCACCGTCGACGGCGTCGGTATCGACCGGAACTCGATCCTGAAGGCCGACTACGGCAGGTGGTGACCGCAGGCAGAGGCCGGCCCGGGATCTCTCAGCGCCGCACCTTCTCCAGCCAGGCCCGGGCGTCGTCGGGCAGTGTTCCCGCCGCTTCCGCGGCCCTGCACCATCCGCTCGCCATGCGCAGGAACTCGAGCGGGTTGTAGACGTCCTCCTCGCGTGACCACAGGCCGTCGCCCGCGTACTCCAGGATCGTCACGTTCGCGGCCGCGTGCGAGGACCCGTCGCCCGGATCGGCCATCGGATTGTCGATCTCGCAGATCGCCCATCCCCGTTCGGTGTCGAACACCGACCAGTTGGCCGGGAACGAGGTCATGACGCGGCCGGGGAACGAGGACATGGTGCGCGTGACCCAGGCGCGGATCTCGTCACGCCCGGTGAAGGTGCCGTAGGCATGCTCGACGTACCGCGCGTCCTCGGTGAACATGTCCGCGTAGGTGCTCCAGTCCCCGGCCTCGACGCACTTCTCCACGGTGCGCTGGTATCCGGCGAACGCCTCGGCCAACTCTTCTCGACTCCAGGTCATACGTCTCTCCCACTCGTCGGTTCGTACTCGTTCCGACGAGAGTAGAACACGTTTCAATTCGAGGGGAAGGGAATGCCGGTCAGCACTGGCAATGGGCCGCCAGATGATCCTCGGTGTCGTGTTCGTCCGCGATCACCACCAGCGGGGGACGCTGATCGGCGGGCGAGGAATGGTTGCCGCGCCAGGACAGCAGCGACCACCGGGACACGGCCGAGAACGCGGAGCCGAGACTGCCGAAGGAGAAGCTGCTGAGGACCGAGCCGAACGAACCCATCGACCCCACGGACAGAATCGATCCGACACTGCCGATCGACAGGATCGAGTACGCGGAACCTATCGAGAGAATCGATCCTTCCGAGCGGATCGACAGGATCGAGCGCTGCGGCCCCGCTGCATCGGAGACGTGACGGGTGGGGGTGGCGCGGTCGGGAGCGTGGAGGTGCGGCATGCAGGTGGGCTACCACGGCCCGGGGGAGGGTAAACCGGGCGGACGAACAGGGGAAGCACGAAGTGGGGGCCGCCGGTGACACCGGCGGCCCCCACTTCGTGCGGTCGGGTCAGGCGACGTGGAACATGCCCACGGTCGGCAGGATCATGCAGGAGATCGGCGCTTCACCCTCGGGGACGGTGGTGATCCCGCCCGAGATGACGGCGAGAACGCGTCCCGATCCGGTGTCGGCGATCCCGGACAGGGTGGCCGGGCCGTCGGGGTTGATCCGGGCCTGGTTGGTCAGGTCCACATCCCCGCGCCAGCCGTTGTCGATGTTGATCCAGGTCGCGGTGAGCGGCTGGGCCGGGTGATCGGCGGCGGGAGCGGTGCCGAGAGCGGTGAAGACGAAACCGGCCTGGCCGACGCCCGGTCCGGGCGGAGGCAGGTGAGCGGGGCCGGGAACCGCGAGGGCGGTGGCCACGGCATCCGACTCGGGGCCGATGCATCCCTGACCGATGGTCGGGTAGAGGAACTGGGCGATGACCGGGCCGTCCTCCGGGATGTCGGGGCCGCCGCCGCCGCTGCCGTCGAGGAAGGTGATCACGCGCTCGAGCGTCGACTTGAGCTCGTCGGACAGGGGCGCGGTCTCGAGCAGGATCCGGGCCTGTGCCAGCAGGTCGGCCTGTGGGTTGTCGGCGATGTCCGCGGGACCGGCGGCCGCGCCGATGATGGCGGGCACGAGGGACGCGAGCGCCTCCACGGGCACGCCCTCCGGAACGGGCGGCGGGATCGGCTGGGCACCAGCCTGAGACGGCACCACCAACGCGGCGGCCGCGGCGATCGCGAGAGCGGTGAAGCCTCTCCGCAAACCTCGGGTTCGAAGCACGGTTTCCCCATCCTTGTCATTCTGCGCGGGCCGACAGTGGGCCGCGTTCGACGGTTCCGGGAGTCACTTCGGTGCAGCACCCCCGGGGTGCGAAGCCGCCGGACCGTGACCCGTCGGCTACATCACTCGGTGGAGTGTATGGCATAGGGGCGCCGATAGTGACCTCCCGGTGACCATAACCTGTGACAGGTGGGGTGCAAGAGGGTGGTGATTCAACTGTTACGGGGTCGAGACGGGGCGGACGCACTGCCGGTCGCGATCGGGACCACGCCCGGCGTCTAGGCTGTCCCGGTCCCGAAGGCCACCCGACGAGGGAGCGTCACCCGTGCCCGACCGCAACACCGTCGCTCCTCGCAGGGCGGACGCCGCTCGCGTGACCAGGGCGTTCGGCAGTCTCTTGCGATGGGCGTTGCGTCGGGCGCCGATTCTGCTCGCGGTGTCGGTCGTCCTCCGGCTGGCGTGGACACTGTTGAGCCCGAACGGCATGAACTTCGTCGATCTGCACGTGTACGTCGACGGCTCGGCCTCCCTGCTCGACAGCGACCTGTACTCGTACACCTACGCCGAGGTGACCCCGGACTTTCCACTTCCGTTCACCTACCCGCCCTTCGCGGCGCTGGTCTTCCTGCCCCTGCACTTCCTGCCGTTCGCGGTGGTGGCGGTCGCCTGGCAACTGGCCACGATCGCGGCGCTGTACGCCGTGGTGCGGATGACCTTCACCCTGCTCACCGGCTCTGCAGTCCTGACGCCGCGACGGCACGGGTTCGTCCTGCTGTGGACGACGGTCGGGGTGTGGTCCGAACCGGTACGCACGACTCTCGACTACGGCCAGGTGAACGTCTTCCTCGTCGCGCTGGTGATGGCAGCGGTCTCGAGCCCCCGGTGGTGGGTGGCCGGCGGGCTCGTCGGTCTGGCCGCGGGCGTGAAACTGACTCCCGCCGTCACCGGGCTCTACTTCCTCGCGCGGCGACAGTGGAAGGCCGCGGCCTTCTCCGCTCTCACCTTCGCGGGAACCGTCGCGGTGAGCTTCCTGCTGATCGGTTCCGAGGCCCGGCAGTACTTCACGACCCTGTTCGGGGACGCGGACCGGATCGGCCCGGTCGGCTCCGTGTGGAACCAGTCGCTGCGCGGCACGATCAGCCGGATCCTCGGATACGACGTGGAGACGGGGCCGATCTGGATCGCCTCGGTACTGGTCGCCGCGGCCCTGGCCTTTGCGGCGTGGCGGGCGATCGGCCGAGACGACGCCCTGGGCACGCTGGTCATCGTGCAGTTGTTCGGACTGCTCGTCTCGCCGATCTCCTGGTCGCACCACTGGGTGTGGCTCGTTCCGATGGCGATCTGGCTGCTGCACGGACCGTACGGGCGGATGCTCGGCACCCGGGTGGTGGCGGGATTCTGGCTGGTCTCGATGCTGGTCGGGGTCCCCTGGGTGCTCAGCGCATTCCAGGAGTCGATCTGGGTGATCCCGCGGCCGGCGATCCTCGCGTGGCTCGGTGCGGTCGACGTGATCGGGGTCGTCGCCGTGTTGCTCTGGGTGATCTACGCGGCCCGGGTCACTCGCGGGTCAGCGAGTCGATCTCCGCGGCCAGATCCAGGTCCAGTGCGGTGATGCCGCCCGCCGAATGGGTCGTGAGGGTGTAGGTCACCTTCCGCCATCGGATGTCGATGTCCGGATGGTGGTTCTTCGACTCGGCGATCTCGGCGACCTTGCCGACGAGTGCGATCGCTTCCGGGAACGTCTCCGACGTGATCGTGCGGACCAGGGTCTCGCCGGTGAGCTGCCAGCCCGGCAGTTCGGCGAGTGCGGACACGATCTGTCCGTCGGACAGCAATTCGGCCATACCCCATGATGGTGCAGTGTCCGGTGAACCTGCAATGCGTGACGGAATGACGGCGCGTGACGAGGCGGAGGCGCGTGACGAGGCGAAGGCCGAGCGGGAGGTTGTCGCCGCCGCGTTGATCGTCGACGGCAGGCTGCTGCTCGCCCGTCGCGGACATCCGCCCGAACTCGCCGGGCAATGGGAGTTGCCGGGCGGAAAGGTCGAGCCCGGGGAGCAGCCGCGCGCGGCACTGCGCCGCGAACTGCGGGAGGAACTCGGAGTCGAGGCCGATGCGGGGGAGCGGATCGGTGTCGATGTGGAGCTCCCGTCGGGACTGGTGCTGCGTGCGTACCGGGCCACGCTCGTGTCCGGCACACCGGAGCCGCTCGAACACACCGGCCTGTGCTGGGTGGACGCGGCGGGGCTACGGCGGATGCAACTGGTGGCCGCGGACCGGGTCTGGGTGCCGGCTCTGTGCGACGCGCTGACCGCCGGGTGAGCACTCTCGCAGCGCGCGCGTGAGAGGTGGGCGGGGGATCCGGGTAGTATCTGTATGGCCGCGGCACCTGTGCCGGCGATTCACGCCCCCTCGCACGAGGGGTCGAAGTCAGTGGATCACAGCCAGTGGAGATCACAGCGGCCACCAATGCGCCGTGCGATGCACCCTTCGTGTGGCCGAATCAACTCAGCCAGGAGAGCCATCGCGTGTCCACCACCAGCTTCCGTAACGTCGCCATCGTCGCGCACGTCGACCACGGAAAGACCACCCTCGTCGACGCCATGCTGCGCCAATCGGGGGCCTTCGCGGAGCGCGCCGAGCTGGTCGACCGGGTGATGGACTCCGGCGATCTCGAACGCGAGAAGGGCATCACCATTCTCGCCAAGAACACCGCCGTGCACCGGCACAACGCCGACGGCACGGTCACCGTCATCAACGTCATCGACACACCGGGTCACGCCGACTTCGGCGGCGAGGTCGAGCGCGGCCTGTCCATGGTCGACGGCGTCGTGCTGCTCGTCGACGCGTCGGAGGGACCGCTCCCGCAGACCCGCTTCGTGCTGCGCAAGGCCCTCGCCGCGTCGCTGCCGGTCATCATCGTCGTGAACAAGACGGACCGGCCCGACGCCCGGATCGAGGAGGTTGTCACCGAGTCGCAGGACCTGCTTCTCGACCTCGCCTCGGATCTGGACGACGCGGCCGCGGAGGCCGCCGAGGCGCTGCTCGACCTCCCCGTGCTGTACGCCTCGGGCCGTGAGGGCAAGGCATCCGTCGAGCAGCCCGAGAACGGCCAGGCTCCCGCCGCCGAGAACCTCGACGCGCTGTTCGACGTCCTGATGAACAACGTCCCCGCGCCCAAGGGCTCCGTGGACGCGCCGCTCCAGGCGCACGTCACCAACCTCGACGCCTCCGACTTCCTCGGCCGCCTCGCGCTGGTGCGCATCCACAACGGTGAGCTGCGCAAGGGTCAGACCGTGGCGTGGATGCACGGCGAGGGCGTCAAGACCGTGAAGATCACCGAACTGCTCGCCACCGAGGGCGTCACCCGTAAGCCTGCCGAGTCCGCCGTGGCCGGCGACATCGTCGCCGTCGCCGGTTTCCCGGAAATCATGATCGGCGACACGCTCGCGGACGTGGAGAACCCGGTGGCTCTGCCGCGGATCAGTGTCGACGAGCCGGCCATCTCCATCACGATCGGTACCAACAGCTCGCCGCTGGCCGGGCGCGTGAAGGGACACAAGCTCACCGCGCGCATGGTCAAGAACCGGCTGGATTCCGAGCTGATCGGCAACGTGTCGCTGCGCGTGGTCGACATCGGCCGCCCGGACGCGTGGGAGGTGCAGGGCCGTGGCGAGCTGGCGCTGGCCATCCTCGTCGAGCAGATGCGTCGCGAGGGATTCGAACTCACCGTCGGCAAGCCGCAGGTGGTCACCCGTCAGGTCGACGGCAAGGTGCACGAACCGTACGAGGAGCTGACGATCGACAGCCCCGAGGAGCACCTCGGCGCGATCACCCAGCTGCTCGCCGCCCGCAAGGGCAAGATGGTGCAGATGAACAACCATGCCGCCGGTTGGGTGCGCATCGAGTTCATCGTCCCGTCGCGTGGCCTGATCGGCTTCCGCACCGACTTCCTCACCGAGACGCGCGGCACCGGCATCGCCAACGCCGTCTTCCACGGCTACGCCCCTTGGGCGGGCGAGATCCGTGCCCGCCACACCGGATCGCTCGTGTCGGACCGTCAGGGCACGGTCACGCCGTTCGCGATGATCCAGCTCTCCGACCGCGGCACGTTCTTCGTCGAGCCGGGTTCGGAGACCTACGAGGGTCATGTCGTCGGGATCAACCCGCGTGCGGAGGATCTCGACATCAACGTCACTCGCGAGAAGAAGCTCACCAACATGCGGTCCGCGACGGCCGACGTGATGGAGACCTTGGCGCGCCCGATGGTGCTCGGCCTCGAAGCGGCCATGGAGTTCTGCGCCGGTGACGAGTGTGTCGAGGTGACGCCCGAGATCACTCGGGTGCGCAAGGTGCACCTCAACGGCACCGAGCGGGCTCGGGAGCGTTCGCGCGCCAAGCAGCGCGACAAGGCCGCTCTCTGAGGGTCCCGCCCACCGCTCCGCTCCGAAACCGGATGAATGTGCCGTTCATCGCTGTAGTGGCGATGAACGGCACATTCATTGCCGCGGCGACCGGTACATTCGCGTGGGCGGTCCGAGGGCTGTGACGGGTGTGCGGCAGGGATGCAGGCCCAGCGGCGGTAGGAGTGCAGTGACAGGGAAGGACGGTGCCGTGGGGGCCGATCGACGGCAGGTGACCCGGGAACGCGGAGCCGGGACGCGGGGCGAGTACGGGGCCCGGCTGGCCGGCGGAATCGCGATCATGGTCACCGCGGTGTCCCTCGCGGCGTGCACGGCGAATCCGCCGCCGCCGGTGGAGAGCACCGACACTCCGCGCACCACGTCCGCCCCGTCGACTCGTCTTCCGGTGGTCGTCGCGATCGACGACATCGGTACCGGGTTCAATCCCCACCTGCTGGCGGACCAGTCACCGGCGAATGCGGCCGTGAGCTCGCTGGTGTTCCCCAGCCCGTTCCGTACGGTCCCCTCGCCGGACCGGCCCGGCTTCGCCGACCACGTGCTCGACCCGTCGCTGCTGGTCACGGCCGAGGTCAGCTCCCAGGAGCCGTTCACCGTCACCTACCGGCTGCGCACCGACGCCCAGTGGTCGGACGGGGCGCCCATCGCCGCCGAGGACTTCCGGTACCTGTGGCAACAGATGATCACGGTCCCGGGTGTGGTCGATCCCGCCGGATACCGCCTGATCCGGGACGTCAACTCCTCCGGCGGGGGCAAGACGGTGAATGTCGTCTTCGACGCCCCCTACCCGGCGTGGCGTGAGCTGTTCACGGACCTCCTCCCGGCGCACCTGGTGAAGGACTCGCCGGGAGGATTCGCCGGCGCCCTCGCCGAGAACATCCCCGTGTCGGGGTCCCGATTCCACATCAAGTCGATCGACCGCGGCCGCGACGAGATCCTGCTCGAGCGCAACGACAGGTTCTGGGACACCCCGGCCGCGCCCGATCAGATCCTGCTGCGTCGCGCGGGCTCGTCGGCACAACTGGCGGACTCGATCCGTACGGGCGACGCGCAGCTCGCGCAGACGCACGGCGGCACTTCGACGGCCGCTCAGCTCGCGGCGATTCCCGCCGTCCGCACCGGCTCGGTGTTCCAGCCGCGCACTCTCGAAGTCACCCTCAACGGCCGCGTGCCGGAGCTGGACGACATCCGGGTCCGCCGCGCGGTGCTCGGGGTGCTCGACGTCGAGTTGCTGGCCACCGTGGGCTCGGGGAGCGAGTCGACGGCGGTTCCCGCCCGGTCGCTGGTGTTCTCCCCGTCGGATCCGGGATACGCGCCGAGCGCGCCGGACCCGATCGGTCCCGAACAGGTGCAGGCGTTGCTCGCCGAGGCCGGATACGAGCGGCAGCCCGAGGCTGCGGTGCCCCCGGGAGAGGTGCCCGAAGGTGGCCTCCTCGAGCGCAACGGATTGCCGTTGACCCTGGTGATCGGTGTTCCGTCCGGAGACGCGACCGCCGCCGCGGTGGCGGCGACGGCTGCGGACCAGCTTCGCGGGGCGGGCGTGGACGCGAGCGTCGAATCGATCGAGGCGGAGGAGCTGTTCGGCGAGGCGATCACGTCCGGCCGGGTCGGTGCGGTCGTCGCCTGGGCGAGAGCGGGCGGCGACGCCGCCACCGTCGCGGCCTCCCGTTTCGGCTGTCTGCCCGCGCCGCAGGAGTCGGACGACGAGGATGCTGCCGACACGACCCGCGCGCCCGAGCCCACGGAGGACGGCGACGGCTCCGACCCGGAGACGGACACCGAGACGGATGCGGAGAAGATCGACGCCGAACTCGCCTCCCCGTCGAACCTCTCCGGGCTGTGCGATCCGGCGCTCCAGCCCGCGATCGACTCCTCCCTCCGCGGAGTGGGAGACGTTCCGACGATCCTGTCCGACGTGGATCGTCGACTGTGGGACCTCGAGGTCGTCCTCCCGGTGGTGCAGGATTCCACGCTGGTCGCCGCAGGGCCCGGCGTGCAGGGTGCCTCGCTCGGCGGTGTACTCCCCGCCGGCATCTTCGACGACGCCGCGCAGTGGACGAGAGCCGTCCAGTGACGGCAGGTCAGGCAGCCCCGTCCGTCCCGCGTCTGCTGTTCGTCCACGCCCATCCCGACGACGAGTCGATCACGACGGGCGGGACCATCGCGCGGTACGCCGCGTCCGGTGCCGATGTCACCGTGCTGACCTGCACTCTGGGCGAGGAAGGCGAGGTGATCGGCGATCGCTGGGCGCGGCTGGTCGCCGACGAGGCCGATCAGCTCGGCGGATACCGGATCGGTGAACTGGCGGCTGCCCTCGTCGCACTGGGCGTCCCGACCGGTCCCCGCTTCCTCGGGGGCGGCGGACGCTACCGGGATTCCGGGATGGCGGGGACCGCTTCCGCCGCACACCCCCGGGCCTTCGTCAACGCGGACCCGGACGCGGCGGTCGGGGAACTGGTCGCCGTGATCAGGCAGCTGCGTCCGCACGTGGTGGTCACCTACGACGCCGACGGCGGCTACGGGCACCCGGACCACATTCAGGCGCATCGGCTCACGCGGGAAGCGGTCTCCGCGTCGGCGAGCGCGCGGTTTCCCGAGGCCGGCATGCCGTGGCGGGTGCCGAAACTGTATTGGACCGTCGCCGCCGCGAGCGCGGTCGAGGACGGTGTGTGCCGGATCGGGGAGATCCCGGGCGGCTGGCGCCTGCCGGAACCCGGGGAACTGCCGGCGGTGGACGACTCCGTGGTGACCACGGCCGTCGACGTCTCCGCCGTCCTCGACGCGAAGCGCGCGGCCCTCGCCGCGCACGCCACCCAGGTCTCGGTGTCCCCCGGTGGGGGCGAATTCGCGCTGTCGAACAACATCGCCCAGCCGATCCTGGCGGCCGAGCACTTCGTGCTCGCCGACGCGCCGTCGACGACACGAGAGACCGATCTGCTCGCCGGGATCGATCCCACGGCGCTCGCCTGACCCCTCGGTGTCGGAGTCCCTCTCCGAGAGGCGCAGACGCATACCCGAGGGTGGGTGTGGCGCGCGACACGTTCAGCGTTAGACTATGGCGCACATCACTGGCGCCGAGGTCGGCCTGAATTGTCGGGGGACGAGGAGGGGACATGTACAACTGGGACCTGCAGAACGCGATCGCGGCGTTCGTGGATTCGCAGAAGCCGTTTTTCGGAGAGCAGCGCGAGCTCTACTACAGCGTGCTGTACGACTTCGTGGGCGCGTCGAGCCACCTGTTCACCCTGCTGGGTTTCCCCCCGGTCCCGTGACTCGGCGTTCGGTGAGTCACCATTGACGGATGACGAACACAGCCGCACCGAGCCCGGGCCGGCCGCCGTCGGAGCAGGGCCCGCGCCCGGATGATCCGCCGGCGGGCGCGACGATGGCGCTGCTCGTCTTCGACGGGTTCCTGTGCGCCGTCCTGTCCGTTCTCTTCCTGCCTCTGTGGCTCGGTGCGACACCCTTTCCGATCAGCATCCTGTTCGCCGCCGTCGTCAACGTGCTCCTGGTGATCGCGGCCCGATCGGTGACGGGAAGGGTGTCGTCCGGCCTGTTGCCGCTCGGCGGCTGGTTGGTCGGGTTCGTGCTGTGCATGTTCGGTGGGCCGGGTGGCGACATCCTCCTGTTGCCGTCGGTGTGGACCGTTCTGCTGCTGGTGGGCGGCCTGGTTCCCGCGGCCGTCTACCTGTGGACGGTGGGTCTGAGGACCGCGCTCGGGTCAGTTTCGGCGGGGACGGCCGGGGGTATGCGGTAGGGGACCAGTTGTCTGCTGAAGGAGCCCCGACATGGCAGATCAGACAGGGACCGATCACCCCTTCACCACCGACGACGCCGGAATCCCGGTAGTCAGCGACGAACACTCGCTCACCGTCGGCCCGGACGGGCCGATCCTCCTGCACGATCACTACCTGATCGAACAGATGGCCCAGTTCAACCGCGAACGGATCGCGGAACGCCAGCCGCACGCGAAGGGCGGCGGCGCGTTCGGGCATTTCGAGGTGACCGAGGACGTCAGCAAGTACACGAAGGCGGACCTGTTCCAGCCCGGCAAGAAGACGGATCTGGTGATCCGGTTCTCCACCGTTGCGGGAGAACGAGGGAGTCCGGACACGTGGCGGGATCCTCGCGGATTCGCGATCAAGTTCTACACCGAGCAGGGCAACTACGACATGGTCGGGAACAACACGCCGGTCTTCTTTCTGCGTGACCCGTTGAAGTTCCAGCACTTCATCCGTTCGCAGAAGCGCCGGGCGGACAACAACATGCGGGACCACGACATGCAGTGGGACTTCTGGACACTCTCGCCCGAATCGGCGCACCAGGTGGCCTGGCTGATGGGTGATCGCGGTATCCCCAAGGACTGGCGTCACATGAACGGCTACTCCAGCCATACGTACATGTGGGTGAACGCGTCGGGCGAACGGTTCTGGGTGAAGTACCACTTCAAGACCGACCAGGGCGTGGACTATCTGCCCCAGGACGAGGCGGACCGGCTGGCCGGCACGGACGGCGACTACCACGTGCGGGACCTGTGGCAGGCGATCGAGGGCGGCAACTACCCCACCTGGACGCTGAAGATGCAGATCATGCCGTTCGAGGATGCCAAGACGTACCGGATCAATCCGTTCGATCTCACCAAGGTGTGGCCGCACGCGGACTACCCGCTGATCACCGTCGGGAAGATGACCCTGGACCGTAACCCCACCGACTACTGGTGTGAGATCGAGGAAGCCGCGTTCGAACCGAACAACTTCGTTCCCGGAATCGGCCCGAGCCCGGACAAGATGCTCCTCGGCCGGGTGTTCTCCTACGCCGACGCGCACCGCGCCCGGATCGGGGCGAACTACAAGGAGATTCCGGTCAACGCGGCCAAGGTTCCGGTGCACTCGTACTCCAAGGACGGCGCCCTGCGCCACCACAACCCCGGCGACCCCGTGTACGCGCCCAACTCGAAGGGCGGTCCGGCCGCCGATCCGGCGCAGACCGGCGCCATGGCGGTGTGGGCCTCGGACGGCGACATGGTCCGTTCGGCCTACACCCTCCGCCCGGACGACGACGACTGGTCGCAGCCGGGCACGCTCGTGCGGGAGGTGTTCGACGACGCGGCACGAGACCGGTTGGTGAGCAACGTCGTCGGGCATCTGCTCGACGGGGTCACCGAGCCCGTGCTGGGGCGTGCCTTCGAGTACTGGACCAATATCGACAAGGAGATCGGCGGCAGGATCGAGCAGGGAGTGCGCTCCGGCAAGAGCGACTGACGCCGGTACGTCACACTTGCGGGTATGGGAAACGACGAACTCGCCGGGGTCACCGTGGCAGTGACCGCGGAGCGGCGGGCCGCCGACTTCATCACCGTGCTCGAAAGGCACGGAGCGACGGTGATCCACACGCCTGCGATCCACGTGTTGCCGCTGTCGGCGGACGACGATCTGCGCGGTGCGACCGAGGCGATCGTGGCGCAGCCGCCGGAGTTGTTCGTGGTGAGTACGGCCATGGGTTTTCGCGGCTGGCTCGAGGCGGCGGACGAGTGGGGACTGCGCGACGAGTTGGTGCGCACCCTCGACGGATCCCGGGTGATCACCCGCGGGCCGAAAGCGAAGGGCGCGGTGCGCGGTGTCGGGCTGCGCGAGGAATGGTCACCGGAGACGGAGTCGTTCGAGGAGGTCCTCGCTCATCTGACGTCGGAGGGGGTCGCGGGCACCCGGATCGCGGTGCAGCATCACGGCACGATCACCGAGTGGGAGCCGCTCACCGACCTCGCCGCGGGCCTGGCCGACCTCGGCGCGCAGGTCCGGGAGTTCTCCGTGTACCGGTGGACCCGGCCGGCCGATCAGGCTCCGATGCGCGAGCTGGTCGACGCGATCGTGCACCGACGGGTCGACGCGGTGACGTTCACCAGTGCGCCGGCGGTCGCCTCGCTGCTCAGCACGGCGAAGGACGTCGGGCGGATTCCCCAACTACTCGAGGCACTGTCCGGGCCGGTCGCGGCGTTCTGCGTCGGGTCGGTGACCGCCTCGCCGCTCGAAGCGCTCGGTGTCCCGACTCTCCAGCCCGCGCGAGCACGCCTCGGCAGCCTGGCGAAGTACGTCATCGAGGTGCTGCCAGTCCGGCGGGTCTCGTAGTCGAGGCCCCGTCCCGACAGCGCCCGTCCCGCTCCTTGCACCCCGTCCCGCCCCCGGCACCCCGTCCGGTCAGCACGTGGAGGTGCCCGGAACTGGACGGGGTGCACACGCATGGCGCGGGGTCGGTGCGGGATCTACGAGGGCCTCCGGGCCGGGTGACCGTCCGGAAGGATTCCGGCGGTACGCCCGGCGGTGCGCAGCAGGTCCTCGAGCATGGCCGGGGTCAGGCGGCCGGTGAAGGTGTTCTGCTGGCTCACGTGGTAGCAGCCGTACAGGTGGAGCGGCGTAGGGCCTTCCAGGACGACGTGTGTGCCGTGTCCGAACTTCGGTCGTGGTGTCGGGATCGTCCAGCCCGCACCGGCGAGAACCGGGAGCAGGGCCTGCCAGCCGAAGCCGCCGAGTACGACGATGGTGCGGAGCGTCGGCAGGAGCAGGTCGAGTTCGGACACCAGCCAGTGGCGGCAGGTGTCCCGCTCGGCGGGGGTGGGTTTGTTGGCGGGCGGGGCGCAGTGCACCGGTGAGGTGATCCGGGTGCCGAACAATTCGAGGCCGTCGCCGAGCCGGGCGGCAGTGGGCTGGTTCGCGAGTCCCACCTCGTACAGGGCGGCATACAGGAAGTCGCCGCTGCGGTCGCCGGTGAACATGCGACCGGTGCGGTTGGCGCCGTGTGCGGCCGGCGCGAGCCCGACGATCACCAGCGACGCATCGGTCGGGCCGAAACCGGGTACCGGCCGGCCCCAGTACGTCCAGTCCCGGAACGCGGCGCGCTTCTCGGCCGCGACCTGCTCCCGCCACCGCACGAGACGAGGACATGCGCGGCACTCGATCAGGTCGGCATCGAGCGCGGCGATGTCCGGGTACCCGGTCACGCCGGTCCTCGGTCGGCCCATCTGTCTCCCGCGCCGGGAGTGACGGCCTCGACCAGCGTCCAGGCCAGGTCGGCAGGCATGTCCACCACCTCGTATCCTCCGGTTCCGGCCGGGGTGGCGGCGACCACGGTCGCCACCCCCGCCCGGCGCTGGAAGTACGTCTGCCGCACGGTCCACCCGATGATGCCGTCGGCCGCGAGCGTGTGCCGTGCCCGGTCGAGGGATCCGCCGCGGGTGATCAGCCAGCCGGGTGGTGCGGCGTGCCCGAGCCCCCGGTAGCGGTCGTACGCCAGCCCGACCGCGGCGACGACGAGGAGTATCGCGCCCGCCCAGGCGATCACCGGCAACGGGCGGATCGCCACGCCTACCACGGCGACGGCGACCAGAATCAGCACCGGCAGCAGCAGGGCCCTGGTGTATCGGCGGCGGCGGGCCGCCGGGCCGTGCGCGAGCAACGGTATCTGCGACAGCCGGGGGTCGCCGACGACCGTCGACATGACACGTTCGGCCTCGGCGCGGGGACTCTGCGGGAGCAGCAGCGAGGATTCGCCCTTCTCGGCACTCACCCCGGTCATGATCGCGTCGAGCCTGGCTCCGCCCGCCATCCGCAGCAGCAACGGTTCCTTCAGCGTGGCGCCGCGCAGCCGGGCGCGGTCGAGGGTGGTCTGCCGCGTCTTCGACAGTCCGTGGCTCACGTGCAGGGTGCGGCCGTTGTCGGTGACCCGGAGATTGCCGAACGTGACGAGATAGCGCACGCAGGCGACGAGGCTGGCGACGACGAGCAGGGCCACGACCGCGCCGGCCAGGAGCAGGGCGATTCCGGCCCGCTCGGCCGATTCGACGCTGCCGCGCACCCGTTCGGAATCGACGAGCTGCTCACCGAGCCCGTATTGGAACAGCACGCCCACCAGCGCGGCGATCGCGAGGACCCCGGTCGCGGAGAAGGGCGCGTAGCGCACCCATGACGGTCGCCAGTGCGCGATCTCGATCTCGGGTGCGGGCTGCGTCGGCACGGTGCCCGCGGCGGCGGCGGGCGCCGCGCCGAGCGCGTCGGCCAGCAGCGCGGAGCGCAGTGCCGGTACGACCGAACTGGACAGGGCATCGAGTTCGAACCGATTGGAGTCCGTGCTGCCCGCGGCCTGCTGGCCGGTACCGATGCGAACGATCGACAGGCCGAGTACCCGGTGCAGAATCCCGGACTCCACGTCGACGGAACGGATCCTGCTCCGCGGGATCGACAACAGGCGGCGCTGGAGGAGGCCCCGTCGCAATTGCACGTGGACGGGACCGATCCGGTAGCTCGTGGTGTACCAGCGGGCCGCGCCGATCGCCACCAGCCCCACGACGGCGGCCAGAGCCCAGAGCGGGTTGCCACTGCGGGTGCCGACGATCAGCGACACCGCCAGAACCGGGAGCAATTTGACCGCCGTGTCCACCGGATGGACCAGGAGCATTCGTGGGTCCAGCCGCAGCCACGGCTGTTCCTCCTCGGCGGCGACGGCCGCGGCGGAATCCTCCGCCCGGGGCGGCACCGGCGGTGGCACCGTGCTCACGTGGCGTCTCCGGCGTTGTGCCCGGCGATCTCGGTGAGCCGGGCCACCGTGAGGTCGGCGACTTGCTGGTCGAGCGCGGTGATCTGCACGGCCCCCGCGGACGACGCCGTCGTCACGGTCACGGTGGCGAGGGAGAGCATCCGGTCGATCGGGCCGCGTTCGGTGTCCACCGTCTGTACCCGCGAGATCGGGGCGATGCGCCGTTCCTGGGTGAGCCAGCCGCTGCGTGTGTACACGGCGGTGTCGCTGATCTCCCAGCGGTGTACCCGGTAGCGCCAGAAGGGCACCACCGCGACGTGCACCGTGCCGGCCACCACGGCGACGGCGAACGCCGTGAAGTAGACCCAGGCGGGCCACCAGCCGATCGCGGTGAGCACGACGATCACGATCACCACCGGGAGCCAGAACAGGGCGGCGTTGATCGCCCAGAGCGCCTTCGCGCGCGGGCTCGGCCGCCAGGCCGGGTCGGCCATCGTCACCGCTGCCGGTGTACTCATTCGCGTCACCTTCGTCCGAGCGATTCGCCCCGGTCTTCCGTCGGGACTGCGCTGCTTCCTGGCCCTGCTCGTCTTCCCGCAGTCGCCACCTCTACCGGAACGCTATCGTGGAGGCACACCGGCAACGGAAGGAGCACGCGATGACTCGCCCGGAAGTTCCCGAGAACGACGAGATCGAGCAGGAAGTCACGATCGATCCCCAGGACGACGGCGCCCCGAGCGCCGACGAACTCGCCGACCTGACCACCCTGGAAGCTGCCGAGGCCGACGCACTGGAACAGCGTCTCGCCGTGCCCCTGGACGAGGACTACCCCCGAGAGTGAGCCGCCCGGCCGTCCGCGGACCGGGTGCACCGGGTGGCGGCACGGTCCACGCATGGCGCATGATCGCTGAGTGAGCCATTCAGGTGAGGAAATCCGTCGGCCGACGATACTGCCCGCCCCACAGTTCCCGGGTGGCACGGATCCGGTGCCGCCGTCCGACTCTGCGATGCGCCGGGCCCTGCGTCGCGCCCGGGACGGCGTCACGATCGACGTGTCCGAGGCGACGACGCTGTTGCAGGCCCGTGGCGATGCGCTCGACGACCTGTGTCGGTCGGCGGCGAAGGTGCGCGACGCGGGTCTGCTCGCCGCCGAACGGCCCCGCGCAATCACGTACTCGCGCAAGGTCTTCATTCCCCTGACCAGACTTTGCCGGGACAAGTGCCACTACTGCACGTTCGTCACCGTTCCCGGCAAGTTGCGGGCCGAGGGGCACGGCATGTTCCTCGAACCCGACGAGGTGCTCGACATTGCCCGTCGAGGCGCCGAACTGGGCTGCAAGGAGGCCCTCTTCACACTCGGCGACCGCCCCGAGGCGCGGTGGCCGGAAGCCGCGCAGTGGCTGGACGAGCGAGGGTACGACTCGACGCTCGACTATCTGCGTGCGATGGCGATCCGTGTCCTCGAGGAGACGGGTCTGCTCCCGCACCTGAATCCGGGCGTGATGAGTTGGGAGGAGTTGTCCCGGCTCCGCCCGGTGGCGCCGTCGATGGGGATGATGCTCGAGACGACGTCCACGCGCCTGTACACCGAGAAGGGGCAGTGCCATCACGGCAGTCCCGACAAGGATCCGGCCGTGCGGCTGCAGGTTCTCACCGACGCGGGCCGGCTCAACGTCCCGTTCACCACCGGCATTCTGGTGGGGATCGGCGAGAACTACACCGAGCGGGCCGAGTCGATCATGGCGATCCGCAAGGTGCACAAGGCGTTCGGCCACGTCCAGGAGGTGATCGTCCAGAACTTCCTGGCCAAGTCGGACACCGCCATGCGGGATGCGCCGGATGCCGACCTCGACGAGTTCCGGGCCGCGATCTCGGTCACGCGACTGCTGCTCGGGCCGTCCATGCGGATCCAGGCGCCACCCAACCTGGTGTCCGCCCGTGAATGCGCCGCGCTGATCGGTGCCGGCGTCGACGACTGGGGCGGGGTGTCGCCGCTGACCCCGGATCACGTCAATCCGGAACGGCCGTGGCCGAATCTCGACACGCTCGCCGAGATCACCGCGGCATCCGGTTACGAGCTCACCGAACGCATTGCGGCGCAACCACAGTACGTGCTCGCCGGGTCGGCGTGGATCGACCCGAGAATTGCCGGTCACGTCCAGGCACTGGCCGATCCGGTGACCGGCCTCGCGTTGCCGGACACCCGTCCTGTGGGCCGCGCCTGGCAGGAGCCGGACGAGTCCTGGGAATCGTCCGGCCGGGTGGATCTCGACAGCGAGATCGACACCGCAGGCCGCTACACCGAGACCCGGTCCGACCTCGGCAGTGCTTTCGGGGACTGGGACACCGTGCGCGAACAGGTGCTCGAGCTCAGTGCACCGGTACGGGTCGACACCGACGTCCTCGCGGCGCTGCGCAGCGCCGAACGCGACCCGGCGGGCTGCACCGACGACGAGTACCTGGCACTCGCGACGGCCGAGGGCGCCGGGCTCGAGGCGATGGTGGCGCTCGCGGACCAGTTGCGCCGCGACACCGTCGGCGAGGACGTCACGTACGTCGTCAACCGGAACATCAATTTCACCAACATCTGCTACACCGGTTGCCGGTTCTGCGCCTTCGCCCAGCGCAAGGGCGACGCCGACGCCTTCACCCTCTCGGCGGAGGAGGTCGCGGACCGGGCGTGGGAGGCACACGTCGCCGGTGCCACCGAGGTGTGCATGCAGGGTGGGATCGACCCCGAATTGCCGGTCACCGGCTACGCGGATCTCGTGCGGGCGGTGAAGAAGCGTGTGCCGACGATGCACGTACACGCGTTCAGCCCGATGGAGATCGTCAACGGTGCGTCGCGCGGCGGTCAGAGCGTGCGGGACTGGCTGACCGAGCTGCGGGAGGCAGGTCTGGACACCATCCCGGGTACGGCGGCCGAGATCCTCGACGACGAGGTCCGGTGGGTACTCACGAAGGGCAAGTTGCCCGCCGCCACCTGGGTCGACGTGGTGAGCACGGCACACGAGCTCGGGATCCGGTCGAGCTCGACGATGATGTACGGCCACGTGGACAATCCGAAGCACTGGGTCGGCCATCTGCGGGTGCTGCGCGACATCCAGGACCGGACCGGCGGATTCACCGAGTTCGTGCCGTTGCCGTTCGTTCATCAGAGCTCGCCGTTGTACCTCGCGGGCGCCTCGCGGCCGGGCCCGACCAACCGGGACAACCGGGCGGTGCACGCGCTCGCACGGATCATGCTGCACGGCCGTATTCCGCACATCCAGACCAGCTGGGTCAAGCTCGGCGTCACCGGTACCCGGGTGATGTTGCAGGGCGGGGCCAACGATCTGGGCGGCACGCTGATGGAGGAGACGATCTCCCGGATGGCCGGTTCGGAGCACGGTTCGGAGAAGACGGTGGCCGAGTTGCAGGAGATCGCGTCGGGCATCGGTCGCCCGGCGCGCGAGCGCACGACGACACATGCGCGGCGCGCGGTCCCGATCGTGAAGGCAGGGTAGGAGCCGTGGCTGCACGTATCCCCGATGCGACGGTCGTCACCGCACTCGATCGGTCGGCGCGCGGAGTTCGCCCGGTCCTGGACCTGGTGGCCTCGGATCCGTTCGGAGTCAAGGCCAGGACCTTCGAACCCACCGCGGCCGACCGCACGGTGATCGAGGCCGTGCTCGACGCCGCGGCCTGGGTGCTCGACACGCTCACCGTGCCCGGCACGGCGGCCTGGGAGCAGGCCGGACCGGATCAGCGCGCACGCTGGTGGGTCACCCGGATCGGTGCCCTGAACACGGTCGCGGTGGCGGCACCGAGCCTGTTCGGCATCCTGCTCAACAGGCTTCCGCTGCAGGATCTCCTGGGGTTCGCCAACCAGACACTGGTGCTCGTCGCGGTGGCCCGGGAGTACGGCGTGGACAGCCGTGAGGACCAGGTGGACCTGCTGGCCGCCGTCCTGTGCGGTCGGGACACGGACGCTCGTGCCCTGCTCGCCGGGACGACGCCGGGCGGAGGCGACGGGAACGGGGACGACCGGTCCCGGTGGCGTCCGTTCGCGCTGCTGGGGTCGCTGTGGCAGACCGCGGGGATCCTGCGCGGCGTGGGCGACGAACTCCACGCGCGACCGCATCCGGGTGGCGTCAGTAGCCTGCTGTCGAACATCCCGGTCGTCGGTGTCCCGGCCCGGTACCTCGGTGAGCGTCTCGCGCTGCGGCGTGCCGCGCGAGCGGGCGTCGAGTGGATCACCACACATCGCGACCGCCGTGTCGTCGGGGTGTGAACGGCGAGGACTAGACTGCCTGCCGACCAACGAGACGGGCAGGAGAACACAGCGGTGACGTACACGATTGCCGAGCCGTGCGTCGACGTCATGGACAGGGCATGTATCGAGGAGTGCCCGGTGGACTGCATCTACGAGGGCGGGCGGATGCTCTACATCCACCCGGACGAGTGCGTGGACTGCGGTGCGTGCGAACCGGTCTGCCCCGTCGAGGCGATCTTCTACGAGGACGACGTTCCGGACGAATGGAGCGACTACGTCAAGGCGAACATCGACTTCTTCGACGACCTCGGGTCGCCGGGCGGCGCCGCGAAGACCGGCAAGGTCGATTTCGATCCCCCGTTCGTGAAGAACCTGCCACCGATGGCCGAGGAGTGAGTGAGATGACCCGCGTACCGGTGGCGAGTTCGCTGCCCGATTTCCCCTGGGACTCGCTGGCCGAGGCCAAGGCGACTGCCACAGCTCACCCGGAAGGGATCGTCAACCTGTCCGTGGGTACGCCGGTCGATCCGGTGGCGCCGGTCATTCGTGCGGCATTGGCGTCCGTGTCGGCGGTTCCGGGATATCCGACGACGGCGGGCACGGCGGAACTGCGCGCGGCCGCGGCCGACGCGCTCGACCGGCGCTACGGACTTGCCGGGCTCGCCCCGTCCGCGGTGTTGCCGGTGATCGGCACGAAGGAACTGATCGCCTGGCTGCCCCGGCTGCTCGGGCTGGGCCGTGACGACCTGGTGGTGATTCCCGAACTCGCCTACCCCACTTACGAAGTCGGCGCGAAGCTGGCCGGGGCGCGGGTGTTGCGTGCGGACGGGCTCGCGCGGCTCGGTCCGGAGCGGGCGTCGCTGGTGTTCGTCAACTCGCCGTCCAATCCCACGGGGAAGGTGCTCGGCGTCGATCACCTGCGCAAGGTCGTCGACTGGGCCAGGGAGAGGGGGGCGATCGTCGCGTCCGACGAGTGCTACCTCGGCCTGTCCTGGGATGCCGAGCCGGTGTCGATTCTCGACGAACGCGTCCACGGAGGCGATCTCACCGGGCTGCTCGCCATCCACTCGCTGTCGAAGACGTCGAACCTGGCGAGCTACCGCGCCGGATTCGTCACCGGGGACCCGTCACTCGTCGCCGAACTGCTCGAGGTACGCAAGCACGCCGGGATGATCGTGCCCCTGCCGGTCCAGGCGGCGATGACGGCGGCGCTCTCGGACGACGTGCACGAGGACGAGCAGCGCGAGCGTTACCGGCGACGGCGGGACGTGCTGCTCACCGCGGTACGCGGGGCCGGATTCACCGTGGAGCATTCCGAGGCGGGGTTGTACCTGTGGGCCACGCGCGGCGAGCACGGCCGCAAGACGGTGCAGTGGCTCGCCGAGCGCGGCATCCTGGTGGCCCCGGGAGACTTCTACGGCCCGGACGGCACGGACTTCGTGCGGATCGCGCTCACCGAGACCGACGAGCGGATCGAGACCGCGGCCGCCCGGCTGCGCTGACCGAGCGTCACTCCTCGCCGCGCTGCGGGAACTGGTGGCACACTGCCGATCGGCGTTCACCGTCCGTCCGGCGGCGCCCTGGCGGACTCGGACGTGCCGACGCCGCTGCCGATCTAGTCTGGGAAGTGAGCCCCGCACCGCAGGGGTCGGGGCCGCTCGACGAGGGCGAGGAGGCCGCGGTGCGTGCGCCCACCCGGAGACACCTGCTCGCCGTGCTCCTGCTCGTCCCGACGCTCGCGCTGGTGGCGGCTCCTCCCTCGGGAACCGCGCCGTCCCCACGCGTCACGATCTCGGCCGGCGTGAAGGTGACCACCGACGGCGTCCGATGGTGCTCGCTCGGACCGGTCGGGCACGATCGCGCCGACCGCGCCGTCGCCCTCCTCGCCGGTCACTGCATGGACCGGCTCGGTGATCCCCTGTTCCTGTGTGCCGACCAGACCCAGGGTGCCACCGCGTGTGGGCGGGCAGCCGAGCCGGGAGTGATCGGGTCCTACGCCACCGTCAGCAGCGGGTTCGATGCCGAGGCCGGCGAGATCGTCGACTGGAACATCGACTACTCGGTGGTGGCACTGGACCCGGCGGTGACCGCGCTCGACGCGGTGACTCCGAACGGTCTGGTCGTCGAGCGCATCGGCGAGTGGCCCGCGCTCGGGCGGGACATCGCCTGCAAGGACGGCCGGCGCACCGGCAAGACCTGCGGGCTGACCCTGTCGCTGGACCGCAACGTGATCGGTACCTGGGGCGCCGCCTGGTTCGGGGACAGCGGATCCCCACTGCTGGTGGGCACCGGCGTCGTCGCGATCACCTCGACCATCGACCCGAACCCGGCAGGCCCGTTCTCCTACGTCGGGCTCGCCGGAATACTCGAGGATCTCGAGGCCCGCGGCGGCGACCCCGTCGGTGCCGGATTCGTGCCGGTACCGCCTCGGTGAGAGCTAGCCTGGGCAGAAGATGCCGTGCTCTCCGCCGTACCCGAACCGGTGGAGGCGACAGCGCAGGAGGCACCATGGACGCCGTCACCGAAGTCCCGTCACCTGTCAACGAGCCGGTACACGGCTACGCGCCGGGAAGTCCGGAACGGGTACGCCTGAACGCGAGACTCGACGCGTTCCTCGCCGCGCCCACCGATGTCCGCAACGTCGTCGACGGGCAGCACCGGCACGGCGGCGGCCCGAGCACCGACATCGTCGAACCGCACCGCCACAGCCACGTCCTGGCCTCGTTCCGCGCCGCGACCGGCCAGGATGCCGCCGCCGCGATCGTCGCCGCCACCGAGGCGGCACCGGGCTGGCGGTCGGCGTCGTTCGACGACCGGGCGGCGATCATCCTGCGCGCCGCGGAACTGCTCGCCGGCCCCTGGCGTGAGCGCATCGCGGCGGCGACGATGCTCGGCCAGTCGAAGTCGGTGCAGCAGGCCGAGATCGACGCGCCGTGCGAACTGGTCGACTTCTGGCGGTTCAACGTGCACTTCGCCCGGGAGATCCTGGCGCAACAGCCGATCTCCTCGCCGGGAGTGTGGAACCGCACGGACTATCGCCCGCTCGAGGGATTCGTGTATGCCGTCACCCCGTTCAACTTCTCCGCGATCGCCGGCAACCTGCCGACCGCTCCCGCGCTGATGGGGAACACGGTGGTGTGGAAACCGGCACCGACACAGACCCTCGCCGCCTACGAGACGATGCGGCTGCTCGAAGCCGCGGGCCTGCCGCCGGGCGTGATCAATCTGCTCACCGGGCCCGGGCCCGAGATCTCCGACGTCGTGCTCGCCGATCCGCGACTTTCCGGAGTCCACTTCACCGGATCTGCCCCGACGTTCCAGTACCTGTGGCGGCAGGTCGGCGAACACATCGACCGCTACCACGGCTATCCCCGGGTGGTCGGCGAGACCGGGGGCAAGGACTTCGTTCTCGCCCATCCGTCCGCCGATCCCACGGTCCTGCAGACCGCACTGATCCGCGGTGCATACGAGTACCAGGGGCAGAAGTGCTCGGCTGCCTCACGAGCGTATCTGCCGCGATCACTGTGGACCCGGATGCGCGACGAGTTCCTCTCCGAGGTGTCCGGGGTGCGTTACGGCGACGTCCGGGACTTCACGAACTTCGGTGGGGCACTGATCGACCGGCGCGCCTTCGACAAGAACACCCGGGCGATCGAGCGAGCCCGCGGCGCGGGCATCGAGATCGCGGTCGGCGGCACGGCCGACGACAGCGTCGGCTACTTCGTCGACCCCACGGTCCTGCTCGTCGAGGATCCCTCGGACGAGGCCATGCACACCGAGTACTTCGGCCCGATCCTCGCCGTCCACGTCTACGACGACTCGTCGGCGGGAGCGTTCGAGGACGTTCTCACCGCGGTCGACGTCGCGGCGCCCTACGCGCTGACCGGCGCGATCGTCGCCGAGGACCGGGCCGCCGTGGCCCGGGCGGCCGAGGCACTGCGTTTCGCGGCAGGGAACTTCTACGTCAACGACAAGCCGACCGGTGCCGTCGTGGGCCAGCAGCCGTTCGGTGGGGCGCGCGCGTCCGGGACGAACGACAAGGCGGGGTCGGCGCTGAACCTGCTGCGGTGGACGTCGGCCCGCTCGATCAAGGAGACGTTGGTACCGCCGACCGATCATCGCTATCCGCACATGCGGGAGGATTCGTCGTGAATCCGATGCGCCCGGCCATCCTCGCCGCGGCCCGGTCGGCCTGGCTCGAGGACGCGGTCACCCACACGCGGGCGACGCGAGCGCTCGTGGACCGGTTCGTCGCCGGCGAGACCCGCGCCGATGTGCTCGAGGTCACGCGTGAACTCCTCGATTCCGGGCGTGCCGTCACGGTCGATTTCCTGGGGGAGGACACCACCGACCTGATCACCGCGCGCGACGTCGTCCAGGAGTACCTCGAACTGATCGCCGACCTCACCGAACTGGTACCCGATCGGGGATCGGCGATCCGGCCCGTCGAGGTGTCGGTCAAACTCTCCGCGCTCGGTCTGCACCTGGAGCGGGACGGCACCAAGGTCGCCACCGAGAACGCGCGCACGCTCTGCGCCGCGGCCGAGGCGTCGGGGCTGTGGGTGACGATCGACGCGGAGGATCACACCACCACCGATCCGAGCCTGGGGATCGTCCGCGAACTGCGACGCTCGTACCCGTGGCTGGGGGCAGTCCTCCAGGCCTACCTGCATCGCACCGAGCAGGACTGCCGGGCGCTGGCCACACCGGCGTCGCGAACCCGGCTGTGCAAGGGCGCCTACGCCGAGCCCGCGTCGGTGGCCTACACCGGCCGGGACCAGGTGACCGACTCGTATCTGCGGTGCCTTCGGGTCCTGATGTCCGGTGCGGGGTACCCGATGGTGGCCTCGCACGACCCGGCGGTGGTCGAGGCCGCCGCCCCGTATGCGGCGCAGGCGGGGCGCGGTGTCCGGGACTACGAGCACCAGATGCTCTACGGCATCCGGGACATCGAACAGACCCGGCTCGTCGCGGCGGGCCGACAGGTCCGGGTGTACGTCCCGTACGGCAGGCAGTGGTACGGATACTTCATGCGTCGCCTCGCCGAACGGCCGTCCAACCTGCGGTTCTTTCTCCGTTCCGTGCTCACCCGGACGTGATCGCCGTCCGGCTGAGCCTTCGCGCGGTCACTGGTCGATTGCTACAGTCGCGCGATGGGTGAAGTTCGCGATGGGTGAGATGGTCACGGGGACGGTGAGCGGGGTGCTCCTCGTCGCGGTACTCGTCGGGTCGTTCACCCTTGCTCGTGAGCGGGTGCCCGGACCGCTGTTCCGGCTGCCCCCACCGCGGGCGGCAGTGGTCCTGTGGGCGGTCGTGGCGGTTCCCTCGCTCGTCCAGATCCCGGCGCCGGTGGTCCTGCACGCATTCGAGCGGGACCCGGCCCTGCTCCGCGACGGCCACTGGTGGCGCATCCTCACGTCCGGGATGGTGCAGGACGGCGGTGTGCTCGGCACCGTGGTCAACCTGGGCGTCCTGGCTGCGGTCGCGCCGATGGCCGTTGCCGTGTGGGGCACGTGGCGGGCGGTCTTCCTGCTGGTCGCGAGTCAGATCATCGTCGGCCTCACGATGGCATTCCTGTTCCCGTCCTCGGGTGCCGGCAATTCCGGTGCTACCTGGGCGCTCGCCGCCTCGGTCGTCGGTCTCGTCGTCATGTCGGCGGCGGGCCGCCGAGAGCTGACGATCGGTGTCGCGGTGTTGGGTGGGGGAGTGGTGCTGGTGTCGCTGGGCGACGTCCACGGCTTCGGAGTGCTGACCGGGGCACTGCTCGGCGCCGCGGTCGCCACGGTCATTCCGCCGGTGCCGGTTCGGCGTCCGGTCGGTGCCGGTCGTCGTGGATCGTGACCGTACGGCCGAGCGCCGTCACCGTGTCCTGGGCGTCCACTCCCGCGGTCACCAGGGGCAGTTCGTGTAGATCGTGGACTGGGCGACCTGGAAGCCGGTGTCCGAGCGCAGGAATGCCACCTTGACGCACCCGTTCGGCAGGGCGGCCGCTTCGTCGACGGACTCGGCGAGCAGGCCGGCCGGCCCGTCGATCACCCGTTGCCAGCCGTGAATCGGGACGAGGAGGTTCGCGTCGGCGAGGGCGCGGGCGATCCCGGTGTCCCTGGCGGCGACGGTGAGACCGCGATCGAGCGGGATCTCGTAGACGACGTGGAGCGGGATGATGTCCGGCTCGGCCGACGCGGCGGGCGCGGTGGCCACGGCGGTTCCGGTGGCGAGCGCTGCTCCCAGGGTGGCGGTGACTACTGCACGACGGACGAGCATGGAGGACTCCCTCTCGATCGACACGGTCTCGATGCCGGCACGACGTGCTGGCAAACTTCAAGCTAACACAAGTTCCCTCGTCGCGGAGGACCGACGGCGGCGGTGTGAGAAGGTGGGGGCGTGCTGCTCCGCTCCCTGAATCCGCTGGCCGTCGCGCGCGGCGACGACATTCCCGACGCGGTACGCATCGGAGACACCCGGCTGTCCCGCAGTGACATCCTCGGTGCCGCCACGTCGGTCGCCGAGCGGGTCGCGCGGGCCGAGCGGGTCGCGATCCTGGCAACGCCCACTCCGCAGACGATCCTCGCGGTGGTCGGGTGCCTGATCGCCGGCGTGACCGCGGTTCCGGTACCGCCGGATTCCGGTCCGGCCGAACGCGCGCACATCCTCGCCGACTCGGGAGCTCAGGCCTGGCTCGGTGACCACGACGAGAACACCGGTGGCCTGCCGGTGATCCCGGTCCGCATGCACGCCCGGTCCTGGCACAGCTACCCCGAACCCGGCGAGGACTCGATCGCCTTCGTGCTCTACACGTCCGGCACCACCGGCCCGCCCAAGGGCGTACTGCTGAGCCGGCGTGCGATCGCCGCCGGTATCGACGCACTCGCCGAGGCGTGGGAATGGACCTGGCGGGACACACTCGTCCACGGGCTGCCGCTGTTCCATGTCCACGGACTGGTTCTCGGTGTGCTCGGCGCGCTACGCATCGGCAGTCCGCTGGTCCACACCGTGGCCCCCACGCCGGAGGCATACGTCCGCGCCGGCGGCTCGCTGTACTTCGGTGTGCCGACGGTGTGGAGCCGGATCGCGGACGATCCCGACTCCGCCGCGGCGCTGGCAGGGGCCCGGCTGCTGGTCTCCGGCAGCGCCCCGTTGCCGGTGCCTGTGTTCGAGAAACTGCGGGCGCTCACCGGCCTGGCGCCGGTCGAGCGATACGGGATGAGCGAGACCATGCTCACGGTGAGCACGCGCGCCGACGGTGAGCGCCGGCCCGGCTGGGTCGGGCTTCCCGTGCGCGGGGCGCAGACCCGGCTGCGGGACGAGCGAGGCGAACCCGTACCGCACGACGGCGAATCCATCGGTGTCCTCCAGGTGCGCGGCCCGATGCTCTTCGACGGCTATCTGAACCGCCCGGAGGCCACCGCCGACACCTGGACCGAGGACGGATGGTTCGTCACCGGCGACGTCGCGGTGATCGACCCCGACGGGTTCCATCGCATTGTCGGGCGCGAGTCGACGGACCTGATCAAGTCCGGGGGTTTCCGGATCGGCGCAGGCGAGGTGGAGACGAGCCTCCTCGGCTTCCCCGGGGTCCGGGAGGCCGCGGTGATCGGGGTCCCGGACGAGGACCTGGGGCAGCGCATCGTCGCGTACGTCGTCGGGGACGTGCCGGAATCGTCGGCGCTGATCGCGCACGTCGCCACGGAGTTGTCGGTGCACAAGCGTCCTCGGGAGATCCGGGTGGTCGACGCGCTGCCCCGTAACGCGATGGGGAAGGTGCAGAAGAAGCTGCTCGCCTGACGGGCGGTGTCCAACCAGCTGAGGAGTGTCCGATGGTGCAGAGTACGCAGATCGTGTTGGCGTCGCGTCCGGAAGGAGCCCCTACCGGGGCGAACTTCCGCCTCGAGACGGTGAACCTGGCGGAACCTCGCGACGGCGAGTTGCTGTTGCGCATCGTCTATCTGTCGCTCGACCCGTACATGCGGGGACGGATGAGCGCGGCGGAATCGTACGCACAGCCGGTGGAGATCGACGAGGTGATGGTCGGCGGGACCGTCGCCCAGGTCGTCGAATCCCGCGATTCTCGCTTTTCCACAGGTGATTTCGTGCTCTCGTACTCGGGTTGGCGTACCCACGCCGTCGCCGCGGCCGACGAGGTGCGGCGGCTCGATCCGTCGACGGCGCCCCTGTCGGCGTATCTCGGGGTACTGGGTATGCCCGGGTTCACCGCGTACTCGGGACTGCTCCGGATCGGCGACCCGAAGCCGGGGGAGACCGTGGTCGTGGCTGCCGCGACCGGCCCTGTGGGTTCGGCGGTCGGCCAGATCGCGCGGCTGAAGGGCGCCCGGGCGGTGGGAATCGCCGGTGGGCCGGAGAAGGTCGCCGCGCTGACCGACGAGTTCGGATTCGATGCCGCGATCGACCACCGTGCCCCGGACTTCGACGAGCAACTGCGTGATGCGGTACCGGGCGGGATCGACGTCTACTTCGAGAACGTCGGTGGCCCGGTGGCGGCGGCGGTACTGCCGCTGCTCAATCTGTATGCGCGAATTCCGGTGTGCGGTCTGGTTGCCCAGTACAACGCGACGAGCGCGCCGTCCGGGATCGATCGTCTGCCCGGATTCATGAACCGGGTCCTGGTCAAGAGCCTGACGGTGCGGGGGTTCATCCAATCCGAGTTCGTCCCGACCATGTACCGCGACTTCCTCACCGACATGTCCGGCTGGATTCGTGACGGTGCGGTGCGCTACCGCGAGGACGTCGTCGACGGCCTCGAGAACGCTCCCACCGCCTTCGCGGGCCTACTGGAAGGCCGCAACTTCGGCAAGCTCGTCGTCCGGGTCGCCGAGGAGTCCTAGGCCGGTGACCCACCCCGGGGTGGGTCACCGGGCACGTGTGGTGCGAGTAGTGCGTGTGGGGTCAGCCGGCGGCGCGGGCGGCGTCGCGGGCCAGGGCGCGGTCCCGTGAGGCCTCGAACTTCGTGGCCTGGGCGTCGAGGTCCTCGAGGAACGTCGCCATCCGGTCGCGGACCTGCTCGCCCTCGGGTCCGAAATCGGTGCGGTCGAAGAAGTTCCACTTGCGTAGCACCGGTGAGATCACGTCGTCGAGGTGCTGCCGCAGGTCGTAGATGCCGTGCTTGGCCATGAGCACCGCGTTGCGCCGGAAGTTGGGCTGCGTGAGCCCCGGCATCTGGAAGTTCATCACCACGTCGCCGATCGCCTTGGCCGTCTGGTCGGGCGCGATGTCCAGTGCTGCGCCACACAGGTTGCGGTAGAAGATCATGTGCAGGTTCTCGTCGGCGGCGATGCGGGCGAGGATCCGGTCGGCCACCGGATCGCCGCAGGCGCGGCCGGTGTTGCGATGGGACACCCGGGTCGCCAGTTCCTGGAACGTGACGTACGCGAGGGAGTGCAGGAGGTTGGCGCCTTCGAGCGGCGAATCGATCCCGACGGTCATGTGCTGCATGCGGGCCTGCTCGAGCGCCACCGGATCGACGGCTCTGGTGACGACGAGGTAGTCCCGCAACACGATTCCGTGCCGGTTCTCCTCGGCCGTCCAGCGTCCCACCCACGTGCCCCAGGCGCTGTCGAGAGTGAAGTTCTCCGCGAGCTCGCGATGGTAGGACGGGAGATTGTCCTCGGTGAGCAGGTTCGTGATCATCGCTGCCTTGGCCGTCTCGCTCAGCCTCGATTGCGAGGGGTCCCAATCGGTTCCGCCCATCGCGGCGAAGTTGCGTCCCTCGTCCCAGGGGATGTAGTCGTGCGGGTTCCATTCCTTGGAGATGGACAGGTGCCGCTCGAGATTCTGCTCGGCGGTGGGCTGCAACTCGCGCAGGAGCTGTAGTTGCGTCAGGGGATGTCGGGCCACCGGCGTCGTCATTGTTACTCCGATCCGAGTCCGGGAGGAGAGGACCACGACGCTAGGCGTGGTCCGCGGTCCCCGGACAGGGGGAAAGATCGACGTTGGGTGAACTGGCAGTGCTTCCCGGACCTTCTTGTCGGTAGTCACAGCTGCCGGCGGACGGTGCCGGAACGCGTCAGTGGCCGGCGGTGTGCGGGTGGGTGCGGTGGTACCGCCGGTTCAGATACCCGAGGACGCACAGCACGAGGAAGAGCCCGGCCGTGGAGATCAACTGGTTGCGGGCAGGCGCGTCGAAGAGCATCAGGATCACGAAGGCACCCAGCATCGCCAGGGTGAGGTAGCTCAGATAGGGGTACCACCACATGCGCACCGTGAGAGTGCCCGCGGCCTCGAGTCGCGGCCGCAGCCGCAGGTGCGAGATCACGATGAACACCCAGATCACGAGCAGTGCCGCACCCACCGCATTGAGCAGCAGACCGAGGAGCTGATCCGGGAGCCACCAGTTGAGCAGCACGCTGACGAAGCCGAAGAACACCGACAGCAGTACCGCGTTGACCGGCACGCCGGACCGGGACAACCGTGCCATGAAGGCCGGGCCGTTCCCCTGCCGCGACAGCGAGTAGACCATCCGGGACGTGGCATAGATGTTGGCGTTGAACGCCGACAGGAGGGCCACGACGACGACCAGTTCCATGAAGCCGGACACGTACGGGATGTGCGCGCGGTCGAGTACCGCGATGAACGGGCCGCTGCCGTCGTTCGCCGACTCCCAGGGCAGCACCAGCACCATGATCGCCACGGAACCCAGGTAGAAGACACTGATCCGCCAGACCACGGCGCGCACCGCGGTGGCGATCGACCGGCGCGGGTTCTCGGACTCCGCGGCGGCGATGGTGACGATCTCGATGCCGCCGAACGCGAAGGCGACCACCAGTAGACCGGCAGCGACTCCGGCGAACCCGGTGGGCATGAACCCGCCGTCACCGAAGAGGTTGGTCGTGCCCACCGGCTCGGTGTCGGGCAGCAGTCCGAACACGAGCAGGACGCCGAGGACGAGGAAGCCGACGATGACCGCGACCTTGACTGCGGCGAACCAGAATTCGAACTCGCCGAAGTTGCTCACCTTGGCCAGGTTGACGGCCGCGAAGAAGACCACGAACACCAGCGCGACCACCCACTGCGGCACGTCCGGCAGCCAACGGCTGACGATGGCCGCCGAGCCGGTGATCTCGGCGCCGAGCACCATCACGAGCATGAACCAATAGAGCCAGCCCAGGACGAACCCGGCCCACTCGCCGATCCCGACCCGCGCGTAGTGCGCGAACGAGCCGCTGGTGGGCATCGCCGCGCCCATCTCGCCGAGCATCCGCATCACGAACACGACGACGATGCCGGCGAGCAGGTACGAGATCAGCACCGCCGGCCCCGCGGTCGCGATACCGACGCCCGTTCCGAGGAACAGGCCGGCACCGATCGCGGAGCCGAGGCCCATCATCGTCAGGTGACGGACCTTCAGCCCGTGACCCAGGTCGTCGGATTCGCCCGTGGGTACCGCGGGGTCGGTCGAGTTGCTCACGGGTCGATCAGTCGCAGTCGGGTCAGTCGTTCGCGTGCAGAGCGGCGTTCAGTTCGACACCGGTGCCCTTCCACGGCACGACCTCGACCGCGCCGGACACCGAATTGCGGCGCAGCAGCATGTTCGACCGGCCGTTGAGGTCCTTCGCCTTGACGACGGTGCCGTCCGGTCCGGTGACCTTGGTGCCCGCCGTGACGTACACGCCGGCTTCCACGACACAGTCGTCGCCGAGCGAGATCCCGATACCCGAGTTCGCGCCGAGCAGGCAGCGCTCGCCGATGGAGATGGTTTCCTTGCCGCCGCCGGAGAGCGTGCCCATGATCGAGGCACCGCCGCCGACGTCCGAGCCGTCACCGACCACGACACCTGCGGAGATGCGGCCCTCGACCATCGAGTTGCCGAGCGTGCCGGCATTGAAGTTCACGAATCCCTCGTGCATCACGGTGGTGCCGTTCGCGAGATGGGCGCCCAGGCGAACCCGGTCCGCGTCGGCGATCCGGACGCCGGACGGGACGACGTAGTCCACCATGCGCGGGAACTTGTCCACGCCGAAGACGGTGACCGTGCCCTTTACTCGCAGGCGCGAGCGCACCTTCTCGAAACCCTCGACCGCACACGGGCCGTAGTTCGTCCACACCACGTTGGCGAGCAGGCCGAACTGGCCGTCGAGGTTGACCTGATGGGGCTGCACCAGACGATGGGAGAGGAGGTGCAGGCGCAGGTAGACGTCGTGGGTGTCGACGGGGGGTGCGGTCAGGTCGGCGATCGAGGTGCGCACCACCACGAGATCGACGTCGCGGGCCTCGTCCGGCCCGGCGAGCAGGGCCAGCTCGGTGGGGACGTCTCCTCCTTCGAGGACCGTCGTTCCGGTGTCCTCGGGTGTGCCCAGCGCAGGCGCCGGGTACCAGGTGTCCAGGACGGTACCGCTCACGGTGACGTTGGCGAGGCCGACTGCAGTTGCTCCCTGTGTACTCACGGGTATCCAGCCTACCGGTGCGGTGCCCGGCAGATGTGCCCGGCGCCTACCCTGGACGTCGTGACCGCACTCGACCTGCATGCCGATCCGATCGATCTCACCGCCGCGCTCGTGGACGTTCCGAGTGTCTCGCGGGAGGAGCAGCGCCTGGCGGACCTGGTCGAATCGGCGCTGCGCACCCAGACCGACGGCTTCGAGGTGGTCCGCAACGGGAATGCCGTGCTGGCCAGGACCGACCGGGGCCTGCCGAGCCGAGTCGTCCTGGCAGGGCACCTGGACACCGTGCCGATTGCCGACAACGTGCCGTCCCGGCGCGAGGGCGACCTGATGTACGGCTGCGGAACGGTCGACATGAAGTCCGGCGATGCGGTCTTCCTGCATCTGGCGGCCACGATCGCCGAGCCCGCGCACGACCTGACCCTCGTGTTCTACGACTGCGAGGAGATCGCGGCCGTGCACAACGGCCTCGGCCGCATCGAGCGGGAACTTCCGGAGTGGCTGCGCGGCGACGTCGCGATTCTCGGGGAGCCGACGGGCGGGCTGATCGAGGCCGGCTGTCAGGGCACGCTGCGGGTGCGTCTCGCCACCTCCGGTACCCGAGCACACTCTGCGCGATCATGGTTGGGAGACAACGCGATCCACAAGTTCGGTCCCGTACTGGACCGGCTGTCCGGATATCGTGCGCGTTCGGTGGACATCGACGGCTGCGTGTATCGGGAGGGGCTGTCCGCGGTGCGGATGTCGGGCGGAGTCGCGGGCAATGTGGTGCCGGACGAGGCCGAGATCGACGTCAACTTCCGGTTCGCGCCGGATCGCAGCACCGAACAGGCCGTCGATCACGTGCGGGAGGTCTTCGACGGCCTCGACCTGGGGTTCGAGGTCACCGATCTGTCGCCGGGAGCGCTGCCCGGTCTCGCGCATCCCGCGGCGGCCGCACTCGTCGACGCCGCGGGTGGGCAGTTCCGCGCCAAGTACGGATGGACGGACGTCTCGCGCTTCTCGGCACTGGGAATCCCGGCCGTCAACTACGGGCCGGGCGACCCGAACCTGGCGCACAAGCGCGACGAGCACGTGCCCGTCGCGCAGATCACCGCCGTCGCCGACGTCCTGCGGAGTTTTCTCACGGCCTGAGTGCGAGGCCGGCGGATAGCCTGGTGTCATGGCACCCGAGAAGAACAGACCCGTGGGCGGCCGGAAGGCGGGCGCCGTGCGGCACCGCGGGCCGGTCCAGCTACGAGGATCGCGGCGAGACGGCTCCACCACCGACGAGCGGTTGCTCGACGAACGCGGGTCGAGCGACTGGGTGCACACCGACCCGTGGCGGGTACTGCGGATCCAGAGCGAGTTCGTCGAGGGGTTCGGTGCCCTGGCCGAGGTGCCGCGTGCGGTGAGTGTGTTCGGCTCGGCCCGGACGCCGGAGGGACATGCCGAGTACGACACCGCCCGGGCGCTCGGCAGTGCACTGGCCCGCGCCGGATTCGCCGTCATCACCGGGGGCGGCCCGGGGGTCATGGAGGCCGCCAACCGCGGTGCGTGCGAGGCGCAGGGCTACTCCATCGGCCTCGGTATCGAGTTGCCCTTCGAACAGGGACTCAACGAGTGGGTGGATCTCGGGATCAACTTCCGGTACTTCTTCGCCAGGAAGACGATGTTCGTCAAGTACTCCCAGGCATTCATCTGCCTGCCGGGTGGGTTCGGCACTCTCGACGAGTTGTTCGAGGCACTGACCCTCGTCCAGACCCGGAAGGTCACCCGATTTCCCATCGTCCTCCTCGGGACCGAGTACTGGTCGGGCCTGGTCGAGTGGCTGCGGAATTCGCTTCTCGGCAGCGGCAAGATTTCGGCGGGGGACATCGAACTCATCCATGTCACCGACGATGTCGACGAGGCCGTGCGCATCGTCGTCGAATCGCAGCGCGGCGTCGACGAGGCCGCGCTCACCGGAACGGAGGACGCCTGGTGACCTCGGTGTGTGTGTACTGCGCGTCCGGGCCCGTCGGGTCCGACTACCTGCGTCTCGCGGCCGATCTGGGCACCGAGATCGGTGCGCGCGGGTGGCAACTCGTCTCCGGCGGCGGCAACGTCTCGATGATGGGTGCGGTGGCGACCGCCACTCGTGGTGCCGGCGGGAACACGGTGGGGGTGATCCCGAAAGCGTTGGTGCACAGAGAGATGGCAGATGTCGACGCCGACGAGTTGATCGTCACCGACACGATGCGCGAGCGCAAGAAGGTGATGGAGGACCGGGCCGATGCATTCGTCACCCTGCCCGGTGGCATCGGCACCCTCGAGGAGATGTTCGAGGCGTGGACGGCCGGATACCTGGGGATGCACGCGAAGCCGGTGGTGCTGCTCGATCCGGTGGGGCACTACTACGGATTGCTCGAGTGGCTGGACGGACTGCGTGCCGGCGGATTCGTCGCGAACGGGGCCCTCGACCGGTTGATCGTGGTGACCACTGTGCAGGAGGCGCTGGACGCCTGTGTGACTCCACTCGAGGTCCCACCGGCCTCGTGACGGGCGTTGCTACCGTGCAGTAAGGTGACGGCACTCATACTGCCGTTCGCGCGATCCGAGCATTTCCAGGGGAGAAGACACATGGGTTCTGATGCACGTTCCACTGTCGGCGTGGCCGATGTCGTCCGCGGTCTGCCGAGCATGGCACGGGATCTGCCCAGCCTCGGGCGGGGAGTCCTGGGCCTGCTGCGCAAGCCGACCGCGCAGGAGTCGATCGGGCACATCTTCCAGCGGGTGGCGGCGCAGCAACCGACCCGCGCATTCCTGCGTTTCGAAGGCGAGTCACTGAGCTACGCCGACGCCAACGCGAAGGTCAACCGGTATGCGCACGTCCTCGAGGGCGCCGGGGTCCGTCGCGGTGGCGTGGTCGGCATCCTCGGCAAGAACGCCCCGGAGACGTTGCTGCTCGCCCTGGCCGCGGTCAAGCTCGGTGCCGCAGCGGGCATGCTCAACCACAACCAGCGTGGGTCGGTCCTCGGGCACAGCATCGGCCTGCTCGACGCCGCCGTGCTCGTGGTGGCCGAGGACTGCTCCGAGGCGCTCGACTCACTCGACGAGCCGCCGACGGGGACCACCGTCCTGCCCCTGGGTGATCTGGAGAAGCTGGCTCTCGACGCGAGTGACGCGGACCCGCAGGTGACCGCGCAGATCCAGGCGAAGGAGAACGCCTTCTACATCTTCACCTCCGGAACCACCGGGCTTCCGAAGGCGAGCCTGATGAGCCACTTCCGCTGGCTCAAGTCGATGTCCGGACTCGGCGCGCTCGGCGTGCGCCTCCGCCGCGACGACGTCCTGTACGTCTGCCTGCCGCTGTACCACAACAACGCACTCACGGTCTCCCTGTCCTCGGTGCTGTCCTCGGGCGCGACGTTCGCGCTGGGCCGCCAGTTCTCCGCATCCAAGTTCTGGGACGACGCGGCCCGCAACCAGGCCACCGCGTTCACCTACATCGGCGAGTTGTGCCGCTACCTGCTCAACCAGCCCGAACGGCCCACCGACGCGGACAACTCGATCCGCCTCATGGTCGGCAACGGCCTGCGGCCGGAGCTGTGGACGGAGTTCACCGAGCGGTTCGGGATCGATCGGGTCGCGGAGTTCTACGGCGCCAGCGAGTGCAACATCGCCTTCATCAACGCCCTCGACGTGGAGAAGACGGCGGGTATCTGTCCGCTGCCGCACGCCGTCGTCGAGTACGACGAGGACACGGGAGCCCCGAAGCGTCGCGCGGACGGCCGGTTGCGCAAGGTCGGAAAGGGCGACGTCGGCCTGCTGCTGTCGAAGATCACCGACCGGGCCCCGTTCGACGGGTACACCGACGAGAAGGCCACCGACAAGAAGCTGGTACGCGACGCGTTCGCCGACGGCGACTGCTGGTTCGACACCGGTGACCTGGTGCGCAAGCAGGGGTTCATGCACGTCGCCTTCGTGGACCGGCTCGGTGACACCTTCCGGTGGAAGGGCGAGAACGTCGCGACGACCGAGGTGGAAGGGGCCCTGGGTGCGCACCCGGCGGTCGAGAACGTCGTCGTCTACGGCGTATCGGTTCCGGGCACGGACGGGCGCGCCGGGATGGCGGCGGTGAAGCTGCGCGAGGGTCACGACTTCGACGGCGCCGGCGTCGCCGAGTTCCTCTACGGGCGGCTCCCGTCCTACGCGGTCCCGCTGTTCGTCCGGATCGTCGATTCGCTCGAGCAGACGTCGACATTCAAGAGCCGCAAGGTCGAACTGCGCAACGAGGGCTTCGACGTCTCCGAGCCGGGCCGGCTGCACGTCCTCGCCGGCCGTGAGGGCGGGTACCGGGAGTCGTACGACGGATACGTCGACGAGGTCGCCGGGGGAGCGGTGCCGCGCGGCTGAACCGTTGCCCGGCCGACACTGTCGCACGGCCGCGAGGGCATAGCCGGGCGGTCATCGGTACGGACCATCCGCGCACGCCTTCCGGATCCGCTCGGCGAGTCGGGCCCGATTCGCCGAGCGGATCCGGAAATGCCGAGCAGCTCTCCCGGTCGGTTCCGCCGGAGCTGGTCCGGAGGGGTTTTCCGCGTGCGTGCCACTATGGGTCCCATGGCTACCCCCGGTGAAGGCCCGTCGGCGACGCTCTGCGGGCGTCCGGTCGCGGTCGACCGTGCCCTCGTCATGGCGATCGTCAACCGCACCCCGGATTCGTTCTACGACCGGGGCGCCACGTTCTCCGACGACGCGGCGATGGAAGCCGTCGACCGTGCCGTGCGCGAAGGTGCCGATCTGGTCGACATCGGCGGGGTCAAGGCCGGGCCGGGCGCCGAGGTCGACGCGGCGGAGGAGATCCGCCGGGTGGTGCCGTTCGTGGCCGCCATCCGGGCGCGCTATCCCGATCTGCTGATCAGTGTGGACACCTGGCGCGGTGAGGTCGCCGGCAAGGCGTGTGCGGAGGGCGCGGATCTCGTGAACGACACGTGGGCCGGAGCGGACCCCGAACTCGTGTCGGTGGCGGCCGAGGCCGGAGCCGGCATCGTCTGTTCCCACACCGGAGGAGCCGTTCCGCGGACGCGGCCGTTTCGGGTGCGCTACACCGACGTGGTGGCCGACGTCGTCGGCGAGGTCGTCTCGGCGGCCGAGAATGCCGTGCGGGCAGGTGTGGCGGCCGACTCGATTCTGGTCGATCCGACCCACGATTTCGGCAAGAACACCTTCCACGGGCTCGAGTTGTTGCGGCGAGTGGACGATCTTGTAAACACCGGATGGCCAGTCCTGATGGCACTGAGCAACAAGGATTTTATCGGGGAAACTCTGGGTGTGGGTCTCGACGAGCGCTTGGAGGGAACATTGGCAGCGACAGCATTGGCCGCAGCTCGGGGCGCCCGAGTCTTCCGCGTCCACGAAGTGGCATCGACGCGTCGGGTGGTCGACATGGTGGCCGCCATCGAAGGAACGCGCGCGCCCACCCGAACGGTGAGGGGTTTGGCATGACCATCGCAGGAAGCCCCGCAGTGGGTACCCGGAACGTCCCGTCCGGAGCGGCGACCACGTCGTCGTGGGCGGAGGCGAACAGCTGGGATCAGCCGTCGTGGAGTATCGACGAACTCGAGCGGGCCAAGAACGGCCGGACGGTCTCGGTCGTCCTGCCCGCCCTCGACGAGGAGGACACGGTGGGAGCGGTGGTCGACACCATCCGCCCCCTGCTCGGTGGTCTCGTCGACGAACTGATCGTGCTCGACTCCGGCTCGACGGATCGCACCGCCGAGCGGGCCCGGGCAGCCGGCGCGACGGTGGTCAGCCGGGAGCAGGCGGTGCCCTCGATCTCGCCGGTGGCGGGCAAGGGGGAGGTGCTGTGGCGCGCGGTGGCCGCCAGCACCGGGGACCTCATCGCCTTCGTGGACTCGGACCTGGTGGAACCGGATCCGGCGTTCGTGCCCAAGTTGCTGGGCCCGCTGCTCCTGGCCGACGGGATCCACCTCGTGAAGGGCTACTATCGCCGTCCGCTGCGGCTCAGCGGTGCCGAGGAGGCGCACGGTGGCGGCCGGGTCACCGAACTCGTCGCCCGGCCTCTGCTCGCGGCGCTCCGGCCCGAACTGACCAACGTCGTCCAGCCGCTGGGCGGCGAGTACGCCGGAACCCGTGAACTGTTGTCGGCGGTCCCGTTCGCGCCCGGCTACGGAGTGGAGATCGGTCTGCTCCTCGACACCTACGACCGTCTCGGTCTCGGTGCCATCGGCCAGGTGAATCTGGGTGTGCGCAAGCATCGGAACCGCCCGTTGTCCGAGCTCGGGGTGATGAGCCGGCAGATCATCGGCACCATGCTGCGCCGTTGCGGAATCCCCGACACCGGCGACGGGCTGACCCAGTTCGTCGTCGACGGAGAATCGTTCCGCCCGGTCAGTAGCGAGGTCGAACTCACCGACCGTCCCCCGATGAACACCGTCCGCGCCTGAACGGCCACCCCTAACCCACCCCATCCCCACCCGCCCCCTGCCCCTACCCGGGTGAAGGTGGCCTTCGCCTCGTCAGACCGGCCGAAGGCCACCTTCACCCCGTCGGGAGGGCGTGACAGGATCGGGTCATGTTCACTGCCCTGATCTATCTCGTCGTCATGGTCCTGGTGGGTGCGATGCTGTTCTTCGCCGCCAGCGCGGTGTTCGGCAGGTCGGAGGAGTTGGCGCCGTTGCCGCCGGGCACCACTCCCACCCAGTTGCCGGTGCGTGAGGTGACGGGGGCGGACGTGCAGGCGCTGCGATTCCAGCAGACGCTGCGGGGCTACAAGCAGAGCGAGGTGGACTGGGCACTCGAACGCCTCGGTGCCGAGATCGACTCGCTGCGCGAGCAGTTGGAACGTGAGCGCTCACGCAGTGACGCCGGTGGTGAGCGATGACGGCGGTCGCCGAGCCCGTGCGCTGTGCGTGGGCCGTGGACACCGCCGGATCGACGATCTACCGCGACTATCACGACAACGAGTGGGGCCGGCCGGTGCACGGGACGGCCGCCCTGTACGAGCGGCTCGTACTCGAAGCATTCCAGTCCGGACTGGCGTGGATCACGATCCTGCGCAAGCGGGAGGCGTTCCGGAAGGCGTTCGCCGGGTTCGTCCCCGAGACGGTGGCCGAGTTCGGTTCCGCCGACGTCGAGCGGCTCCTCCAGGACGCGTCCATCGTCCGCAACCGGGCGAAGATCGAGGCCGCGGTGTCCAACGCGCGGGCAGTGCTCGACCTGTCCGACACCGACCTGGACTCACTGCTGTGGTCGTTCGCGCCACCGGCGCGCCCGGCCCGCCCGGCCCTGATGGACGACGTCCCCGCAGTGACCCCGGAGTCCACCGCGATGGCGAAGGAGCTCAAGCGTCGTGGCTTCAGATTCGTCGGCCCCACCACGGCATATGCGCTCATGCAGGCCACCGGGATGGTGGACGATCACCTCGCCGGATGCTGGGTGCCCCGAGCACGCTGAGGGGCCACCCGAAACCACGCCGAGCAGCGGCGAAGCCGAGTCAGGTTCCCGGTTTCGGCTCCGATAGGGAAGAATGGAGCGGTGAGCCTCGCCGACCCTCGGTGAGGATACCGATTGTCGAGGCGCGAGCACGCAGCGCAGATTTGGAGGGAGCAGAGGATGGCGGCCATGAAGCCCCGGACCGGAGACGGTCCCCTCGAAGCAACCAAAGAGGGGCGAGGAATCGTCATGCGGGTACCGCTCGAGGGTGGTGGACGGCTGGTCGTCGAACTCACCCCCGACGAAGCCGCTGCGCTGGGAGAGGAACTGAAGGCCGTCACCAGCTCGTGATGCCCGAACAGATCTCGTCGACCCGGGCCCCGCTCGCCGTCACCGGCGCGGGGCCCGGGTCGTCTCCTGTCGGGGGAGTCCGGTTCCGGGACTCCCGTGCGGGGGTGCCGTGCTCGCCGAGGTGATCGATCTGCTGGCCTGCCCGCAGTGCGCGGCCCCGGTCGACCTCGAGGACGGCACGGTCGTGTGCGAGCGCGGGCACACCTTCGACGTCGCGCGGCAGGGGTACGTCACACTCCTCACCGGCGCCGCGACCAAGTTCGAGGGAGACAGCGCCGAGATGATCTCGTGCCGTGCGAATTTCCTGTCGGCAGGACATTTCGACGGCATCGTCGCGGAACTGTCGGAAGCCGTGGGCGGCATGGACGATCCCGCACCCCGCCTCCTCGAGATCGGCGCGGGGACCGGCCACTACCTGGCCGGTGTCCTGGACGCGACGACGTCCGCCCGCGGCATCGGGCTCGACGTGTCGAAGTTCGCCGCCCGACGGCTCGCGAAGTCGCATCCGCGTGCCGGGGCCGTCGTCGCCGACGCCTGGCGCGCCCTCCCGGTGCGGGACGGTGCGCTCAGCCACGTGCTGTGTGTGTTCGCCCCCCGCAACGCGGCCGAGACCCACCGGGTTCTGGATCCGGGCGGCGAGCTGATCGTGGTCGGCCCCACCGAACGGCACCTCGCGGAACTGGTGGGCGCGCTCGCGATGGTGCAGGTGGACGATCGGAAGGTCGAGCGCCTCGATGCGACGACGGCCGGGCGGTTCACCGCCGTCGACCGCAGGACCGTCGAGTACACCATGCGGCTCGGCCACGACGACATCGTGAACCTGGTGGGCATGGGTCCCTCCGCACGGCATCTCACCCCGGCCGGACTCGCCGAATCCGTTGCGCGGCTCCCCGAACCGTTGCCGGTCACCGCGTCGGTGACGATCTCGCGCTACCGACGTGTCGCCGCCGGCGGATAGGTCACGCCCTCCCGTCGGACATTTTTTTCGGGCTCCGAAACCGGACGACTTCGCCGTGGACCATTTACCGGTACCGGCGTTCCCGCTAAATTGGCATCGAGGACGAACCTACTCAGCGAGGAGTCAGCGATGTCAGTGCCCGCATCATCGGTGCCAGCACCGTCACGTTCCACGATCATCACGCAGGACTATCGCGACATCCTGCAGACGCTGTCGGAAGGATCGGTGCACCGCAGCTTCGATCCCTATGTCGACATCGAATGGGATTCGCCCGCGATGGCGCTCGACCCACAGGATCCGCGGTGGGTGCTGTCGCCCGAGGTCGATCCCCTGGGCGCGACCCGGTGGTATCAGGATCTGCCGCTGGAGCGCCGCATCGAGATCGGCAGGCGACGCACGCTCAACTCGATCAAGGTCGGCGCCGCGTTCGAGAGCATCCTGATCCGGGGAATGATGCAGTACGTCATGAAGCTGCCCAACGGGTCGCCCGAGTTCCGGTACTGCCTGCACGAGATGACCGAAGAGTGCAACCACATCCAGATGTTCCAGGAGCTGGTGAATCGGTCCGGCGAGGACGTGCCGGGGATGCGGCCGTTCTTCCGGGCGGCCTCGCCCCTGATCGGGGTGCTGGGCGGCTACGCCCACGCCGTTCTGTTCATCGGCATACTCGGCGGCGAGGAACCGATCGATCACTTCCAGAAGGCGCTGATCCGCGAGGGCGCGAACATCCCGCCCGCCGTGTTCCAGGTCATGGTGATCCACATCGCCGAGGAAGCGCGTCACATCTCCTTCGCGCACGAGTACCTGAAGGCGCATGTCGGGGCGATGGGCAAGTTCTCCCGCGGAGTGTGTGCAGTGGCATTCCCGCTGGCCATGCGGTGGCTGGCCGGCGAGATCATGGCCCCGTCCCGAGCCTTTGCGGCCGACATGGGGATTCCGCGGGAGGTGATGCGGGAAGCGTTCTGGCGCAGCCCGCATTCGCGCGCGATCCTCGCCGAGTACTTCACCGAGATGCGGGCGCTGGCGGACGAACTCGGGTTGATGAACCGAGCCACCCGGCGACTGTGGAAAATGCTGCACATCGACGGGCGCCACGCCCGCTACCGCGGCGAGCCGCAACGCACCGCACGCGTGGCCGCCTGACGGCGGGAGCCGAGTTACTACTCGGACGACTTCGCCACGCTCTGCAACACCGCGGTGAACTCCTCGTCGGGATCGGCCACCACGCCCACCGAGCGAGCCGCGCCGTCCAGGATGTACACCGTCAGGTCGGTGAGATCCGAGACGATACGGCTGCGCGGCCGCTCGGGGGCGTCCTGCCTGATCCAGGTCGACATGGTGGCCTCGACCATGGTGACCACGGCGTACGGGACGGGTTCGAACGCTTGGGGATCGACGTCGAGGGCGTCCGCGATCGACGCGAGGATGGCCTCGGACCTGCGCGCCATCCGTAGTTTCAGTTCACTCACCGCATCCAGCGACTCGTCGCCGTCGAAAGTCGGTCCGCCGCGGAGGAACTCGTCCCACCGAGGATGTTCGATCATCCAGTCCGCGAGTACCTGCACGGTGCGCGAGATGATGCTGCGGACGGATCCGGTGCTCAGGTCCAGCTTCGAGGTCAGCAAGGCGCCCAGCTCGTCGACGATGTGTGACCGCATGCGGCGCTCGAGCTCGTCCTTGCCGCCGAACTGCCGGTACAGGACGGACTTCGCCACCCCGGCTCGCTCGGCGACGGCGCGCACCGACAGTTCGGTTCCCGCGGGGCTCTCCTCGAGCAACTCGACGGCTGCCTGCACGATCGCGGTCCGTCGTTCGACGTTGTGTGTCGCCCATCGGGCCGCGTAACCGGTCACACTTCCCGACTTCCCGACGCACACGACATGGCGGCGAGTTTACCGGGCAGCAGTGTGGCGCCAGGCCGTCACAGCCCGACCGGCCGGGAACGAGCCCTCACGTGTAGCGGGCCAGCGCATCGGTGTATACGGACAACGTCTGGCGGGCGATCTGTGCCCACGAGAACTCCGCGACCGCGCGGATCCGCCCGGCCCGGCCCATCCCGTCGGCCGTCGCCGTATCGGCAGCCAGTTCGTTCACCGCGTCCGCCAGTGCGTGCTCGAAGGCCTCGGACCGATAGGAGTCGTAGTGCACCAGCCGGCCGGTGACGCCGTCGTCGACGACCTCGGGGATGCCGCCCACGTCGGAGGCCACGACCGCGGTCTCGCACGCCATGGCTTCGAGATTCACGATCCCCAACGGCTCGTACACCGACGGGCAGACGAAGATCGTCGCTGCCGAGAGAATTTCGCGGACCTGTTCGGCCGGAAGCATGTCCCGCACCCAGTGGACACCCGTGCGCTCCCGCGACAGCTCGGCGACGGCCCGTTCGGTCTCGGTGGCGATCTCCGGAGTGTCGGGGGCTCCGGCGCACAGCACCAGTTGGATCCCGGGATCGAAGCGGTGGGCGGCGGCGAGGAGATGCCCGACGCCCTTCTGGCGGGTGATCCTCCCGACGAACGCCACGATCGGCCGGTCCGGGTCGACGCCCAGCTCCCGGAGCACGGACCCGGCATCGTCCGCAGGTGGGCCCGGGTGCCACGTCGTGGTGTCTATTCCGTTGCGTACGACGTGCACCCGCGCCGGATCGACGCCGGGGTAGGCGTCCAGCACGTCCAGCCGCATTCCGGCACTGACCGCGATGACGGCGTCGGCGTGCTCGATCGCATTACGTTCGGACCAGGACGAGATGCGGTACCCGCCGCCCAGTTGTTCGGCTTTCCACGGCCGTCGGGGCTCGAGCGAGTGCGCCGTGAGGATGTGTGGCACGTCGTACAGCGCGGCCGAGAGATGGCCGGCGAGGCCGGTGTACCAGGTGTGCGAATGCACCACGTCGGCTGCCGAGGCCGCATCCGTCATGCGGAGCTCGGCGGACAGGGTGGACAAGGCCGGATTCGCTCCCGCGAGGGCGGGATCGGGCTGGTGCACGATCGCCCCGGGACGGGGTGCGCCCATGCAGTGCACGTCGACCTCGCACAGGCGGGTGAGCTGGGCGACGAGCTCGGTGACGTGTACGCCGGCACCGCCGTACACCTCGGGCGGGTACTCCCGGGTCATCATCGCCACGCGCACGCGCTCAACATAACCGCCACCACGGAACGGGGCCACCGATCGGGGGAGTTCGGGTCGTCGGTACAGACGGCGAGACTCGCCCGGTAGCGCCGATCGAGGGCTTCTGTGGCGGGGGTGCGGGCCGCCGGATAGGTTTACACGTGTGAGGAGCCAGCCCCATGTGCTTGGAATCGTGCTCGCCGGCGGCGAGGGCAAACGTCTGTATCCGCTGACGGCGGATCGGGCCAAGCCGGCAGTACCGTTCGGAGGGGCCTACCGACTGATCGACTTCGTCCTGAGCAACCTGGTCAACGCCGGCTATCTCCGGATCTGTGTACTCACCCAGTACAAGTCGCACTCGCTCGACCGGCACATCTCCCAGACGTGGCGTCTGTCCGGATTCGCGGGCGAGTACATCACGCCGGTCCCGGCGCAGCAGCGGCTCGGCCCGCGCTGGTACACCGGAAGCGCGGACGCGATCCTGCAGTCGCTCAACCTGGTCTACGACGAGGACCCCGAGTACATCGTCGTGTTCGGCGCCGATCACGTGTACCGGATGGACCCCGAGCAGATGGTGCAGAGCCACATCGAGTCCGGAGCGGGCGTCACCGTCGCCGGGATCCGGGTGCCGAGGAGCGAGGCGTTCGCGTTCGGTTGCATCGACAGTGACGAGTCCGGTCGCATCACCCAGTTCCTCGAGAAGCCGGCCCACCCTCCCGGCACCCCGGACGATCCCAACGCCACGTTCGCGTCCATGGGCAACTACGTGTTCACCACCAAGGTGCTCGTCGACGCCATCCGCGCCGACTCGGAGAACTCCGACTCCGACCACGACATGGGCGGCGACATCATCCCGATGCTCGTCGAGGCCGGTGACGCGCACGTCTACGACTTCAAGGACAACGTCGTCCCCGGCGCCACCGACCGCGACCGCGGCTACTGGCGGGACGTGGGAACGATCGACGCCTTCTACGACGCCCACATGGATCTGGTGTCGGTGCATCCGGTGTTCAACCTCTACAACCGCCGCTGGCCCATCCGTGGCGAGACCGAGAACCTGCCGCCCGCCAAGTTCGTCAAGGGTGGGCTGGCGCAGGAATCGGTGGTCGGTGCCGGCTCGATCCTCTCCGCCGCCACCGTGCGCAACTCGGTGCTCAGTTCGAACGTCATGGTCGAGGACGGGGCGACCGTCGAGGGCAGCGTCCTGATGCCCGGAGTGCGTATCGGCAAGGGCGCCGTCGTGCGACGGGCGATCCTCGACAAGAACGTGGTCGTCGGGGACGGCGAGATCATCGGAGTGGACGTCGAACGGGACCGCCAGCGGTTCGCCGTGAGCAACGGTGGCGTCGTCGCCATCGGGAAGGGCGTCTGGATCTGACCGACCCGGGACGCGCCTCAGCTGCCCCGACGGTCCGGAGTTCGGCAGCGCCTCAGAGTTTGGCAGCGCACAGCAAGCCCTCTCCGAGCGGGACGAAAACCCGGATCAGCTCGGTGTCGTCGGACAGCGCCTTGGCGGCCTCGCGTACGGCGAGGGACGCGGCGTCGCGCTGGCTGGTATCGGCGGCCAGGCCGCCGTTGAGGGCGTTGTGCAGGACGATGGTGCCGCCCGGCCGCAGCAGCCGGACCCCTTCGCGTACGTATTCGGGGTGATCCACCGGCGAGCTGTCGACGAAGACCAGGTCGTAGGACTCCTCGGCGAGCCGGGGGAGCACGTCCTGCGCCCAGCCGTTGATCAGCCGGGTGCGGGCGGGGGCGACCTCGGCGTGGCGGAACGACTGCTTCGCCGCCCGCTGGTGCTCGGGCTCGCTGTCGATGGTGGTGAGTACGCCGTCCTCACGCATGCCACGCAGGAGCCACAGGCTGCTGACCCCGGCGCCGGTACCGATCTCGACGACGGTTCGGGCGTCGGACATCCGGGCGAACATCGCGAGCAACGCGCCGACGGCGGGGGAGACGGGAGAGGCGCCCAGGTCGAGAGCTTTTTCGCGCGCGGCACCGATGGCCTCGTCCTCCCGGACGGCGCCCTCGGCGTGAGTGAGGATCCGCTCGGCGTTTGTGTGCACGATGACGAGGCTATCGTCGTGGGCCGTTCGCCGCTGACAGGCGCGGCCGGAATTCTCAGGTTGGGCTCAGGTAACTCATATCGGCACCACACCGCAGTGCGGGAGAGTGAACCCTGTCAGACGATCCCACGACCGCCCGGCGGCCACCCCGACGGACAGGCGAGGACGACGACTTCGACCTTCTCGGCGCACACGGGAACAAAAGCTCGGTCCCGGGAGTTGAGAACGAAGACGTCTTCCGGGCCACCGCGGTCCCGAGTAGGAGGATCCACTTATTTCGATGGTCGACGATACGCGCACACTCACGCCGGAGACGGGTGACGCCGATCCCGCAGGTCTGACCGGAACCGCCAGGTTCGATGCCACCGGGGACAAAGCGGTGATGCCGTCCTGGGAAGAGTTGGTGCGCGAACACGGTGACCGCGTCTACCGCCTGGCCTACCGGCTGTCCGGCGACGCGCAGGACGCCGAGGACCTCACCCAGGAGACGTTCATCCGGGTGTTCCGCTCGCTGTCCGACTACCAGCCGGGCACGTTCGAGGGCTGGTTGCACCGCATCACGACCAACCTGTTCCTGGACATGGTGCGTCGGCGCAACCGCATCCGGATGGAAGCACTGCCCGAGGACTACGACCGGGTGCCGTCCGACGGACCCAATCCGGAGGAGATCTACCACGATGCCCGGCTCGACGCCGATCTTCAGGCGGCGTTGGACTCGCTCGCTCCCGAATTCCGTGCCGCGGTCGTACTGTGTGACATCGAGGGCCTGTCCTACGAGGAGATCGGTGCCACACTGGGTGTGAAGCTCGGAACGGTGCGGAGCCGGATCCACCGGGGCCGACAGGCTCTGCGCGAGCAGCTGGCGGCACGAGGAAAGGTCGATTCCGATCAGGTCGGGATCGGATAGGTTCTGACAGGAGGACGTATGACGCAGGGGCACGCACCTCGCGAGTTCGGCTCCACGGAGCACCTGGCGAGCGAGGCGATAGCCGCTTACGTCGACGGCGAACTCCGGATGAGCGCCTATCTGCGCGCGGCCAGTCATCTCGCGGCCTGCCCGGAGTGCGCCGCGGAGGTGGACGCCCAGCAGCAGGCTCGCCGGGCACTGCGGTGCAGTGGCGAGATGTCGATGCCGTCCGCACTGCTCGGGCTCCTGTCCCAGATCCCGTCCTGCCAGGTCGACGAGTCCCCCGCCCGGAGCGCAGCCGTCACGCCGCTCGCGCCGGAGTCGCGGCGCTGGCCGCGGCTGCGACGCCGGTGAACACCGGACGAACGGCGGCGCCGCGGTATCGGTGATACTGGGCGCGTGAGCGACGGACATGAGGGGGACACACCAGACGTGACGGCCGAAACGAAGGGTGACGCCCCGTCCACATGGGCGGGCGGCGCCGACGACGCCGGAAAGACGGCGATCACGCGTCCCGAGGACGCGCCCAGGCTCGAGCCCCGCCCCGTGTACCGCCCGCCGGTGGACGACGCCGCGGCGCGCGTGTTCGGCAGGCCCGACGACGTCGCCGGATCGTTCGCGCCCGAGGCGGCCCGCCGCAGTACTCCCGAGGTGCGGACCGCCGCTCCCGACGCCGTGCTCGCCGAGGCGTACGGCAGACCGCCCGGAGCCGTCGACACCCTGCAGCGCGATCCCGATGCCTCCTCCGACGCGGAATCCGAGGAACCACAGGCACCCGCGGATCCGTGGCGCGACCCGGAAGCGGGAGTCGTGCTCGGCGCACCGGCCGCCACCGCCGCGATCCCGGAGCAGGCTCCGGCACCGCAGCTCTCCGCCCGCGAAGTCCTCTTCGGCGGCAAGGTCGCGCCGCGAGCCCTCGCCGTTCTCGGTGGCGTCGCCCTCCTCATCGGGGTCCTCGGGGGCCTGGTCGCCGCGGCGATCACCGCCGACCGTAGTTCCCTGACGAGCCAGCGGGTCACCCTCGCGCAGACCGGCGACGATCAGATGGGCTCGTCCAACGTCGCCCAGGTCGCCGACGCCGTGCTCCCGGCCGTGGTGTCCATCCAGGTGGCCTCGGGGGATCAGGGCAGTACCGGATCGGGCGTCGTCGTCGACGGGGACGGCTACATCGTCACCAACAACCACGTGATCTCGTCGGCGGCCACCGCTCCGGACGGCGCCACCATCTCGGTGATCTTCTCGGACGGCACCAAGACCCAGGCCGAGATCGTCGGCAGGGACACGAAGATGGACCTCGCAGTGCTCAAGGTGGCGGCCGACAATCTCACCGTCGCCGAGTTGGGCCGTTCGGGCGACGTGCGGGTGGGCGACGACGTGGTCGCCGTCGGCTCGCCGTTGGGGCTGAGCAAGACCGTCACGGCGGGCATCGTCAGTGCCCTCAATCGGCCGATGCGGCTGTCCGGCCAGGGCACCGACACCAACGCCGTGATCGACGCCGTGCAGACCGATGCGTCGATCAACCACGGCAACTCCGGAGGCGCGCTGGTCGACTCGGAGGGCCGGGTGATCGGTATCAACACGGCGATGCTCAGCGAGACCGGCGGGTCCGTGGGCCTGGGCTTCGCGATCCCGATCGACGACGTCGCGGCGATCAGCCAGGCACTCATCCGGGACGGGGTGATGCACCACCCGGACATCGGAGTCAATGCCCGCACCGTCGTCAACGACGCCACCAGTGGCGCCGAGGTGGCGAACGTCCGGGAGGGCAGCCCGGCCGCGAACGCGGGGATCGTCGAACGGGACGTGATCGTGCGCGTGGGCGACCGGCAGGTCACCAGCGCCGACGAGCTGGCCGTCGCGATCAACCTCCAGCAGATCGGTGAGCCGACCACGGTGCAGCTGGTGCGCGAGGGACGCAACGTCGAGGTTCAGGTCACCCCGGTCTCGGACTGAGCATGCACGTTCCTGCGAGCAGGCTGTGAAACGGTCGTTCCGCCTGGGCACGCACGGCGTCGGCACAGTAGTCTGACCGAGTGTTCGGCAACGTCGGTTGGGGCGAGTTCATGGTGCTCCTCATCGCAGCTCTGGTCATTCTGGGACCGGAGCGGCTTCCTGGGGCCATCAGTTGGGTGTCGAAGTCGCTGCGTCAGGTGCGTGATTACGCCACCGGCGCGACGCAGCAGCTCAAGGACGAACTGGGTCCCGAGTTCGACGATCTGCGCAAGCCCCTGTCCGAGCTCAATCAGCTCCGGGGGATGAGTCCACGGGCCGCGATCACCAAGCATCTGCTCGACGGTGACGATTCGATCTTCACGGGCAACTTCGACAAGACCGCGCCGTCGAACGGCGCGGCGTCCCAGGACACCAACGGCACCCCGCCCGCGTCCGCGGCGCCGGACGTGCCCGCGGCGAACGCCCGGCCGCCGATCGATCCCGACGCCACCTGAGCCGCACTCGCCCGAGTACGGCTCGGGCGCCCGCTACAGGTGCCGGGTGGTGTCGATACCGAGGGACATTCCGGCCAGGCCGCGCTTGCGCACCGCGAGCTTCTCGGCCACTTCGCGTAGGGCGACGGCGGCCGGGGACTCGGGCTGACCGAGCACGATCGGGAGTCCGGAGTCGCCTCCCTCTCGCACCGCCTGCTCGAGGGGGATCTGACCGAGGAGCGGAACCTGGGCACCGACGGCGCGGGTGAGCCGCTCCGCGACGGCCTGCCCGCCACCGGAACCGAACACGTCCATCCGGCTGCCGTCCGGCATCTCCATCCAGGACATGTTCTCGACCACGCCGACGATCCGCTGACGCGTCTGCAGTGCGATGGCTCCCGCGCGCTCGGCCACCTCGGCCGCCGCCTGCTGGGGCGTGGTGACGACGAGGATCTCCGCGTTGGGGATCAACTGGGCCACCGAGATGGCCACGTCGCCGGTGCCGGGCGGCAGATCGAGCAGCAGGACGTCGAGATCGCCCCAGAAGACGTCGGCGAGGAACTGCTGCAACGCGCGGTGCAGCATCGGTCCGCGCCAGACGACCGGGGTGTTTCCCTGGGTGAACTGTGCGATCGAGATCATCTTCACGTCGTGGGCGATCGGCGGCATGATCATTCGCTCGACCTGTGTCGGCTTGGCATCGGTGCCGAGCATCCGCGGCACCGAGTGGCCGTAGATGTCGGCGTCGAGGACACCGACGGACAACCCGCGGGCCGCGAGGGCCGCGGCGAGATTCACCGTCACGGACGACTTGCCGACCCCGCCCTTGCCGGAGGCGACGGCGTAGACGCGCGTGAGCGAACCGGGCTGGGCGAACGGGATGACGGGCTCGGCGGAGTCGCCGCGGAGCGAGCGACGCAGTTCGGTGCGCTGCTCGTCGTTCATGACATCCAGTTCGACGCGGATGGCGCCGACACCCGAGACGTCCGCGACGGCCTTGGTGACCCGCTCGGTGATCTCGGTGCGCATCGGGCATCCGGCAGTCGTGAGGTAGATGCCGATGTCGACGCTGCCGTCGTCGGAGATGTCGACGTTCCGCACCATCCCGAGATCGGTGATGGGTTTCCGGATCTCCGGGTCCTCCACGCGTGCCAGGGCGCCGCGGACATCGGACTCGCTCAGTACTGCCATGACACCATCGTAGGGACGCGCGCGCAGGGCCGGTGACTCCGGGGGAGCCGCTCAGTGAATCCGGGGGAGTTCGGCGGAGGTCGGGACGATGCCGGTGGAATAGCCGGTGGACCAGGCGAGGACGTTCGCGACGTATGCCGCCGAGTTGTTGTAGCGGTGGACGGCCTTCGCGACGTGGATCGGATCGTGCATGTTCAGCCCGCCGTCGCAGAGGTACTTGCCGGTGGTCAGCGCCGAGTCGTACACGTTCTGGGGGTCGGCCACACCGTCACCGTTGCCGTCACCGGCGTAACGATTCCAGGTCTCCGGGAGGAACTGGGTGGGCCCCACCGCGCGATCGAACACCGGATCGCCGTCCAGGGCGCCGCCGTCGGTGTCGCGGATGGTGGCGTTGCCCGCGAGGCTGCCGTCGAGCCGGGGCCCGAGGACGGGCTCGAGCATCGTGCCCCGCTCGTCGACCTTGCCGTCGTAGGCGTGGGTGGATTCGACCCGGCCCACTCCCGCGATGAGCGTCCAGTACATGTTGCAGCCGGGCTGTTCCACCCGAAGGATCCGCTCGGCGTTCTGGTACGCGTCGACGAGGACGCCGGGGATGCCGAGTGCCCCCTCGGCGATGCTGGCGGGCAGCGGCGGCGTCGGCTGCACGGGCGTCGGCTCCGGCGTCGGCTCGGGCATCGCCTGCGCGGCGGCGTCGATGTTCGCGGTCACGTCCGCGGCGGCCAGTGCGGCGGCGGGACGGATGGCGCCGGGGCCGGCGGCCTCGGGTGCCGCGGCGGCATCTGGTTCGGCCTGGAAGAACGGGAGGTCGGTGTCGGCCCCGGCATTGCTCGCGGCGGTGACCAGCCCGGCGGGCACCAGGCCCGCCAGTGCGATCACCGAATTGCGGCGCAGACGTGATTCCGATTTCTTACTGTGCCGACCCACTCGAATCCTCCTGCGGCCCCACTGGCGGGACGAGTTGCGGCCTCGACACCGGGGCAGGCGAACTCGAGTTGCGGAGTTCGGATGCGGTTCCGAGGCGCTTTCGTGACATTGCCTCGGTGACGCTACATGATTCGAGATGGTTCCGTTACATATCCGTGACCTGTTTGGTCGGGAAAGTCCTGTTTTCGTGACTTCTCGGAATCAGCCCTCGGGTGGTGCCGGGGCGGGCTGCGGCGGTGCCGACGCGCGCTCCGTCGGCGGGCAGAACAGGCACGACAGATCCGGCAGCGGTGGTAACCCGGGGAATGCCGGCGCGGGTTCCGTCAGTGTGGGGTCGATCACATCCGGGACGGGCGTGGCGTCCGGGAGCACCTCGTCGGGATCGGGTGGCGCGGCCGGGGCCGCGGGTGTGGCGGCGAGATCCGCCGCGGGGCTGGGAGTGGGGCTCGGCGCCGTGCCCCCAGGGGTGTCGCTCCCGTTCGGCGTGGTGCCGCGCGCGTAGGCCTCGGACCAGGTGAGGACATTGGCCGCGTACACCGACGAGTTGTTGTAGCGGAGCACCGCGCGTTGCAGCTGGCTCGCGTCCCGCAGGTCGAGATCGCCCGAGCAGAGGTACCGGCCCGCCGCCAGCGCGGCATCGAACACATTGTGCGGGTCGGCGACGCCGTCCGCGTTGCCGTCCGACGCGTACCGCGCCCACGTGGACGGGATGAACTGCATCGGTCCGACGGCTCGGTCGTGGAGCGGATCGCCGTCGACGAGACCGCCGTCGGTGTCGCGGATGATCTCGTTGCCGGCGAGATGGCCGTCGAGCGTCGGACCCAGGATCGGAGTGAGCGTGGTGCCGACGGCGTCGGTGCGACCGCCGCCCGCGTGGCCGGACTCGATGCGGCCGATCCCGGCGAGCAGGTGCCACGGTAGGCCGCATCCCGGCTTCTCGATCATCATCTCGAGCTCGGCCGCCCGGTAGGCGTTGAGGATGATCTCCGGGATGCCCAGTGCGCTGAGGACGATGGGAGCCGCGATCAACCCGGACATCGCCGGAACCTCCGGGCTCTGCATGGCGGGTGCAGGCGGCGGGGGCACGGTGCGCTGGGACCGGGGGACGCGCGGCGTCGGAGGGACGAATCCGGCCGGTGGCTGTGCTCCCAGCTCCGTGTCCGGGCCCGACAGAGGTGGCTCGGCGACGACAGCGAGCGGCTCGGCGCCCGTCGTCGCGACGACGCCCGTCGACGACACTGCTGTCGCGGAGGCGCCGGCGATCAGCACCGCGGCGGTCAGCAACCCTCGAATCCGCACTCGTTCACCCCCAGCGGCGCTGTTCGTCGTACACACCGCGTACATCCACTCGGTCGTGACACACGTTACATATGTGTGACGAACGGGGATGCGTATTCGCTCAGACGACGGCGGAACCGTCGTTCACTTCGGCCGTGATCCGGTATCGGTGGGACCGGAGTCCTCCTCGCGGGGATCGGCGGCCTGCATCTCGGCGAGCATCGTCTTGATCTCGTCGAGTTCGCGTCGCACGTAGTCGCGGGTGGCGACCTCGCCGACCGCGATACGCAGCGCGGCGAGCTCCCGGGCCAGGAACTCGGTATCGGCCTTCGTCTGCTCGGCGCGCGAGCGGTCCTCCTCGAGCGAGACCCGGTCGCGGTTCTCCTGCCGATTCTGGGCGAGCAGGATCAGCGGCGCCGCGTACGCCGCCTGGGTCGAGAACGCGAGGTTGAGCAGGATGAACGGGTAGGGGTCCCACTGGAGCCTGATCGCGAACAGGTTGAGCGCTATCCAGACGATCACGATTCCCGTCTGGATGGCCAGATATCGTCCGGTGCCGAGGAAGCGGGCGATGCTCTCGCTGACCCGCCCGACCGCCTCGACGTCGTAGTTGAACCGGAACCCGCGTGATCCCCGGGGTGTCTCGAGGCGCTGCCGGTCGGACAGGTTGCGGGTGCTCTTGTCACTCATCGGCAGGGTCCTCCTCGCGCCAGTCCTCGGGCAGCAGGTGGTCGAGGACGTCGTCGACGGTCACCGCTCCGAGAAGATGGTTCTCGTCGTCCACCACCGGGCCACACACCAGGTTGTAGGTGGCGAAGTAGCGGGTGACCGCGGTCAGGGAATCGTCCGGCGCCAGGGTGGGCAGGTCTGTGTCGAGGATGCCACCGACGAGGCTCGCGGGCGGCTCCCGCAGCAACTTCTGTAGGTGGACACAGCCGAGATACCGTCCGGTCGGAGTGGCGGTCGGTGGCCGGACGACACACACGATGCTCGCCAGGGCCGGCGTGAGATCGGGATTGCGCACGCGGGCGAGCGCCTCGGCGACGGTGGCACCGGCGGTGAGCACGACCGGCTCGGGGGTCATCAGGCCACCGGCGGTGTCCGGGAGATGTTCGAGCAGCCTGCGCACGGGTTCGGAGTCCTCGGGATCCATCAGCCGGAGCAGGGACTCCGCCTCGGTCTCGGGGAGCACGCCGAGAACGTCGGCGGCGTCGTCCGGGTCCATCGCTTCGAGGACGTCGGCCGCGCGCTCCACCTCGAGGTGCATGAGGAGATCGGTCTGGTCGTCTGCGGGGAGTTCCTGGACGACGTCCGCGAGCCGTTCGTCGTCGAGGGCGAGGGCCAGCTCGTGCCGCCGTTTCTCGGGCAGATCCCGCATCGCGTTCGCCACGTCCGCGGGCCGCATCCCCTCGTACTGACTCAGGAGGGCGGACACGCCCTGCCCGGGCAGCGACAGATCGGTGTGGGTGAGCCCCTGTACGTGCTGCCAGTCGACCACACGGATCGCGGCGCGGCGTCCGAGTCGTCCCCGCGCGGCGCGCACCGCGACCTTGGACACCACCCAGTCCCGCGTACGGGTCTGCTCGATACCGAGATCCACGACCACGACGTCGATGCCGTGCAACTCCTCGTGTTCGGGGTCGTCCACGCGCACACGGGAGTCCAACACCTGCCCGAGCGCGAGCACCTCGGCGGGGCGCTGATGGAAACGACGCAGACTGACGTTGCCGGTGGTGAGCGTGACCGAACCCGGTTCGATCGTGGTCACCCGCAGGATCGGGACGAAGATCCGCTTCCGCGTGAACATCTCGACGACGAGCCCCAGCACGCGCGGCTGTTGCCTCCCCACTCTGGCGGTGATGACCATGTCCCGGACCCGGCCGATCGATTCGCCGTCCGGGCCGAGTACCACCAGGCCCGCCAGCCTGGCGGCGAAGACCTTGCTCGCTGCTGCCATGATGAGAAGGCTAGAGCCTCGGCGCGGCCGGAACCGCACCGAACCCGACGGTGTCCGGGTCGTCCACGGCCCGCCGGCGTGCCGGGCAGGACGAGAGGGATGAGGTCGGTCGTGCAGAATGCTCCAGCCGGACGGCAGTTCCGTCCCCGTCGTTCGGTACTCGCCGTTCCTGGCAGCAGCCGCAAGATGATCGACAAGGCGAAGGGGCTCCCCGCCGACGAGATCTTCCTCGACCTCGAGGATGCGGTCGCGCCGATCGCCAAGCAGCAGGCCCGGATCGAGGTGGCCGAGGCGCTGGCGGAGGACGGGTGGTCCGGACAGATCCGGGTGGTGCGCGTCAACGACTGGACCACGGAGTGGACGTGGTCCGACGTGGTGGAGGTGGTCGGCCGGGCCGGGGCGCATCTCGACGCCGTCCTGCTGCCCAAGGTGCCCGACGCCTCGCACGTCCAGGCACTCGATCTCCTACTCACCCAGGTCGAGAAGGCTCACGGTCTGGAGGTCGGGCGCATCGGCATCGAACCGCAGATCGAGAATGCCGTGGGCCTGACCAACATCGATGCCATCGCGAGTGCGAGCCCCCGGGTGCAGACCCTGGTGTTCGGCCCGGCGGACTTCATGGCGAGTATCGCGATGCGGACTCTCGTGGTCGGCGAGCAGCCCGACGGATACGACCGGGGCGATGCCTATCACCACATTCTCATGACGATCCTGATCGCCGCCCGCACGCACGGTGTGCAGGCGATCGACGGCCCGTACCTGCAGATCCGCGACCTCGATGCGTTCCGTCGTTCCGCGGAACGCACCGCGGCGCTGGGCTTCGACGGCAAATGGGTGTTGCATCCGACGCAGATCGAGATCGCGAACGAGGTCTTCAGCCCCCGCCAGGAGGACTTCGACCGGGCCGAGCTGATCCTGGACGCCTACGATTTCCACACCTCGGCCGCAGGTGGCGCACGCGGTGCGGTCATGCTCGGCGACGAGATGATCGACGAGGCCAGCCGCAAGATGGCCCTGGTCGTCTCGGCGAAAGGCCGGGCCGCAGGGATGGCGCGGACGTCGAGTGTCACGCCACCGGAGGATGCCGGGTCGTGATGCCGGTCGGACGAACCGGGCACAATGGAGCCGGCAGGACAGGGAAGCCGGAACGGGCGCCGGCGACGGCGGAGTACGAGGAGAACAGTTGACCATGGCGAATCCACTCGGACAGGCGAATGCGCGTCGTGGCGCATTGCCGGAGCCGCCCACCGGGTGGCCCATCGGGTCGTACCCCACCTACGCCGAGGCGCAGCGCGCCGTCGACCATCTCTCCGATCAGCAGTTCCCGGTCGAGGACGTCACCATCGTCGGCGTCAACCTGATGCAGGTCGAGCGGGTGCTCGGTCGACTGACCTGGCCCAAAGTCATTGGTGGAGGTATCGTTTCGGGAGCCTGGCTGGGCGTGTTCTTCGGTCTGCTGCTCGGGATCGTGACGGGGCAGGTGTTCGGCGCGCTGGCTCTCGGCATCATCGGTGGCGTGGTGTTCGGTCTGATCTCCACGTCCATCCCGTACGCGGCCACGCGGGGCACCCGGGACTTCGCGTCCACCTCGCAGTTGGTCGCCGGTCGCTACGACGTGTTGTGCGCGCCGAAGACCGCGGAGCAGGCTCGCGACATGCTGGCCCGGCTCGCCATCTGAGGCCGTCCCCGTTCGTCCCGGCGGGGTACGCCCTAGTTCTCGGCGGAGCGCCCGCAGGTCAGTGCCGGCGAACTCGCGCGGGATTCGGCGGTGGCGCCGCGAGGCGGCCGAGCGTGCGCGTGGTCGTCCACGGGATCGGCCGACCGTCCGGGTGCCTCGGAAGGCCCCTTCGAGGGCGCTGAGGCCCCGGTGCTCGACGACCACACCGGGATCACTCCCTGGCGGCCTCGCGCCGGCCGGTTGCCGAGTGCGACGAGGAGCCCGGCCAGTGCCGTCGTGACGGCTCCGAAGGCGAAGGCCACGACGAACGCGGTCTCGGACGGCACATCGGTGCCGGTCACCGTGATTGCGGCGAGGAGGGTGGCGAGCAGTGCGCTCGATATCGAACTGCCGACCGATCGACCGATCGAGTTGATGCTGTTCGCGACGCCGGTGTCCTGCGGCGGAACTTCCGCGACGATGAGGGAGGGCAGGCACGCGAAGGCGAGGCTGACGAACGTGTTGACGAGGACGATCGCGAGGATCACCTGCCAGGTGTGGTCGTGGGCGAGTGCGAAGAGAACGAATCCGGCCACCCCGACGGCGCTCGCCGCGGTCAGTACCCGGCGCGCGGTGAACCGCCCGACCAGCCGTCCGCTGACCGCGGAGGCCAGCACCCCGAACACGGCACCGGGCAGCAGGTAGACGAGAGCCGCCTCGAGGACGGTGGCGCCGAATCCGTAGCCGGCCGCCGCGCGCGGAGCCTGCACGAAGAAGGAGGCGCCGAGGAACATGGCGAACATCGCCATGCCGATGAGTACGGCTGCCAGGTGGGTGGGCAACACCGCCCGCGCAGCCACCAGGCGGGGTGCGACGACGGGATGCTCGGCCCGGCGTTCCCACAGGTACCACCCGATCAGCACGAGGATGCCGCCGGCCGCGCACCCGATCGTCGCGGGCGACCCCCAGCCCCAGCGAACACCTTCGGCGAGTGCGAGCAGGACCAGCACCAGCCCGGTGGACAGGCCCACGACGCCGATCCAGTCGATGGTTCCGGAACCGGTGGGTGGACGGGACGGGATGACCAGAGCCGCACCGGCGAGTGCGCACAGTGTGACAGCGGCGGAGAGCCAGAACACCCGGTGGAAGTCCGACCCGTCGGAGACCAGCACCCCGGCGAGCACGATGCCGAAGCAGCCACCGAATCCCATCGTGCCGGACAGCAGGCCCATCGCGCCGGTCAGCTTTCCCGGCGCGAGCTCGTCCCGGAGCACCGCGATGCCGATGGGGAACAACCCGTACGAGAAGCCTTGGAGCACACGGGCGGCCACGAGCAGCGGCAACGAACTGGCCAGCGCTGCGAGCAGCGATCCCACCAGCACCACGAGGAGGATGCCCAACAGCACCCGCCGCTTGCCGTACAGGTCCGCGACCCGCGCGAGCACCGGGGTGGACGTCGCCGCGGCGAGAAGGTTCGCGGTGATCAGCCAGGACACGGCCGTCGTGCCGACCCCGAGTTGGTCACCGATCGTTCCTATGATGGGCACGACGAGGGTCTGCAGGACGGCGACGAGCATCACCACCAGGCACATCACCGGCAGGAGCAGTCGGGAGAAGCGTTCTCGTTCCACGGCGGCCCCCTTTCGGCGAATGATCCCGGGTACGTGATCCAGAACGCTACCCAAGCTAAGTAACTGCAGGGAAGGCGGTATCCGTGCGACCGATCTCGCAGCGCGCGCTCGGCCGGGCGACGCTGGCGCGACAGCATCTGCTCGCCCGCAGCACCGACGGCGTGCTCGACGTGGTCGAGCATCTGTGCGGACTGCAGGCGCAGGCCCCGGATCCGCCCTACTACGCGCTCTGGGCGCGGGTACGTGGCTTCCGGCCGGAACGACTGGCCGATCTGATCGAGCACCGCGAGGTCGTCCGCATCGTCTCGATGCGGGGGACCGTGCATGCGATGTCCGCGCGGGACGCGCTCGCCTTCCGGCCATTGGTCCAGCCGCTGCTCGATCTCGACGTGCGTACCAATCCGCAGTATCGGGACCATCTGGCAGAGGTGGATCTCGCCGCACTCGCCGCGGCAGGGCGGGAGCTGCTGGCGGAACGGCCACGGACCGCGGCGCAGTTGCGTCCGCTCCTCACGGAACGATTTCCCGGCGTGGACGCGCGGTCCCTCACCCACGGGGTGCGGGGCCTGCTCGCACTCGTGCAGGTGCCCCCGCGCGGGATCTGGGGGCGGTCCGGAGCGCCGGCGTGGGCGCCCCTCGACCAATGGGTCGGGCAGGCTCCCGCAGCAGCCCCCGTCGAGGAGCTGGTGCGGCGCTATCTCGCCGCGTACGGCCCGGCCGGCCCGAAGGACGCCCAGGCCTGGTCCGGCCTCGGCCGGCTGACCGAGGTGTTCGATCGCCTGCGGCCCGAACTCGAGGTGTTCACGACGGAATCCGGCACCGAGGTGTTCGATCTTCCCGGCGCGCCGCGGCCGGACCAGGACACTCCCGCCCCGGTACGCATCCTGGCCCCGTTCGACAGCGCGATCCTCGCGCACGCGGACCGCACCAGGATCCTGGACGACGACGTGCGGCGGCAGTTGTTCACCGTCAACGGCATCGTCGAATCCGCGGTTCTGGTCGACGGGCGGGGCGTGGGTTTCGTGCGGATCGAGACCGATCGTGCGGGCGCACGGCTCGACGTCCGTCTCCTGCGCCCGGTGACCGCGCGCAGAAGGACGTCGATCGAGGCGGAGGGGCGTCGGTTGCTGCGCTTCGCCCGGCCCGATGTCACGGATGCGCAGGTGCGCTTCGTCGAGCCCACCTGACTCCACCGGGCACTCGATGGTTGGATGTACCCCGTGTCCGAGAGTGTCGTGTCCGCCGTCCGCCACCACCTGCAGAAACGGATCGGTGGAGGTGAGCCCAGCGCCGCCTCCGTGACGTTGCTCGGTGTCGAACCGGTGGACGTGCTGCGGTTCGGCCCGGACGAGTCCGGGATCGTCCGCTACGCCACCCTGGGGTGCTCGCGGCACCCGATGGGAGACCCCGGTGAGCTGGTGGCGGATCCGCTGCGCGGACCCCGCGCGGAGCTCGTCCTCGAGATCGACGGCGGGCTGGGGCCGGGGGCTGGGGTGCAGACGACACTCGCGATTCTGGCGGCCACCCCCGCGGTCGAGGGCCTCGTGCTCGTTCCCGACGCCCTGATCGACCTCGGGCAACCGCTGTGGGCGGGGGCACCTTTCACCGCGGTGCTCCTCGGCTCCAGCGGGATCGAGGACCTGCCGCTCGACGAGCCGAGGGACCCGGTCCGATTCCTCTCGGTGACGCCGTTGACCGGAACGGAGGCCGCGTGGATCCGGTTGCGCGGCGCGGAAGCCCTCCGCGACGCCTGGGGAGAGGCCGGCATCGACGTCCGGGACCCGAGCCGGGGCGCCGCGAGTCTGTAGCGGTGTCGCTCGGATCGCACCGGTGTGAGATTGTCCCGGGCGGCGGGGGAGCGGGCGGGTAACTGACAGACTGTTCGCATGCGCATCGACCTGCACACCCACTCGACGGCGTCGGACGGCACGGACTCGCCGGCCGAGCTGGTGCGTGCCGCCGCGTCGGCAGGCCTGGACGTCGTGGCACTGACCGATCACGACACGACGTCCGGGTGGGCGGAAGCGGTCGACGCCCTACCGGCCGGATTGCGTCTGGTGCGCGGCATGGAGATGTCGTGCCAGGGCGATGGTGAGGACGGCTATCCCGTCCCGGTGCACCTGCTGGCGTACCTGTTCGACCCGGCGCACGAGGCGTTCGCGGCCGAACGGGAGCGATTGCGGGACGAACGAATCGCGCGGCTCCGGGCGATGGCGTGGAAGATGGCCGACGCCGGCCTGGGCGTCGATCCCGAGCAGATCCTCGCCGACGCCGGCCCCTCGGTGGGACGGCCGCACCTGGCCCGCGCTCTGATCGCCGCCGGAGTGGTCGATTCGGTCGATGCCGCGTTCGCGGGTCCGCTGTCGGCGCGCAGCGAGTTCTACGTCGACAAGGTCGACACCCCACTCGACGATGCGGTGGGACTGGTGGCCGCGGCGGGCGGCGTCGCCGTGATCGCGCACCCGCGTGCTCGCTCGCGGGGGCGGCTGCTCTCCCTCGATCACGTTCGCGCACTGGCCGGTCGGGGCCTGTCCGGCCTCGAGGTGTATCACCGGGACCACTCGCCGGCAGACGTCGAAGTGCTCGAGGACCTCGCTCGTGAACTGGATCTGCCGGTCACCGGGTCGTCCGACTACCACGGCACGAACAAGAGCGTGCGGCTCGGCGACTTCACCACTGCGCCCGATCAATTCGAGATCCTCGAGTCGAAGGCCTCCGGCGTTCGAGTGGTGTCGGGGTAGCCGTGGACGTCACCCTGTACCTCACGGTCCTGGTCACGCTCTTCGTCATCATGGATCCGCCGGGCGCGATCCCGGTGTTCCTCAGCCTCGTCGGCCGCAAGAGCAAGGAGGCCCGCAACCGGGCCGCCTGGCAGGCGCCGGCGGTGTCCCTCGCGGTCATCACCGTGTTCGCCGTGGGTGGCCAGGCCATCCTGTCCTACCTGCACATCGGGATTCCCGCCTTGCAGGGCGCCGGCGGCTTACTGTTGTTGCTCATCGCCCTCGAATTGCTCACCGGGCGCAGCGCGAACCAGCCGCAGGGAGCCGAGGACGTCAACGTGGCGCTCGTTCCCCTGGGAACGCCGCTGATGGCGGGGCCCGGCGCCATCGCGGCGGTGATCGTCTTCGTGGCCCAGTCGGACGGCGTCGGCGATCACGTGGCGATCGCCCTGGCGATCCTCAGCATGCACCTGATCCTGTTCCTGGTGCTGCGATTCTCGACGCTGCTCATCCGGATACTCGGCGAGAGCGGGATCACCCTGCTCGCCCGCATCGCGGGCCTGCTGCTCGCCGCGATCGCCGTCCAACTCGTCGCGGACTCGGTCCGTGGATTCATCGCAGGAGGCTGATCGTGACCTATTCGGATTCCTACCCGGATTCGTACCCCGGTTCGTACTCGGCGCCCGGTCCCGGCGCCGGGCACTACCCGTACTCGTCCGGTCCGGGTGCCCACGCCCCGGCGCCGGAACGTCGCCCGCGCAGGGACTCCGTCGTCGTACGTGCCGCTCGAGCGCTCGGCGGGTCGCTGGCAGCGGGCGTGCTCGTGCTCACCGCGGTGGTGGTGGGTTCGGCGATCCTCGGCCGGGACCGTGGGTTTCCGGGGCCGGGCACCGAGTCGGTGGTGGCACACGTGCTCGCCTCGATCGTCGTTCTCGGTGCCGCCCTGTTCGCGGACCGCAGGACGGGTGGGCGGGCGTTCCTGGCGAGCCTGCTGGTCCCGGTCGTCGTCGGAATTCTGTTCTGGACGCAGTGGTGGGGCTGACCGACGCCGGACCCCGGTCGTCGTCGCCGTTGCCGTGAACGGCACGTAACGCGGTTCGCACAGGTCGGAGTAGGTGGCGGAGAGACTCCTGACGCGACGACCAACTTGATTGTGCAGCCGCGACGGTGGCAGACTTGACGTACTCCAGCGGCGGTGCCACAGCCCTTCGGTGGAGGGTTGAACGGCAGTAGCCAGGGCACACCAGTCCGAGCCGTATTGCTTCGACGTGTTGCGCAGCCAGTGCCATCGAGCTTCACCCAGCTCGGTGATCGCGCGCACCGGAAGCCCTTCCCCTGAAGTATCCAGTGCGGAGAGAGCCGTGCCGATCGACGCTGATCGGCGGGGCTACTCCCGAGTAACCGAGCCCCGGTTCAGCGGCGGCTCAGCAGGAGTGTCAAGGTGTCCATTGTGTCTGAACCCATCACACCGCAGAAGGTCGAACTGACGGACGAGGAAATCTTCGCCGGTCACGTCGGCGGCAAGCTGTCCGTGGAGCTCACTGCGCCGCTGGAGACGCAGAAGGATCTCTCGATCGCCTACACCCCCGGAGTCGCGCAGGTCAGCCGCGCCATCGCCTCCGACGAGACCCTCGCCGACCGGTACACGTGGACGAACCGCCTCGTCGTGGTCGTCTCCGACGGTTCGGCGGTGCTGGGCCTCGGCGACATCGGCGCCCGCGCTTCCCTGCCCGTGATGGAGGGCAAGTCGGCTCTGTTCAAGAAGTTCGCCGGGCTCAACTCGATTCCGCTGGTGCTCGACACCAAGGATCCGGACGAGATCGTGGAGACGCTGGTGCGGCTGCGTCCGAGCTTCGGCGCGGTCAACCTCGAAGACATCTCCGCCCCGCGCTGCTTCGAGATCGAGAAGCGAGTCGTCGAGGCGCTCGACTGCCCGGTCATGCACGACGACCAGCACGGCACCGCGATCGTCGTCCTCGCGGCGCTCAAGGGCGCTGCCAAGGTCCAGGGACGCGACATCGGATCGTTGCGCGTGGTGATCTCCGGAGCCGGCGCCGCGGGTGTGGCCTGCGCCAACATCCTGCTCGCCGCGGGTGTCCTCGACGTGACGGTGCTCGACTCCAAGGGCATCGTGTCCAAGGATCGCACCGACCTCAACGACATCAAGGTCGACCTGGCCGCGCGCACCAACTCGTCCGGTCTGTCCGGCGGGATCGCCGAGGCGCTCGCGGGAGCCGACGTGTTCCTGGGTGTGTCCGCGGGCACCGTCCCGGAGGAGTTCATCGCGACCATGGCGGAGGGCGCGATCGTGTTCGCGCTGTCGAACCCGGACCCGGAGATCCATCCGGACGTCGCCCGCAAGTACGCGGCCATCGTCGCGACCGGCCGTAGCGATTTCGCCAACCAGATCAACAACGTCCTCGCGTTCCCCGGTGTGTTCCGCGGCGCGCTCGATGCCGGCGCCCGCCGCATCACCGAGGGCATGAAGCTCGCCGCCGCCGAGGCCATCCTCTCGGTCGTCGGTGACGAGCTGGCTGTGGACAAGATCGTCCCCAGCCCGCTCGATCCTCGCGTCGCCCCCGCTGTTGCCGAGGCCGTCGCAGCTGCCGCACGCGCAGAAGGCGTGACTGGCTAGCGGAACACCCCGAATACCCCGGCACGAGCCCGCATCCAAGGCGTCGACCGGGGTATTCGCCTATCCGGACACCGGTCGTCGTACGTGCAGTCGTCCGGTGCCGGGGGTCGACACCCACACGGCAAGGGCGAGTAGCCCGTCCACGATCAGGGCGAGGGCGGCCACCAGTATCGCTCCCACCAGGACCCGGTCGTACTGGTAGAGGGCCAGCCCGTCGAAGATGTAGCGACCGAGCCCGCCGAGATTGACGTAGGCGGCCACGGTGGCCGTGGCGATGATCTGCAGCGTGGCGTTCCGCAGTCCGCCGAGCACGAGCGGCATCGCGTTCGGAGTCTCCACCCGCGTCAGGACCTGCCATTCGTTCATCCCCATCGCGCGGGCCGCGTCCACCACCTTCGGATCCACGTTCGCCACCCCGGCGTAGGTTCCCGCCAGCAGGGGCGGGATGCCGAGCAGAACCAGCGCGAGGATCGGTGGCATCAGCCCCAGGCCCAGCAGCAGCACCAGGAAGGTGAGCAGGCCGAGAGTCGGAATCGAGCGCAGCGCATTCACCACACCGACGAGGACTGCCTCGCCCCGCCGGACGTGGCCGACCCACAGACCCAGCGGAACCGCCACGACTGCGGCGAGTGCCACCGCGAGCACGCTGTACCAGAGGTGCTGGGCGATGCGCGCGGCGATACCGCCCTCCCCGGACCAGTGGGCCGGGTCGACGAGGAATTCCCACGCGGATCCGAAGATGCTCATCGCGGTACCTCCGCCGCCACCGTGGCCCGCCGACGCTCACGGCGACGGGTCGGCCGATCGGCCCGGGTCCACGGCGTCAGTGCCCGGCCGAGCAGGTACAGCAGCAGATCCAGCGCCAGGGCCAGGACGACGATCGCGATGATGCCGGCGAGGATCTGGTCCGGGTAGTCCCGTTGATATCCCTGCGTGAAGAGAACGCCGAGCCCGCCGATGCCGATGAGGGAGCCGACCGAGACGAGGGACATGTTGGTCACCGCGACCACGCGGACCCCGGCCGCGAGCACCGGGACCGCCAGGGGCAGTTCGACCGTCAGTGCTCGCCGGATCTGGGTGAAACCCATTGCCGTGGAGGCATCCACCACGTCCGCCGGAACAGCGTCCAGCGCCTCGGGTACCGCGCGGACCAGGAGCGCCGTCGAATAGACGGTGAGCGCGATGACGACGTTGAGCGGGTCGAGGATCTGCAGACCGAACAGCGACGGGATCGTCACGAACAGGGCGAGCGACGGAATGGTGAACGCGACCCCCGCGAGGACGAGCGTGCCGCGCCGTAGCCACGACACGCTCCGCACGGCGATACCGACCGGCACCGCGACGAGTAGCCCGATCGCCAACGGCACCAGCGCCAGATACAGGTGGGTCCGGGAAAGGTCCACGACGGTTCCGAAGTTGTCGATCAGCCAGCGCACGGCGTCACTGCTTCTCGAAATAGGATGCGCCCCGCGCCCGATCCTCGGCCCGGCGTTGTTCCGCGAGCGCGGTGAGAACCTCCGACCCGCGGATTCCGCCGCGGACGGCACCGTCCTCGTCGACGGCGACACCGACACCCGAGGGGGACGAGATGGCTGCGTCCAGTGCCTGTCTCAGATCCGCACCGGGCGTGAACAGTGAACCCCCGGCGGCGGTGGAGTCGGCGACGGAGGCCCCGGCGCGGACACCTTCCACCCCGGTGACATCGAGCCAGCCCCGCGGCCGTCGCTCGGTGTCCACGACGAGCACCCACTCGCCCTGCTCCAGCCGTAGCGCGGGGATCTCGTCGGCGACGACGGTCCGGATCTCGTGCAGCACCACGCCGTCGGCGTGCCGGAAGGAGAGCCCGCGATATCCGCGGTCCCGTCCGACGAAATCGGCGACGAAGTCCGTCGCCGGTGCCGAGAGGACGGTCTCGGGTGTGTCGTACTGTTGCAGCCGTCCGCCACCTCCGAACACGGCCACCCGGTCACCGAGCTTGACGGCCTCGTCGATGTCGTGGGTGACGAACACGATCGTCTTGCGCAATTCTGCTTGCAGGCGCCGCATCTCGGCCTGCAACTCCTCGCGTACGACCGGGTCCACGGCACTGAACGGCTCGTCCATCAACAGGATCGGCGGATCGGCGGCGAGCGCTCTCGCCACCCCCACACGCTGCTGCTGTCCGCCGGACAGCTGTGCCGGGTAGCGTGTCGCCAGTGCCGGGTCCAGTCCCACGCGTTCCAGGACGCCGAGAGCGTGGGACCGCGCCTGCCGCCGGGACTGCCCCTGCAGGACCGGCACCGTCGCCACATTGTCGACGACGGTGCGATGCGGCAGGAGGCCACCGCTCTGGATCACGTAGCCGATTCCCAGGCGCAACGTGACCGCGTCGGTGGCGGCCACATCGCGCCCGTCGACGCTGACGGTGCCGGATGTCGGGGTCACCATGCGGTTGATCATCCGCATCGCGGTCGTCTTGCCGCCTCCGGAAGGGCCGACGAAGACGGTGAACGAGCCGTCCTCGATCTCGAGGTCGAGAGTGTCGACGGCGACCGTCCCGCCGGGAAACTGTTTGGTGACGGCGTCGAACCTGATCACGTCGGCGACCTAGGAGATCGGCTCGTCGAGGCCCTGCGCTGCCACCCACTGCTGCGCGGCGGCAGCGGGTTCGACCTTCGCGTCGCCGGACACCTCGGTGTTGAGTGCGATCAATTCCTCGGTGGTGAGCTTCGCGGAGGCGGCGTCGAGGACCGAGGTCAGCTTGTCGGAGGATTTCGCGGCGCGGATCACCGGGACCACGTGCTGCGCGGGGAAGTTGTTCTCCGGATCCTCGAGCACGACGAAGTCGTTGGCGACGATCGAGGGAGATGTCGTGAAGATGTTCGCGGCGGTCACCCTTCCGGACGCGAGCGCCTCGACGGTGGCCGGTCCGCCACCGTCGCCGATCGGCACGAAGTTGCCGGGGGAGACCTCGAGGGCGTAGCGAGCACGCAGGCCGGGCAGGCCCACCGGCCGTTCCTGGAACTCGGCGGGCGCGCCGAACGTGACCTCGGCCGAGTACGGAGCGAGATCGCCGATGGTGGTGAGGTTCCACCGGTCCGCGGTCTCGCGGGTGACGACCACCGCGTCCTTGTCCTCGGCGGGAGCCGGTGCGGCGAGGACCAAGTCGTCGCCCAGGGCAGCAGGGAGGGCGGCATCCACGTCGTCCGAGCTGGTGGCGACCGCGTCGGAGTCCAGGTACTGCAGGAGATTCCCGGTGTAGTCCGGAATCACGTCGATGGACCCGTCGCGCACTGCCGGGATGTAGGCCTCGCGGCTGCCGATGTTGAACCGGGTCTCGACGTCGAAGCCGTTGACGCGCAGGACCTCGGCGTAGATGTTGGCGACGGTCTCGGACTCGGGGAAGTTCGCCGAACCGATGATCACCGCGTTCGGATCGTCCCCGGAACCCTCACCGGACGCCGACAGTGGGTCGGATCCTCCGCCGCACGCAGCGAGTGCGAGGGCGCAGGTCGCCGCGACCGCGACGACGAACCCGGTCCGGAGCTGTGGAACGCGCATGTGCATCCTTCCGCCTCGGCGGTGCGGCCCGGGCTGTGCGCCCGCGGGAGCCGTTATCGCCTGTGACCTGGTGACCCGGTGACCCGGTGGCCCGGTGGGCCGCTGCCCCGTGCGTCAGTGTAACGATAGGAGCGGCTCGGACCAGGATTCGACTCGAGATGGTTTCGGCAGTGTGCGGGAAGGAGCGGCATGGCCCGGCAGAACTCGGTGACGAGGCGACGGATCCTCGGCGCGGCGGCGAGTGTCGTCGCCGCGGCCGTGATGCTCACGGGGTGTTCCGGCTCCGATTCGGTGTTGGATTCGGCTGACCGGGCGTCGGACACCGAACTGGTCGTGGGTGCGGGAGTCGGTACCGCGGGGGAGGTGCTGGGGGAGATCTATGCCGGCGCCTTGCGCAGGGCCGGCGCCCAGGTCGAGGTCCGCGGTGGATTCACCGGCCGCGGCGATCACCTCGCGGCCCTCGACGCCGGGCTCGTCGACCTGGTTCCCGAATTCAGCGGGGCACTGCTGAACCACCTGCAGCCCGGGGCCACGGTCACCTCTCCGGACGAGGTGTTCGAGGAATTGAGTCGCTCTCTTCCCCAGGGGATTTCGGTCTCGGACTTCGCCGGGGCCGAGGACAGGGCCGTGCTGGCCCTCCCGCGGGACGCGCTGGGGGACGAGCTCTCGCTGGCGGACTTCGCGCCGAGATGCGCGGGGAGCGCGCTCGTCCACTCTCGGGGGTGGGATGCGGCCGCGACACCGGCCGGCGCGCTCGAGGACGTCGGTTGCAGTTTCGCGGTGGTCGCGGAGGCCGAGTCCGGCGTGGTGCCGCCGGCGGCGTCCGTACCCGTAGGGCTCGTGCCCGTCGTCGGACTCACCACCGCGGATCCGGACGCATCCGCCGACGACCTGGCAGTGCTCGCCGACCCGGATCGGGTGTTCACCGCTCAGAACGTCCTGCCCGTGTTCCGCTCCGACGCGATCTCCGACCGGCACCGCGACGCACTGGCTTTCGTCGCGGGGGAGCTGACGACGACGGACCTGGCCGACATGGTCGGCCAGGTCCGTACGGGGCAGTCCGATTCAGCCGACGTCGCGCGCGACTGGCTCGACGCGCATGTGTGAACGCAGGTGGGAACCGAGTTCGGTGACCGCGTCCGCGGCTTCCCGGAGGATGGACGCCTGGAGATGGGCGACGTGCCACAGCTTCTCGTACTCGGTGGTGTGGACGGCGACTCCCGCTGCGTCGAGGCGCCGGGACAGTTCCATCACCTGGGGATACAGCACCTCGTCGACCCCGATGTGAATGATGGTGGGCGGCAGGTCCCGGAGGTTCCCGTGTAGGGGCGCATAGCCCTCGTCGTTCGGGTCGCCGGCACCGAGGTACTTCTCCGCGGCGTCGAAGGACCACCGGGTGTTGATCACCAGGTCACGATCCTTCTCGGTCTCGCGTGACGCCGGGTCCACCCACGGCGCGATCAGGCCCAGTGCCGCGGGAGTCACGCCGTGCCGATCGATCAGCCTGCGTGCGGTGGCCAGGGCCAGTCCGCCGCCCGCGGAATCACCCGCGACGGCGATCGACTCCGGTGCGAACCCGTGTTCCGTCACCAGCTCGAGGTACGCGGCGACGGCGTCCTCGAGCCCCGCGGGAAACGGGTGCTCCGGCGCGAGACGGTAGTCGAGTGTGTAGACGACACTGGAGGATTCGCGTGCCAGGTGCGCCGCGAGCGACCGGTGGGTGGCCAGAGAGCCGATCGTGTACGCACCGCCGTGGAGATACAGCACGGCGGTGCGCCTCTCGGTGGCGCCCACCGTGATGCGTTCCGCGGGCCGACCCGCGAGGGTGGTGGATCGCACCACCGCCCCCGCGGGCAGTTGCTGCAACGGTGCCGCCAGATCCAGTAACGACCGCTGCACCCCGTACGGCAGACGTGCGTTGAGGGACAGCCGGTAGAACGGCTTCAGCGCGGCCGCGACGACCGGCAGCGGCAGGGCAGGGAGTCTCATACCCGTGACGACCTCAGGACTTCGGGGACTTGGGCATGAATTGGGCGGCGACCTTGGCGACGAACCACTGGTAGCGCGGGCCGATGATGCGGACCCAGGCGTCGAGAAGCTTGGCGTCCGCGCCGATCAGCACGCGTGCCTTGTTCTTCCGCACACCCTTCACGATCACCGCGGCAGCATCCTCCGCGGTGGTGCGTGCCAGTTTCTGGTCGAAGAACTGCGCGAAGGTGTCCAGATCCTCGCCCGGCCCCGCGGTGGCGTTGCGGGCGATCGCGGTCTTGATGCCACCCGGGTGCACGCAGGTGACCTGCACCGGATGCTTGGCGATGAGCATCTCCTGGCGCAGTGCCTCGGTGAAGCCGCGGACCGCGAACTTCGCCGCGTTGTACGCGGTCTGCCCGGGCATGCCGAGGAGGCCGAAGAGGCTCGAGACGTTGATCAGGTGCCCGTCGCCGGAGGCGATCAAGTGGGGGAGAAATGCCTTGGTGCCGTTGACAACTCCCCAGAAGTCGACGTCGACGACCCGCTCGAGGTCCTTGAACTCGGCCTTCTCGAACTCGCCGTGGTAGGCGATGCCTGCGTTGTTGTAGACCTGGTTGACCGCGCCGAAGTGCTCGGCCACGGCATCGGCATATGCGAGGACGGCCTCGCGCTGGGTGACGTCCAGCGTGTCCGACTTGACCTCGGCGCCGAGCGCCTTCGCCCGGCGCACCGTCTCCTCGAGCCCGACGCTGTCCATGTCGGACAGTGCCAGCTTGGCGCCCTCGGACGCCAGGTTCAGTGCCAGTGCGCGACCGATACCGGAACCCGCTCCGGTGATGACGACGACCTTGCCGCGGAACTCACTCACTTTGCTGCCACCTTCTTCTTGTCGGCGACCGCTGACGGTGCCGGGGAGGGGAGATCGCTCGTCGCGACACTGTTGTACGCCACCAGGTCGAAACGGCGGGTCTGATTGCGGAATTCGAAGGTGAACCCGGGCCACAGCGTCGTGTTGTTGCCGTGCTTGTCGAGGTACCAGCTGGCGCATCCGCCGTTGTTCCAGACGCTGTGCGAGAGCTTCTCCTGCAGTTCGCGGTTGTACCGGTCCTGCACGTCCTGCCGCACCTCGACGGTGCCGAGGTCGTAGCGCTCGATGGTCTTCAGTGCATCGACGACGTAGTTGAGCTGCGACTCGATCATGAACACCATCGACGAGTGGCCGAGGCCGGTGTTCGGGCCGACGAGGAAGAACATGTTGGGGAAGTTGGCGATCGAGGATCCCTTGTAGCCCTGCTGGCCCTGCGCGTCGAAGACCTGTGCGGCGGTGCGTCCGTCCTTGCCGATGATTCCGGCGAACATCGGTGAGTCGGTGACGTGGAAGCCGGTGGCCACCACGATGGCGTCGACCTCGCGGCGGGTGCCGTCCTTGCTGACGATCGCGTCCGCGGTCACCTCGTCGATGCCGTCGGTGACGACGTCCACGTGGGACTGGGACAGCGCCGGGAAGTAGTTGTTCGAGATCAGCATGCGCTTGCAGCCGATCTGGTAGTTCGGCCGGACCTTCTTGCGCAGGTCCTTGTCCCGGATCTGGCGACGCAGGTGGATCTCCGCGGCGGCCTGGAGCGGCTTCATGAAGACGGGCGCCTTGGCGAGGCCGACGACCTGGGTCTCGCGGGTGACGTACTGCAGCGTGCGCGAGAGGCGCTGGAATCCGGGTACGTACTTGAACGCGAACTTCTCCGCCTTCGTGTACTCGCGATCCGAGCGCGGCAGGATCCACGGCGCGGTGCGCTGGTACACGTCGAGGTGGGAGACGTTCTTTGCCAGCTGTGGGACGATCTGGATGGCGGAGGCGCCGGTGCCGATCACGGCGACCCGCTTGCCGGTGAGATCGGCGTCGTGATTCCACTGGGCGGAGTGGAAGATCTCGCCCTGGAAGTCGCCGATGCCCTTGATGTCGGGCAGCGACGGCTCACACAGGGCGCCGACGGCGGTGATCACGACCTTGGCGGTGTAGTCGCCCTTCGTGGTGTGCACCCGCCACTGGTTGCGGTCGTTGTCCCACTGGGCCGAGAGGACGTCGCAGCCGAAGACGTGCCGGTCGCGGACCTTGTACTTGTCGGCGACCGACTGGATGTACCGCTGGATCTCCGGCTGTGGCGAGAACGAGCGGGTCCAGCCCGGGTTGAGCGCGAACGAGTAGGAGTACAGGTTGGACGGGACGTCGCAGGCCGCGCCCGGGTAGGTGTTGTCTCGCCAGGTTCCGCCCACGTCGTTGCCGCGCTCGAGAACCAGGAAGTCGCGCTTGCCGGCCTGGGTGAGCTTGATGGCGGCGCCGAGACCTGCGAATCCGCTGCCGATGACCAGGGTGTCCACGTGGCGCGTGGTGCCCGTGGTGGAGGAAGTGTCTGTAACTGGGAGACTCATGTAATAGACCATACGGGCGACGCTGTGACGCAGTCAATAGCTTATTGAACTTCATTCAGTAGGATTGTGCCATGGATGTGGCCAAGCGGACGCGACTGAGCCCCGAACAGCGCAAGGAACAGTTCATCGAGCTGGGCGCGCAGATGCTGACCGAGCGGAATCTCGAGTCGATCTCCGTCGAGGACATCGCCGACCAGGCCGGGGTGTCGCGCGGCCTCCTGTACAACTACTTCGCGTCGAAACACGACTTCCACATCGCGATCGTCCAGCGGACCAGTGACGAGTTGCTGTCCCAGACCGACCCCGGTGTGGTCGCCCGCGGCGTGGAGGAGCCGTTCGGTCTCCTACACGCGGTGCTCGAGTCCTACGTGGACTACGTCACCGACAACAGCAACGGCTACATCTCGTTGCTCCGAGGCACGGCCAGTGGTGACGCGGATATGCGGGCCGTGTTCGAGCGCACCAGGACCGAGATGTCCGCGCGCATCCTCGATCATCTGCCGCTTCTCGGGATCGAGCGGTCCGCGCACGTCGAGCTCGCGGTGCGCGGATGGATCGCGTTCGTGGAGGAGGCCACCATCACCTGGTTGCGAGCCCCCTCCATCGAGAGGGAGCAGCTCATCCGCATGCACGTGCAGGCTCTGCCTGCGTTGGCCGTGGCGTCGTCGCCGGAACTGGCCGCCACCCTCGCGGCCTGGAGCGCGTAGTCGGAGCGGACCGCGTGCCGGTCACAGATGACGCAGGAACCGCTCCGGCGCATCCAGGAACGAGCGCCAGCCGCGGACCAGGGCGGTGTCCGCCCACTCCGGGTACTCGATGCCGCCGTCGGTGAGCTCCCAGATCCGTGCTCCGGGCACGGCGGCGAGGAGAGGCGAGTGGGTTGCCAGGATGACCTGCGAGCCCTCGGCCGCGAGGTCACCCAGCACGCCGATCAGGGCCAGGCAGGACTGGAAGGACAGAGCGGCTTCCGGCTCGTCGAGTATCCACAGACCCACTCCGACGGGGCGGTCGGCCACGTAGCGGAGGAAGGACTGGCCGTGGGAGAGCTCGTTGAATGCCTGGTCACTCGCCCGTGGCCGCTGTTCGTCCGCGGCACCGAACAGTGCGTGCATCGACTCGGCGCGAAGGAAGCACCCGCCGAAGGGCTGCGGCCTCGCGCCGGTGTACGTCAGGTGCCGACCGAGGTCGGCGTCCTCCGCGCTGGGCGCGGAGGACCACATCCGGTCCTGCGCGTCCCGGAAACCGACCTGCCAGGACGCCGCGATCGCCTCGACCAGGGTCGACTTCCCGACTCCGTTCTCGCCGATCAGTACCGTGATCGGGTCGGTGAACTCGAGACCGCTGCGCTGTAGCTGCGCGATCGGGGCGAGGTCCAGATACCACGAAGCCGGGTCGAACCCACTCCGTGGAGTGAGTTCGACCCGGCTCAGTGGCAGCATCGTCCAGACGTACCCGGTCTCGGCCGGGACGCCTCAGCCGAAGGCCTCGTTGATGATCTCCTGCTGTTCGACGGCGTGCACCTTGCTCGACCCCGAGGACGGCGCGGACATCGAGCGACGCGACACCCGGCGGATGCCCTGGAGCTTGTCGGGCAGCAGTTCCGGCAGGGCCAGGCCGAAGAACGGCCACGCGCCCTGGTTGGCCGGCTCCTCCTGCACCCACAGGAACTCGGAAGCGTTCGGGTACCGGTCCAGCGTCTCGCGCAGGCGCCGGCTCGGCACCGGATACAGCTGCTCGACCCGGACGATGGCGACGTCGTCGCGTTCGTCCTTCTGCTTCTTCGCGAGCAATTCCCAGTACAGCTTGCCGCTGACCAGGAGAACGCGGGTGACCTTGTCGCGGTTGCCCTCGCCCGTCTCGTACGCCGGCTCCTCGAACACCGAGCGGAACTTGCCGGTCGTGAAGTCCTCGATGTTGCTCACCGCTGCCTTGTTGCGCAGCATCGACTTCGGGGTGAACACGACCAGGGGCCGACGGATGCCGTCGAGATGATGGCGGCGCAGCAGATGGAAGTAGCTCGCGGGAGTGGACGGCACGGCGACCGTCATCGAACCCTCGGCGCACAGCTGCAGGAACCGTTCGATCCGTCCGGAGGTGTGGTCCGGACCCTGCCCCTCGTGACCGTGCGGCAGCAGCAGCACGACGTCGGAGAGCTGACCCCACTTGGCTTCACCCGACGAGATGAACTCGTCGATGATCGGCTGCGCACCGTTGACGAAGTCGCCGAACTGCGCCTCCCACAGCACCAGGGCGTCCGGGTTGCCGACCGAATATCCGTACTCGAAGCCGAGCCCGGCGAACTCGGTGAGCGCCGAGTCGTAGACCATGAACTTGCCGCCGTTGCCGGCGTCGGTGGCCACCGTCTGCAACGGTGTGTACTCGTCGCCGGTCTTGCGGTCGATGAGCACCGAGTGGCGCTGGGTGAAGGTACCGCGCCGTGAGTCCTGCCCGGCGAGGCGGACGAGCGCGCCCTGCTCGACGAGCGAACCGAAGGCCAGCAGTTCCGCGAATGCCCAGTCGACGTGGCCTTCCCGGGACATCTCGCGACGCTTCTCGATCACCGGCTTGACGCGCGGATGGACCGTGAACCCGTCCGGGACGTCGACGAACGCGTTGCCGATCCGCTCGAGAACCGACTTGTCCACGGCCGTGGTGAGGCGCGGGGCAGGCGTCTGGTCGAGTTCGACGGACTCCGAGGGCTCGGGCTGGTACTTCTCCAGTTCGCGAACCTCGTTGAAGACCCGCTCGAGCTGGCCCTGGTAGTCGCGCAGCGCGTCCTCGGCCTCCTTGAGCGAGATGTCGCCGCGACCGATGAGGGATTCGGTGTAGCTCTTGCGGACGCTGCGCATGGTGTCGATCACGTCGTACATCGCCGGCTGCGTCATCGACGGGTCGTCGCCCTCGTTGTGACCGCGGCGGCGGTAGCAGATCATGTCGATGACGACGTCCTTGTGGAACTTCTCCCGGAAGTCGACCGCGAGCTGGGCGACCCAGACGCAGGCCTCCGGATCGTCGCCGTTGACGTGGAAGATCGGCGCACCGATCATCTTCGCCACGTCGGTCGAGTACTCGGACGAGCGGGAGTGCTCCGGCGCGGTGGTGAAGCCGACCTGGTTGTTGACCACGATGTGCACGGTGCCGCCGGTGCGGTACCCGCGCAGCAGTGCCAGGTTCAGGGTCTCGGCCACGACACCCTGGCCGGCGAAGGCGGCGTCACCGTGGAGCATCAGCGGCAGGACGGTGAACCCGTCCTCGCCCTTGTCCAGGATGTCCTGCTTCGCGCGGACGAGGCCCTCGAGCACGGGATCGACGGCTTCGAGGTGCGACGGGTTCGCGGTCAGCGACACCTTGATGTCGTTGTCGCCGAACATCTGGATGTATGTGCCCTCGGCACCGAGGTGGTACTTGACGTCGCCGGAGCCGTGGGCGGCCGCCGGGTTCATGTTGCCCTCGAACTCGGTGAAGATCTTCGAGTACGGCTTACCGACGATGTTGGCGAGGACGTTGAGCCGGCCTCGGTGCGGCATCGCGATGACGACCTCGTCGAGAGCGTGATCCGCGGATCGATCGATCACCGAGTCCATCATCGGGATCACCGACTCCGCACCCTCGAGCGAGAATCGCTTCTGGCCGACGTACTTGGTCTGCAGGAAGGTCTCGAAAGCCTCGGCGGCGTTGAGCTTGCTGAGGATGTACTTCTGCTCCGCCACGGTCGGCTTGACGTGATGGGCCTCGACCCGCTCCTGGATCCACTGCTGCTGATCCGGTTCGAGGATGTGGGTGTACTCGACCCCGACGTGGCGGCAGTACGCATCGCGCAGCACCGCGAGGACGTCGCGCAGCCTCATCTTGTCCTGGCCGTGGAAGCCGCCGACCTTGAACTCGCGGTCCAGATCCCACAGCGTCAGGTCGTGGGTGGTGACGTCCAGATCCGGGTGGCTCTTGAACTTGTCCTTGATGAACTGCAGCGGGTCCGTGTCCGCCATCAGATGGCCGCGGTTGCGGTATGCCGCGATCAGCTCGAGCACGCGCGTGCTCTTGTCGATCACGCCTTCCGGGACGTCCTTGCGCCACCGCACCGGCTCGTACGGAATCTGCAACGAGTGGAAGATCTCGTCGTAGAACTCGTCGCTGATCAGCAGGTTGTGGATGGTCCGGAGGAAGTCGCCGGATTCCGCGCCCTGGATGATGCGGTGATCGTAGGTGGAGGTGAGCGTCATCAGCTTGCCGACGCCCATCTCCGCGATCTTCTCGTCGCTGGAACCCTGGAACTCGGCCGGGTACTCCATCGCGCCGGCGCCGATGATCGCGCCCTGCCCCTTCATCAGGCGAGGCACGGAGTGGACCGTCCCGATGCCGCCGGGGTTGGTCAGCGAGATCGTCACACCGGAGAAGTCCTCGGCGCCGAGCTTGCCCTCACGGGCGCGTCGGACGATGTCCTCGTAGGCCGCGTAGAACTGGGTGAAGTTCTGCGTGTCGGTGTTCTTGATCGCCGCGACGACCAGCGAACGGTTGCCGTCCTTGCCCGCGAGGTCGATCGCGAGGCCCAGGTTGGTGTGCGGGGGCGTGACGACGTTGGGCTTGCCGTCGATCTCGGCGAAGTGCCGGTTCATGTTCGGGAAGACCTTGACGGCCTGCACGATGGCGTACCCGAGCAGGTGCGTGAACGAGATCTTCCCGCCGCGGGTGCGGGCGAGATGGTTGTTGATGACGATGCGGTTGTCGGCCATCAGCTTCGCGGGGATCGCCCGCACGCTGGTGGCCGTCGGGATCGTCAGCGACGCGTTCATGTTCTTCGCGACGGCAGCAGCCGCGCCGCGGAGCACCCTGGATTCCTCGGTGGCCGGCGGAGTGGCCGGTGCCGAGGCCTTGGTCTCGGTGGCCTTGGTCGCCGGGGTCTCGGTGGCCTTGGTCGCCGGGGTCTCGGTGGCCTTGGTCGCCGGGGTCTCGGTGGCCTTGGCCTCCGGCTTCGCGGCTGGAGAGGGCTTCGCGGGGGTCTTGGCCGCCGGCTTCGCTGCAGCCGTGGCCCTGGCGGACTCGGGTGCGGGCTTCGTCGTCCGCGCGTCGCCGCCGGACGTGGCTGCGGCGGTCCCGTTCGAGGACTTGGCAGCCGTGCCGTTGGAGGACTTCGCGGCCGTGCCGTTGGAGGTCCCGGAAGCCGGGGGCGGGGATGCGGTGCCGCGGGATCCGGAGGCGCCGCCGTCGGAGGAATGGCCGTTCCCGCCGGGTGCAGCGGCTCCAGCCTCGGGTGAATAATCTGTCAAGAACTCGTGCCAACTGGCGTCCACGGATGATGGATCGTCTTGGAAACGCTGGTACATTTCGTCGACCAGCCACTGGTTCTGTCCGAACTGGGATGTAGAGCTGCTGCTCACGGCAGGTGTTCGCCTCATTTCCTTTTTGGTACCCGATCAGAGCGCCTGTACATGAGAGTAGCCCGCGCGTGTGACGGGCTTATTCCGCGCCGCCCATCTGTGAGATGGGTCACGGTCAGGTGATGGGGTTTCCATCGACGACGGTTCTCGACCCGAGATTATTCCCCTCCTCCTCTCGCGCCGCATCCCACAGGTCCGCATAGGGGCCGCCGGAGGCCGTGAGAAACTCATGTGTTCCGACTTCCACGATACGGCCCTTGTCGACCACCACCACCAGGTCCGCACTCGCGGCGGTCGCCAACCGGTGGGCGACGATCACCGACGTGCGGTGACGGGTGACGGCGCGCCCGGCGTCGAGGACCTTCCTCTCCGTGGCCGGATCCAGGGTCGCGGTGGCCTCGTCGAGCAGCAGCAGATCGGGGTCCACCAGTTCGGCTCGCGCCAGCGCGATCAACTGGCGCTGGCCGGCCGACAATCCCTGGCCGCGCTCGCCGATCGGCTGGTACATCCCCCCGCGCAGGGCCGCGATCGTGCCCAGGGCACCCACCGATCGCGCCGCCTCCTCGATCTCGGCGCGGGTCGCATCCGGTCTGCCGAAGGCGATGTTGCTCGCGACGGTCCCCGTGAACAGATGTGCTTCCTGTGGAACGACACCGAGCCGGTGGCGGTAGCGGGACAGCGGATAGCGGCGCAGATCCACGTCGTCGACGCGTACCGAGCCCGCGGTCGGATCGTAGAACCGAGCCAGGAGTTTGACGACGGTGGATTTTCCCGCGCCGGTGCGGCCCACGAGCGCGACGGTCGTTCCGGCGGGTACGGCGAGGGTGACGTCGTGCAGGGCGTCCGCCGCTGCACCCTGATAGCGGAAGGTGACGTCCTCGAGAGTGACGTCGCCACGCAGATGCCCGTCCAGGGGCACCACGTCCGACGAAGTCGCCGTCTCGATCGAACTGCGGGTCGCGAGCAGGTCGGCGATTCGGCGCAGGCCGACCCGTGCCTGCTGGTAGCCGTCGAACACCTGCGACAACTGCTGGATCGGCCCGAACACCAGACCCAGGTAGAGAACGAAGGCGACGAGGACACCGGCGGACGTCGCTCCCGAGGCGACCTGGTGCGCGCCGACGAACACCACCGCGGCCAGAGCGAGGTCGGAGAGGAACGCGATGAACGGGAAGTACACCGAGATCGCCTGCTGGGACCGCATCCGGCTGCGCCGGTAGCTGTCCGCGCGCTCGGCGAAGTGACGGGCCGCGTACTCCTCCCTCCGGTACGCCTGCGCGGCACGCAGCCCGGCGATGTTCTCCTGGAACTCGGCGTTGACCAGGGAGATTCGCTCTCGGGAGACCGCGTAGGCGGTTCCCGACACCTTCCGGAAGATCAGTGTCGCCACGAGGAGGGGCGGTATCGCGGCCAGGGTGACCGCGGCCAGCGTGAGATCGGTGAGCAACAGCGCAGCGGAGATGCCGGCGACGGTCAGGACACTCACGACTGCCGTGGACATACCGGTCTGGATGAACGACGAGAGTGCATCGACGTCGGTGGTCATCCGCGTCATGATGCGGCCGGACAGTTCGCGCTCGTAGTAGTCCACGCCCAGGCGCTGCAGGTGGGCGAAGCTGCGCACGCGCAGACCGAACAGCACGCGTTCGCCCGCCCGCGCGGTGATCACCGTCATCACCGCGACGACGACCCAGTCCAGAACGACGATCGCGAGGCCGAGCGCGGTCGCCCCCCACAGGACCGTGTAGTCGCCGGGAACGACGCCACGGTCGAGGGCCAGTCGGACGATCGACGGGAACGAGATGTTGGCGAGCGAGTCCAACGCGAGGCACACGACGACGGCGGCGAGGAGCCAGCGCACCGGGCGCAGGATGCTCGGCAGCCGGAAACGCGGGTTCTCGCGGCGCAGTGGCCCGGTGTCCGTTCCCGGGGACTCGTCCGCGGGCGGCAGCGCCTCGACCGCAGCTTGTAGCTCGGGCGTCGCGGCGACGGCGCCCAGCGCGCCGGACACCCCGCCGCCTCCACCGCCGCTTCCACCTCTGGTGCGTGGTGGAGTCGCGGCCTGGGTCGGTGCGTCGGCCGTCGGCGCATCGGCCGGCCACAGGTCTGCCTCCGTCGGCGTCGTGATGCTCGGCTCCGTGGCGTCGATCGATGCGGTCCGTTCCCGGGACGCCGTGGCGAAGAGGTCGCGGAAGACCGCGGAGCGCGCCTGCAACTCGGGCACGGTGCCGATGTCGACGATTCTGCCGCCGTCGAGTACGGCGACCCGGTCCGCGAGGGTGAGGGTCGAGTGCCGGTGGGCGAGGATCAGTGCGGTGCGCCCGCTCCCGGACCGCAGCGCGCGGTAGATCTGTGCTTCGGTGGCGGCGTCGACGGCCGACGTCGCGTCGTCGAGGACGAGAACTCGAGGGTCCACGAGCAGGGCCCGTGCCAGCGCGATCCGCTGCCGCTGGCCGCCGGACAGGGTCAGCCCGCGTTCCCCGACGAGTGTGTCGTAGCCGTCCGGCAGCGCTTCGACGAACTCGTCGGCAGCCGCCATCCGGGCGGCGTCGCGAATCTGCTCCGCCGTGGCGTCCGGCCGGCCGAGGGCGATGTTCGCGGCGATGGTGTCGGAGAAGAGGAACGGTTCGTCGAAGACCAGGCCGACCGCGGCGCGGATCTGCTCGGCGCGCAGCGTCCTCACGTCGAAGGACTCGTTTCCCGAGGTGAGCGCGACGGTGCCCGTCTCGGCGCCGTAGAAGCGGGGCAGCAGCAGGGACAGTGCGGTCTTGCCGGAGCCGGCCGCACCGACGACGGCGACCGATTCGCCGGGGGCGACGCGCAGATCGAGGCCGTCCAGGACCGTGCGTCCCTCCTCGAACCCGAACGTGACGTCGTGGAAGTCGATGCCCAGCGGCCCGTCCGGCAGGGTGTGGGGACGGTCCGGATCATCGACCTCGGGTTCGCTGTCGACGACCTCGTAGACGCGTTCCACCGCGGCCCGGGACAGGTTGGCCATGATCACCACCTGCGACAGCGTCCGGGTGACGGCTGTCATCGTCGCGACGTAGGTGGCGAAGTCGAGGAACGTCCCGATGGTGATGCTGCCGTGCACGGCGAGATAGCCGCCGACGGCGATCACGCCGACGAGGCCCAGTTGCGGGAGCGCCGCCATCGTCGGAGTGAAGCGTGCGTTGATCCGCGCCGACCGCATCCGCTCCGCGTACAGCCGGCGGCTGTGTTCCTCGAGCAGGTCGACGGCGCGGCGCTCCTGCCCGAATCCCTTGACCACCCGCACCCCGGTCACCGACTCCTCGACGTGCTGGGCCAGGTCCGCGGCACGTTGCTGGGCGGACCAGGTGGCGGCGAACAGTGTCGGACGGACGAACCAGACGACGGCGACGACGGCCGGGACGATGACCAGCGCCACCACGGTGAGCAGCGGGGACAGCCAGGCCATGATGCCGAGCGCCAGTACGAATTGCAGGAGAGCGCCCGCCGAGAGCGGCACCATTGCGAGCAGCCCCTGCACCAACTGCAGATCGGTGATGGACCGCGACACCACCTGCCCGGTCCGGATCTGGTCCTGGCCGCGACCGTCGAGTCGTTGGAGGGCGCCGAGGAGACCGAGCCGCAGATCGTGCTGGACGTCGAGCGACAGCCGCCCGGCCAGCAGTCGCCGGCCGTACTGGCAGGCGAAGCGCACGCACGCCAGCGCCGCGATGGCGACGGCGACCACCCCGATCACGTGGCCCGGGTCCCCGGCGGCCGCGGCGTCGAGGGCGTACTTCGTCAGCAGCGGGAAGGAGATGTCGATGAGGGCGGCGACGACCGTGACGGACAGGGCGCCCAGCATGGTGCTCCGGTGCCGCCAGCACTCGGCCGTGAGCCTGCGGATCCACCCGGCGTCACGGTCCGACCCTCGTGCGGTGCGCGAGCGGATCGGTTCTGCGGTTGTGCCGGCCATCGGGTCCACCGTAGACCCGGGCTGTGACAGCCGTTCCCGGTGGTCAGGTGACGTCGCGGGTCCGCACCGTGAACCACCCGGCAGCGACCAGTGCGAGCGCCCAGAACAGCAGGGTGAGCGGGGCGCCGGGCCACAGCGGAAGCTCCTCGACGCCGTTGGACGAGGCGCCGTTGACGACGGTGCCGACGGTCGCGGACATCGGCAGCATCGCGCCGACCGCGCCGCCGCCCAGGCCGGACAGGATGCCGCGGACGACGAGCTCGCCGATCGTGAACCACACGACGAGGGTGACGGTGGCGCCGACGGTCGATCGCGTCACCAGTCCCAGGCCGGCGCCGATCAGAGTCCAGGCGAGGGCGACGACCAGGCCACTGCCCAGCAGTCCCGGCCAGGTGGAGGTGAGGTCGGCGTCGCTGCTGAACGTCAGCAGCAGCGCGGAGCTGACCAGGACCACGACGAGGCAGTAGCCGAGCCCGAACAGAGACGTCACGGCGAGCTTGGCGGCCAGGACTCCGTCGCGGCTGCGCGTCGTGGTGAAGGTGGGGGTGACGGTGCCGTAACGGAACTCGGTACCGACGTTCACCGCGGCGAACACGGCGCCGAAGAGGACCACGAAGAAGAGGGCCACGACGACACCGAAGACGGTGGCCACCGAGTTGGCCACCGTGCCGTCGCCGCCGAGGCCCTCGGCGACCGCCCGCACGAGCGGCAGTGTCACGGCGCCGGAGAATGCGCCCACGACGAGGGGGACGAGGCCGAGGATCCACCAGAATCGCAGGGACACGACCTTGCGGAACTCGGAGTTCAGCAGCCCGATCATCGTGGGCCTCCGGGTCCGGTGGGAGGTTGCTGCGGATACCCCGGAGGCGGGTACCCCTGGTGTGGGGGAAAGCCCTGCCGCGGGGGGTAGCCCTGCTGCGGGGGGTAGCCCGGCGGGGGATAGCCGTGCTGTGGCGGATAGCCGGGCGGCGGATACCCCGGCGGCGGGTATCCCGGGGTCCCGGGATACCCCGGCGGGTAGGGCGGCGGCACGGGCGGACCGTAGCCACCGGGGGCGCCGGGCGTGGCACCGGCGACGTACTGGGCGGCGGTCATCGACAGGAACAGCTGCTCGAGATCGATCTGTTCGACGGCGATGCCGAACACCGTCACGCCCGCCTCGGCGGCGACCTGCTCGACGATCGTCGCATCCGCGCCGACGACGGCCAGGCGTCCGTCCGTCAGGGAACGGGAGTCGACGACGCCGTGGGCAGCCAGCGCGGTCGCGAGGTCCGGCGGGCTCGAGGACGCGACCAGCAGGCGGCTGTGCTGCGACCTGCGCAGGTCGTCGATGCGTCCCTGGTAGACGAGCGAACCACGGCTGAGGATCAACAGGTGATCGACCATCTGCTCGACCTCGCGCAGGATGTGGCTCGAGACGAGCACGGTCCGGCCGGACGCGGCGAAGCCCTCCAGGAAGTGGCGCAGCCAGGCGATGCCCTCGGGGTCGAGGCCGTTCGCGGGCTCGTCCAGCACGAGGATGTGCGGGTCGCCGAGCAGCGCCGTCGCGAGGGCCAGTCGCTGCCGCATGCCCAGCGAGAACTCGCCCACCCGGCGCCGGCGCGCTGCGCCGAGGCCGACCAGTTCGAGGACCTCCTCGGCGCGGTGGTCGGGCACGCCGACGGCGGGTGCGTACACGCGCAGGTGGTCGATCGCGGTCCGCTTCGGATGGAGCGTCCCGGCGTCCAGCACGGCGCCGACCGTCCGTCCGGGATGTGGCAGGGACGCGAACGGCACACCCTCGATCGTCGCGACGCCCGAGGTCGGTGCGGCCAGTCCCAGGATCATCCGCAACGTCGTGGTCTTGCCGGAGCCGTTGGGGCCGAGGAATCCGGTGACGGAGCCGCGCGGCACGGTGAAGGAGACGTCGGTGACGGCGGGCACCGTCTTGTAGACCTTGGTCAACTCACGTACCTCGATCGGCGCGGCGGCACCGGGTGCCGAGTTGCCGGCGGGAACGGTGATGCTCACTGCGTCCTCCCCTGATCGCGCCCGGGCGCTGCCGAGCGGTGTACCGATGGTCGGCCGACGGCCGTTCGGAGCGTCACGGCCGTTCAGAGCGTACTGGGAGGTGTACCGGGAGCGGAGCCACCACCCGGTCCCGGCAGGGCCCGCGGCGAGTGCGGCCACGCCGAGGGCGCGGGCCCGAACGCGGTGCGGGCGTTGTCGATCACCCGCCGTCCGATCGCCCGGTTGCCGACGCCGCCGATCGCCGCCCCGATTCCCGCGGGAATCAGCTTGCCGAGGACGAGTGCGCTGCGCTTGGCGGCGTACTTCGCGATCCACTTGCGGACGAGGGTGTTGTTCATCGACCGCATCACCGGAGCCGGGACCTTGCCGTTCAGAGCGTTCACCCAGTGGGGGCCGCGTACCCCGGTCGCTCGTCGCACGATCTCCATGCCCGCGTCGCCGAGCGCGACGGACAGAACCAGGGCGCGGCGTTGCTGGTGGTCGGTGACCGGAACCCCGTGCACGGAGGCCACGGCCAAGGTCAGCAGCGCCGAGGCTTCCAGGAAGAAGACCGATTCGGCGCCGACGGCGGCAATGGCGGCGACCGTGCCGATGCCGGGGACCGCGGCCGTCGCGCCGACGGCGCCGCCGCTGCCGGTGACGGTGGTGAGGAACATCTTCTCCATCCGCGTCACGATCTGGGCGGGCGATTCGTCGGGGTGCGCGCGGCGAAGCCACGCGACGTACCGCTCCACGGCGGGGCCCTGCAGTCGGGCCCCGTTGTCCAGCACGGACACCAGCGTGCGTTCGACCCGGCCGCCGTCCTCCGAGTCGGCCCCGGTCGCCACCGTTGTTCCCATCCTGTGTCCTTCGTCCGTCCTGACGTTCGTTCTTCTCGACTCGAGAGTATGGGAACCGTGGCTCGGCGCGCCTACGCTGGCAGTGTGAGCGCCGGAACCGTCGAGGCCGCGTCTGGTGAGCGGCCGGAGGGACGTACCGAGGGTGCGGTGCGCCGGCCGTCCGCACCGCTGCGGCCGTATCTGGGCGCGTACCAGGGCTACCGACTCCGTGGTTACCCGGCGGGCGAACATCTCGGCATGCCCGCGCCCAGCCTGACCGTGATCCTCGCCCTCGACCCTCCGTTGGACATCGCCCGGGCGGCACGGCCCGATCAGAAGCCCGACACGTACGCCTCGGTGGCCAGCGGCATCACGACCACGTCGGTCGTCATCCGGCACGACGGCAACCAGCACGGGATCCAGCTCGAACTGACTCCACTCGGTGCGCGTGCACTGCTGGGCGTTCCCGCGGCGGCGCTCGGCCAGTGGCTCGTCGGGCTCGACGACGTCATCGGTGCCGATGCCGAGGAGCTGACGGGGCGGCTGCTCTCCGAGCCGTCCTGGGACGGCCGGTTCGACATCCTCGACGAGGTCCTCACGCGACGGGTACGTGAGGTGGCCGCCGACCGGGCGATGATGCAGGCGTGGCGGCGGTTGCTCGCCGACGGCACCGCACGGGTCGGGGACGTCGCCGACGAGCTCGGCTGGAGCCGGCGGCACCTCACCGGCAGATTCTCCGCGGAGTACGGAATCACGCCGAAGGACGCGGTGCGGCTCGGCCGCTTCCACCGCTCTCTCCGGGTGCTCCGCCGTCCCGGCCCTCCGCCCCTGTCGGAGGTCGCGCACGCCTGCGGCTACTACGACCAGGCGCACATGACGCGGGACTGGACGGACCTCGGCGGAACGACACCCACCCGGTGGCTGCGGGACGAGGTGTTCCCATTCGTCCAAGACGACGAGGGTCTCTCCGGAGGAGAGTGATCGGTATGACTACCACGACGAACACCACCACCATCTGGCCGTGCCTGACCTACCGGGATGCGCGTGCCGCCATCAGGTTCCTCGTCGACGCGTTCGGGTTCACCGAACGCGCCGTGTACGGCGAGGGCGACCGCGTCGATCACGCCGAGCTGGGCTGGCCGAGCGGCGGGGGCATCATGCTCGGTTCCCGCCGCGACGATTCCCCACTCGCCGGACTCCCACCGGGAACGGGCTCGATCTACGTCGTCACCGACGATCCCGACGGGCTGTTCGCCCGGGCCCAGGCTGCCGGCGCCACCGTCGTGCGCGGTCTGGTCGACGAGGACTACGGCTCGCGGGGATTCACCTGCCGTGACCCCGAGGGAGTTTTCTGGAGCTTCGGGACCTACGGCGGGGAGTAGCCCCTGTTTTCCCGATCTGCGCAAGGTTTCGGGATCCGCGGGGCGCCTGGGGCCCTATCGCGTGAGCGGATCCCGAAACGGCATGCGGCTGGGTACACGTCGGTCGGGCTCGGCTCGTCAGTCGGCGCCGTGGCCGGGCGGGACGAGTTCGCCCGGCTGCGGCGGGGGCGGGGGCGTGCCGTCGCCGAAGGGACGCCCGCCGAGCTCTTCGCGTCCGTGCGGGGTGAGCCAGTTCGACAGCTCGGGGCCTTTGGGCACGATCCGGGTCGGATTCACGTCGGAGTGGACGATGTAATAGTGCTGTTTGATCTGCACGAAATCCACGGTGTCGCCGAATCCGGGGGTCTGGAACAGGTCTCGGGCGTACGCCCACAGCACCGGAATCTCGCTGAGCTTGCTGCGATTGCACTTGAAGTGCCCGTGATACACGGGGTCGAACCGGGTGAGCGTGGTGAACAGCCGGACGTCGGCCTCGGTGATCGTGTCGCCCACCAGGTAGCGCTGCCGGCTCAATCGTTCGGTGAGCCAGTCGATCCGGGAGAACAGCCGGTCGTAGGCCTTGTCGTACGCCTCCTGGGAACCGGCGAACCCACACCGGTAGACGCCGTTGTTGACGTCCCGGAACACCAGATCGGCCACCTCGTCGATCTCCCCGCGCCGGGCTTCGGGGTACAGGTCGGGAGCGCCGTCCCGGTGAAACTGCCGCCACTCGGTGGAGAAGTCGAGCGTGATCTGGTTGAAATCGTTGGTGACCACCTCGCCGGTGGGGACGTCCACGATCGCCGGGACGGTGATGCCGCGAGGGTAGTCCGGGAACCGTGCGAAGTAGGCGTCCTGCAGACGCGGAATCCGCAGCACCGGATCGACACCGCCCGGGTCGAGGTCGAAGGTCCAGCTGCGCTTGTCGTGGACCGGTCCGCACAGTCCCAGGGAGAGAACGCTTTCCAGGCCGAGGAGCCGGCGCACGATGAGCGTGCGATTGGCCCAGGGGCAGGCGCGGGCCGCGATCAGCCGGTAGCGTCCAGGTTCCACGGGGTACCCGTCACGCCCGTCCGCGGTGATTCGCGTGGTGATGTACCGGGTATCTCGGGTGAACTCGCCGCCCGGCTCCACATAGGAGCCGGAATCCTGATCGCCCGTCGGCGCAACCTGATTCATGTGACCACTACCTCCATCTCGAAACCCAGATCTTCGTAGCCGACGTGCCGCGCGACCGACTGCGCGGCCTTGTTGTCCTCGTGCCGACGCCACTGGGCGATCAGTCCGTGGTCGAGTGCGTCGTCCGTGGCGATGGACAACACGGTGGATCCTATCCCGGCCAGTCGTTGCGCCGGATCGGTGAGGACGGCGATGTCGGCGAGGAAGCCGGAGAACTCGCGGTAGGCGGCTCCACCGAGTGGGCGGTGGCCGTCGTCGAGGACGGTGAACCAGCGGTCGCGGCCGGACAGTGCGGCCTCGGCGACGTCGTCGGGCGGACACAGGGATTCGAGTTCGGTGACCCGGGCGAGATCGTGGGACACGAGTGGCAGGTCCTTCCCGTCGTCGCCCTCACCGACCCGGCCTTCTCCGACGGGGAGCGCGTACTCGGTGGCGAATCCGAGCACACGTGGACCGGACGTGCGTCCCGAGTGATCCTGCGTCAGCCCGCGCACCAGGTCCGGCAACTCCTCGACCGGCCGATCGGCGGCCCGCTCGAGGAACCAGGAGGGGCCGAGTACCGCGGCGGAGTCGCCGAGAGCGACGATCCGGATGCGTGTCGTCGACTCGTCGGCGACCCGCAGGTCCCGGCCGTCGGCGAGCGCGCTGTCCTCCAGCCCCAACGCCCGGGACCAGGCCAGCCGCACGATGTCGAGATGGTGTGTGTCCACGGGTCCACGGTAGCGACGGGGCGGTAGCGAGCGGGTTGTGACTGGATTTCCCAGGGCGTATATTCCACATGGACTATTCGATACGGGCTGATGTGTGTCGGCCGCCCCGAGCAGTGGGTGAGGAGTGGAGTCGTGCCGTTGACCGGACTGGCGGTGACCGTTCTCGGCCTCCTCGTCGAGCGGCCGATGCACCCCTACGAGATGGTGCAACTGGCATCGTCCCGTCGCGGGCGCCTGGTGAAGATCCGGCCCGGTTCCCTCTACCACTCCGTCACTCGTCTCGAGGCCGACGGCCTGGTTCGGGCGCGGGGCACAGACCGTGCCGGAAAGCGGCCCGAGCGGACGGTGTACGAGGTCACCGAGAAGGGGCGCGAGGCATTCCGCACTCGGGTGGCCGAGCTGCTCGGGAGCCCCCCGCAGGAGTACCTGCAGTTTCCGCTCGCGATCGCCGAGGCGCACAACCTCGACGTCGAGACGGTGGCGCGGCTGCTCACCGAGCGAATCGCGGCCCGCGAACAGGAGATCGCCCGTCTCGACGACACCGTCGGGGCGGCCGAGTCCGGCGGCGTACCGGAGCTGTTCTCGCTCGGGACGCGGTATCTCGCGACGCTCGCTCGTGCCGAGGTCGACTGGCTGCGCGCCGTGGTCGCGCGGATCGAGAGCGGGGATCTGCCCTGGCTCACCTCCGACGAGGTGGTGCGACAACTCGAACGACTCGCGCGGAACGCGCCCTCCGGCACACACCCCGCCGGAACGAACTGAGGACGGAAATGGACTCCACCCGAAATCCGTGGCCGGCGCTGTGGGCCCTGGTCCTGGGATTCTTCATGATCCTCGTCGACAGCACGATCGTCGCGGTCGCGAATCCGGCGATCATGACCGACCTGCAGGCCGACGTGAACATGGTCGTCTGGGTCACCAGCGCCTATCTGCTGACCTACGCGGTGCCGTTGCTGGTGACGGGGCGGCTCGGAGATCGGTTCGGCCCCAAGAACATCTACCTGATCGGCCTGGTCCTGTTCACGGGAGCGTCGTTCTGGTGCGGTGTGTCCGGGGACATCTCGATGCTCATCGTCGCCCGCGCCTTCCAGGGTCTGGGCGCCGCACTCATGACTCCGCAGACGATGTCGGTCATCACCCGGACGTTTCCGCCGGACCGTCGCGGCACCGCGATGGGCCTGTGGGGCGCGGTGGCGGGGGTCGCCACCCTCGTCGGTCCACTCGCCGGTGGCGTGCTGGTGGACAGTCTGGGCTGGGAGTGGATCTTCTTCGTCAACGTCCCCGTCGGCATCCTGGCCTTCGTCCTCGCCTGGAAGCTGGTGCCGTCGTTGCCGACGCACACCCACCGGTTCGACATCCCCGGCGTCGTGCTCAGCGCGGCAGGCATGTTCCTGCTCGTGTTCGGCATCCAGGAGGGCAGCACGTACGACTGGGGCCGAGGGGTGTGGATCTGCATCGGTGCCGGCCTGCTGGTGCTCGCCGCGTTCGTGGTGAACCAGGCGCGCAACACCGACGAGCCGCTGCTGCCACTGGGATTGTTCAAGGACCGCAACTTCTCGCTCGCCAACATCGCGATCAGCTCCATGGGATTCGCGGTCACGTCGATGGTCCTGCCGCTGATGTTCTATGCCCAGGCCGTGCGCGGCCTCTCGCCCACGGGGGCGGCGCTGCTCATGGTGCCGATGGCGGTCATCACCGGTGTCTGCGCGCCGTTCGTCGGCAAGCTCGTGGACCGTACCCATCCGCGGTACATCGCGGGATCCGGATTCCTGCTCTTCGCCGTCTCGCTGGGTTGGCTGGCTCTGGTGATGACGCCGGACTCCGCGACGTGGGAGTTGCTGATCCCGATCGGGCTCATCGGTCTGGCCAACTCGTGCATCTGGTCTCCGCTGGCCGCCACGGCAACACACAACCTGCCGCCGCAGCAGGCGGGCGCCGGGTCGGGCGTGTACAACACGACCCGACAGGTCGGTGCCGTCCTCGGCAGCGCGGCGATCGGTGCGCTCATCACCGCGCGTCTCGCCGCCCAGGGTCTCGGCGGCGGGGCATCCGAGCACGAGGGGGTCCAGGATCTCCCCGACGTGGTCCGCGAACCGTTCAGTACAGCCATGTCGCAGTCGGTCTGGTTGCCCGCCGCGGTGCTGCTCGTCGGGTTCCTGGCGTCGGTGGCCTTCGCCCGCCCGCTGCGGGCCGGCGACCGGGAGAAGTCCTCGGCGAGGTGACCGGGGGCGGGGTCCGGGCGATGTGGCAATCTGACGGCCATGACTGATTCCGCCGCTCCCCGCGCCACCCGACTCGAGCGCCACACCACTGCTGCGGGCGCGGAGGTCGCCGTCCTGACCTTCGCGCACGGTGAGCTGAACCTGTTCGACCAGGCCATGTTCGACTCCGTGATCGGTCACGTCGCCGAGCTGGCGGAGGCTCCTCCGCGTGCACTGCTGCTCCGCGCCGAGGGACGAGTCGTCTCCGGCGGCGTCGACGTCCACGTGTTCGACGGGCTCACCGTCGATCAGGGCCGCGAACTCTGGGAGGACCTGTTCGCCCGGATCTGCCACCCCCTCGAGGCACTACCGTGCCCGGTGGTCTACTCGGCGCACGCGCTCACCCTGACCGCGGCGTTCGAGATCGCGTTGGCCTGCGACATCGTCCTGGCCGGCCCGAAGGCGAAGTTCGGACTCGTCGAGACCGTCGTCGGGCTCACGCCGTCGATGGGGGGTCCGCAGCGGCTGGCCGAGCGCGCAGGTTCGGGACGGGCCCGAGAATTCGTCATGACCGGAGACCTCTACGACGCCGAGACCCTGCACTCGTGGGGCGTGGTCAACGCGATTCACGAGGACGTCGACGCGGCCGCCCGGGCACTGACGGACCGGCTCGCGGACGGACCCACCCGCGCCCACGACGCGACCAAGCAGATCATCTCGGCCTGGCGGTCGGGAGGCGTCGCACACGCGGATTCGATCACCCCCGAGGTGTCGGGGGCGTTGTTCGGCACGGACGATCTGCGTGGCGCGGTCCGCAGTTTCCTCGAGGTCGGTCCGGGCAAGGCGACCTACCGCGGACGCTGAACGCGGCGAAGGGGGAGCAGCCGGGAGAATTGCTCGCCCGGGAGGGCATGCCGACCTATAGTCGTCGGTAACGCCGGTCCGTCGCCCGGCAGGGAGGTCGCGATGCCGTCGTCGCTGGTCGAGTACCCGGATGTCGCGCGGTTCTACCCCGACACGAGAATCGCCCGCGAGGCGGACGGGCTGCTGCACTACGACGGTCTCTACCCCTCGCTGAGCGAGCTGCTCGACGTCGTCGTACACAAGTACCCGAGGCGGATCGCCGTCGACGACGGCACCCGGTCGGTCACCTATGCGCAACTCTGGAACGCGGCCGCGCACGTCGCCGGTGGGCTGAATGCTCGGGGCGCCTCGATCGGCGATCGCATCGCGGTCGGTGGCCCGCACACGGTCGGATGGGTCGAGGCGTTCGTCGGTGCCGTCCTCGCGGGCGGGGTTCCCACACCGCTCGCGGACGAACTCGACATCCGGTCGCGGCTCGAGGTGCTCGACGACAGCGGGTCGGCGTTCCTGCTCGACGGGTCGCTGCCGGACGGGATCTCGTTCATCGACGACGGAGCAGGTCTCGACGAGCTGGCGTTGCTCTGCTACGGCGACGACGGCATCGGTGTCGAACTCAGCAACGAGAACATGCTCTCCGCGGTCGAGTCGATCATCCACGCCCGCGGATTCGACGACGGCGGGCTGCGGAACCTGGTGGTGACGGCGGGTGTCGAATCCGTGACGGTCGTCGTCGAGTTGCTGTCGACGTTCGTGGTCGGGGGCACGGTGGTGATCACCGACTCCGTCGATCCGCGCTTCTGGCGCGGTACCGGTGCCGACGTTCTCACCGCGTCGCCGAGGGTGCTCGCCAGGGCCGTGTCCGAGCATCCGGTCACCGGGTTCGGACGCCGTGCCGTGCGCTGGATCGACTACTCCGCGGCCACTGCGGACGAGGCGGAACTGTTGCGGGACGCATTTCCCTCGGCACGTCACTTCTCGGGTTGGGGGCGGACGGAGACCTGTGGCAGCGGATTCGTCCTGCCCGCCGGGTTCGCGCGCAGCCATGCCGACAGCATCGGAGTTCCGTTCGGGGGCATGGAGGTTGCGCTGCTCGGTCCGGACGCCCACCACGGTGTAGGGGAGTTGCTGTGCCGCGGTCCCGCCGTCACCCGTGGTTACTGGCACCGCCCGGAGGAGACCGAGCGCCGCCTGCGGGGTGGCTGGTTTCACACCGGTGACACCGCGACGGTGGATGTCGACGGCTTCATCCGTATCGTCCAGGACGAGCAGGCCGCGTGAGAGCCTGCACGGTATCGGAAAGGCCCTGAACTCGTGAACTCGTCCGCAGCTCGTCCCCACCCGCATTCGGCCGTCGCGCTGCACCGGCGGTATCCGGCAGCCGAGCTGCACATGCACATCGAGGGCTCGCTCGAACCGGAACTGATCTTCGAACTCGCCGAACGCAACCGGGTGAGCCTGCCGTACGCGACGATCGAGGAGCTGCGCGCGCGGTACGAGTTCGCCGACCTGCAGTCCTTCCTCGATCTCTACTTCGAGAACATGCAGGTACTGCGCACGGCCCAAGATTTCGCGGACCTCACCCGCGCCTACCTGGCGCGGGCAGCGGCCGGCGGCCTCGTCCATGTCGAGTTCTTCTTCAATCCGCAGGCCCATGTCAATCGCGGGGTTCCGCTCGCCGCCGTCGTCGACGGAATCATGGACGCGGCCGCTGCGAGCGAGCGCGAGTTCGGGATCAGTTGTGGGGTCATTCCCGCGATCCTGCGCGACCGGCCGGTGACCGAGGCGGACGAGGTGTTCTCGGAGATCCTGCGCCTGGGAGCGCCCGTCATCGGGCTGGGTCTGGACTCCGCGGAGGTCGGCTATCCGCCGTCGCTGTTCGAGGACGTGTTCGCCCGTGCGCGGGCGGAGGGTCTGCACGTGGTGGCCCACGCCGGTGAGGAAGGGCCGCCCGAGTACGTCTGGCAGGCGCTCGATCTGCTCGGTGCCGAGCGTATCGACCACGGGATCCGGGCACTCGAGGATCCGGCGCTGGTGCAGCGCCTGGTGGACGAGGAGATCCCGCTGACGGTGTGTCCGCTGTCCAACGAGCGTCTCAAGGTGGTGGATCGGCTCGAGGAACACCCGTTGCGCCGGATGCTCGACGCCGGGCTGACCGTGACGGTGAACTCGGACGACCCGGCCTACTTCGGTGGGTACGTCGACGACAACGTGACGCAGCTGCACGAGCGTCTCGGGCTCACCGAGGGGGAGTGGGAGACGCTGGCGCGCAACTCGATCCGTGCCTCGTTCCTCGGTGACGCCCGAAAGTCCGAGCTGTTGCGCTGATTCAGGGCCGTTGCGCTGTTCAGGGGCCGAGGATCCGGCGCAGGTATCCGTTGTCGAACACCCTGGTGGGGTCGTACTTGTCGCGGACGGCGACGAACTCGTCGAGGTGGGTGTAGGTCGGCCTCAGGTCCGCATACGTCCTCGAGTGCATCTTTCCCCAGTGGGGGCGCCCGTCGACGCCGCGAGCGATCCGCTCGACCGCGTCGAAGTAGTCGCGGTGGTCGCGGCGATGGAACTGGTGGACCGCGACGTATGCGGTCTCCCGGTCGTTCGCCGTGGACAGCCAGACGTCGTCGGCAGCGGCGAACCGGACCTCGATCGGGAAGGCGACCCGGAACCCGGACCCCTCGATCCACCGGTCGATCTCGGTGAGGACGTCGGGCAGTGTGGCGACCGGAACGGCGTACTCCATCTCCCGGAATCGCACTCGGCGGGGCGAGGCGTACACGCGGTAGCTCCGCTCGGTGTAGGCCCGCGGGCTGAGGGCGCGGGAGGTGATCGCGTTGATCGTCGGGATGCTCGCGGGGAGCGCCGTCCCGAGGACGTTGAGCGCGCCGAACACCCCGTTGGAGAGCAACTCGTCGTCGACGAAACCCTTCACCGGGTGGATGGGGTCGACCGGAGTGTCGCCGGGCAGTCGGGTGTTGCGCTTGGTCAGCACCCGACGGGTGTGTGGAAACCAGTAGAACTCGAAGTGATCCACCCCGGCGCGGTCCTCGTCCAGGCGATCGAGCGTCGCGTCGAGGGTTTCCGGTGCCTCCACCGCGCGGAGGGCGAACGCCGGGACGCACGCCAGGGTGACCGTGGTGATGATCCCCAGGGCTCCCAACCCGAGCCGGGCCGCCTCGAACAGGGCAGTGTTCTCGGTGGCGGAGCACCGGGCGACGCTGCCGTCGGCGAGAACGACCTCCAGTGCACGGACCTGGGTGACGAGACCGCCGAATGCCGCACCGGTGCCGTGGGTTCCCGTGGAGAAGGCTCCGGCGACGGACTGGACGTCGATGTCGCCGAGGTTGGCCAGCGCGAGTCCCCGGTCCCACAGCGCGCGATTGAGGTCGTACAGCCGGGTACCCGCATGGACCGTGACCAGGGCGCCGTCGGGCTCGGTCGGCGAGACCGAGACGATTCCGGTGAGCCGGTCGAGGCGTACGAGCACACCGTCGGTGACCGCTGCCCCGGTGAACGAGTGGCCGGCGCCGACGGCCTTCACGTGCAGGCCCTGCGCGGCGGCGTCCGCGACGATCGTGGCGAGTTCTTCCGCGGTGCGCGGGGTCGCGATGCGGTGTGGTCGCGCGTGCTCGGTCCCCGACCAGTTGTGCCACGTGTCACGTTCCATGCGCCCATCATGAACCTGGACGCTCGTCCAGGCAAATGTACGGAAGAGATCGGCCCCGTGGCCCTAGGATCAGAGGATGCTGAACAGGCTTCCCGCGGACGAACGTCGCGCCCAACTCGTCGAGTCTGCCCTGACCATCGCGGAGCGCAGCGGAGTGGCCTCCGTGACGGTGCGCGCGGTCGCCGAGGAAGCGGGAGTCTCGCTCGGAGTGGTGCACTACTGCTTCGAGAGCAAGGACGAATTGCTCGCGGCCATGGGCGAGGCGCTCATCCGCCAGCTGAGCGAGTCGATGAGTGCGTCGTTCTCGCAGGTTCGGCACGCGTCCGAGCTTCGGGGCGTCACCGGGCTGCGTGAGCTCCTGCACATCGGCCTCAGCGGCATGTGGCCGATCATCGAGGCGACACCGGACCGTCAGCTGCTCACCTACGAGATCACCGCGCAGGCGCTGCGGCACCGAGCGGTGGGTGCCGGGCGCGCGGGGGCGATCGCCGACGAGCAGTACCGCATCATGGACGAGGAGGCGGTGGCCTTCCTCGACGAATGCGCCGCCATCGCGGGGATCGAGTGGAACATGCCGGTCGCGGACATCGCGCGCAGTGGGCTGGCGATGATCGACGGCCTGGTGTTGCGCTGGCTGGTCGACCGCGACGCCGAGGCGATCGTCGCGGCCCTGGACGATCTCGCCCGCAGCATCTCGGACAAGGCGATTCCGAAGGAGTCCTGAGCCGGGCGCGACGCCACCGTCCTGGACAGTCGTCCAGAATGGTGGTTGACTGCGGAGAACCGTGACCGCAGCCGGCTTCCGCCGACGCGCGCGATGCGCCCGACCGCGAGCGATGCACACGAGCGACGCAAAGGACGAGACCGTGACGCCGACCCTCGACCGACTGGCCATCGCGACACGTGAGTGGGATCCACCACTCGCGGCGCTCGACCTGCGAACCCTGACGGCCAACGCCGGGGAACTGGTGCGGCGCGCCGGCGGTACCCGGGTCCGGGTGGCGAGCAAGTCGGTGCGCTGTCGATCGGTGCTCGAGACGGTGCTCGGTCCCGACCTGACCGCCTCCGGTGGCTTCGCCGGAATCATGTCCTACTCGTTGCGCGAGTCGATCTGGTTGGCCCGGGCCGGAGCGGGAGACATCCTCATGGGATACCCGACCGTGGATCGGGCTGCGCTCGCCGAGTTCGCCGCGGATCCTGTTCTGCGGGAACGGATCACCCTGATGATCGACTCCGACGAGCACCTCGATCTGCTGCGCGTCGCGTTCGGGTCGGACGCGGTCCGCGCCCGCGTGTGCCTGGACGTCGACGCGTCGTTGCGGCTCGGGCCTGTGCACATCGGTGTGCGCCGCTCACCGTTGAGGACTCCGGGTGCCGTGGCCGCTCTCGCGGCCCGCGCGCGGGGCCGCGGCTTCCAGGTCGCCGGGGTCATGTTCTACGAGGCGCAGATCGCGGGAGTGCCGGACTCCTCGGCTCCGGTGGTCTGGATGAAGAAGCGCTCGGCTGCCGAACTCGCCACGCGCAGAACGGCGGTGGTCGACGCCGTGCAGTCGGAGGTGGGGGAGCTCGAGATCGTCAACGGCGGGGGTACCGGCTCGCTGGAAGTGACGTCCGCGGATCCGTCCGTCACCGAGGTCACCGCGGGCTCGGGCCTGTTCGTGCCCACCCTGTTCGACCGGTATCGGGCCTTCCGTCCCGACCCGGCGCTCTACTTCGCCCTTCCGGCGGTACGGCGCCCGACCCCGAAGATCGCCACCCTGTTCGGTGGCGGATACATCGCGTCCGGCCCGGCCGGAGCCGCACGGGTGCCGACGCCGGTGTTTCCGCGAGGACTGAAGTTGCTGCGCAACGAGGGGGCGGGCGAGGTGCAGACCCCGGTGACCGGGAAGGCGGCGTCCGACGTGCAGATCGGCGACCGCGTGTGGTTCCGGCACGCCAAGGCGGGCGAGTTGTGCGAACGATTCGACTCCCTCCACGTCGTCGCCGACGGCGCATGCACCCCGGTCCCCACCTATCGGGGCGAAGGGAAGTGCTTCGGCTGACGGTGTTCTCGTCCGGGTAGGTGTCGGCACGTCACCGGCGCCCGCACGAGAAAGCACCGGGAACCGTGTCGGCTCCCGGTGCTGTCTCGTGTCTGGGCCGGTCGCTCGTCGAACGACCCGGCCGCCGATCGACTTACACGTAGATCGACTCGATGATCGCTCCGCGCTCCTTGTGGATGATGTTGCGCTTGAGCTTGAGCGTCGGAGTGAGTTCGCCGGTCTCGATGGTGAAATCGGAGTCGATGACCTTGTACTTCTTGATCTGCTCCGGGTTGGACACCTTCGTGTTCGCCTCGGCGACGGCGGCATCGATCTCGGCGATCAGCTCGGGGTGATCGAGCAACGAGCCGACCGGAGTATCCGCATCGATACCGTTGCGCTCCTTCCAGCCCGGCAGCGTCTCGGCGTCGAGCGTGATGATGGCGCCGATGAACGGCTTGCCGTCGCCGACGACGAGGCACTGGCTGACGAGCGGGTGTGCACGAAGGGCGTCCTCGAGTACCGCGGGGGCGACGTTCTTGCCACCGGCGGTCACGATGATCTCCTTCTTGCGGCCCGTGATGGAGACGTAGCCCTCCTCGTCGATCGAGCCGAGGTCACCGGTGTGGAACCAGCCGTCGCGGATCGCGTCGGCGGTGGCCTCTTCGTTGTGCCAGTAGCCGCCGAAGACGACCGGTCCCTGGAGGAGCAGCTCGCCGTCCTCGCCGATCTTCGCGGCGTGGCCGTCGATCGGCTTGCCCACGGTGCCGACCTTCTGCGCGTTCGTCGTGTTGACCGTGATCGCGGCGCTGGTCTCGGTGAGTCCGTAGCCCTCGTAGACCGGGACGCCGATGCCGCGGAAGAAGTGGCCCAGGCGGGCACCGAGCGCGGCACCGCCGGAGACGGCGCGGTCGCATTCGCCGCCCAGGGCGGTACGCAGCTTCGAGTACACGAGCTTGTCGAACAGTGCGTGCTTGAGCTTGAGTCCCAGCCCGGGGCCGCCGGTGTCCTGTGCCTCGCTCCACGCGATGGCGGTGGCGGACGCCTTCTCGAAGATGCTGCCCTTGCCGCCGTCGTAGGCCTTCTGCTTCGCCGAGTTGTACACCTTCTCGAACACGCGGGGGACGGAGAGGATGAAGTTCGGCTGGAAGGCGGCGAACTGATCGAGCAGGGTCGTCAGATCGGACGTGTGCGCGACGGTGACCTTCGCGTCGAAGGCGCCGAAGGAGACGGCCCTCGCGAACACGTGCGCGAGCGGCAGGAACATCAGCGTGCGCCGGCCCTTGTACATCGAGTCGCCGAGGGCGAGCTGCACCGCCGCCGACTCGGCGTAGAAGTTGGAGTGCGTGAGCTGAACGCCCTTCGGGCGGCCCGTGGTGCCCGACGTGTAGATCAGGGTGGCGGGCGACTCGGCCCGCACCTGGTGGCGACGCTCGTCGAGCTGCTCGTCTGTGACGGATGCACCGCGCTCGACGAGTGTGTCGATTGCTCCGGCCTCGATCTGGAGGACCTCGCGCAGGGCGGGGGCAGCCTCCGTGACCTCGGTGAGGGCCGTCGCGTGCTCCGGCTTCTCGACGACGAGGACGGACGTCGCGGAGTCCTCGAGAATCCAGCTGGCCTGGTCGGGCGCGGAGGTCTCGTAGATCGCGACGGTGCAGCCACCGGCGGTCCAGATGGCGTAGTCGAGGACGACCCACTCGTAGCGGGTGGACGACAGGATCGCCACGCGGTCGCCGAGCTCGATGCCCGAGGCGATCAGGCCCTTGGCGACGGCCGACACCTGCTTGGCGAACTCGGCTGCGGTGACGTCGACCCAGGCGCCATCGACGGGTCGCTTGAACGGGACGAACGTCGGATCCTCCGCAGCATGGCGGAAGACGGAGTCCGCCATCGAGGCGTCCTCCGGGATAGAGAACGTCTGTGGAACCGAGAATTCACGCACGATGATCCCTCCAGTGAAACAACAGGTCGGATGTGCATTCGATCACATCTTCCTCGATTCTGCACTATCGCCACTGCCCGGTTTGTCGTGCTTCGTGCGTCACCTGCGGATTTGACCGTAACTTGGCGTGCACGGGTAATTCTTCACGACCCACCGGAGTGCGGCGTGAGGTCTGGTCGGTCGTCCAGAAGCTCCGTCACCTCCGCGTCCGCCAGCTGATGGAAATCGGCGTATGCCCCGCCCACTCCGGTGAGGTCGTCGGGCGTGTAGGGACAGACGACTCGGTCGGCCACCACCTGCACCCGCCGCACCGCCTCCGGCATCGCGATCGGCACCGCGACCAGCACCCGGTTCGCCCCGGCGGACCGGGCGAACTGGCAGGCCACCGCGGCGGTGGCACCCGTCGCCATACCGTCGTCGACGATGACCGCGGTCCGGTCGCGCAGGCGCAGAGCGGGCCGTCCGGACCGAAGAAGGTGCGCGCGCCGTTCGAGCTCGTGCGATTCGGCGCGCTCGACCCGCGCCACGTCCCCGGAGCCCACGCGGGAACTGCGGATGACGTCCTCGTTGAGTACCCGGGCGCCGCCTTCGCCGATCGCACCCATGGCCAGTTCGGGGTGCCACGGAACGCCGAGCTTGCGGACCAGCACGATGTCCAGCGGGAGCCCGAGGGCGTGGGCGACGGCATGCGCGACCGGGACTCCGCCGCGGGGAAGCCCGAGGACGACGGCCCCGGTGCCCCGCAATTCTTCCAGCGAGGCCGCCAGCCGACGGCCCGCCGATGCCCGGTCGCGATAGTGCACGCGCCCTCCGTGACCGATCGTGAGCGAACCGCTCGCGATCCGCGTCCGGGTTCGCTCGTCGTGCAGGGTCGTGATCGACGTTACGCCGTCACCGGACGTCGCGCGTGGCGATCGGATCCCGCTCCGTGACCGTGAACCGCCGCAGTGCCAGCGCCGGATTCCGCTCGCGCACCTGAGCCAGCCGGTCCGGTTCGACTCGGGCGGACGCGGTCCCCACCCGTTCGCCCAGCGCGGCGAGGACGACACCCATCGGATCGACGATCATGCTTCCTCCCGCCCCCGTCCGTGCGCTCTGGTCGGCGGCGGCGACGTAGACGGTGTTCTCGATCGCCCTGGCCCGGATCAGGGTGGCCCAGTGGTCCTCCTTCAGCGGGCCGGGAACCCACTGGGCGGGCAGGCACAGCACGTGCGCCCCGGCGTCCACGATGCGCCGGGTCACCTCGGGAAACCGGAGGTCGTAGCAGGTCTGCATGCCGAAGACGAGGTCGTCGACGGCGAACGTCTGTGGGCTCTCGATCGTGCCGGCGCGGATGACGTCCGATTCGGCGACTCCGAACGCGTCGTAGAGGTGCAGTTTGCGGTAGGTCGCCGCGAGCTCGCCTTCCGGACCGAGTGCGACGAGTGTGTTGGAGATCCGGTCCTCCCCGGGGATCTCCTCGTTGATTCCGGCCACCAGATGGATGCGTAGCTCCGCGGCGACGTCGGCGAGTCCGGAGACGAACTCGCCGTCCAGGGATTCGGCCGAGGCCACCAAGCGCTCGTCGGTGCGCGGCGCGGTGAACATCGCATACTCCGGGGCGATCACCACCCGGGCACCGCGTCCGGCGGCCTCGGCGGCGAGCGCGCGTACGGTGCGCAGGTTCTCGCGCTTGTCCGTGCCCGGTGCGAACTGACATACGGCGACGTCGACCATGTCCCTCACGCTAGCGTCCGTCGGTGGTCCGGGGGCCGGTGGCCGAGATCAGGGGGCTGAGATCAGGGGGGCGGGGACCAGGGGTCAGGGGATCGGGCCGCACTCGTCGTCCACCGCCTCGCCGGCGAAGCGGCCGACGGTCCACTCGATCAGTTCGGGGACGAGTGGGGACTCGGCGGCGATGACGCTGTTGTGGTCCGCGCCGGGATACGTCCGGTAGTCGATCTGTCGCGGTTGTTCGCAGAGCTTCGCGACGAACCCGGTCTGCACGGACTCGAGGATGAGCGGGTCGGCGGCACCCTGGCCGATCAGCACCGGCACGTCGATCGGTCCGTCCGGGGTGTTCTCGGCCAGGCGGTGCAGGAACCGCTCGTCGGGCTGTCCGTCCGCGAGGATGTCGGGTACGGCGAGTGCCGTTCCGACCGACACGGCGATCGCGCCTTCCCCGAGACAGCGGCCGGCGTCCTCCCGGGCGAGTGTCCGGGCCTCGGGTGCGACGACCTCGGCGAAGTCCACATCGGGGTAGGTGCGGCTGTAGGCGTCGGCCACGTACGACGCGAAGACGGCGCCGCCCGCGATCTCGGCGAGATAGCCGACCAGTCCGGGGAGGTCGGTGGCGGGGGAGAGAGCGGCGACGCCGGAGAGCCGTACGTCCGGTGCGTAGGTCGGCCCCAGGATGCCGGTCCACAGGGCGGCGTTCCCGCCCTGGGAGTGGCCCCAGACGACGGTGCGCTCGTCCAGGGCAGGCACCAGCTCCAGGGCAGGCACCAGTTGGTGTGCGGCGCGGACGGAGTCGAGCACCGAACGCCCCTGACCCTGCCCGATGAGGTAGGGGTGCGGGCCTTCCGTACCCAGGCCCACATAGTCCGTCGCGACCACGGCCCAGCCGTTCGCCGTCGCGGCCCCGAGGATCGCGTCGGCAGTCCCGTACGGCTCCTGGGACAGCGACGGCGCGCACTTGGGTGCGACCCCGGTCGTACCGTGTGCCCAGGCGAGGACGGGAAGGGGCTCGGGCGAGCTTGTCTCGGGAAGGACGACGACGCCACTCGCGACCGCGGGAACGCCCTCGTCGCGAGTGGTGGTGTAGAGGATTCGCCAGGCACGGGTGTCGTCCGGGATGCCGTCGGCGGTCCAGGGCTCACTGCGCAGCAGGACACCGGAAGTGTCCGGGACGTCGGCCGGGGCCGCGTAGAACGCGTCGGGGCCGGTGAAGCGTTCGCTGTTCAGCCGCACGCTGAGCGCCAGCGATCCCAGTGCCGCCACGAGGGCGAGCACCGAGGCGACGGCGGCCACCCTGCGAGGACGGTGAGCGGTGGGCCGCAGTGCCCGAATGCCGGTCGCGAACCCGAACAGCACCGCCACCGGGCCGGTGAGCACCGCCAGCGCGAGCAGCGTGGCGTCGGGCCAGGACAGTGCGACGGCCCCGAAGATCACCGAAGCGGCACCGGCCGCGATCGACGTGACCGAAGCGGCACCGGCCGCGATCGACGTGACCGAAGCGGCACCGGCCGCGATCGACGTGCGATGGCCGTTCCGTATTCCGGAGAGCACCTTGACGATTCCGCCGACGATCAGTGTGAGCGCCGTGAGCGGTGCCAGACCGGAGAGCGTGGCGCCCGGCCAGGCAACGACGGCCGCCGCTCCCACCAGGAAGATCACGCCGGTGGCGACGGACAGCCATCGCTGCCGTATCCGTGTGGCACCGGCGATCTCGGCGACGCCGACTCCGGCCAGCGCGGTACCGAGCAGGACGACCAGGGCGTCGAGTGAGGCGGCGGGTCGGAGCGTCAGCGCGAGACCGGCGGCGATGCAGACGAGGGCGGCGACGCCGAGGAGCCACCGCGGGAGTCGGATGTCGCTCTCGCTCATGTCCGTTCACCACTTCCCGGGTCGGCATCCGATTCGCCCCGCTCGGCGGGCTTCACCGGCGCGGTGGACCCGCCGATCAGCGCCCCCGTCCACCGGGTTGCCGGATCGATGTCGAGGAGCAGGGATTTCACGAGTAGTGACAGCGGAATCGCCAGGAGCGCTCCGAGGGCACCGAGCACCCAGCTCCAGAACACCAGCGCGAGAAACGTCATCGTCACCGACAGCCCCACCGCGTCTCCCACGAACTTCGGCTGGATGATCGACTGGATCACGAAGTTGATCACCGAGTAGACGACGATCACCCAGAACATCAACCACGGTCCGCCCTCGAGCAGGGCCAGCAGCGCGGGCGGGACCAGACCGAGGACGAATCCGATGTTGGGGATGTAGTTGGTGATGAAGGACAGCAGCGCCCATAGGACGGGCAGGGGGATACCCAGCATCCACAGCGCGATGCCGTCGCACACTGCGACGATCAGACCGAACACGGTCGAGACGACGAGGTACTTGCGGGTTCCGACGGCGAAGGAGTGCAGCGCGTAGGCGATTTCGGGACGTTCCTGCGCGACCACCTTCATCCGGGCGCCCAGGGACATGCCGTCGAAGCACATGAACAGCACCAGGGCGAAGACGAACACCAGATTCGACAGGATGCCCAGTGTCCCGCTGACACCGGCTTCGAGTGCCTCGACGACTCGGCCCAGGTCGAGACCGGCGACGGTGTCGTGGATACGTTGGTTGTCGACTCCCCACTGTTCGAGGTGGTGTCGGCCGTTGTCGACCATGTTCTCGACAGTGTCCTGGTATTGCGGCAGGTGGGACGCCAACTGTGCCACCGACAGTGCCATGGCTCCGACCAGTCCCAGCAGTGTGAGATAGACGGTGGAGACGGCGAGAACCATTCCGATCCACGCGGGAATCGCTCGTCGGTGGCACCAGTCCTGGATGGGCTGCACCGCGATACACAGCATCAAGGCGAGGAACACCGGGCCGATGACTCCGGAGAACGCTGCAATTCCGGCCACTACGATGACCGTCGCGGCCAGGCCCAGCAACACGATCAGACCACGCGGAATGGCCCATCCGGAATCGGTGCGCACCGTCGGCACAGGCGCCGCGGGCGGCGCCTCCCGTCGGAGGCGCCGCCCGGTCATCGAACCCTCCGGTCGTGAACCGCGTCAGTCGTTCGCGCTGTCGACCCAGCTGCGGATCTGGAACGCGGCGATCACGACCATCACGCCGAAGAGGATCGCGTACCAGCCGAGTACCCAGGTGAGACCGATGATTCCGGCGGCGGGGTTGGCCACCAGCAGGACGATGCCCAGCGCCACCGCCAGCAGGCTGGCGAAGAGCAACCACCCCCATCCGGAGCCGGGAATGTCCTTGAGCTTGAACGAGCCGACAGCGCCGAGGATGCCGAAGAAGATGGCGTAGAACGCGATCAGGTACAGCAGCACCACTGCGGTGATCCCCGGCCAGACCAGGGCGACGATGCCGGCGACGACGGACACGACGCCGAGTGCGGCCCACCATCCCCACCCGGAGTCGATCTTCCGGTGCTGGACTGCGCGGGCCACCGCGACGACGCCGTCGATGATCGCGTAGACGCCGAAGACGACGACGAGGGCGAGGACGGTGATCTGGGGCCAGGCCAGGGCGATGATGCCGAAGATGATCGCGAAGATGCCGCGGATCAAGGCGATCCACCACACCTGCTTGGCCAGGCTCGAACTCTGTGTAACCACGGCATGCCCCTTCGGTCCATGAGCGAGGATCCTGTTGTCCTTGGAGAATAGGAGGCGCGCTGGCTCTTCGGGGTCGATCGAGGTATCTGGTGTGCAGGTCACACCTCGTCGAGCGCAATCGTGCGTGGTGCCCGTGGACGACGGGCGACCTTCCTGACACGGGTTCCGGGTGCGGTCCCCGCGAGTGCGGGTACCTGTCTCGGTACTACGCGCGCTGCCCGGGTTGCTGACGGGAGCGGATCCGGAGGCGCTGAGTTCCTCGGTGCGGACCGCTACCGACGGGGCCGGCCCGGTCGCCGGCCGCGCGCTGGGATCTCGAGTTTTCGCCGGTGGATGACGCGCTCCGGGCATGGGCCCGGCATCTCACCCGGGAATCGGGTGTGGCGGCCACGGGGGAAGGTGATCGCGGCTGCTCCGGCCCGCCTCGAGTACTAGCGAAATATCCGATGCTTTCATGGGATAAACTGCTGGTCAATGAGTGATACCGAGCGTGACCCAGAACCCCCCACCTTTGCCGACCTCGACATCGACGAGCGGGTGTTGAAGGCGCTGTCGGATGTGGGGTACGAGTCACCCTCCCCGATCCAGGCCGCCACGATCCCGCCGCTGCTCGAAGGCAACGACGTCGTCGGTCTCGCGCAGACCGGCACCGGTAAGACCGCCGCATTCGCGGTCCCGATCCTGTCTCGAATCGACCTGTCGCAGAAGGCGCCACAGGCGCTGGTCCTCGCGCCGACGCGCGAGCTGGCGTTGCAGGTCGCCGAGGCGTTCGGGAAGTACTCCGCGCACATCCCCGGTCTCCACGTCCTGCCGATCTACGGTGGTCAGAGCTACGGCGTGCAGCTCTCCGGGCTGCGGCGTGGTGCACACGTCGTCGTCGGCACCCCGGGCCGCGTCATCGACCATCTCGAGAAGGGCACGCTGGATCTGTCCAAGCTCGCGTACCTGGTACTCGACGAGGCCGACGAGATGCTCAAGATGGGTTTCCAGGAGGACGTCGAGCGCATCCTCGCCGATACTCCCGAGCACAAGCAGGTGGCGCTGTTCTCGGCCACCATGCCCGGCGCGATCCGCAAGATCTCCAAGCAGTACCTGCACGACCCGGTGGAGATCACGGTCAAGTCGAAGACCACGACGTCGTCGAACATCTCCCAGCGCTACATCCAGGTCGCACACCAGCGCAAGCTCGATGCGCTGACCCGGATCCTCGAGGTCGAGAGCTTCGAGGCGATGATCATCTTCGTCCGCACCAAGCAGGCCACCGAGGACCTCGCGGAGAAACTGCGTGCGCGCGGGTTCTCGGCGGCGGCGATCAACGGTGACATCGTCCAGGCGCAGCGTGAACGCACCATCGGGCAGCTCAAGAGCGGCGCCCTGGACATCCTGGTCGCCACCGATGTCGCTGCCCGTGGGCTCGATGTGGACCGGATCTCCCACGTCGTCAACTACGACATCCCGCACGACACCGAGTCGTACGTCCACCGGATCGGTCGCACCGGCCGGGCCGGCCGCACCGGCGAAGCGCTGTTGTTCGTCGCCCCACGCGAGCGGCACCTGCTCAAGGCCATCGAGAAGGCCACCCGGCAGCCCCTCGCCGAGATGCAGCTGCCGAGCGTCGAGGACGTCAATGCCCAGCGGGTCGCGAAGTTCGAGGACTCGATCACCGAGAGCCTCGCTGCGGACAACCTGGGCCTGTTCCGCAAGATGATCGAGGACTACGAGCGCGAGCACGACGTGCCCCTGGTCGACATCGCGGCGGCGCTGGCACTGCAGTCCCGCGACGGAGCCGACTTCCTCATGGCGCCGGAGCCACCGCCGCCGCCCCGGCGGGAGCGTGAGCCGCGGGAACGGCCTGCGAGGAAGTTCGACGACGGCCCGAAACAGGCCAAGTCGGGTGCCGATCTGATGACCTACCGGATCGCGGTCGGCAAGCGGCACCGGGTGGTGCCCGGTGCCATCGTCGGTGCCATCGCGAACGAGGGTGGCCTGCGCCGGAGCGATTTCGGGCATATCAGCATTCGCCCCGACCACAGCCTGGTGGAACTGCCCGCAGACCTGTCCCGGGAGACGCTCGAAGCCCTGCGCCGCACCCGGATCTCCGGAGTGCTCATCCAGTTGCAGCCCGATTCCGGCCCCCCACACGGTCGACCGACCGGGGACACCTACAGCCGTGATCGCGGCAAGCCCAAGAAGTTCGGGAAACAGGAGCGCCGCCCTCGTCGCGACTGACCCCCCACCCCCTGGATGAAGGGACCCTTTGCCTCGTCAGATCGGGCAAAGGGTCCCTTCACCCAGGGAGGAGGCGGGGCGGGCGGATCAGGCGGGGGCGTCCTCGGGCGGCGCGACATGATCCGCGGGCAGCGGGCCTTCCTCCGGGACGAAGAACATGCCGACCGTGGGGAGGACGTGGCAGGTGGCGTTCGTGTAGCTCACCGACCCGAAGATCGAGGCCACGACGGTGCCGGAGCCGGTCGGCACCACCTTCGCCAGCGAGGGATAGCCGCCGTCGGTGGTGCCGTCGAGAGGGGCGACGCCGCTGGCGCCGGTAGCCGTGTTGAGCCAGGCGACGTTCAATCCGGATGCGGTGACGACGCCGGGATAGGCGGACAGTGCCTGGAAGTTCACCTCGTCGGCGCGGATCTCGGCGGACGGCCCCGTGGTGGCCGACGCCATCGTCATCGTGACGGGCGCGAACGTGCCGCAGCCGATGGTCGGGGCCGAGTAGAAGAACGGCGTGTACTCGCCCGCGATGTCGCCGAGCACGGTCGATGCGGCCAGCGCGTCGACGGCGTCCCGGGCGGCCTGGTCGCCGTCGGTCTGCTCGCGCAGGTCCGCAAGACCGGGCGCGGTGTCCTCGGGGGCCGCGTGGGCGGCACCGGAGAGCGCCAGGGGAGCGGACAGCGTGATCGCGGCTACCGCGACGGCACGGCGAACGAGGCGGGGCGTGGAGCGGAGAGGCGTGCGGCCGACTACATCCGTGTGCGCTGCCCGACCGTTCACGTGAGTGCCTCCTGAGGTTCGCCGAGTACCGAAAGTCGCCGAGTTTCTGTTCGCCAAGCTGTCGAGGCGACAACTTACCCCAGAGTCACGATTTCGTCAGTACCTGCCGAGAGGGCCGCCGGTCAGCCGTGCACGAGCCCGTTCTCGAGCGGTTCCGCGGCGGGCGCGAACTGAGTGCGGTACAGGTCCGCGTATCGACCGCCGGCGTCGAGGAGAGTGTCGTGGTTACCGCGTTCGACGACACGGCCGTTCTCGACCACGAGAATCAGGTCGGCGGCCCGAATGGTCGACAGACGGTGTGCGATCACGAGCGATGTGCGACCCGCCAGTGCCTCACCGAGGGCTTCCTGCACCGCTGCCTCGGACGTCGAGTCCAGGTGGGCGGTCGCCTCGTCGAGGATCACCACTCGCTGCCCCGCGAGCAGCAGGCGCGCGATGGTCAGACGTTGACGCTCCCCGCCGGAGAGCCGGTAGCCGCGTTCTCCGACCACCGTGTCCAGGCCGTCCGGTAGCGCGGCGATCAGGTCGTCGAGCCGGGCCCTTCGCAGCGCGTCGGCCAGATCGTCCGCGGTCGCGTCCGGGCGGGCGAGTAGGAGGTTCGCCCGCACCGTGTCGTGGAATAGGTGGCCGTCCTGGGTGACCATGCCCACCGTGTGCCGGAGGGACTCGGCGGTCAGGTCACGGACGTCGGTGCCGCCGATCCGGATCGCCCCGTGGTCCACGTCGTACAGGCGGGGTACCAACTGGGCGATCGTGGACTTTCCGGCCCCGGAGGACCCCACGAGGGCCACCATCTGGCCGGGCCGGGCGGTGAACGAGACATCGCGCAGCACCGTCACCCCACCACGGGTGTCGAGGGTCGCGACCTCCTCGAGCGAGGCGAGCGACACCTGGTCCGCGGACGGGTAGGCGAAGTCCACCGAGTCGAACTCGACGGAGACCGGGCCCGCGTCGACCGCCGTCGCGCCCGGCCGCTCGCGCACGAGCGGCTCGAGGTCCAGGACCTCGAAGACCCGCTCGAAGCTGACCAGTGCGCTCATGACGTCCATCCGGGCACTGGCCAGGGAGGTCAGCGGTGAATACAGCCGGGTGAGCAGCATGGCCATGGCCACCACCGCACCGGCGTCCAGGGTGCCGGCCAGGGCATAGAACCCGCCGAGCCCGTACACCAGCGCGAGCGCCAACGCCGAGACGAGTGTCAGTGCCGTGACGAACACCGACTGCAGCATCGCGGTACGGACGCCGATGTCCCGTACGCGGCGTGCCCGGACGGCGAACTCGGCGGACTCCTCGTCCGGCCGGCCGAAGAGCTTGACCAGCGTGGCGCCCGGTGCGGAGAACCGTTCCGTCATCTGGGTGCTCATCACCGAGTTGTGGTTGGCGGCCTCCCGGCTGAGCTGGGCCAGACGGGTGCCCATCCACTTGGCCGGGATCACGAACACCGGCAGGAGCAGTAGTGCGACCAGCGTGATCTGCCAGGAGATCCCGACCATCACGACCAGGGTGATCGCCAGGGTGACGACGTTGCCGACCACCCCGGACAGGGTGTCACTGAAGGCGCGCTGCGCGCCGATGACGTCGTTGTTGAGCCGGGAGACCAGGGCCCCGGTCCGGGTCCTCGTGAAGAACGCCACCGGCATCTTCTGCACGTGATCGAAGACGGCGGTGCGTAGATCGAGGATCAGGTTCTCGCCGATGGTGGCGGACAGGTAGCGCGTGACCAGTGCGAGGGCGGCCTCGAGGAGCGCGATGACCGCGATGAGCAACGCAAGACCGACGACGACCCCGGTACCGTCACCGTCCACGATCGCGTTGATCACGCGTCCGGCGAGCACCGGTGTTGCCACCGCGAGTACCGCGGTGACCACACTGAGCAGCAGATAGACCAGGAGGCTACGGCGGTGCGGCGTCGCGAACCGCCCGATCCGGCGCAGGGTGGCGCGGGAGAACGGCCGCCGGTCCTCCTGCGCGTGCATCGCGTTGTACATCGAATTCCACGCGGTGACTTCCATGCTCACGGTGTTCTCCCTCGCGTCGGCCCCACCGTACGGAGGGGGTACGACACGAACGTAGAACCTCGAGTTAACTCGAGGTCAAGTCGCGGGAGTGCTCCGGTTCAGTGGGCGACGTCGACCACGACGCGTGCCGGATCGCTCAGCGCGGTCACGGCGAACGGCCGGTCACCGGAGGAGACGCCGACGAAGGACTGGGCCACCCCTTCGAAGACCAGTGCGTCCGTCACCTCGACCACGGCGCCGTCGGGCACTCCGGGTACCGGAGCGGGTCCGGCGAAGGGCTCGATCCCGGTGTCGAAGGGGTAGGCGGACCCGTCGATACGCACCTCGAGTACGCCCGCACCGGACACCGGCAGGACCCGGCCGCTTCCGTCCTGGACGGCCTCGTCCACGTATCCCACGCGCCAGCCCGGGCTGCCTTCGCCGTCGAGTTCGTAGACGACCCGGTCGAATCCGTCGTGGCGACCCACCCGGATGTCGGTGACGGTCAGCTTTGCCCCCGCGCTCGCCGTGGCCGAGGACTCGGTGGTGTCCGTGGGCACCTCGTCGGCGGCCTCCGGGGCGGTGGAGACGACGCTGGTGGTGGCCGCGACGGGCCCGGCCTCCTCGGTGCTCCCGCAGGCGGTGAGGGCCAGCACGGCGGCTGCGAGGACTGCGACGGGGAGGATCCGCTCGGTGCTCATCATGGTCCCGATCGTAGATCCGGGAGTGCGCGCAGCCGGGGACCCACCGCCGTGCGGGGTGGTCACCATCCGGTCACCGTCGCCGGCCGCGTCATCGCCGATGGGTCCCGTCCAGGTACGCCCATCGGCCGCCGTCACGCACGAATCGGCTGTGCTCGTGCATCGGTGGCGCACCGCGCCGGTGTGCGACGAACTCGACCGTTCCCTCGCTGTCGAATACTCCGCCACCGGTCGTCGCGAGGACGTCGAGACCCGTCCACCGGTCGCCGGGATCGAGGTCGAGCCGGTCGGGCCGGGTCCGGGGATGCCAGGTGTCCCGCAGGTAGTCGGACAGCCCCCGGGCGAAGGCGCTGTATCGCGACCGCATCAACCGCTCGGCGGTCGGAGCCGCTGCTCCCCGGTGGAAGCGTCCGCAACAGGCGTCGTACGTCTCGGGAAGCCCACAGGGGCAGGGGCGAGATGTGGAGGTCACCGAGCCAGTATCGGGTTCAGGGTGATTCCCGATGGCGCGCGGGGGCCCCGATCGACAAGATGGACGGTAAAGACTGCAGACGTGTTCGGCCGGTACCGCTCGACGAAAGGCTGCCATGACCACCCCTGCCCCCGACTCACCTGGCCCTGAATCACCTGCCCCCGACTCACCCGCTCCGGACGTCGCCGCCCGGGCGGTGGGCCTGTCGAAGATCTACGGCACCGGGGACACCCGCGTCGCGGCGCTGAGCGAGGTGTCGGTGGAGTTCGCGAAGGGCGAGTTCACCGCGATCATGGGCCCCTCGGGGTCCGGGAAGTCGACGCTGATGCACTGCCTCGCGGGTCTCGACGACGCGACGGAGGGTGCGGTGTTCCTCGGGGACACGGACCTGACGTCGCTGTCCGACAAGGAGATGACCCGGCTGCGACGTGATCGCGTCGGCTTCGTGTTCCAGTCGTTCAACCTGGTGCCTACACTCACGGCACTCGAGAACATCACGCTGCCGTCGGCGATCGCGGGGCGCAGTCCGGATGCGGAGTGGCTGGACGACGTGCTGAGCCGGCTCGGTTTGAAGGATCGGCTCGATCATCGGCCGGGTGAGTTGTCCGGCGGTCAGCAGCAGCGTGTGGCGTGTGCACGCGCGCTCGCCTCACAGCCGGAGATCATCTTCGGTGACGAGCCCACCGGAAACCTCGATTCGCGATCGTCCGGTGAGGTCCTGTCGATTCTGCGCGCTGCGGTCGACGAGTTCCACCAGACCGTCGTCATCGTCACCCACGACCCGCGTGCCGCCGCGTACGCGGACCGGGTGGTGTTCCTGGCGGACGGGCGGACCGTGGACGAACTCCGCGGACCCACCGCCGAGTCCGTCCTGGACCGGATGAAGCAACTCGACGAGGTCGCTGCCGCGACCGGGAACGGCTGAGCCGTGACCGCCGACACCCGAAGCCGCGACGTCCCTTCCGCCGACTTCCGTGGCGGAGCACACCCGATGCGCAAGGTCTCGCTGCGCAACCTCGCCGCGCACAAGGTTCGCCTCGCCCTCACCGTCCTGTCGGTGGTGCTCGGAACCGCCTTCGTCGCCGGGTCCTTCGTGTTCACCGACACGCTGAGGCACACTTTCGATTCCATCTTCGCGCAGGACGCACAGGGTGTGGATGTGCGCGTGTCCACCGAGGGCGCGAACTCCCGGGGCGTTCCCCTCGACGACATTGCCGCGGTGGAGTCCGTTCCCGGAGTGCGTGCGGTGGTCCCCGCGGTGAGCGGTCAGGTGGTACTGCTCGACGAGGAGGGCGTCGCCGTCCAGACCGGTGGGGCGCCGAGCATCGGCGTCAACTACGTTCCGCCGGAGCAGGCCCTGGGGCCCGTGGACACGTTCGTCGACGGGGCCGCGCCGGCCGCATCGGGTGAGGTCGCCGTCAACCGGAGCGCCGCCGAGCGGGCCGACCTCGCGGTCGGCGATGCGACGCGGATTCTCGTTCCCGCACGCGGAATCATCGACGTGACGGTGTCCGGAATCTACGACATCGACACGGACACCGGTGGATTCATCGGTGTCTCCTTCGTCGACCCGCAGGCGCGGGAGCTGTTCACCGACGGACGGCACGTCGAGTACGTCGATGTCGGTGGCGACGGTATCGCCCCGGAGGAGCTTCGTGACCGGGTGGCGGCTGCGTTTCCGGATCTGCAGGTGCAGACCGGTGACGAGGTGCGCGAGGAGACCAAGGCCGAAGTCTCCCAGGCTCTCGACTTCGTCAACTACTTCATGCTCGCATTCGGGGCGATCGCGCTCCTCGTGGGCACCTTCATCATCTACAACACCTTCTCGATGATCGTGGCGCAACGGCTGCGTGAACTCGCCCTGCTTCGCGCCGTCGGTGCCAGCCGTGGGCAGGTGGGCCGCTCCGTCGTGCTCGAGGCCGTCGTGGTCGGTGTGGTGGGCAGTGCGATAGGCATCGTCGCGGGAATCGGCCTGGCCTACGGGTTGCGCGGGCTGCTCAACACTTTCGACGTGGGGCTGCCGGAGGGCGCGCTGCAATTACGACCCCGCACGATTCTGATCGCGCTGTTCATCGGGATGGTCGTCACGGTGGTCAGCGCCTATGCGCCCGCACGGAGGGCATCCCGGGTGCCGCCGGTCGCGGCGATGCGGGAGGAGTTCGCCTCGGCGGGGGACTCGTTGCGGATCAGGACGATCGCCGGTGCCGTGCTGGCGGTGCTCGGTGTGGGCGCGCTCGTCGTCGGCGCATCGGGCACCGGTGAGCCCGCCGCGATCACGGTGGGGCTCGGCGCGTTCGCCCTGGTCCTGTCGGTGATGTTCGCGGCACCGGCACTGTCGCGACCGTTCGTCGGGGCGCTCGGCAGAGTACTCGGAAAGCCCTTCGGCGCGGTCGGCCGGCTGGCCCGGACGAACGCCGTACGCAATCCGCGCCGTACCGCGGCGACAGCCTTCGCGCTCACTCTGGGGCTGATGCTCGTGTCGGTGATCGGGGTGTTCGGTGCCTCCGCGAAGAGCAGTGTCGACGCCCTGGTCGACACCGGTGTCACGGCCGACTACATCCTGAGCGGGCCACAGGGAATCGGCGTTCCGGGCGGGGTCGCGCCGGCTGTCGGAGCCCTGTCGGACGTGCGTTCGGTCGTCGCTCTCAACGGGGTCGTCGCGAAGGTCGGCGGAGACGAGGAGACCGAGTTCGGGGCGTCGCTCGACGGCCCCTTCGACGGGGTCCTCGAGATCGAGATCCTCGAGGGAACCGACCGGCTCGACGACGGCACGGTGATCGTCGCGGACACCGAGGCGGAGGAGCGGGGATGGAGCCTCGGCGACACGGTGTCGTTCGAGAGCGGCGACGGCGACAGCGTGCCGGCCGTCGTCGGCGGGATCTTCGCACACACCCAGCTGCTCGGAAGCTGGATCGTGTCGGACGACGTGTTCGCGGAGCTCATGCCGTCCGCGCTGGTCACCCCGTTCGCGGTGTTCGTCGATGCGGAACCGGGCGCCGACCTGGACACACTGCGCACCGAGCTGGAAGACGCGACCGAGCAGTTCGTGGTGGTACAGGTGCAGGATGCCGAGCAGTTCAAGGGGACCCAGGCGCAGCAGATCGACACGCTGCTGGCGATCCTGTACGGCCTGCTCGCGCTGGCGGTGGTGATCGCCGTTCTCGGGATCGTCAACACGCTCGCCCTGTCGGTGGTGGAGCGGCGTCGCGAGATCGGTATGTTGCGCGCGATCGGTATGCAACGCGCACAGATTCGGCGCACGATCTATCTCGAATCCGTGTTGATCGCGGTGTTCGGCGCGGTCGTCGGTGTTCTCCTCGGGATCTCCTTCGGTTGGGGATTCGTTCGGACCCTGCGGGATCAGGGCTTGGACACCTTCGTGGTGCCGTGGACGCAGGTCGTCGTCATGCTCGTGGCCTCCGGAGTCGTCGGCGTCCTCGCTGCCCTGTGGCCCGCCGCTCGGGCGGCGCGGACCCCGCCGTTGGCGGCCATCGCGGACGTGTAGTGCGCAAACCCGCCCGGGCGCAGCGGGGCCGGCGGTACGGTCTGGAGGTCACCTGTATCGCGGCTCGGACGAAGGGCAACCGATGGATCTGGCACTGACCGAGGAGGAGGCGGCGTTCCGGGAGGAGATGCGGACGTTCTTCACGACGCAGATCCCGGAGGAGATTCGCGAGCGCAATGCTCTCGGCGAGCATCTCGGCAAGGACGACTTCGTCGCCTCGCAGCGGATTCTGAATGCGGCGGGTCTGGCGGTGCCGCATTGGCCGGTGGAGTGGGGTGGCCGGGAGTGGTCTGCGGTGCAGAAGCACATCTGGTTGGACGAGATGCAATTGGCGTCGGTGCCGGAGCCGTTGGCGTTCAACGCGAACATGGTGGGTCCGGTGATTGCCGCGTTCGGGTCGCGGGAGTTGAAGGAGCGGTTTCTGCCGGCGACGGCGAATTTGGATATCTGGTGGTGTCAGGGGTTTTCGGAGCCGGAGGCGGGGTCGGATCTGGCGTCGTTGAAGACGCGTGCGGTGCGTGATGGTGACGAGTATGTGCTGAACGGTCAGAAGACGTGGACGACGTTGGCGCAGTATGCGGACTGGATTTTCGTGTTGGCGCGGACGAATCCGGATGCGCCGAAGCGTCAGGCGGGGATTTCGTTTCTGTTGGTGGATCTGGCGTCGCCGGGGGTGACGGTGCGGCCGATTCAGTTGATCGATGGTGGGTACGAGGTCAACGAGGTGTTCTTCGAGGATGTGCGGGTGCCTGCGGAGAATGTGGTGGGTGAGGAGAACGCGGGGTGGGGGTATGCGAAGTTCCTGCTCGGTAACGAGCGGGCAGGGGTGACGCGGTTGGGGTTTTCGAAGGTGCGTCTGGCTCAGGCGAAGGAGCATGCGTCGCGGGTGGTGGTGGGTTCGGGGTCGTTGGCGGAGGATCCGTTGTTCGCGGCGCGGGTGGCGGAGCTCGAGAACGAGTTGGTGGCGTTGGAGTTGACGCAGTTGCGGGTGGTGGCTGATTCGGCGGGGGGTAAGCCGAGTCCGGCGTCGTCGTTGTTGAAGTTGCGGGGTTCGGAGTTGCAGCAGGCGACGTTGGAGTTGCTGGTGGACGTGGCAGGGCGTGACAGTCTTCCCTTCGGGGCGGGCCCGGGCATTTCGTCGCCGGTGTGGGCGCAGCACGCTGCGCCGACGTATCTGAACTATCGCAAGGTGTCCATCTACAGCGGGTCGAGTGAAGTGCAGCGCAGCATCATTGCGTCCTCGATTCTCGGATTGTGAGGCCGGGGCATGGATTTCGAACTGACCGACGAACAGCGACTGTTGCGGGACACCACCCGGGAGGTGCTGTCCCGTAGCTCCGATGCCGAGCGCCGCCGCGCCGTCGTGGCGACCGACCCGGGCTGGGACCGTCAGGTGTGGCGTCAGATGGCGGATATCGGACTGCTGGGTCTGTCCTTCGCCGAGGACGACGGCGGGATGGGAGCCGGTCCGGTCGAGGTGGCCGCGGTCATGACCGAACTCGGCAGAACTCTCGCACCCGAGCCGGTACTCGACTGTGCCCTGGTCCCGGGCGAGCTCGTCGGTCGCGCCGGCACTGCCGCACAACGAGGCAGCCTGTTGCCGGACGTGGCTTCGGGGGAGCGGTTGCTCGCGCTCGCGCACAACGAACCCGGGGTGCGCTGGCCGTCCTCGGTCGTGAGTACAACGGCTACCGAGTCCGACGGTGGATGGGTGCTGACCGGAGTGAAGAATCCGGTGCCGCACGGCGCCGATGCCGATGTACTCCTCGTCAGTGCTGCCCTGCCGGACGACCGCGTGGCGCTGTTTCTGGTCGATGCCGACGGGGCGGGCGTTCAGCGCCACGGATACGCCACGTTCGACGGGCTGCGTGGCGCGCAGATCGAGTTCGTCGATGCCCCTGCCGAGCAACTGGGCGAACCTCTCGGCAGTGCGGACGCCCCGGACGGGTCTGCTCTGATCGCGGACACGGTCATCCGTGCCCAGGCGGCGCTGTGTGCCGAAGCAGTAGGTGTCATGGAGGAAGCGCTGCGCCTGACCACCGACTACCTGAAGTCCCGGAAGCAGTTCGGGGTACCTCTGGCGAAGTTCCAGGCACTGACCCATCGTGCCGCGGACATGTACGTGGCGCTCGAGCTGGCTCGGAGCATGAGCCTGTACGCGACGTTGTCGCTCGCCGACGGGGTGGTGGACCCGGTGGTGGCGTCGCGAGCGAAGCTCCGGATCGGGCGGTCTGCCCGGCTGATCGGCCAGGAGGCGATCCAGATGCACGGCGGTATCGGGATGACCGACGAGTATCCCGTCGGTCACTACACGGCGCGGCTGACGGCCATCGAGCACACCCTCGGCGGGGTGGACGATCATCTGCGGATCCTCGCCGCCCACCCGAATCGATCGGTCACCCTGCTCTGACGAGTTTCCCGCGCCTGGCCGCGGTGACGGTCGAACGACACGGCCGATCGACAGGGGCCGAACGATATCGGAACGGTATCGGTACCGATGTTCCTGTCGTGTCGCGCGTGGCGTCCGCACGTGACGGTGCTTACAGTGCTCTGTGCATTATCCGTGAAATCGGCTGTGGAATGTGTGGGGGTTCGCATCCCAGGGTGAAGGAGCACGAGACATGAGGACTGCACTGAAGTCGGTCATGTGGTGCCTTTTCGTGACAGGGCTCGTCGGATTCGGGATCGCACTGTCCGAGCTCCACGTCGAGTGGAGCGTTGCGTCCCTCATCGCCGCCTCGGTGTCCGGGCTGGTGCTACTGCGCATCAGGGCGGATTCGCACCTGGATTTCGAGCACGACCGGATGGCGACGGGCTGAGATGCCGTCATCGCAGCTCGTCCAGCAGTAGCCGACGCCGTTCGATCCCGCGGGCGGCGTCACCGAACGCGCGCGCCCATTCGGTATCCCGCGTGGACTCGGCGACGGCCTCGAGCATCGGTACCGCCGAGAACGGGAAGTGTGCCTCCACTCTGCGCAACGTCGTGTGGTGGCTGTGCCGGGAGAGCGGGCCGAGCGAACGCCCGGAGTCGGCATGCAGTTCGGCCGTGCGGACCAGCAGTTCCACCACCTTGGCCACGACCGGTTCCGGCCACGGGTGGGGGAGTCCGTCCAGGAGGGCCTGCCCGTCGACGTCGAGCAGATATCCGTCGGCACGCCCGGATCCGATGTCGTGGATCCGTTGTCGGCTCGGTGCCAGAGCCACGACGTTCCGCGGGGTCTCCCGGCCCCGTGCCTCGAGCAGGGCACCAGCCCACCGTGCGTCGCGTTGGAGCACCGTCGCCGAGGTCCAGGCCTCCCACATCAGTGACCGCCAGGTGTCCTCGATCCGAATCTCCCACGCCCGCTCAGCGGAGCCGAGTACGTCCTCCCAGACCGCGAGCGGTGTGGCGACGACGACCATGCGGAGCCACCACCGCCGGATGCCCTTGTTCTTGAACTGGGCGGTCTCGATTCCGTCGCGTTGTGCCGACCGATCCAGTGAGGCGGGCACGTTCACCACCAGACGGGACCGGAGTGGCTTGCGCTCGAGCCGTACCCACGCCCGCGCACGGGCGGCCATCCGCTCGGCGAACGGGGAATCCGGGAGCTTGCGGAGCAGTTGCACCGCGAGTAGTCGTACCTCCCGGAGCGGGTCGTCGAGGGCGCTTTCGAGCAGGGCGATGTCGTGGGAGCCCAGCCCGGTGCCGAGCGCCCGGAGGAACGCTGTCCGGTCATGGGTGTTCTCCGCGTGCCAGCGGGCCGCGAGATGAGTTGCCGCGTCGGCAGGGTCGGTGCGGCGCCGGTCCTGCAGCCATCGGAGCCGCTCGTCGAACGAGTCGGAAGACCATGCCGCGTCCCCGCGGAATCGTCGCAACGAGGCCCACTCCGGTCTCTCGGCGGCCGCATCCCGGCCGCGGGAACCCGCCAGATCGAGCAGTTCCTCACGGTAGGCCGGATACGACGGCACGACGTCCAGCAGGCGGGGAATCAGGTCGTCGGAGGCACGGAATCGGGATGCCGCCGCAAACCATTCGGGCAGTGTCCAGGATTTCGTCGCGAGAAGCTCGAGCAGATGCTCGGCGGCGGAATCCGGCAGCGTCGGCCGCCGATCGGGTTCCGCTGCGTCGGTCATCCTCGACACGCTAGCCATCGCCGAGGATTTCGCGCCCTGCCCACGCCGAAGCGCGTCGGCGGAAGGCTCTGTGACGGTGACGGCCGGCCTCGCGTTCTCGAATTGTGACCGACTCGGCGGCCGGTGTCACGGCGAGGTGGCCGGTGTTCGTAGCAGGATGGCCGGAAGTTCACCGAAATGCAGATGTCACGGATCGGAGGTTCGGATGCGCGAGTACTCGCGTCCGGCGAGTTCCGCAGTAGCCGACCACGAGAACGCCGTGTTGTCGGTTTTCGCCCATGCGCAGTCGACGCCGGGGCTCGTCGTGTTCAGTCGCCCCGAGGCGTCCGGCTGGGTGGATGTGACGGCAGAGGACTTCGCCGCGCTGGTCACCGGAGTGGCGAAGGGCCTGATCGTGGCGGGAGTCGGGGAGGGCGACCGAGTCGCGTTGCTCTCCTCCACCAGGTTCGAGTGGACACTCCTCGACTACGCGATCTGGGCCTGCGGCGGGGTGTCGGTACCCATCTACGATTCGTCCTCACCCGATCAGATCCGCTGGATCCTCGAGGACTCCGGTGCGACGGTCGCGATCGTCGAGACACCCGAGCACGCCCGACACGTCGACACCGGTGCTCCGGACACTCCGAGCCGCGTGTTCACCGTGGACGAGGATGCCGTCGGAACCCTCATCACGGAGGGCCGCGATATCGAGGATTCCGAGGTGTTCCGCAGGGTCGTCGCCCTGACCGCCAACGACCTCGCCTCCCTCGTCTACACCTCGGGCACGACGGGGCGCCCCAAGGGATGTGTTCTCAGCCACCGCAATCTGCTCGCCGAGGTCCGCGCGCTGACGTCGGCGCCGGTGGGTGCGGTGGCCCGGCCCGGCCATCGTGCACTGACGTTCCTCCCGTTGGCGCACGTGCTGGCCCGGGCGGTGTCGATGGCGATGTTCGAGGCGGGCGTCACCCAGGCACACTGGTCGGACTTCTCCTCGATCACCCACGAGTTCGAGCGTTTCCGTCCACACACGATCCTGGGCGTCCCCCGGGTGTTCGAAAAGATCCGTGAGGGCGCAGCCCGGAGCGCGGCCGCACGCGGCGGATTCGCTCGCCGGATGTTCGCGTTCGCGGAACGTACCGCGGTGCGGTACAGCCGATCGGAGGACGAGGGCGGACCGTCGGCCCTGCTACGCCTGCAGCGCGCGGTCGCCGACCGGCTGGTGTACCGGAAGCTGCGAGGTGCGCTCGGCGGCGACTGCTGGTGGGCGATCTCCGGCGGCGGGGCGTTGTCGGAGGAACTCGGTCACTTCTTCCGTGGGCTCGGTGTGCCGGTGTACGAGGGCTACGGGCTCACCGAGTCGACGGCCGCGCACACGGTGAACGGGCCGGGCGAGCAGAAGATCGGGACCGTCGGACCGCCTCTGGCCGGCAACGCGGTACGGATTGCCGACGACGGTGAGATCGAACTCCGCGGTCCCGTGGTGTTCGAGGGCTACTGGCGTAATCGCAAGGCGACGGAGGCGGCGTTCGACGACGGCTGGTTCCGCACCGGCGACCTCGGCGAACTCGACGACGACGGCTACCTCACGGTGACCGGCCGGAAGAAGGACCTGATCGTCACTGCGGGTGGCAAGAACATCTCGCCAGGTCCGCTCGAGGACCGGATGCGCGGGCACGAACTGGTGTCGCACGCGGTGGTGATCGGGGACGGACGGCCGTTCGTCGGCGCACTGTTGGCGCTCGATCCGGTGCCGTTCGGGAAATGGAAGCAGGCGCACGACAAGCCCGAATCCGCCACACCGGACGACCTCGCCGACGATCCCGATCTCCGAGCGGAGTTGCAGTCGGTGATCGACGACGCGAACACCACCGTCTCGCACGCGGAGTCGGTGAAGAAGTTCGCCGTCCTCGGCCGGGATCTCACCGAGGAGGACGGCGATCTCACCGTGACGGGGAAGGTCAAGCGCAACGTCGTCACCGCCCACTTCGCCGCGCTGATCGACGGGATCTACACCGGCGACAAGGCTCAAGCATGACGGGAGTGACACGGTGACCACGGCATTCGTACTGTCCGGTGGCGCCAGCCTCGGTGCCGTCCAGGTGGGCATGCTGGAGGCGCTGTGGGAGAGGGACGTCCGTCCGGACCTGATCGTGGGAACCTCGGTGGGTGCTCTCAACGGAGCGTGGTTGGCCGGTGGCTACGACGCACAGGGGCTGGCTCGACTCGCCGGCATCTGGCGAGGACTGCGCCGGAGCCGGGTGTTCCGCCCTGCGCCCTTGACCGGACTGGGCGGCTTCCTGGGACTGCGCGATCACCTGGTGTCGGATCGTGGTCTGCGCGCACTGATCAGGAATCATCTCGCGTTCGACCGGCTCGAGGATGCGCCGATCCCGCTGCACGTGATCGCCGTCGACATCCTCGAAGGTGCCGACGTGCGACTGTCGCAGGGTCCGGCGGAGGACGCGATCGTGGCGAGTGCCTCCATCCCGGGGCTGCTTCCCCCGGTTCGGATCGACGGTCGGTCACTCGTCGACGGCGGGGTGGTGGACAACTCGCCGATCGCGCACGCCGTGGAGTTGGGCGCCGATCGCGTGTGGGTCCTGCCGACCGGGTATCCGTGCAGCCTCGACGTGCTGCCTCGCGGCGCGCTGGGAATGGCGCTGGCCGGAGCGACCCTTGCGATCAACCAACGTCTCGCCCTGGACGTCGAGCGGTACAGCTCCCGGGTGGACCTGCGTGTGCTGCCGCCCCTGTGTCCGCTGGGCACGTCCCCGGCGGACTTCCGGCACGCCGACGACCTCATCACTCGCGGGCGCGCAGAGTCGGCACGCTGGCTGGACGAGACCCATCCGCCCGGGCACAGCGAATCCGACCCCGCGGAACTGCTCGCTCCGCACGGGCATTCGTAGGGAGGAGGGAGGCACGGATCCGGCTCACCGGCCGGCGCAGCCGTCCGGAGCCGGCAGGCCCGCGAGCCTGTCGTCGATCCAGGAGAGAACTTCGGGGAGTGGGGTGAGCGCCCCGATCAGGTGCTCACCCGCATGGGGTGAGTACCTCACGTTCGCACCCCGGGCGCACCACTCCTGCTGTAGCGCCCGGGGACCGGACTCGGGAATCCAGAGATCTCCGAGGAACACCGACGAGTCCCCGTGGTAGAGCAGAACCGGAGCATCGGGAGCTTCGGCACCCATCCGATTGTGCGACACGACTTCTCGTGCCACCGGTGTTCCGAACGGGTCCGGTGAGTTCGCCAGGATCTGGACCGGGACGTGCCCGACGCCCAGGGTCGCCAGGGGGATCACACACTGGTCCCGGAGCGGACTCGAGGCGAGTGCTCGGCCGAGAGGGTTTGCCAGCGAGAGCATTTCCGGATACTCACGAGCGAGGCCGAGGATCGCCGCCAGGTACAGGCCCGAGCCGATTCCCCCGTTCATGGTGTGCCGGAGCAGGCCGAAGTCGGTCGGTGTGCCGCCGGCAGCCACCCCGGCGAGCGGCACCTCCGGTGCATAGCCGGGCTGGAGCTCGGCTGTCCACCCGGTGGCGATCGCACCCCCGCTGTATCCCGTGACGGCCACCGGGCTGTCGGCCGGTCCGGCGCCGGGCAACTGCTTCGCGCCGCGGATGCCGTCCAGAACCGCGTGGCCGGCCATGCGGCCCGCCGCGTAGGCCATTCGCGGACCCTGATGGTCGGTGACCAGCACCGTGTACCCCTTGGCGAGGAACAGTGAGATGAGCGGCGGGACGTCCTGGTCGATCAGGTGCCAGTCGTGGGCGATGCGGTAGGAGGGGGTGCACTCGGCCCCCAGCGAGTCGATCGGCATGTTGTAGGCCACGATCGGGCGCGCGCCGTCGCCCTTCCACGGCGCCTTCGGGGTGATCACCGTCGCGGTGACCGGCACCGCTCGTCCCCGGGAATCGTTGGAGCGCACCATGATCTGTCGGGTGGTGTGGGGGATGACGATGTTCACCACTGCGGTCGGACGGATTTCCCGAGACCGGATGATCTGCCCGGGGGCGACGTCCGCCACGTTCTCCGGCCAGTCGAAGAAGGAGTCGTCGGTGATCGGCGTGGGCTGGATGGCCCCCGCGTCGGGTACGGCGTCGGGTTCCGCATCGGCCGGCGGTGCGGCGCCTGCTGTTCCGGCCTGCACCAGGGCCCACGGCGCGGTGAGCGACACCGTCAGACATGTGAGAACTACGAAACGAATCAGCCTCTTCATCGTCCACCCCCGTACGAGCCGTCGAGCCTGTCTCCCGGTGCGGCGGTTCTCACCCACCGCGCGCGGACCGTGGTCCGTGCCTGTGACGTGACGTTTCCCCGCTTCGGATCCTGGCACACCCGGTGGGCGGGCACCGGCGAAGTGTCCGGTCCGTTATCTGGCTACTGTGAGCGAATGACGGTTACGGTGCGGCAGGCGCGTGCGGAGGACGCAGAGGACATCGTCCAATTGCAGTGGGACGCCGAGGACTGGCTGGCCGAGCGGGGGCTCGCGGATCCGGACGATTCCGACGTCTCCCTGGCGGATGTCCGAGAGAACATCGGCGCCGGCCGGTGGTATGTCGCGCAATCGGCCGGGATCGTGGTCGGCACGTTCCGGCTGACCTGGCCCGTCGGGTCCGGTGCGGGAACCTCGGCGATCCTCGACCGTCTCGTGGTGGACCGCGCGAGCGCGGGACTGGGCGGCGAACTGCTCCGCTGGATCGGTGACCATGTGCGGTCCCACGACGTCGAGTGCCTGCGGGTTGCGTGCGTCGAGGACAACGGCCGGTTGCTGGAGTACTACCGTGACCAGGGGTTCACCGAGCTCACGACGACCGCCGGGGCCGGCCTGCTGCTGCTCGAACGTCGGGCGTGACCGGGTCTCAGCTGCCCGACCGTAGGTAGGCGATGTCGTCGGCCATCCCGTCCGCCGGTGTCTCGAGCACGATGGGGGCATCCGCGGCGCGGGCGATCTCGGCGAGCACCTCGGGGGCGATCGTGCCCTCCGCGAGGTTGGCGTGCCGGTCGCGCGCCGAGTCGAACTCGTCCCGGGAGTTGTTCAGGTGCACCAGGTCGATGCGTCCGGTCACCGCGAGAACACGGTCGACCAGACCGGCCAGGTCCTCCCCTCCCGCCCAGGCGTGGCACGTGTCGAGGCAGAATCCGGCACCGTAGTCACCCACCGCGTCCCACAGCCGGGCAATGGTGTCCAGATGGCGCGCCATCGCGAAGTCACCGCCCGCGGTGTTCTCGACGAGGATGGGGACGGCGAACCCGCCCTTGTCCTCCTGGCGTTGGAACAGTTTGCGCCAGTTGTCGATTCCGGCCGAGACGTCCTCACCGTCGCGGACGTGACCGCCGTGCACGACCAATCCGAAGGCGCCGATGTCCGCGGCGGCCGTCGCATGTTCGGCCACGGCCTTGCGGGACGGCATCCGCAGCCGGTTGTTCAGGCTCGCGACGTTGATCACGTACGGCGAGTGCACCACGACGTCGATCGGGCTGGCGAGGATCTCGTCGCGCCTCGGGTGGGCGCCCGGGGTGTCCCACTTCTGTGGGTCGGTGAGGAACAGCTGGACCAGATCGGCGCCCAGCTCGGTTCCGGCCCCGACGGGGTCCTCGTCGCGCCGGACGTGTGCTCCCACTCGCATGCCGTCGAGGCTACCGCCGTCCTGGTGGGATCCGGTGGTTTCTGGAACAGTGGAGGCACAGTGGAGGAGGTGCCGTGACCGAGGCAGAGGCCGACGACGTGTTCGGGACCGAGCGGCGGGATCGGATGGCGGCCGAGGTCCGTCGTCGGTGTGTTTCGGCGCGGGTGGACGAACCGGTGGTCGACCTGTCGGCACCGACGGCCCTGCTGCTCGCCGCCGGTCACCTCGACGGGGACCTGCGGCGCGCCGTGGTGTGCAGACTGAAGGCGGGCCGGGAGTTTCCGGCACCCGGCAGCTACGGGGACCTGCGGCGCCTCCGCGACGAGCACGAGTTGCTCACCGCCAGGATCGCGGACCTGCGGGCCGGCCCCGTCTACCTCCTGGTACGGCACCGGCTGGCCGAGGTGGGTCGCCGGCTCGCGGCCTGGCGCTCGGAGGTGGTGGGGCCGGGGCGCAGCTACAGCACCGGAGTGCGGGCCGTCCGCCGCGACCGCCGCGACGGCGTGCATCTGGACCCTGCGCAGCGTGAGTTGCTGTTCGAGGCACTCGCCCGCACCCCGGCACCGGTCACGGGTACCGCGTTCGACCGCCTCGGTGCCACGGTCCGCTCCGTCACCGCGGAGAGGCTGGGGCAGGCAGGCGCCGGCTCGCCCGTGTCCACGATGCTCGACCGGGTGGCCGCCGCGGTCGGTGGTGACTCGTCCGGACAGAGTTTCACGGACGGATACGACACCCTGCTCTACCTCGCCGGCCGAGGCTACGAGCGGATCGAGGGGTCGAGCGCCTGGAGGTCCGAGCACTTCGCGGTGCAGCGCTATCAGGTGGATCTCGCAGACGAGTTGGTCCAGATCGCGACGGACACGGCCGATCTGCGCGTCATTCGGGACGAGCTGTCGGTCCTGAGTGGGCTGGCCCGCACGGACGCGGCCCGTGCGCAGGTGCGTGCTCGCGAGGCGGCGCTCGACCCGGTGTGGGATCAGTTGGTCGAGCGGGTCGCGGGACTGGCACGGATCGGTGATCTGCTCGAACGGGCGGACCTCCACCTGCGGTCGGCTCGTGCCATCGACCGGACGGTGAGCCTGGACAGCCGCATCGACGACCTGATCGCGCGGTCGGGCAGTCGCGAGCTGTCCACCGACAACCTGCACCACGTCGGGGACCAGATCGGCGACGTCGACGCCCTCGTGCTCGACTACCGCGCGACGCTGCATCGCGAACTGAGCGAGCTCACTTCCGGGCGGTGAGGACCACCCCGCGGGTCAGCCTTCGGCGGCGTCGGACAATGTGGTGAGCCGAGTCAGTTCGTCGGTGGTGAGGATGACCGAGGCCGCGTCGAGCAGGCTCGGCACCTGATCCACCGAGCTGGCACTGGCGAGAGGGGCGGTGACCCCGTGCCGGGTCAGCAGCCAAGCGAGGGCGATCGTCGAGATCTCCACCTCGTGGTTCGCCGCTATCTCGTCGAGCGCCGACACGACTGCGAGCGCCGCGTCGGAGAAGTAACTGCTCGCCATCCGCCGGCGCGGCGACCCCTCGAGGTCGGCCTGCTTCCGGTATTTCCCGGTGAGGAATCCTGCGGCGAGCGAGTAGTACGGCAGTACGGCCAGGCTCTCGGCCAGCGCCAGCGGCGCGAACTCCTTCTCGTACACGCGGCGATGGACGAGGTTGTAGTGCGGTTGCAGGGCCACCGGGCGGGCGAAGCCGTGGCTGTCGGCGATCTCGAGCCACTCCCGAATCCGGTCCGGCGTGTAGTTGGAGACGCCGACGTAGCGCACCGTGCCCTCGCGCACCAGGCCGTCGAACGCTTCGAGCGTCTCGGCCAGCGGTGTGTCCGGGTCGTCGTAGTGGGCGTAGTAGAGGTCGATGTGATCGACCTGGAGCCGAGCCAGCGATGCTCGAGCTGCCGCTCGGATGTTGTCCGGGGCGAGGCCGGGAAAGTCCGGATGCCGACTCACCTTGGTCGCGACGACCACCTCGTCCCGGATGCGTCGCGAACTCATCCACTTGCCGATGACGGTCTCGGACTCGCCGCCGGAGTTGCCCGGTGCGAAGGCGGAGTAGGAATCTGCGGTGTCGATCATGTTGCCGCCCGATGCGGTGTAGGCGTCGAGGATGTCGAACGAGGTCGATTCGTCGGCCGTCCAGCCGAAAGTATTGCCGCCGAGCGCCACCGGGAAGATGTCGAGGTCCGAACTTCCGATCGCGACCACCTGGGTACTCCGTTCCGTCGAGAGTGTCGGGATGCTCCGACGGTATCGCAGGATCGCGCGCCGGTCGGCGTGACCCGCAGGCGAGGGCCCGTCGTCGCTCGCCGGTCGGTTGCCCTACCATCGGCTCCACACAGGAGCAGGAACGGAAAGGCACGGCAGATGAGCACTCCCGAACCGATCGTGGTGGTCGACGGCGCACGTACACCGATCGGCAGCTTCGGCGGCGCACTGAAGGACGTCCCCGCACACGAACTCGGTGCCACTGCCGCGAGGGCCGCTCTCGCACGTGCCGGCGTCGACGGCGCCGATATCGGCGAGGTGGTGATGGGCTGCATCGGCCAGGTCGGTCCGGATGCGTACAACGCGCGGCGGGTGGCTCTCGCCGCGGGGCTCGCCGAGAGCACCCCCGCCTACACCGTCAACCGCCTGTGCGGCAGCGGCCTTCAGGCGGTGTGGTCCGCCGCGATGCAGATGCGTTGGGGCGGGCCGAAGTTCACACTCGCCGGTGGCGACGAGAACATGTCCCGGATGCCGTTCTACGACTTCGCGGCGCGCTCGGGATACAAGCTCGGAGACCGTGCACTCGTGGACGGCACGGTGGCGATGCTCACCGATCCGTTCGGTGGCGTGCACATGGGCCGCACCGCAGAAGCGGTGGCCCGCAGGTACGACGTGAGCCGTGAGCAGCAGGACGAGTTCGCCGTCGAATCCCAGCGCCGCGCGGCCACGGACGCGGCGAAGGCGGTGTTCGCCGAGGAGATCACTTCCGTCGAGACCGGTGGGCGCAGGTCGGTCACCGTCGACACCGACGAGCATCCCAAGCCGGCTACCACGCTCGAGACGCTCGCCGGGTTGCGCCCGGCGTTCGAGAAGGACGGCTCGGTGACCGCGGGCAATGCGTCGGGCATCAACGACGGTGCCGCGGCCCTGGTGCTCGCCACGCAGTCCGCGGCGCGAGAGAAGGGGTTGACCGGGCTCGTGACCCTCGAGGCGGTCGCCACCGCGGCGATGGATCCGGGACTGATGGGGTACGCGCCCGTCCTCGCGCTGCAGAATCTGTTCGAGCAGACGGGCATCACCCCGGGCGACGTCGACGTCGTCGAACTCAACGAGGCGTTCGCGTCGCAGGCCGTCGCGGTGATCCGGGATGCGAAGCTCGATCCGGAGAAGACGAACCCCTACGGCGGAGCGATCGCGCTCGGCCACCCGGTGGGTGCGACCGGCGCGATCCTCAGCCTGCGCGTGGCCCGTGACCTGGTGCGCCGGGATCTGGAGTGGGGCGTGGTGACCATGTGCATCGGTGGAGGACAGGCCCTGGCGGCCCTCTTCCGTCGCATCTGACGGTGGAGCCCGACCACGTCCGCCGATGAGACCGGACTCCGTCCGCCGATGAGACCGCTGAGGACTGCCGTGCGCGATACCGTGCATGTATGTCCCGGATCGACAACGCCCCGGCCTACACGATGCGCCAGCTCGCGGCGTTCGTCGCGGTGGCGGAAACCGGGACGATCAGCGGGGCCGCCGAGCGGGTACATCAGTCGCAGTCCGCGTTGTCGGCGGCGGTCACCGATCTCGAGAAGGCGCTCGGAGTGCAGCTCTGTGTGCGCAGGCGGGCCCGCGGTATCCAGCTGACACCCACGGGCGAGGCGGTGCTGACTCGGGCTCGCCTGTTGCTGCAGCAGGCGAGCGAGCTCCAGGACGACGCGTCCGGGGCGTCCGGGGAGGTGAGCGGGCCGGTCGCGGTCGGGTGCCATCCGGAGCTGGGTGCGCTGCCTGCGCCGTCGATCGTCGCGGCGTTCACGGCGCGGTACCCGCGGGCGAGAGTCGCGTTCCGGGAGGAGACCCAGAACCGGCTGCGCGCGCAGATCGAGGACGGTGAACTCGACGTCGCGATCGTCTACGACTTGGACCTGCCTCATCAATGGCGGACCCAGCGCCTGGCGTCCCTACAGCCGACGGTCGCGCTCGATCCCCGTCATCGATGGGCTTCGGGCGATCGGCCGGTCGTGCTCGCGGAGCTCGCCGACGAGCCGATGGTGTTGCTCGACGTTCCCCCGGGCTCGCACCACGTGACCGGTGTGTGCCGTCAGGCCGGCTTCGCGCCTCGGATCGCCTACCGGACGGCGAGCCCGGAAACGGCTCGCGCCTTCGTCGCGCGTGGCCTCGGATGGACGCTGCTGCTGCAGCGCCCGCGGATCGAGGTCACCTCGGAGGGGCTCGACGTGGTGGTGAAGCCGGTCGCCGGGCCGAGCCAGGCGGTCGACGTGGTGCTCGCGTGGCATGCGGAAGCGGTTCTCAGCCGGGTGGCGCGCGAGTTCGTCGCGTTCGCGGGACGGGCGGCGAGCACCCCGCCCACGAATCAGGCCGCGGTGCCGAACGCGCCGCGGTAGGGCGTCGAGTGGCTCCATCTCAGGGCGGCGGCGGTGAGATCGGAATCCGGCAGCGCGTCGTGATGTTCGCGTACGAACGAGATCAAGGCCCGGGCGGTCCGTCCCAGACCCACCTTCCGTTCGCGGGAGACGGCGGCGAGTTCGTCGAACGCGGCGTCCTCGGAGCAGCCGCGATGTGCGATCAGAACCCCCACCGCGATGTCGACGGCGGTGCGGGTCGGGTAGGTGGTGCTCGTCATTGCGGGTCCCTCCCTGGGTGGCTCGCAGGCGTCGGCGGTGGGTGCCTTCCATTGTCCCTCGTCCCGTCGTGGAGGCAAGGGTTCCGATCGCAGCGACTCGATCGCTACCGCGTCGAGTGCGGGTCGCACGGCGTGTTTCCCTTACAGTCAGGGCATGGCTACCGTCTGGACTGTTCCGCTCGACATCACTTCCCGCTGGCTCGCCTCCGCGGAGGTCCAGAATTTCCTCGCGTCCAACGACCTCCCGGACGCATCCGCGGATCCGTTGGTGCGCATCGCTCAGTTCGGTGATGTCACCCGTTCGCTCGAGCGCAACATCGGCCGCACCTTCTCGTCGGTACAGGCGGCGTCGACCGCGCTGTTCGACGGCATCGAGGGCGGCGTCCCGGTGGCCCTCAAGCTGGCTTCGCTGCGATTGATCCTGCGGGAGGTGTACCAGACCCGGCCTGCACCTCAGCCGTTGCCGCCCCGGGTCGCCGAGGAACTCGGCAGGTACGTGTACCTGCTGCTCGATCCGCGGACTCGTTCGGTGTTCCACGTCGGCGTCGGGTCGGGTGATCGCGTCTACGGGTACGTGTGGGAGGCGTTGGCGGAGAACGAGCGTCGGCAGTCGTTGACGGATCCGGAGCCCGCGGACGAGGACGTGCGTGCGGCGACGATCAGCCGGATCCGGGAGATCTACGATTCCGGTCTGGAAGTGGACCACTACATCGCCGCCCACCGGCTGGCCGACGACGTCTCGGTCGACACCGCGTTGGCGACACTCGTGGGCGGGCTCGAACTGGCCGAGCCGGGCGTGCTGACCAACAGGATCGGCGACGCTCAGGTGCAGGCGGTCGACAGTCTCGTCCTGAGGTACGCGGCCGAACCGGCCCCGGAGTTGCCGACTCCCTGTCTGTTGCTCGACGTTCCGGCAGCGGGCCGCCGCGGCATCACCGACGAGCAGATCTACGCGCTGGCCCGCGGCCCGTGGGATGCGGGGACGGCAGTCCGCGGATCGGCGGGCATCCCGGTCATCGTGTTCGCGGACAACGTCGTACGCGCGGCGTATCGAGCGCGGTCCTGGTCGATGACGGGAAGCGGGGAGGGGCAGCGCTGGCAGTACGACGCGGAACCGGACGCGGAGCTCGCCGATCGGTTCGTGGGCCGGAGGATCACGCCGGATCGTGTCGGCCTCAAGAAGTGGCCCGCACACGGGTGGATTCCGCACCTGACCCACGCACGCCCCGGGCGCTGAGCCGGGGCGCTCGCCCGCGGACTCAGGAGGATACGCCGGGCGCCATGATCTCACCGAACGCGGCCTCGGCGGCATCGATGCCGGACACGGTGCTCGCGTGCAATTCGGCACCGGCGGCCGAGACGTGGACGAGCACGCGCCGTCGGTCGAAGCTGTCCACCTCGCGGTGGGCGAGGGCATCGGTGATCAGCCGGTCCACGGTCCGGGTGAGGGTGGCGCCCGCCATTCCGGTGAGGGCACGGAGATCACTCATCGAGAGTCCGGAATCCCGGTGCCGCACCAGGAGCTCGAGAGTCAGCCACTGATCGACGCTCAGGCCGGCGTCGGCGGTGGCATCGGCCAGGCTCTCCGTCGCGAGCCGGGCAGCCCGTAGCAGTGCGAGAACGGGCCGGACCTCCGGTGTCGATTCGCCAGTCGTCACTCGCCTCACCACTCGATGTCTCCGTTCGGAACGTTTCCGACCGGTCTCGCTTCCTCACTCGGATTATGGCACGACGTCGCGCGCCCCGGGCCCGGCGCGCAGGCGGCCCGAAGGTTCACGATCGCGTAATCGGTCCGTGACCGGCACGAAAACGGGGCATCCTGTACTGGGTGGCGGGCGCACCGTTGCGTATCCGCCCTCGACGGTTTTCGATGGAAGTGATGGTCGGAGCTGTGACCGGGGGGCGCGTCGCAGCAGGTGAGAAGGCGAGAGGGAATGTCGGACGCGGGAGTGTTTCGCGTTGCCATGGTGATCCCGTTGCAGGGCACGGGAGGCATCTTCGGCCCCTCCTGCCGGTCGGTCGCCGAGCTCGCCTCCCACGAGATCAACGAGTCCGGCGGCATCCTCGGCCGCGAGGTCGAGTTGGTGTTCGTCGATTCCGGCCGGCCGGACGATCTGCTCACTGCCGAGGTGGATGCCCTGATCCGTGCGGGAAGAATCGACGCGATCACCGGGTGGCACATCTCCTCGCACCGTCACCTGCTCGCGGACGTCGTACGTGGCCGCATCCCCTACATCTACACGGCGCTCTACGAGGGTGGAGAAACCCGTCCCGGAGTGTTCGCTTCCGGTGAGGTTCCCGGAACCCAGGTGGCGCCCGCATTCGCGTGGCTGGGCCGGAATCTCGGTCTGCGTGACTGGGCCGTGGTCGGCCACGACTACGTCTGGCCGCGCACATCGGCCGCATTCGTCCGGACGGCTGCGCCCGCGCTCGGGATGCGGGTACACGGTGCGGCGTTCGCGACGATGGGTGACGAGGAGGCGGTGTTCCGGCTCGTCGATCACGTCGAGCATGCCGCGGTGGACGGCGTGGCGATGTTCCTGGTGGGCCAGGACGCCGTGGTGTTCAACCGGGAGTTCGCCCGACGCGGCCTGCACGAACGTACCGTCCGGTTCAGTCCGTTGATGGACGAGAACATGCTGCTCGGCAGTGGCGACGGGTGTACCGAGTCGTTGTTCTCCTCGGCCGGGTACTTTCGCTCGCTGGTCACGGCGGACACGCTGGACCTGCAGAGCCGGTACCTCGGCTACCACGGTGCGTACGCCCCGGCATTGAACAACACCGCCGAGAGTTGCTACGAGGGGATGGTGACTCTCGCTCGTCTGGTCGATCGGGCCGGGTCCACGGACATGGACCGGGTCAACGCCGCGGTGGACGGTCTCGCCTACGACGGCCCGCGTGGTGTCGTGGAATTCCGTGGCGCACAGGGTGTTCACGACGTGTATCTGGCCAAGGCCGACGGTTACGACTTCGACGTCGTCGCCGCTCTCTGACGCTCGAGTGACAGTTCGGGCGTACCCGTCGCCGGGCCTGCCTCCGGTCGCCGTGGCGTGACATCTCCATCCGATTCCGTCTCGGGTGTTGCGCTCTGCCCGCCCGCCTTCTATGTTCATGTGAACTATTTCCAAATGGAAATAGATCCGGAAGCAGCAGGCAACGGGAACAGGAGCACCAACGATGCGACACGGAGACATCTCGTCGAGCCCGGACACCGTCGGAGTGGCGGTGGTGAACTACAAGATGCCGCGGCTGCACACCAAGGCCGAGGTCGTGGAGAACTGCTACAGGATCGCCGACATGATCGACGGGATGAAACTGGGCCTTCCCGGGATGGATCTGGTGGTGTTCCCGGAGTACTCCACACAGGGGATCATGTACGACAACGAGGAGATGTTCGCCACCGCGGCAACGGTTCCGGGCGAGGAGACGCACATCTTCGCCGAGGCGTGCCGGCGCAACAAGGTGTGGGGAGTCTTCTCGATCACCGGGGAGCAGCACGAAGATCATCCGAAGAAGCCGCCGTACAACACTCTCGTGCTCATCGACGACACCGGTGAGATCGTCCAGAGGTACCGCAAGATCATGCCCTGGTGTCCGATCGAGGGGTGGTACCCCGGCGACACCACCTACGTCTGCACCGGGCCGAAGGGGATGAAGCTGTCACTCATCATCTGTGACGACGGCAACTACCCGGAGATCTGGCGTGACTGTGCGATGAAGGGTGCCGAACTGATCGTGCGATGCCAGGGCTACATGTACCCGGCGAAGGATCAGCAGGTCCTCATGTCCAAGGCGATGGCCTGGGCGAACGGATGCTATGTGGCGGTGGCCAATGCGGCCGGATTCGACGGGGTGTACTCGTATTTCGGGCACTCGGCGATCATCGGGTTCGACGGTCGCACCCTCGGGGAGACCGGCGAGGAGGAGTTCGGAATCCAGTACGCACAGCTGTCGATCTCGGCGGTGCGCGATGCCCGTCGATACGACCAGTCGCAGAACCACATGTTCAAGCTTCTCCATCGCGGCTACACCGGAGTGCACGCCGGCGGGGACGGGGACAAGGGTGTCGCCGACTGCCCGTTCGACTTCTACAAGACGTGGGTGACCGATGCGCAGCGAGCCCAGGAGCAGGTGGAGGCTCTCACCCGGTCGACGGTGGGCGTCGAGGAATGCCCGGTCGGAGTCCTGCCGACGGAGAAGACGGCCACGGCCTGACATCGGAATCGGAGGAAAGTGGAACGGCCGATGCCGTACATCAACGACCGGATCGAGCAGACGCGTCGCGCCGTCGCCGATACCGGGGACGACCGGCCCGACGCGCCGGTGTCTCGTGAGCGTACGCAGGGCTTGGCCGACGAACTCCGGCAGAGGATCGTCGGCCAGGACGGCGCCGTGGCCGCTGTCGCGCACGCCGTGGAGCTCGGCCGGTCCGGGCTGGGCGAGCCCGATCGGCCGCTTTCGTGCACGCTCCTGGTCGGCCCCACCGGAGTGGGAAAGACCGAACTGGTCCGGCAGGTGGCCGCGGCGTTGCGTACCGGCAGGGACGATCTGTGCCGGATCGACATGTCCTCACTCGCCCAGGAGCACTACATGGCGTCCCTGTCCGGCTCGCCACCGGGCTATGCGGGAAGTAGGGAGGACTTCAGCCTGTTCGACCGCAGTCGAGTGGAAGGCGACCCGTATCTGCCGGGAATCGTGCTGTTCGACGAACTCGAGAAGGCGCACTCCGCCGTCCTGAGGTCGTTGCTGCACGTGATGGACCACGGGATCCTGCGTCTGGCCAACGGCAACCAGACGATCAACTTCCGCAACGCGCACCTTTTCTTCACCTCGAACCTCGGTGCCCGAGAACTGTTCGCGGTACAGCGCAATCCGCTGTGGCGGATGCGACGCGCGGCCCGGATGCGCCTCGGGCGCCGGCCCGGAAGAACGTCGCTGTTCGATCGTGGCCCGGACCCGTCGGCAGCCATCGTCCGGCGCTCGCTCGAGCGGCACTTCGACCCGGAGTTCCTCAACCGGTTCGACGACATCGTCGCGTTCGATGCACTGGACGACGAGAGTGCCCGCACCGTGGTGGATCTCGAGATCGATGCGCTGATCCGACGATGTGCACGACGGGGGATCACGCTCGAGGTGGAGCGGTCGGTGGCCGAACTCGTCCACCGGCGCGGGTTCGACCGCGGCTACGGCGCGCGGAGTGTGCGGCGTGCGGTGCGCGCCTCGGTCGCGACGTCGGTCGCCGAGGCTGCGTGGGAGCGACGAGGCAGGACGGGTGACCCGCTCGCACTCCGAGCGGTCGTGGCAGGAGAGGAGGTCGTCGTTCGCGCGGCAACGGAGCCGTGACCGCGAACCGATGCCCCGCAGCGGGGCGAACGGCTCGGGCACATCGACGTGGTTCGAACAGTGAGTGGTTCGGGCAGTGAGCGTCGGGGCTCGTGAAATGTCGTGACGACACAGAAGGACTGACAGATGAGAAGGTCGTACGGAACCGCGGCGACGATCGCGGTGGTGACAGTGGCAGGGTTGGTGCTGAGTTCGTGTGGGAGTCGCGCCTCGGACACCGCAGGGGGAGCGCCCGCTCCCGGGGCGTCGTGCCTCGACACCTCCGGGCCCTCCGTGAAGGTCGGAACGGTCAATTCCCTGTCGGGGGCGACCGCGATCAACGAGGTCGTGATCAGGGACGTCACCGAGATGGCGATCGAGCAGATCAACGCGGACGGTGGAGTGCTGGGCAAGCAGCTCGAGCTGATCTCCGAGGACGGCGCGTCCGAACCCGCCGTCTTCGCCGAGAAGGCGCAGAAGCTGGTCCGGAGTGATTGTGTGGCAGCGGTGTTCGGTGGCTACACGTCGGCCTCGCGCAAGGCGATGTTGCCGGTGTTCGAGGACGACGACGCGTTGCTGTACTACGGCACCTACTACGAGGGCATGGAGGCGTCGCCGAACATCTTCTACACGGGCGCCGCGCCCAACCAGCAGACCGTGCCTGCGCTCGAATTCCTCGTCGAGCAGGGGGTGACCTCGCTCTACCTGGTGGGCAGCGACTACGTGTACCCGCGCACCTCCAACGCGATCGTCAAGGCGTTCGCCGAGGCACACGGGATCGAGATCAAGGGGGAGGACTACGTCCCCCTGGGCGGGACCGAGTTCTCCACGATCGCGAACAAGATCCGTGCCGCGCAACCCGATGCGGTGTTCAACGTCGTCGTCGGCGACTCGTTGGTTCCGTTCTTCCGGGAGTACCGCAACTCGGGAATGAGCCCGGACAACATCCCGGTGATCTCGATGTCGGTGGGCGAGGAGGAAATCCGTTCGATCGGTGCTGCCACCGTCGCGGGGAACTGGTCGACCTGGAACTACTTCCAGACCCTGGACTCGCCGGAGAACGCGGCATTCGTGGCGGAATTCAGGGCGCGACACGGGGTGGACCGGGTCACGTCCGACGCCATGGAATCGGCGTACACCTCGATCTTCCTGTGGAGGGAGATGGTGGAGAAGGCGGGATCGTTCGACGCCGCCGCCGTGCGCGAAGCAGCCGACGGGGTGACCTTCGACGCCCCCGAGGGGCGCGTCACGGTCGACGGGGACAACAACCACATCTTCAAGACCGCCCGGATCGGCGAGATCCGCGACGACGGGCTCATCCATGCCGTCTGGGATTCCGGGGAACCGATCCGACCGGACCCCTTCCTGGACGGCTACGACTGGGCAGCCGAGCTGTCGGGGCGGTGAGTCCGGCTTCCGGCCGCGAGGTTTCGATCACGTGTGATTCAACCCTGGCGGCGAGTGTCCACCACGGCGACAATCGAGCCGGACAGGAGGATTGTGCCCATCGTGAAGACAACTGTAATCGCAGGAAATCCGAAGGCCGGATCGCGCACGCTCGACGCGTCCCGACTGGTTGCCGAGGCGCTGACCGGGAGCGCGCCGGACCAGATCGTCGATGTCATCGAGCTCGGGCCGGGGCTACTCGGGTGGGGTGACGACGCGGTGGCGGCCGCCGTGGAGACAGTGTCGTCGTCCGACCTGATCGTGGTCGCCAGCCCGACGTTCAAGGCGACCTACACGGGTGTGCTCAAGCTGTTCCTCGATCAGTTCGGCACCGGGGACGGGCTTGCCGGTGTCGTGGCCGTGCCGCTGATGCTGGGTGGCGGGCCCGCGCACGCACTGGCGCCGGATCTGCTGCTCAAGCCGGTACTCGTCGAACTGGGTGCGACCACCCCGGCCCCGGGGTTGTACCTGCTGGACAGCACGTACACCACCGATTCGCGGATTTCCGACTACGTGGCCCGATGGGGCGGTGTGCTCACCGCGGCGACCCGGGTGCCGGCCGAATGAGCGCGGTCGCCCGGCCGGCCCTCGACGCCCGCGCACTGCGGGACGCGTTCGGTCACTTCCCCAGTGGAGTGGTCGCGGTGGGCGCCGAACAGGACGGTGTGCGGGTCGCGATGGCGGCCAGTTCCTTCGTGTCGGTCTCCCTCGAACCACCGCTCGTGGCGTTCTGCGTGCAGAACACGTCGACGACGTGGCCACGGCTCGCCGAGCACCCGCGAATCGGGATCAGCGTGCTGGGCGAGAGTCACGACCGTGCCGCACGCACCCTGGCGTCGAAGACGGGGGATCGGTTCGCGGGCTTGACCACGACGTCGGGACGCGGTGGTGCGCTCTTCGTCGACGGCGCACCGGTGTGGCTGAACACCACGATCACCCAGCAGATTCCGGCAGGCGACCATGCGATCGTGTTGCTCGGTGTCGAGGAACTGTACGTGCGGGACGACGTCGATCCGGTGGTGTTCCACCGCAGCGTCTTCCGGCGGCTACACCCGGGCGGGTGAGCTCGTCACGTGACGGACATCGGGCGAAACGTACCCGAAATATGTGAATAGTTGACTATCTGACGTTCGCTTCCCCGAGCGCCGGAGGTTCGCCCGTGTCCGACACATTCGCCCGCAACGCCGCCGAAATCCTCACCCGTGGCCTCGGCCGACGGCGATTCATGAAGGCGGTGGTGGCGGTCGGGGCAGGTGCCGGCATGGCGGGAACGGCAGTGGCGTGTGCGTCCGACTCCTCGGACACCTCCCCGACGGCGTCCGCGACGGGGCTGCCTTTCGGCGGGGACGTACCGATTCTCCAGTCCGGACAGGGCGATATCAGCGGGGACCACTACCTGGCGTCGGTGCCCGACGAGGTGCTCTGGGGCTACGTGCCGAACATCCACTCCGAGGCCGTGCTTCGGATGAGATCGGGCCAGACCGTCACCATCGACGCCGTCTCCCACGAGGGGATCCTCGAGGACCAGGGCCGTGACCCGATCACCTATTTCGGCGGCAAGGGGGTCGCGGAGAGCGATGTGCTCGAGGACGCGGTGGCCATCGCCGCCGAGTACGACCGTACGCCGCGCGACTTCGACAAGGACGGACCGCACGTCGTCACCGGTCCCGTCTTCGTCGAAGGTGCGGAGCCGGGGGACGTGCTCGAGATCGAAACCCTGGAGGCCACCCCACGGGTGCCGTACGGCGTGGTGTCGAGCCGTCACGGGAAGGGATCCCTCGCCCGCACTGCCGACGGCGGCGCACCCGCGGGGATCACGCTGGACGAGGTGATGCCGCCGATCGACACGGACGGGCGCCCTGCCGACCCGACGGAACAGGGCAATGTCTCGGTCTTCACGCCCATCGAGGACGGGCGCGGCGTGATGACGTTCGGTGAGGGCCGGGTGCGTTTCCCGTTGAAACCCTTCATGGGAATGATGGGCGTCGCCTTCACCGCGGACGAGGAACCCACCTCACCCAACGCCCATTCGGTGCCGCCGACGCTCGGTGGAGGCAACATCGACATCAATCTGCTCGGCACCGGGTCGAAGTTCTATCTCCCGGTCTTCGCCGAGGGCGCTCTGTTCTATGTCGGCGACCCCCACATGGCGATGGGAGACGGCGAAGTGGCACTCACCGCGATGGAAGGGTCGCTGCGTGGCACGTTCCGGCTCACGGTGCACAAGCCCGGGTCCGGTGACGCGCCGTCGGTGGCATACGACTATCCGTTCGCGGAGACGGAGGAAGCCTGGATCCCGATCGGTCTGTCGGACCCGGACGGTGCCGTGGACGGGCAGAGCAGCGATCTGAACATCGCGATGCGTCGCGCCGTGGTCAATGCTCTCGACTTCCTCGAACACGACCAGGGGATGGACCGGGCCACCGCGTACGCGTACCTGTCGGCGGCCGCCGACTTCACGATCTCGCAGGTGGTCGATCGTACGGTCGGTGTCCACGCCCAGATCGTCAAGTCGCATTTCGGCTGAGGCAACTCAGCCGACCGGCGTCGCGAACACGATCACGTTGTCGGCGTATCCCCAGGGAGCTCCGACGAATTCGCCCCCGCAGGTGATCAGGGCCAGAACCTCGGGGCCGTCGAGGCTGTTGAGCCGATCCACCGGTAGCTCACCGTCCTTCGCGGTCGAGTCGATCTCCTGGATGCGGTAGCGGCGCTCGGTGCCGTCGGCGAGGGTCAGTACCGCGTCCGCACCGGGAGTCAGATCGGGGAACCGCGCGGCGTACCCGTCGCCCTGGTCTGCGTCGTCGACATGGCCGGTGACCACGATCGTCCCCGCCCCGGATCCGGGTAGCGCCGAATCCGCCCACCAGCCGACGCGCTCCACGTCCTGGGGCGGTAGCAGTGCCCCGGCGACATCGGTGGCCACCGGGTCGATCACCGCATCCACTCCGTCGATCCCGAGGTTCACCGGCTGGGCCGGATCGTCGACTACTGCAGGAACCGGCGCCGGGAGGTCGGTCTGGGCAATGGGCCCACCGTCCGGCCCGTTCCCCGGGGCGCCTCCACACGCAACGAGAAGTAGGGCGGTGGCCGCGAGTGCGGTGACGAGACGCGGCACGCCTCAGCCCGCCACGATCGATCCCGACGGCACCGATTGCAGCCGGTGGCGTTGATCCGGGTTCCGGAACACCGGCTGCTGATCCGCCGCCAGATTGAGGACACTCACGGTGAAGTACCGACCGGGATCGACCCGGAACCAGAGCGGCTCGCCTGCGACGTAGCCGACGGGGGCCACCGTCTCCACGGCGCGGTAGCAGCCGGGCACCAGTGTGAGGTTCTGCTGTCCGCCTGCGGGGATCGAGACCTGTTCGACGAATTCGCCACCGCAGGTGAACACCTCGAACACGGCGCCGGGGAGCAGCGCGCCGGTGATCCGATCCTGCTTCACGATGCGTCCGCGGACACTGTCCGTCGGCGGCTCGGCTCGTCCGATCACGAAGTGGGCCACCGCGACCTGGCCCGGCGCGGTCAGCTCGACCCGGGAGACACTCGCTGACACGAGGGCGCTGTCCGCGGGTAGCCCGACGGCGCGAACGACATAACACCCGAGCGATGCGCTCGCCGAAGCCTGTCCGTCAGGCCCCGTGGTGACCTCGCCGACGAGGCGCTGGCCGTGGCAGCTCTCGATCGTGGCGTACACGCCCGCCACCGGTGTGCCGGCGGACTCGCTGCGAGCGTCGACCACCACCGTTCCGGTCTCGATCCCCATTACCGGCTGGAAATGGAAACCCACCTGTGCTCGAGGCGAATCGGCGGTCAGGGCCACCGTGTGCGGGCCGGGCGTCACCGTCTGGTAGCCGCTCGGTGTCGCGGTGAGCATCACCGTGTAGCAGCCCAGGGTGAGGGCGCTGACGGAGGTGTAGCCGTCGTCCCGGGTGACCAGTGTGTTGGTCGGTCCTCCCTCGCATCCGGTGACCTCGAGTACGGCTCCGGGCACCGGCGCGTCCTCGGAGATCGTGGACGCCTGGACCGAGATCGAGCCGAGGAGGGTGTGCTCGGAGACTTCGCTGCGCGGGGATTCCGGGACTTCGCTGCGCGGGAATTCCGGGACTTCGCTGCGCGGGGATTCCGGGACTTCGCTGCGCGGGGATTCGGGGACTTCGCTCCGCGGGGATTCCGGCACCGTGGTGTCCTGCGGTGCCGAGGTTTCCTCCGACACCGTGGCCGGAGGCAGGCCGGGATCCGAGGCGTCGGGTACGGGATCGGCGTGGGCACTGACCGTCGATGCGGTGATCAGAGTGAGGCCGAAGAGTGCGGCGAGGAGGGATCTGGTCTTCATGCTGGGTGCTCCTGGGCGTTGTGCGGCTACAGGTCACCCCCGACACTGGATACGTCCCTCCGGAGCGCGAATTCGTTAGCGACGTCACGAAAGCGTTATGTGGCGTCCTCCTCACCGGTCCGCATCCGGGAGGAACCGGTCTTCGAGGAACTCCTGGTAGTCGGGTATCCGTGCCCCGGCGTCGATCGACCCCTGCGCCTGTGCCCACTGCCCCAACTCGTCCAGCTTCTCGGCGAGTTCGGGGCGCAGTTGCAGGGCGAAGTCGAACTGGGGGAGGACACTCCTCAGCAGGTCCGGATCCAACTGCGTCGCGGAAGCCACGGCGGACACGGCGGAGTCGGAGTTGGCGGTCAACTCGGCGCCCGCGTCGGCCAGGGCGGCGAAGAACGCGGAGAGTGCGGTGCTCTTGTCCTCGACCGCGGCCGCAGTCGCGAGGTACAGGCTGTGCTGTCGGTAGGTCCCGCCGGCCAGCTCGACGGCGTCGTCACCGAGAGCGGCGACGACCTGGGCTTGATACGGCTGGAAGATCGAGACGGCGTCGACGTTCTGCTGGGTCGCGGCGGTCACCATCGCCGACGGTGAGACCTGGACGAGTTCCGCCTCGATCCCGTTCTGGTGCAGGACATCGGCCGCGAAGTACGAGGCGCTGGTTCCGATCGGCGTGCCGATGGAGGCACCGGCGAGGTCACCGACATCGGTGATCCCGGCACTGCGTCGGGCGACGATACGAGACCCCTCCCACCGGGATCCGTCCCCGATGACGCGGAGCGACGGCGAGCGGGTGAGCACGGCCGAGGTGGGGACGTCGGCTGCGGTGGCCACGTCGACCTGGCCCGCGGCGACGGCCTGGAGGGCCTCGACCCCGGACTGGAAGTTCACCACCTCCACGTCGACCCCGTGTTCGTCGAAGAACCCCTCGGCGGCGGCGACGGGTATCTGGGCCCAGGACGGGTCGACGACGAATCCGACGGTGAGTGCCGAGGAGTCGGTGGGACCCGCGTCGGTGCACGCCACGACGGACATCAGGGCCGCGGCAGCTCCCAGGGTGGAAGCCAGTAGTCGGGTGAGTGATCTGTTCACGGGAGACGGTCCTTTGCTGTGGGAGCTACCGATGGGCATGGTCCACCCCGAGTTCGTGGTGGAGGGTCTTGCGCAGCGCGCTGTAGCCGGGCTGGTCCGCGAGCGAGTCGGCGGGACGTGGACGGGGGAGGGGATTGGAGATCTGTTCGACGATCCGTCCACCGCGCAGGACGCTCACCGTGTCCGCGAGGCGGATGGCCTCGTCGATGTCGTGGGTGACGAACACGACCGTCCGGCCGAGTGTCGTCCACAGGTCGATGAGAAGGTCCTGCATCTTCAGCCGGGTCAGTGCGTCGAGCGCAGCGAACGGCTCGTCCATGAGCATGACGGCGGGCTCCCCGGCCAGCACCCGCGCGATACCGACCCGTTGCCGCATGCCTCCGGACAGTTCGCTGGGCCGTTGTCCTCCGACACTCGGGGAGAGTCCGACGAGGTCGAGCAGTTCCGCTGTCCTGGAACGCCGTTGTGCCGTTCGCAGACCACGGGCGCGGAGGGCGAAGTCGATGTTGTCGGCGACGCTCATCCAGGGAAAGAGGACGTCCCGCTGGAACGCGACGCCCCGGCAGGGGTCGGGGGCCCGCACCACCTCGCCGTTGTCGGTGACCGTGCCGGCGGTCGGTGTGATCAGTCCGGCGAGGCAGTGCAGCAGGGTCGACTTCCCGCTGCCGGATGCTCCGACGAGCACCCTGAACGATCCTTCCGCAACGGTGATGTCGATGCCGTCGAGCGTCGGCTCCGGTTGGCGGGGAAATCGGACGACGAGGTCGTGTGTCCGGATGGTCATGTCAGTGCTCCTCACGGGCCCAACGGGTGAGTGGTGACGTGGCCGAGGAGATCGCGAGATCACAGAGAGCGCCGACGACGCCGAGGACGATCAGGCAGAAGATCAGCCGATCGGCTTGGGAGAACAGCTGGGCCTGATAGATCCGATACCCCAACCCTGCTGTCGTACCGGTCATTTCGGCGACGACGATCAGCACGAACGCCATCGCGGCGCCGACGCGCAGGCCCGACACGATGTCGGGAGCGGCTTCGGGGAGGACCACGCGTGCCAGGGTCTGCATTCGGCCCGCACCGAGACACCGCGCGGCCTTCAGGTAGTCGACCGGGGTCGTCGCCAGGCCCGCATGGCTGTTGATCCAGACCGGAACGAACACGCCCAGGGCGATGACCAGCATCTTGCTGCTCTCGCCGAGGCCGAACCAGAGGATTGCCAGCGGCACGAGGCCGATCGTGGGTATCGGTGCCAGGAGCCGGAGGACGGGTTGCAGGAGATTTCGACCGGCGGTCGTGTTCGCGGTGATCATCGCGGCAGCGATTCCTGCGACCGCCCCGGTGACGAAGCCGGTGGCGGCCCGTTGGAGGCTGGCCGCGACGTCGCCGGTCAGCAGGCCGTCGGCCCACAGCGTGTGACCGGCCCACGCGATCTCGGGAACGCTCGGGAACAGCTCGCGCGGAAATCGTCCCGTGGCGACGACGAGCGTCCACACCAGGGCGGCCAGGGCGAGCCCGACGACCGTCCAGCCGAGTGTGCGCGAGTGCGGCACCCATGTCCCGAGTCGGGATCTCCATGTCGTCGGCGGTGGGGGTGGCGAGGCCGCGAGGCGGTTCTCCGAGGTCGTGCTTCGTACGCTGGTGGTCACCTCATCGACCTTCCTGGGAGTGTGTCGTGTCGGACGGGAAACGGTGCGGGGTGTCAGCGATGCGGGCGGCGATCGACGGCGCGTGGCGGGGTCTTCGCCGTGCCTTCCGGAACCCAGTCGAAGGGCACTGCCTGCGCGCGGTAGACCAAGGGGGTCACCGTGAGTCGGTCGACGCCCGGCACCCGGGGTTCCCGTACTTCCGGCTCGCCGGCGACACCGCGGCCCAGGTACGGGCTGTGATACTCCCAGGCGACGTCTCCGTCGGGCGTCACCTGGAAGAGTCGTCCCCGCATCCCCTCCGTGACGAGCGTGTTGCCGCCGGGAAGGCGTTGCGCGTTGCTGACGAAGGAGCTGAAGAACTCCCACGGTGGGAGTCCCGAATCCTCGGCCGTGTATTGCCACACGATCTGCTCCGTCGTGGGATCGATCTCGAGTACCCGTGAACCGGCGTAGATGCCCAGTGCGGCAGGGGGGTAGCCGGCGCCGCCCTGATTGTCGAAGACGAGGATGTTGCCGGCGCCGGGGAGCCCCGGGGCGATCATGTGGGGGTTGTGTTGCCCGGAGATCTGATCGAGGGGCCGGGGAACCTTGTGGACGTTGATGCGCTGATGCTGTTCTCCGGGCGTGGCGTCGAAATACGGCCCGAGCTTCCACACGACTGATCCGGAGGACTTCTCGATCAACGCGACGATGTTGGCCTTGCGGAAGCTGACGAGGACGTTGTCGGGATGGAACACCGTGCCCGGATCGCGGTCGTGCCATCGGTTGGCGCCCAGCGTCTTGGCGCTGTTCATCTCGAGGTAGCCCCAGGGATCGTCGGGGTCGCGGGCCACCGTCTCGCGGAGGGCGTGCCATCCGGCCTCGGAGAATCCCAACTCGCCGAGGTGGTCGCCGGCCAGCCATGTCCACACGATCTCGCCGTTCGGGTCCACCTCGTAGAGGCCTTGGTCGCCGACGGTGGCGGAGCCCAGGGCTTCCACCACGCGGGGCACGGTGACCAGGATCAGCCGATTGCCGTTCGGGAGGAGTTCCCAGTCGTGGTTCTGGCGGGCGGCTCCTCCGGGTGCCTGGTGGCCCCACTCCCAGACCCGTTCGCCGGACCAGTCGAGCTGACCGATCGTTCCGTTGGCATAGATCCCGCCCCGTGGATCACCGCTGTCGGACAGTTGTACTCCGATGTCGCCCACGCGTCCGCCGTTGACGGCGGGGTCGAGGAGGCGGGGCGGAACCCCCGGGTGCGGCCATTCGTGTGCCACCGCCCCGGCGAGGTCGATCAGGCGAGTGACCGAGTCGGCTCCGGTGAAGAGAACGTAGCTCTCGTATGCAATTTCGGGGTCGTAGAAAGTGACTTCGGTGACTCGTACGTATGCCATGTCTGCTACTCCACCAGTGTTCTGTTGCGTCCGTGAGTCGTCCACGTAACTGTTCTAATCGATTAGATTAGAGTGAGCCGGAGAGCCGGCACAGTGTAAGAATCGAGATGATCGCAACCCTTGGCGCTGGTGCCACCGACCTGACTGGATCCGATTCGTGAGAGCCAAACGCCCTACCCTCGCCGACGTCGCGGAACGCGCCGGAACGTCCACGGCGGTGGTCAGCTACGTGCTGAACAACGGTCCGCGTCCGGTGTCGGACGCGCTCCGTGCCCGAGTCGTCGAGGCACTCGACGAATTGAACTATCGGCCCGACCGTATCGCGCAGGCGCTACGGCGCCCACGGCGATGGAGGCAGGTCGGGCTCCTCGTCCCCGATCTCTCGATGCCGTTGTTCCGGACGCTCGTGGCCCGCGTCGAGTTCGAGGCGAGGGAGCGCCGGCACCTGACCATGATCGGCAGCACCGGGTTCGACCCCGAACGGGAAGTGGAGTTCGCCCGGTCCTTCACCGACGTGGGCATCGACGGACTGCTGGTCGTCGGTGCGGTCGATGCGCCGGCCACCGCCGAACTCTGTGCTCGGGCACGTATTCCGGTGGTCTGGGTGCACAACAGCCGGGGCCGGATCGAGGCGCCCGTCATCGGCGCGGACCATGTCGCCGCCGGGCGGCTGGCGACGCGGCACCTCGTGGACGAACACGGCTGCGACGACGTCGTCTTCGTCGGCGGGTTCACCGCGGAAGAGGTCCGGCACGGGGACCGGGAGACCGTCGCCCAGAGGCTACAGGGGTTCAGGTCGGTGGTCGGGGAGAGTGCCGAGGTGGTCGGGACCGACCTGTCGGCCGCGGGTGCCTACGCCGCGGTCGGCGACTTCCTCCGGCGCCGCGGTCGTGTTCCGCAGGGAATGGTCGTCGGCACCTACGGCCAGTCCGCAGCCGCCGTTCGTGCGGTCACCGACGCGGGCCTGGGTGTCCCCGGCGACATCCGGATCGTGGGATTCGACGCCGACACCGCCAACGACTACCGGCAGATCAGCCTCACCGCGGTACAGCAGCGGATCGACGCCATTGCCGGGCGCGCCCTCGGCTGCCTCCTCGACGAGAGCGGATCCGGTGGCGCGGATCCGGCACCGGACTGGTCCGATGTCCTGCTGAATCTCCGCGAATCGTGTGGATGTGCCGCGGGAGGAGGCCCCGTTCGTCCGTGAACCCCGAGAGGGGCGCACGTGCCTCGGCACGCGCGCCCCTCGGTCGGGAGGCGGTGGCGTCTACCCGGCGACACCGGCGGGAGCGGGCGCCTGCCTGGGTTCGGCGACAGGCGCGACGGGCGCCGGGGCCTGCGGCAGAGTGGGCGTCCGGGGCGCGGCGAACGTCGCAACGAGCACGTACGCGGCGAGCGAGACACCGGCCGCCAGGAAGGTGGTCCACCCGTCGACCTCCGCCCCGACGAGGTCGTTCGGGAAGTACAACAGCGTGTTGTCGACGCCGTAGATGGTGGGGGTGAGCACGAAGAACCCGACCCGCACGGTGATGCCGGTGACCACGGCCGCCGCCACCGCCCGCGCATCACCCCGCTTCCAGTACAGCCCGAGGATGAACGGCACGACGATGCTGGCCAGGAGCAGGTCGAACGTGAGGGTGAGCAGGATCCCGGTCTGCGGAACCCGCAGCGCCACGATCGCACCGAGCGCGGCCATCGGGAGCATGGCGAGCCGGGTGGCCTTCATGACGTCCGCGGACATCTCGGCGTGCTCGCCGCCGACTCGGAGCACGTTGCGTACGAGCACCGTTGCCGTCGAGAGCAGGATGCCACTGACGGTGGTGAGCGAGGCGATCACCAGGCCGGAGATGACCGTGATGCCGAGCCAGGCTGGTGCGTACTCACCGAGCAGCACGTAGAGGATCGGCCCGTGCGCGGCGTCCTCGCCGACGATCGTCACAGCCGCCAGCGCGACCAGGGAAAGCGGTACGCAGAGAACGAGAATGCCCGCGGCGGCCGAGAAGCAGGCACGCTGGGCGGTCTCCGGTGACCTGGCCGAGAACACGCGCTGCATCAGGTCGATCGCCACCAGATTGCCCAGTCCGAGAGCGAGGATGGTCGCCCAGTTGATCGCTGCCCCTTCCGCGGCGCTCGTCAACTGGCCCATGCCGCCGATGCCGAGCCCCTCCGGTGCGCTGAAGCCGGGGCCGAAACCGACCCAGAACGCGAGAGAGATGCTGCCGACGGTGAGGATTCCGAACTGGACGATCCCGGTGTACACGCTCGCGAACATTCCGCCCGCCATCGTGTAGGCGAGCACGAACGGGATGAGGGCGAGTACGGCCCACGAGTAGCTGATTCCGATGAAGTACTCGAGCAGGAAGCCGAGCGCAACGAGGTTGCCCGCGAGCAGGATTCCGAAACTCGCGACGGTGAGGACGGAGGCGGTGACCTCGGTGCCGCGCCCGAAGCGACGGGCGAAGAACTCCGGCAGCGTGACGATCTCGGTGGCCCGGAGCTTGCGCGCGAAGAACAGCCCGACGAGCAACACACTGAGTGCGATACCGATCGGCATCGCCGCGCCGGCCCAGAATCCGAACGACGCCGCGAGGTCTGCGCTGCCGAGCGTGGCGTTGGAGTCGACCACCTGCGACATGAGGATGACGGCGACGACAGGGGCGCTCAGTGAGCGTCCGGCGAGCAGGAAGTTGCCGGTCTTGCCGCGCACCTTGCGAGTCGAGTAGAAGCCGGCGGCCAGGAGTACTGCCAGACAGACCGCGACACCGGTGATGATCATGGAATCTCCAGGGGGTGAGGGGGAGTGGGTGGACGCGGCGTCGGGTCCAGGGACGGAAGGCGAGGATTCAGTGGAGTCCGGCGCCGGCCTCGCGGCCGAGCGAGTACAGCGGGCGGGCGCCTTCGGGCAGAGTGATCTGGCCGCGGGCCCGGCGCTGTTGGAGGTAGCGGAAGCTCTGGGCGGTCTGCGCGAAGAGGTGTTCCCCGGCGACGACCGGTGCGTACCCGGGTCCGTCCGCGCCGACGAACCGCTCGAGCGGTGCGACCGGGGTGTCGTAGTCGACGTTGAAGAACAGCGGGAACGAGTACCGCTCCTCGGCGACCTTGCGCACTCGGTGCGACGTCGCGACGAAGACGCCGTTCGTCCAGATTTCCAGCAGGTCACCGGTATTGAGGACGAACGCGTCGTCACGGTAGGGGACGTCGATCCACTCGCCCCGCCCGTTCATCACCTCGAGCCCGGGCGCGGTCGGCTTGAGGAGCGTGAACACCTCGTAGTCCGTGTGGGCGCCGATACCCGGCCGGTCGTCGGCGGAGGCGTCGTACGGATAGTGGATCAGCCGCAGCTGGGACGGGGGAGTGCCGACGAAGCGGTCGAACAGGTCCTCCGGTTCACCGAGCGACGCCGCGAAGGCACGCAGAACGCTCCGGCCGAGGGCGAACACCGCGTCGTAGTAGGACATGACGGACTCCGCGAATCCGTCGAGTTCGGGCCACTGGTTCGGTCCGAGCAGCGGGTTGCCCGCGAGGTAGTCGGGATGGTCGGCGGGCAGATCGAGCGAGAGATCGAATGCTTCCTTGCGGTCGGGTGTTCCGCCTGCGAACACCTCCTCGCCCGCGGGTACGTACCCGCGGTGGTTGGTCGAGTGGCCGATGTAGACCCGCATCTTCTCCTCGTGGGGCAGCGCGAAGAACCGTGTCGCCGCCGTCGTCAGGGTGTCGAACAGTCGGGGACTCACGCCGTGGCCGACGATCTGTGCGAAGCCGACCTCCCTGGCCGCTCGGCCGAGTTCGTCGATGGCGGCCCGACGTACTGCCGAGTCGGCGGACTGCAGGCCCGAGACGTCGATCGTGGGAATGGTGGTGAACGTGTCGGTCACGCGATGCTCCTTCGGGGCCGGGCCACGCGCCACCGCCGGGTGGCGGGCCGGCCGGACGGTTCGATGTCGGAGGTGGTGACCTCCGTGCCGTCCACGACGACGGCCAGGTCGGTGCCCTCCCGGAACGGCAGGGTGGAGCGGGTGATCGTCCACCGGTCGTCCCCGACGATTCCGAGGGACACCTCGCAGTCGAGCAGGCTCCGCGCCTCGGCGACGGTCACCGACGCGTCGAGGAGAGCGGAGAGCGATGCCCGTGCCGGGAGCGCTGTGCTGCGGGGCCGGGCGTACCCGAAGTTCCGGCCCGCGCGGAGCAGGACGGCGCGCGGGCTCTCGGTGTCGGCATCGGCATCGGCATCGGCGAGAAGGAACTCGGTGACCGGACCGGTCGAGTCGACCCGCCATTCCTCGATGTAGTCCGCGTGGAAGCCTCGTTCGAGGACGGTGTCCACGTCGAGGTGTTCGAGGGTGCCGGCGTCGGGGGCGACCGCCGGGTGCAGGTCGACGTCGCGGATCCATTCGACGTGGTCGGGGTGTTCTGCCAGTCGTCCGGCAAACGCTTCCTGGCGGGCGAGCAGGTGGAGGTCGTCGAGCGTCATCTCGTCCAGGCACCGCGCCGTCGGAGGCACGAAGCCTTCCGGCCGACGGAGATCGCAGTACAGGGCGTGGCCCTGCAGCCAGGTGACCGCGGATGTGACGTCTTCGCGGCCGTCCCCGTCGCGGAGCAGTGTGCGCTCGAGCCGGGTGCCACGGAGCGCGCTCACCACTCGCTGCTCGTGCGCAGTAATACCTGTCATGCGAAAGGAAACTACGCATCGCTGCACGTCAGCGGGTTACGCAACCGTAAAGGCTGATGAAGTGCAGATGCCGCCCGTGTTACGGGCGTGTGTTCCCGCAGCCCGCGGCCCCCACTGACCGTGCCTTTACCTCACCCCACCCCGCCCCACCCCCCTCAGTGGGTGAAGGTGGCCTTCAGCTCCTCAGACCGGTCGAAGGCCACCTTCACCCAGGGGGTGAGCGGGCGGATGTGGGGTCGGGCGGCGGGGTAGGCGGTGACGGTCAGGGGTAGGCGGTGACGGTCAGGGGTAGGCGGTGATGATGGGTGCGGGTGTCCACATCCCGGACCGGCGGACGGTCTCCGTGTCGAGCTGCGCGGGCGCCGCATCAGGGGCGAGGCGCTCGTATTGCTCGAGTCCGCCCCAGTCGCGATCCCAGTCGTCGCGCAGATAGGTCGGAATCGTCCGGCCCGACTGCAGCAGATCGATCCATCCCAGCGGTCCGCCGCCGAAGTGGTCCTGCCACAGCGTCGTCATGATCGCCGCAGGCCGGTCCGGGAGGATGCGGTACTCCGGCACCTCCGCCACGCCGAGGCGATGATCGAACGGCCGCTGGCACGGGAACTGCAGACCCACCGACCAGTCGATCATCACCGGCGTCGACGAGCCGAGAAGATCGTTCAGCGTCTGGGTCCGGGGCACTCGCGGCGGGGTGACGGCGACCCAGTCGTCGGCACCGGAGCCCTCGTCGGCGACCACCAGTCGGACCGCGTTCGCCTCGAGCGGCAGATCGTCCAGCGGGACACGCAGATTCCGCCAGGACGGCCGGGGGCCGATGTCGAGTGGCTGGGCGCGCCCGAGGACGTCGACCGCGCCGTCGGTGCGGCGCGAACCGTACTCGACCTCGACCGACGGGCCGTCGGTGACGATGCCGTCCGAGTTGACCGAACGCACACTCCCGGCGACGGCGATCGAGATGATGTCGCCGTCCCGGTCCAGTTGATACCAACTCGACGTCAGCGACGCGGGCTCGGGAAACCCGAAACTGCCGAGCACCGGGGTGGTCGCCGGGTCGAGCCCGAACGGCAGCGCCACGGTGCTGGCGTTGACGCCCACGGCACCCTGTCCGCCGCCGGTGCCGGCGGCGCTGCTGGATTGGCCGTCCTCGTTGTCCACCGAGTTCGCCATACCTTCCGAGGCGGCCTGCTCGTCCGCTCGCAGGTCTCCGGCGACGCCGTTGGGATCGAATCCGACGTTGGTCTCCGCGCCGAGCGCGCCCGGGACGTCGCCGGTGAGCGGCATCAACATCGAGGCGTTCGGATCGGTCTCGACGAGCACGTCGCGGGCCAGCCCACACGAGTCCCCGGCAACCGCCTCGACGTTGGACCGGGCCAGCGAGAACGCCGGGTACTGGGACACCGCTCCCTTGGACAGGGACAGCACCTCGAACAGCACCATGGCGGCGGCGGCCACGGTGAGCGGTGGGATCGCCCACCAGCGGGAGACCGGTTCGTCCCCGCCCCGGAACGGCTCGCGGAAGAAGCACCACGCCGCGAGCAACAGCATCGCCACGGTTGCGGCCAGCAGGATGGTTCCGGCGCCGAGCCCGGCGATCGACACCGGCTTGTCCCACCAGGGCACGCTGTAGGCGGAGACGTACCACCAGCCGTTGCTGCCCGTGAACGACAGTGCGAGCACGAACAGGACGGCGGCGCCGAACAGCGCACGGTTGCGTCGGGAACGCATCACCGCCGGAGCCACCGCGACGGCGGTGAGGATCGCCAGTGACCCCGCGAGACCGGCATAGATGCCGAAGTGGTGGGTCCACTTCGTCGGCGTGAACATCATCAGCAGCATCGCGGCGAGGGTGATCCCGACGATGCGCCGCGACGGGCCCGCGGACGTGCCCGGAATGCGTCCGCCCTTGCGCAGCATCACCAGGGTGCAGACCAGGATCGACAGGATCATCACCAACACGCCGAATCGACGGGCCAGCGAGCCGTCGGCGCTGATGTTGAACAGCCACTGGTAGCGCATGTGCTCGCCGAACCACGGCTCGTCCGGCCCGATCGCGTGCACCTTCTGCATCTGGAGCACCGCGGCCAGGGTCTGGTCGGAGAACACGACGGCGAGGATCACGGTGCCGGCCGCGATCAGCGGCCCGACGGCGGCGAGGTAGCCGATGCTGCGGGCGCGCGCGGTCACGATCTGGATGACCGGGCGGGCCCCGGCGATCAGCGCGCCGAAGCAGATCAGGCCGGACGGTCCCGAGGTCACGGTGATCGCGCCGATGAGGATCGCCGCCGCGGCCGGGAGCAACCGCCGGGTGGCGATGGCGCGTTCCACCGAGCACCAGGTGAGCAGCACACCGACGGCGACGATCGGTTCCGGGCGCAGGCCGTTGTTGTACGGCAGCCAGAAGGCGAGGAACACCAGGGCGCCGGTCCACAGCGGTATCCGGCTGCCGCGCACCGCGGCCCCGAGCCGGGGTGCGACCTCCCGGCTGATCACCAGCCACCCGACGATGCCCGCCAGCAGTGCAGGCAGCCGCATCCACGGACTCGCCGTGCTCACGTTCGCCATGAGTGCGAGAAGGTCGTAGTAGGGGGTGCCGAACGGGGCCTCCGGGACACCGAACCAACGGAAGTAGTTGGACATGTACCCCGCGTGCTCGGACGCCCGGGCCATCGTGAACTGGTAGCCGTCGTCGGACGTGGTGGCACCGATGAAGTGCCACAGCACCAGCGTGCCGATGACGACCGCGTCCAGGCCGGTGAAACTCCACCACCGCTGGGGGAGGAACCGGCGCGAGCGCCTGCCGTCGCTCGCGTCCAGCCGGTGCAGTGCGAGGAGGGCGAGTGCCGTGGCCAGGATGCCCACGACCATCGCGACCAGCTTGATCGCCGACGGGCTCGAGGAGAAGCGGGAGTCGAGTTCGGCGTCCACCCGCATGCCGGTCGGGGCGGCGCCGTCGAGGTCGGTGAAGATACCCACCATCTGGGGGCGCAGGTCGCCCTCGAACACGGTCGGTGCGCGGTCGGAGACGCCCACCGTGGTCCGGGACGAGTCCGCGCGGATCTCGACGGTGCAGTCGGTGAGCGTGGTCACCGGCTCGGACAGCATGATGCGGTCGCGCACGGTGACCTGGAGTTGTGCCGGTTCTCCCGCGGTGACCCGGGCGACGAGACCGTAGCGCTCGGCGTCGGCGGCTCCCGGTGGGGCCGTCGAGAGCAGCACCCCGCCGCCGCCGGCGGCGAGCGGGGCGACGGCGGTGCAGGGGATATCCGCGTCGAGGCTCAACGGCGCGTACGAGACGAGGGGGGCCTCGACGCCGGTGGTGGTGCCGTCCTGCGGCCAGGACAGGGACGCGGCCTCCTGCTGGACCGGCAGGAACGGGATCGAGAGCGTCGAGACGATCGCGATCAGCGACGCGAGCACCGCGAGCAGGCGCGGCTTCGACAGATCGGGGACGGTCTTCTCGATCGCCGGGGTGGGAGGGCGGATCGGATCGTCCACAGCGCTGTCGGTCACGACGCCCGATGCTAGCGAACCGGCCAGTAGCTCGGCCGGAGGGTCGCTCAGCTGGGGTTCTTCCGATCGGGCAGCGCCGCGGGATGGAAGTAGAGGGCGTCCTCGGTCTCGTCGACGAGCACCGCGACCCGGTCGCCGACGTCGAGGTGGTCGCTCACCCGGATCCGGTCGGACGTCCCGAGGACTGCGCGCACCGACTTGGCGGGAATCAGCCCGCGGCGTCCGTCCGGTCCCACGGCGAGCGCGTAGCGCGGCCCGGTCCGGGTGACCCGGGCGAGGATCGTCCGCTCCTTCGCCGCGTCGAGATCGTCGCCGACGAGCGGACGGCTGGGATCGGCCGTCGTCTTGGTGTCCAACTCGATCGCCAGGGTGTCGGCCATGTCGTCGACCGTGGTGAGCAGATCCGCCATCCGGCGCGCATAGTCCTGGTGCACCGGGTCCGCTTTGAGTGCTTCGCCCGGTCGGTACATGTCCTCGTGGGTGAGTTCACTCCACGCGTCCTGTAGCCGGGTCTTCACCTGGACCTCGATCTTGACCATCTGGTCCCCGTGGTTGGTGGCCACCGGGACGTCGAGCACCGCGTGGTACGCGCGGTAGCCGCTCTCCTTCGGGTTCTCCACGTAGTCGATCGGCGGGACGGCGAAGCGCACCGACGAATCGCCCGCCGTGCACGCCGACTCGAGGGCCGTGGTGAACGCGCGCAGATCACGTGGGCTCTTGCACAGCACCTTGACGCCGAGCAGATCGTGGAGGGCCGCCTCCACGTCTTCCATCGTCCGGGGTGCCGGAAAGACGCCCTCGGCGATCTTGCGGCGCATCTTGTCGGCGGCGCGGCTGCGCTTCTTGATCCGCGACGTGCTCGCGTCCAGCCGGTCCCGATCCTGGCTGTCGAGGACGTCGTCGGAAATCGACTCGAGGAACTGGGTGCCGGCGACCATCGCGACGTCCCAGGCCCGTGAGCGGGCGCGATACAGCTGCGCCACGAGCCGCTCGATGCTGGGTGTGTCTGCTGCCACCGTCGTTCCTTCCGCCTGTTCAGCGGTGAGGTTACGCGGGTGCGGCCACCGACCGTTCGTCAACGGTGGTCGTGTCGTCCGCGAACGGATCGCCGTCGCGCGGCGCGTCGTAGAGTTCGCGGTTCAGCAGCCCTTCCCGCTTGGCCACGATGGTCGGCACCAGCGCCTGCCCCGTCACGTTGACGGCGGTGCGGCCCATGTCGACGATCGGCTCGACCGCGAGGAGCAGGCCGACGCCGGCGAGCGGCAGCCCCAGGGTCGACAGTGTCAGCGTGAGCATGACGGTGGCACCGGTGGTCCCCGCGGTGGCCGCGGAGCCGATGACCGAGACCACGATGATCAGGAGGTAGTCGGTGACGGACAGCGGCACGTCGTAGAACTGGGCCACGAAGATCGCCGCGATCGCCGGATAGATGGCGGCACAGCCGTCCATCTTGGTGGTCGCGCCGAGGGGCACCGCGAACGACGAGTACTCACGTGGCACACCGAGGTTGCGTTCGGTGACCCGCTGCGTCAGCGGCAGGGTGCCGATCGAGGAACGGGAGACGAATCCCAGTTGCGTTGCCGGCCAGACACCGGAGTAGAAGCTACGCACCGACAGTCCGTGCGCCCTGATGAGAACCGGGTAGACCACGAAGAAGACGAGGGCGAGGCCGAGATAGATGGCGGCGGTGAACCAGCCGAGTGAGCCGATCGCGTCCCAGCCGTAGCTGGCGACCGCGTTGCCGATCAGCGCTGCCGTGCCGATGGGCGCCAGGCGGATGATCCACCACAGCACCTTCTGGATGATCGCCAGCAGGGATGCATTGAAGTTCAGGAACGGCTCGGCCTTCTCGCCGACCTTCAGTGCGGCGATGCCGATCGCTGCCGAGATGACCAGCAACTGAAGGACGTTGAAGCTCAACGACGTCGTCGCGACGTCGTCGGCAACGGTGGTCCTCGCGTTCAGCCCGAGGAAGTTGCTCGGGACCAGGCCGGTGACGAAGGCCCACCACGAGCCGGTGCTCGCGGGTTCCTTCGCGGCCTCGGCCGCGACGCCGGCGTGGTTGCCGGGCTGGGTGATCAGGCCGACGGCGATGCCGATGATCACCGCGATGAACGCGGTGATCGCGAACCACAGCAGTGTCTGCACTGCCAGGCGCGCGGCATTGGCCACCTCACGCAGATTCGCGATCGAGCTGACGATCGCGGTGAACACCAGCGGGATCACCGCCACGGTGAGGAGCTTGACGTAGCTCGAACCGATCGTGCTCAGCGTGCCGATCAGCCAGTTGTCGTTGCCGTCGGCGGCGTCGGGCATCGCCCGGGCGACCAGCCCGAGGACGACACCGATCACCAGGCCGGCGAGGACCTGGGGGCCGAACGAGGTGGCCCACCGGGGGAAGCGGGACTTCTCCGCGAGCGTGGGCGCAGCAGAATCGGACACGGGTGTACCTTTCGCGCGGCGGCGCACGGCAGACGGGCGCGGCCGAAGGAAGTGAAGTGAGGGGGAAGGGTGTTGCCGACGATCAGGCCGAGCGCGGACAGATCGCGCTCGCCTGGAGGCGAAGGTCGACGTAGCGCCGACAGGTCAGGAACAACACTCGACAGAGGGTACTCCCGGCTCACGGTAGGTCGTCGCGGGGTGTGAGCAGCGGCTCTCCCGGCGTGTTCGTCAGTCGGCCGAGGGCCGTTGGTGCAGGCCGAACGGTGAGCCCTGATCGTCTCGGCACAGCCGGAATCGGCCGAACCGCGGGACGGTGTCGGGGTCGTCCTCCACGTGGTCGTCGCCGAGCGATTCGATGCTGCCGCCGAGTTCGCGGACGCGGGCCACGGCCGCGTCGAGATCGTCGACCGCGAAGAACAGATACGGGCCACCGCCCGCATCCCCGCCGTGCATGCCGCCGGGAATGTTGGGGGTGTCCACGACGAATCCGTCACCGCCGGGGCTGGGCTCGAACGACCAGCCGAACAGCGACCGGTAGAACTCCCGGCCCTGGGCCGGGTCGCCGACGCCGAGTTCGAAGAAGGACAGTTCGCCTGCCATGGTCCGCTCCTTCATGTGCGGTCGCGTGACGTCCGTCGCCTCCCGACGGTACTCCCGGGCGCGGGCTCTCCGGATGGTTACGCTGAGCGAACGTCGAGTTCGGGAGAGGAGTTCGATGGTCGCCGAGCAATCCCGGCTGCGCCGGGCGTCGATGCGGCTCGCGGTACTGCGCGACGACACCGGCGACGACAAGTTGGCGGCGGGATTCCTGCTCGCGGCGACGGCACTCGCCCTTCTCTGGGCGAACATCGGGGATTCGTACGCGACGTTCTGGCACACCCCCGTGTCGGTGCAGATCGGCGACTACGGCATCACCCTCGACGTCAAGCACTGGGTCAACGACGCGTTGATGACGCTGTTCTTCTTCGTCGTCGGTCTCGAGGTCAAGCGGGAACTGGCGATCGGAGAGCTCACCGACCGGAGCCGGGCCGCGGTGCCGCTCGTGGCCGCGGCGGCCGGGCTCGCGCTGCCCGCGCTGGTGTTCCTGCTTCTGAATCCGACCGGAGAGGAAGCACGGGCGTGGGGCGTCGTCGTGTCGACCGACACCGCCTTCGTGCTCGGTGCGCTGGCCCTGGTCGGCCCGAAGAACGCAGCGCGGCTGCGGGTCTTCGTGCTCACCCTCGCGGTCGCCGACGACATCGGGGCGCTCACCATCATCGCCGTCTTCTACACCGAGGACCTGTCGTTCGGGTTTCTGATGCTCGGCGGACTCGGACTACTCGTGATCATGCAGTTGCGGCGGCTCGAGGTGTGGCGTGGGGTCGCGTACTTCGTGGTGGCCGCCGCCACCTGGGTGGCGTTCTTCGAGTCGGGCGTACATCCCACCCTCGTCGGTGTGTTGATCGCGCTGATCCTCCCGGTGTACGCGCCGCGCCGCAGCGAGGTCGAGCAGGCTGGTGCGCTGGCCCGGGCGTTCCGGCAATCACCCAGCTCCGATCATGCACGCGCCGCACAACTCGGGGTGCTGCG